>NZ_JASCQK010000005.1:0-14652 GCF_040798045.1 Bacteroides sp. NGMCC 1.200775 | reverse complement strand
ACATCCTCGTATAAGTCCGGAAAGGCTGTTTGATACCACTTTTATTATGCGTAAGTTTGTGTATTACAATCAGATATAACGGTCTTGGACACACAATAATGTTTCAAAAGACGTACGTCTTTTGAAACATTATTGTTACTCTTCACATTAAATATAAGAGGAACAGATAAATGACTGATAATTAAAACACTGTGGAAATATTTGCACAGATAAAAAAAGCGTCTTATCTTTGTTGCATCAGACGTACGTCTTTTGAAACACCGTTCCCAAAAGTTAAATTTGCATCTTATAAGTCTTCTCATTTACTTGTCTTGTATTCCTATTCTCTTATATGTAACACAACATTATTCTCACGCTGGCTTTTGAATTAAGTTCCCATAATCGGTTTATTTAAAGTGAATATTATTGTTTAATATCTATTGTAAATAGACTGCTACTATTTAAAGAATATTCAGAAAACTCATTAATCTCCTTTTACACAACGTACTGTTTTACCATCTTTCTTTTGGTAAGCCTGAATTTCGGCCGTTCCATTTCTTAAAAGCATAAAATACGAAACAGTTCCCCCTGCATCGTCTCTACTTTGATAATATCCTTCAGTATCAGGACCTGTTGTGGCTTCAGTGCCACTGCCTCCCCTATTGTCATTACGATATCCTGCAGCAGGTAAAAAAAGCCCTATACTACTATTCATAAACCACATGCCTTTATTAATCAATGCTTTGTTTGTACACCGAGATAGCATTGCTAAGGTATTCCTACTTGGAGTACGCCATCCTGTACCATAATATGCAGTATTTAATTTAGAGCAAGGATCTGTATTATTAGTATTTGTATTTCCGGTATAAGTACTATAAAACGTATAATAATAACCTCTATCTGTTGCAGTAGTCCACACGTAATTCGTATTTCCGGTACTCTTCAAATTTCCCGTAGCCCATCTCAGCTTTGCCAAATTATTTTTATCACTCGCTGTACATCCGTTTTGTGTCAGGTTAATGTCACTTGCCGCCAATTGTACTCCCAATTCAAACTTCAGTGTAATGGTATAACTCTTTCCTGGTAGCAACTGTACATTCTGGCTCGAGGTGATATTCCGATTATTCGCATTGAAGTAATTACTAAGAGTCAGCGTACCGATATGCACCGTGATCGCCCGTGAACCCGAAAAAGGAACTAACCGCACAGTGGCAGTCGAATTATTGGCTATATTGAATGTGGACGTATTTCCGGTATTGGCACTTACATTATTTGTAGAGGGACCTATCGTCCAGGCGGACGCATTACCGCCCTGAGAAACATATACGCCCGTACAGTTGGTAAACGTGTTGCTTCCAAACTGCGACAAGGAGAGCTTAACCGTCAGCTTGCAGAGTTTTTGCGTGAAACTAACCGACAGGTTATGGCTGAACGTATTTACATTCGCTATGTCCCCCGAGTCATAAACCATAAAGTCATTACTCATATTCGGGATAGTGACGGAAGTACCGTTATAGGCATAGGATGAAGGGATTGTTCCCATCGCTGTCGTACTATTGAACGAGTATCCGATCACACGGACAGTTCCCGCTCTGGTGAGTAACTTTCCTTGCCTGAGTGTGGGAGCGGAAGCCCCGTTCGTCGTAAAATCCGTTGCCGACTGGAACACGTAATTGCTGCCCACCTTACGGAAAGCGATCAACCGGAAATAAATGCCGTTGCCCAATGTAGCGGCACGGGTAGTGACTTGCGGCTCTTCGCGGAGTGTCATCCGGACCACTGAAGGACCCTCGTAAGGTACGGCAGCGGGTATGGCCCTGCTGGCGGGTGATTCCTTAACCGGTACCCATTCGTCTACAAGAGTTCTTCCCCCGGTTGTGGCGGGAGTATCAACATGACTTTCCATATAGCTGCCATCCTCAACCCGGCTGACCGTAATAGGGATCATATCCCCTCCGTCCGGTTCGGGGCTGTCGGGGTTCACAACATTGTCTCCACACGATGTTATCATTAAAAAAGCTGCGCACACACAGCATGTGCTTAACGCACGAAAGCCTACATACAGAAGTTTTGCCTTTGTATTCATAATTCAAATGTTTAAAAGTGAATAAAATAGATCGTACTCAGCATGGCCTTCCCATTAAGAATGGACAGGCCGGCTATAGCAGGCTGTGAATACAGCTTTTATTTTGCGGTAAGTTTGTGTAAGTTAGATAGATAGAACGGCTCTTGTGTTTCAAAAGACGTTCGTTTTTTGAAACACGGTCTTTGCTCTGTGCGCTGAATACAAAAAGAAGAGATAAATGACTGATAATTAAAACGATGTAAAAAGATTTGCACAGATGAAAAAAGCGACTTATCTTTGTTGCATCAGACGAACGTCTTTTGAAACGTTACCTTCCTTTTGATAAAAGACAACCCACTTATTACAAGAATCATTTTTTTCCAAATGCTTCATTATTAGCTTTATCCTTTCGTTACATCAGTGGGTAACCGGATTGATAGTCTGGCAGTATTTTTGCCGGATGTTACCATTCTTATATTATTTGTTTCCTGCGTTATATCGCTTCTGTACTATTCTGGCTAACCTTGCATCAACAATCACACATCGTATAACTACTATAAATTTAAAATCAAAATGAACAGAGAGAACAAACCTTTATTCCTATATACCTTTATCACCGTCTTTGGTGGATTGATTGTGGGATTAAATATGGCAGGTATTTCCGGAGCCGTTCCTTTTTTACAGGAACAATTCATGTTGGATGATATGGCTTTGGGATTGGTGGTAAGTATTCTGACCGTAGGTTGCCTTTGCGGTGCTTTGCTGGGAGGAGGTTTCAGTGACCGTTATGGCAGGCAGAAAGTAATGTTCTCGTCAGCTATCTTTTTTATTGTTTCTTCTTTAGGTTGCGCATTGTCTGTCAATCTGGTTTCACTGCTGGTTTTTCGCCTGATATGTGGGCTGGGGATCGGCGTGATTTCTGCCGTAGCACCTATCTATATATCCGAGATTTCTCCTGCCCGGTTGAGGGGAACACTGGTCTCTTACAATCAACTGGCCATTGTGATAGGAATTCTGATTGCTTATATTGTAGATTATATATTGCTGGACTACGAGCGGAACTGGCGCCTGATGCTGGGATTCCCGTTCTTCTTTAGTGTAGCCTACCTGCTACTGTTGGTTATATTGCCCGAGAGTCCGCGATGGCTTTCGGCCCGCGGAAAAGCAGGCAGAGCCAGACAGGTGGCCAGTAAACTGAACCTGGAAGCCGGTGAGATGACCGTGTCCGACACAAACACACAAGAAGGTAGAGATAGGATAAAGGTAACAGAATTGTTTAAGGGTAACTTGGCTAAAGTGGTTTTCATAGGTTCTATACTGGCCGCCTTACAGCAAATTACGGGTATTAACGTCATTATTAATTACGCTCCTTCTATTTTTGAGATGACAGGTGTTGCCGGGGATATTGCCCTTGTGCAATCCATCCTGGTGGGCGTGGTGAATCTGTTGTTTACCCTGATTGCTGTATGGCTGGTCGATAAAGTGGGACGCAAAATCCTGCTTCTCGCCGGAAGCTTGGGAATGAGTCTTTCGTTGCTTTATTTGGTCTATACCTTTGTTGTACCTGCTGCCAATGGTATCGGCGCATTGATAGCCGTGCTGTGTTACATCGGGTTCTTTGCAGCTTCGCTGGCACCGCTGATGTGGGTGGTAACTTCCGAAATCTATCCTTCCCGTATCCGTGGAACGGCCATGTCACTCTCTACCGGAGTAAGTTGGTTATGTACGTTCCTTACCGTTCAGTTTTTTCCTTGGATACTGAATAACCTGGGCGGATCGGTCGCATTCGGAATCTTTGCTGTTTTCAGCATTGCTGCATTCGCATTCATTTTATTTTGTGTGCCCGAGACTAAAGGAAAGTCGTTGGAGGCAATAGAAAAAGAATTGGGAGTGGATAAAGAAGCTGAAAAGACCGCAAAAGAAGAACATGCTTTCTCGAAAATATAATAAACACAAAATTAGATATAAGTATGAAACAAAGTAAAAGAAATGTATGGTTGTCCGTTTGCGCAGGACTCTTGTTTTGTTCGTGGGGATGCGGCTCTCAAGTGTCGGATAAGCCGGTAACACTGGAAACGCTGTTGGACGAAATGGTATCGGTGGAGGAGCAGGCGCTATATCCGGTTCCCTCTTATACTTGTCGTCAGGAAAGTAGTTATGACCGTGCATCGGTATCACCCGATTCTGCCGGTTGGTTTGCCAACAGCGATGGGTTTGGAATCAAGCGGGTAGATACGATAGCAGGCCGTATCGAGAAAGTAATGTTCGACGAAGTCGGACCGGGGGCTATCACCCGCATCTGGATTACTACTATTGACAAACGCGGTACATGGAGGTTTTATTTCGATGGTTCCGACCAGCCGGGCTGGATTATTCCCGCCTATGACCTGATGCGGATCAATGTGCCCGGATTGGGAAGAGGAATGTTGCAGGCACACACCAGCTATACGCCCGAAGGTAAGGGAGGAAATACCCTGTTCCTGCCTATCCCGTATGCCCGTGGATGTAAAGTGACGTTCGAAGACGAACCGGGAGTGAATCCTACTCCAAAATATTACCACATCAACTTCCGTAAATATCCGGAGGGTACACAGGTGGAGACTTTCTCTAAAGAAGTGGTAGAGAGAGCAGCACAGAAAATAGCTGAAGTAGACGATCGTCTTCTCCATCCGATGGCCGGACGTAAAGGTGAAATGATCCGGGAGAATAAGAACCTTCTTTCTTCCGATTCACTGACCATTCCGCTGCCGACAGGTGAAAATGCGGTGTATGAAGTGAAGTTCAATATCCGTGTTGATAATCCGGAGCAATATGCGCAATTGATGCGGGAATTGGTGTTCAGTGCCACATTCGACGGGAAACAGACCGTATGGGTGCCCTTGAGTGATTTCTCCGGAGGTGGCATGGGTGCTCCCAAAGTGGATAGTTGGTATCTGACGTCCGACGGGAAAGGGAACATCTCCAGTCGCTGGTTGATGCCTTACCGCAAATCGGGAGTCTTGAAAGTACTGAACCTTTCTTCCCAGCCGGTTGATACTGAACTGGAGGTAAACGTGGCCCCGTTGAAGTGGAATAAAGACCGGTCATTGTATTTCTATGCTTCATGGAGGCAGGAGAACGGTATCTACATCCATGATAAACCCGAAGAGGCCGATCAGTGTGTAGAATGGAACTTCGCTACACTAAAAGGAAAGGGCGTCTATAAAGGTGATTTACTTTCACTGTACAATCATGCTCCGTTGTGGTATGGCGAAGGTGACGAGAAGATTTGGGTAGACGATGATACTTTCCCTTCACATTTCGGCACAGGTACGGAAGACTACTATAATAGCTCTTGGGCACCGGTAGTGCCTTTCTATACTCCATTCGGAGGAGCTCCGAGAGCCGATTTGGAAAGCTCTCACGGTTATAATGCTTTCTATCGCACCCGCCATCTGGATGGCATCCCTTTCAATAAGAGCTTTAAGTTCGATATTGAAATGCTGGGATGGAAACGGGGTGAGGTTGATTATGCCACTACCATTTACTGGTATGGTGATCCGGAGGCACAGGTATTTGGAACTTCAGGTATTGAAGGAGCCCGCCGGCAGCTGCTGCCTGCTGTCGAAGCTTCGGCAAACTGAAAAACATATGATAGTATTATTTAAATTTTTAATTAAATCTAATTGGTGAATATGAAACATGAAAGACCTTGCCTTGTGGCCTCCGGAAGTGACTGGCTGCAAGAAGTGTTGAGAAGGCTTTTGGTCTGGGTGGTTGTCTTGTTCTCGGGGACAATGATGGCATACGCAGGCAATCTGGATATCAACCAGGTGAAAGTCATTACGGGTACGGTGACCGAAAAGGAAACAGGTGACCCGCTGATCGGAGTAAACGTGTCGGTAAAGGGCACTTCGAAAGGTACGATTACGAATCTGAATGGTGAGTATTCGGTTGATGTGAATTCGGATAAAGATATTCTGGTATTCTCATTTATTGGAAAGGCTACACAGGAGAAAGCTGTGAAGGGATTAAGCAAGATCGACGTGGTAATGGCCGATGATGCCACGATGTTGGGCGAGGTGGTTATCCAGACCGGATATATGACGCAGCGCAAAGCCGATCTGACCGGTTCGGTTGCCATTGCTAATACCTCGGATTTGGCTCAGAATCCTTCGACTAACGCACTGAAGTCTTTGCAGGGAAAATTGCCGGGTGTATTTATTACTGCCGATGGTAGCCCCGGTGGAAATGCTTCGATACAGATTCGCGGACTTACGTCATTGAATGCACAACCCAACCCGCTGATCGTACTCGACGGATTGGCAGGCGATTATAACTTGAGGGACATCAACCCGGCGAACATTGAATCTATTCAGGTGTTGAAGGATGCTGCTTCGGCCAGTATTTATGGTTCGAGAGCTGCCGGTGGTGTGATCATTATCGAAACGAAGAAGGGTAAAAAGGGTGAATCGAAAATCAGCTACGAAGGTCGTGTACAGTTTTCCAAGTGGGTTAATAAACCCGACTTACTGAATACTGAAGAATATGGACGTGCCATCTGGCAGGCGTATGCCAACGATGACAAACTGGGTGAGATCAAACAAAGTGTTCGTTTCTTCGATTACGACTGGAGTTATGACGGTAACGGTTATCCGGTGCTTAACTCCGTGAAACCGGTGGAATGGCTGAATACAGCCAAGACTATGCGCTCGGCCGATACTAACTGGATCGACGAAATATCCCGTACCGGAGTATCGCAGAATCATCAGATCTCAGTATCGAGTGGTACTGAAAAATCACGTACTTTCTTCAACCTGGGTTATGAAAATACGGAAGGTATCCAGATTGAAACCTTCTGGAAGAAATATTCGGCCCGCTTGAATTCGGAATACGATTTATTGAATGGTCGTCTGAAAGTAGGTGAGAATCTGGAGTTGAACTACATGAACTATCGCGAAGCCAATCATACTCAGCTTGCAGCGAATGAACCCCCTATCATTCCTGTATATACCGAAACCGGTGGTTGGGGTGGTGCCTCTCTCGACGTGGGTATGGACGATTATCGTAATCCGGTGAAAGACCTTATCCTGGGGAAAGACAATGTCAATAAGTTCCTGAAGGTAATTGGTAATACGTATGCCGATTTGATGATTATCAAAGGTTTGAACCTGAGAACATCGTTCGGTGTAGACTATCGCGGTTCATACTATCGGGCAGTCGATAAAAAATGGGGTGAAGCAGATGGTTCGGGCCGTGATGAAAAATTTAATTATGTCCGCAATGATCAGACCCATTTCCTTGAATACCAATGGACCAACCAGATCAACTATAACGGGCAATTCGGAAAACACTCGATAGGAGCTGTAGTCGGAATGGAATTCACGAAAGCTGAAAGCGAAGCATTCTATGCGCGGAAAGACGGTTTGACCCTGGAAGACAGAGACTATGCTTTTTTGAGTTCGGCTACCGGCGACAAGATTACAGAGGCTACCGGTTCGGGTGATGCTTATGCTCTGTTGTCATACTTCGGTAAGTTTAACTATTCGTATGCTTCCAAATATCTGGCATCGGCAACGTTACGTTATGACGGTTCTTCCAAGTTCGGTGCTGATAACCGTTGGGCAGTTTTCCCAGCATTTTCGCTGGGATGGAGAATCAAGAACGAACCGTTCCTTGAGAATGTAGATTTTCTTTCGGATCTGAAATTGAGATTCAGTTGGGGGCGTAACGGTAACTCGGCTATCCCGAGTGGATACTTGCAAAGCAGCTATGTAGCCGATTATAACGGAACTTCTTATGCTATGAACGGACAGGAAAGCGGTTCTTTACAGTCTGGTTTCCGCAAATATCTCACCGGTAATTCGACACTGAAATGGGAAACGGTGACACAGACCAATTACGGTATCGATTTCGGTTTCTTCAATCAGAGCCTGGTCGGAACTATCGACTATTTTTATAAGAAAACAACCGATATGCTTTATTTACCCCCTTATATCGGTGCGTTTGGTGAAGGTGGAGATACTTATGTGAATGGTCCGAGCATGGAAAACCGAGGAGTTGAAATCTTGTTGACATACCGGAATAACCTTCCGTCCGGATTTAGTTACAGCATTACGGGAAACCTTGCTACCTTCAAGAATAAGATTACCGAATTGCCGGACAACGTGAGAAGTGTATATGGTGGAAACGGTATGTTGGACGATATTATCGGACGTCCTCGTAACTCTGTCTACGGATATGTGGCAGACGGAATCTTCAAAACTCAGGAAGAGGTGGACAACTCACCGCAACAGGCTGGAAAAGGTTTGGGACGTATCCGTTACAAGGACCTTGATGGCGACGGACGCATTACTCAGGATTATGACCGTACGTGGATTGGTGTCAGCGATCCGGACTTTACTTATGGTTTGAACCTTCAGGCTTCATATAAGAATGTAGACTTGGCTCTCTTCTTCCAGGGTGTACATGGCGGAGATGTTTGGGATTCATGGATTGAATACAGTGACTTCTGGAACATTCAGAATGTGAATAATACCAATCACCTGAAAGGCGTATTTAATGCCTGGTCTCCCCAGAATCCGGATTCTAACATTCCGGCTCTGTCTACCCGTAACACCAATGATGAAAAGCGTACATCTACGTATTTCCTCAAAGATGGTTCGTACCTGAAACTGAGAACAGTGGAATTGGGATACACTTTCCCGGAAAGTTTGGTGAAGAAAGCCATGATCAGCCGCTTGCGTGCCTATGTTTCGGCTAACAATGTATTCACTATCAAGAAATGGTGGGATAGCAACCGCTTCTCGGGTCCCGATCCTGAAATCCGTGACTTTGGCTATGTCATTCCATTTACCGCTACAGTTGGAGTTAATATAACCTTTTAAATAGAAATAGTATGAAAACCTTTTATAGTTTATTTCTGTCATCTGCCCTTTTGCTTTCCTTGTTGGTGACGAGCTGTGCCGACCAATTGAATATTAACCCTAAAGGGGTGCTGGCTGATGATTTATTATTAGGAAAGCCTGAACATATTGATGATTTTGTGACTCCGTGCTATTCGCTGATCCCTTATCTGCCCTGGTCGGAAGCTCATGCATGGTGGATGCATGGTTCCATCCGGTCAGACGATGCTTACAAAGGCGGATCGGGTGTAAGTGACCAGTCTGCCTGGCACGATATGGAAGTTTTCTCTTCTGTGACCGCTAATGTAGGCAATAATGACGGACCTTGGTTCAAGGGATATGTAGCGATATCCAGATACAATCTGGCACTCTATGCTCTGTCTAAAGTTACCGATGAAAACTATCCGTTGAAGGGCGTACGTACCGGTGAAGTGAAATTCCTGCGCGGAGCTACCTATTTCTTTATGAAGACGCTGTGGAGATATATTCCTTGGGTAGATGAAGAGAATGGCAGAACGGTGGAAGATGTGACCAATATCTCGAACCGTCCTAATGGTACTGATGATACATATTTGTGGGAACACATTGTGGCCGATCTGGAAGAAGCTGTCAGACTGTTGCCTGAAAAGCAGGAAGAGATAGGCCGTATCAATAAGAATGCCGCACGGGCTATGGCTGCCAAAGCGTTGTTGTTCATGGCATACAAGCAAGATGAAAGACATCAGGTGGTTGAGGTAGATAAGGCGATTCTGGAACGCGCTCTGGTTTATATTAACCAGATCACCGATCAGGAAGGTGGAAATGTAGGTTTATGTGAAGACTTTGCCGAAAATTTCTTGCCGGAATATGATAATGCTACCAAAGAAGCAATTTGGGAAATCCAGTATTCTATCAATGACGGAACATCAAGTGGAGGAAATACAAACAACGGTGCAGAATTGAATGCTCCTTCCTGGGAACCTTATTTCCCATGTTGTGACTTCCATAAGATGAGCTTTAATATGGCAAATGCTTTCAGAACTGATAAAGACGGTTTGCCTTTGTTCGATACGTTTAATGATGCGGAACTGAAAGGAAGATTCAAAGAGTATTTCAGTGAAAATACTTTCGATCCTCGTCTGAGTCATACAGCAGCCATTCCGGGATATCCTTATAAATATAATCCGGACTTGTTGTATGAAGAGAAGGCTTCCAGAAGCCCCGGTGATTATGGTTATCTGAAATCTGTTAAGGAATTGGTACCTGCCGGTTGCGATTGTATCATTGTAAACCGCAACTCAATGAACGTGAAACAAATACGTTATGCTGAAGTTTTATTGTGGAAAGCTGAAATTCTGATTCAGTTGGATCGCCATAAAGAAGCTCGTCCTATCATCAATAAGCTACGCGAACGTGCCAATAACAGTAGAATCCGTCTATTGATGGCAGACGGTACTCCTTATATGAATTATAAAGTTAGTTTATATACTGACGAGGCTGCATGGACCAAAGAGTATGCATGGAAAGCACTGATGTTTGAGAATCGTCTTGAAATGGCATGTGAGGGAAGACGTTTCTTCGATCTGCAAAGATGGGGAATTCTGGAACCTACGATGAATGCTTATTTCAAGAAAGAAAAAACTCGCTTCTCGTGGATGAATAATGCTGTCTTTGTTGCAGGAAGAGATGAATATAAGCCTATTCCTCAGCAACAGATGAACTGGGCGAAAGGAAATTATATACAGAATCCGGGTTACTAATAAAAAACAGACGATTATGAAAAGAATACTATATTTTTTCTCTGTGATGCTTTGTATACTTGCTGTCACAGGTTGTCAGGATCGCGATATCATTGATTTCAAGGATGGGGTTTCTTTGCCCCCGGTGACCGATTTGAAATCGTCACTATCACCTGATAATGAAGCTTTGATTGAATGGAAATTGCCTACAGCGATTCCGGAAGAGGTGGAACGTCCTTTATCCGTTTATGTTCAGGTTTACAAGGGGGCGGTGTTAGAGCATCAGATTTCTTTGGAAGGTGAGCCTACTTCGTGGGAATATACACTGAAAGAACCTGAATCGAAATACAGGATTGTGGTTAAAGTTCAGGGGATGTTGAAAGAAAAGCCTTATGGGCAGTCAGACGAGATTTATTCGTTGGGACAAACAGTTTCTATAAATTGATTGAGAGAAAGAGGCAGCGTCGGGACGACGTTGCCTCTCTTCATTTTATGCTTTCTCACATCGGATGATGATTTTTCTTTCATCGTTCAGGGTAGTAGCAAACAGATAGATATCACCTCCGTCAGCTATTTTTAGCCGTTTTCGTAGTTCTGCCACAGATTGTGGGAAGTTGCGGACAGTGAGGTTGGCTTTATCCACTTCATTTAAGAGATTCTTCAGTTCTTTTTTGTTGAGGCCTGAGTAGCCGGTCACCCGGAAGATTCGGCCTGGAAATTCTTCTATCCGTTCATCCGAGGTGTAGAGATGGCTGTTGGGATGGAGCTTGCTTAAATGAAACGCAGAAGCGATGTTGCGGAAAGCACCGGCTTTGAGAATAGAGGCGTTGGGTTCATACAAGTAAGTACCTATTTTATGGGTGTAAGAGCAATCGGTGCTCTGCTCTGCTTCGCGCGTAAAGACGAAACGCTGTATTTTTCGGTTTGCAAAGTTGATGCAGACGATAGGCTGCGATAGGGTAGGCAGGATCATCGGAGAGGTCTTTTCAGACCGCAACATTAACAACAGTTCCTTACATTCGTTGTTGACGGAGATAATGTGGACCTCAGAAACATGCTTCATGTCCCGTATAGCCAGAGAAAGGTCGAGCATTGGGGAAAGTTTGATTATAACCTGTTGCCCTTTTTCAAGCAATAATTCCTCCAGTGCGGCTGCATTAGGTTCACAGTCGGATATGGCTACTGTTTTTCCGCCATGTTCATTGCGGCGTGTCGGGTCCAGGAAGATACAGTCTGTGGGCGACATTGTTTGCAAGTACTCTACTCCATCGGCATTTTGTACCCGGATCTGCTTTAATCCCAATAGTGGAAAATTGTGAGCGGCAATCTCGCAAAGTTCTTTTTGGCGTTCGATGTAGGTGACTGTTTTGAACCGGGCTGCGAGAAAAGCACAATCAATACCGAATCCGCCCGTAAGATCGACCAGCGTTTCTCCCTGCGCCAGTGAGGCTTTGTAGAGTGCGGTGATTTCCGATGAACATTGCTCCAATGATAAATGACGTGGATAAAGAAGGTTTTCCGTAGCATGCCAACTTGGTATTTTTGAAGCGGCGGCTTGCCATCCGGCTATCTGGACGATAGCAGAGGACATGTCAACCTGGGGATATTTCTTTGCCTGTAATGCGAGGGAGCGTATATCGTCATTGCGATGCTCCCGGATAAACAGGACTGTTTCCGGAGAAAGGTACATATCTTATTTTAGTTTATAAGTTTATACTTTTGTTTTGCTTCGTCTCGGTTGCACAGGTTAAAGTGCCACCATTCGCTGGGGAGTGCACGGAATCCTGCACCTTTCATGACTCTTCTTAGTAGAATTCGGTTTTCGCGTTCTTGTTGTGTTATTTTTCCCTTTTTCACGAGTTCTGCTTCGTTTGTGATATGCGATGTTGCACCCATATAATCAACTTCGGTTCCCATAGAAAGTGGGTGCCCGAGAGAGTCTACTATGCCGATGTCTACTGCCAGGCCATAATTATGCAGTCCTCCTCCTCGTGCCGGATTAGATACATAGAAATATTTAGAGGTTCCTTTTACAACATCCCACATCTTTTTCTGAACGGACATCGGACGTGCTGCATCATAAATCACCAGGCGATAGCCAGGATGCTCTGCTTTGAGTAACAGGTGTGCCTGCAAAAGGGCTTTAGCTGCGTCCGGATGGAGATATGCCTCTTTCAAATCACCATAAAGAAGTTGACCGGTGAAATTATCCGGGGTGGCATACATCAGGTTGATTATGAATGTAGAGTCGAGTTCGGAGATATTTACCAGTCCGATTGAATCCAGATAAAGAGCTGTTTGACTTTTGGCTGCAATCGGTTGTGGCTTTTCTGGGGCTACAAGATTTATGGAGTCCATAGGTACGGGATAGAACTGCGTTTCCTTATTCCGGCAAGAGGTTGTGATAAACAGTAATAGGATGAAAGTTGCTAAAGATCCGGGCTGCATATGATTTTTTTAGTTGAATTATTAAATGCAAAAGTATAAAAACATATGCGCATATTTTAGAAGTGAGGAAGTTTTTCGTTTTTAAGGCTTGTCCTATATGTACCTCATCGGATTTACAATGCATTATAAATTAGATTCTCCCGATAGCTTTTTTGAGCAAAAAGCATTAGTCTTTTCATCGTGCCTGTCTTTCCTGCCATACTTGTTTTCCTCTGATATTTGCTTTGAGAGGATCATTTGCTTTCGGTTTATTGTTGTAATCGTTAATTTACTTAAAATGAAGAAGATCAGGAGTAGGCTAATGAATGTGAAGCTATTCCTTCTCGTACATTTGGCAGAAAGGAGTAAAAGCTGTATTGCTACGAATGTAAACTATAGGATTTAGAATGATATGGAACATGTTAATGGTCAAAATAATGAAATTACATTGATTTTCCCACATAATCGGATTGACTGTATGGCTTCTCAGAACGAACGGTTTAATCGGATTATAAATCAAGCTAACATAACGATCATTGGGAATAACAATCACATTTCAATGTATTGCGATTCTGAAGATAGTGCGGAAGAATTGTTGCTAAGTGATGGATTTCTTCTGGTTGTAAAAGGAGATAATAATATAGTAAATATAGGGACGATTATTTTACGCTATTCTACCATATTGGGTATGACGGGATTGAAGCTTATCATTGGGCAACTTCCGGGACTGGGAGCCGGTGTTTCAAGAATGGCTAATAATTGTCGGGTAGATATTGGAAATCGTGTAGTAATTAATGGCGTTACGTTATATTTGCAAGAAGATGATTCGTGCATCAGTATTGGAGACGATAGTCAGTTGAGCTGGGGCGTTGATATATGGTGTACCGACGCACATACGATAACGAATTTAGAGGGTGAGCCGATAAATTTTGCTAAGAGTATCGTAATAGGTAAGCATGTATGGATCGGAAAAGATGTGAAGGTTTGTAAAAATGTGAAAGTCTCTGATAATAGTATTATTGGTTGGGGGAGTATCGTAACGAGGGTATTTAATGAACCCAATGTAATTATTGCGGGTGTTCCGGCTAAAGTTGTAAAACAGGGAATTAACTGGGACCGTAGATGTATCAATAAGTATTTAAAAGGATGACTACTGTTAGTTGCAAAAGAAAAGTGAGGGTATAGGTAATTGTAAATAGGGGCGCTGCTCTCTATGGAGAGTCCTCTCTATTTACACAAAATCGTGGACAGTGCCTTTTCTGTCCTCTCATCCGTGAAATGTATTTCTATCTTCCATCTTCCACCTTTTTCAATCTTTTTATCTGATTATCATTTATTTACCCTGGTGGAAGATCGCGTTTTCAGCCCGTTTATCTTCCACCTTCATCTTCCATCTTCCACCCTCTGCCATCGCTTGAAAAACTTCCATAATTCCCTCGTATTCAGAATTATACTTTCTGTTTCTTGTCAGTTTTCCCCTTAAAAAGCATTTTCATATCCCCGCTTGTTTGTTTGAAAATGCTCTGCTTTTTTCCGGAAGTCCTTTGTTATTTGCCGCTTGGGATATTCTTTGCCCCCG
>NZ_JASCQK010000004.1:0-496233 GCF_040798045.1 Bacteroides sp. NGMCC 1.200775 | reverse complement strand
AGGAGTATCAGGTTTCTCCTCAAGGCTGAGGACATTCCCATCCCTATCAAATTCAGCTACCCCATAGCGTTCCGGATCTTCAACCCAATAGCCAAAAACCGTAGCCTTATTTTGTAATTCTGCGGATACTACAGCCTCCTTCAACATCTTAGTAAAAAAGCTACCATAAAAGATATTATCGCCAAGAACCAGACATACAGAATCACCGCCTATAAACTTCTCACCAATGATAAATGCCTGTGCCAAACCGTCGGGAAAAGGTTGTTCGGCGTACTCAAAACGTACTCCAAAGTCAGAGCCATCACCCAGCAAACGTTGAAAGCCGGGTAAATCGTATGGAGTGGAGATAATCAATATTTCACGAATCCCCGCCAACATGAGTACAGAGATAGGATAATAGATCATCGGCTTATCAAATATCGGAAGCAACTGCTTACTGACTCCTTTGGTGATCGGATATAAGCGAGTGCCCGAACCACCGGCCAAGACAATACCTTTCATAATTAAAACTTAAAGAGATTTTTAACTATTGGCATACGCTTTTCTAAATCTCCACTACTATATACTATCGTTATTTTGATAGCTATGCAAAGCTATGACTATGACAACTAATCTGAACAGGAAGATGTGAAAATTAAACGTTTACTAGTCTCTGCAAAAAATATCGCGAGTGAATACTTTATCTGCCACATCATCCAAACAAGCATCGTAACGATTAGCAATAACGGCATCGCTCATCTGTTTGAACTTGGCTAGATCGTTTACTACCGTACTACCAAAGAAAGAAGTACCATCTTCGAGCGCAGGCTCGTAGATGATAATCTGGGCACCTTTGGCCTTGATGCGCTTCATAATACCTTGTATAGATGACTGACGAAAGTTATCAGAGTTGGATTTCATGGTAAGGCGGAAGACACCAACAACGACATCTTGTTCTTTCTTGGCATCCCATTGACTGGAAGCAGTGTAGTAACCGGCTTTCCGCAACACCTGATCGGCGATAAAATCTTTGCGGGTACGGTTACTCTCCACAATAGCAGTCATCATGTTCTGGGGTATATCGGCATAGTTGGCAAGCAACTGCTTAGTATCTTTGGGCAGGCAGTAGCCACCGTAACCGAAGCTGGGATTGTTATAGTGAGTACCAATGCGCGGGTCGAGCCCTACACCTTCTATAATGGATTGTGCATCCAATCCTTTTACTTCGGCATAAGTATCGAGTTCATTAAAATAACTGACACGTAGCGCCAAATATGTGTTAGCAAAAAGTTTCACAGCTTCAGCCTCCTTAATACCCATAAAGAGAGTTGGAATATCCGCTTTTATAGCGCCTTCTTGTAATAAGGCAGCAAAGGTTTTAGCAGCTTGCTCAAGCATCGGTAGATTAGAGATAGTCCGGATAGCTTCGTTTTCTGCATCAAACTGATTACCATTCATCATTTTGGGAACCCCCACAATGATGCGGCTGGGATAGAGATTATCGTAAAGTGCCTTGCTCTCTCGAAGAAACTCGGGAGAGAAAAGCAAGTTAAGCTGCTTGGCTCCTCGCTGTGCATACTTAACGTATAGACTGCGACAGTAGCCTACAGGTATGGTGGACTTGATGACCATTACGGCATCGGGATTGACACTGAGCACAAGGTCGATGACATCCTCAATGTGGTGAGTATCGAAATAGTTCTTTACCGAATCGTAGTTGGTAGGGGCAGCAATAACTACAAAGTCGGCCTTGGAGTATGCTGCGGTTCCATCAAGAGTAGCTGAGAGACGCAACGGTTTCTCGGCCATATATTGCTCGATGTAATCATCTTGAATGGGAGAAATCTTCTGATTGATTTTCTCTACTTTCTCAGGCAGTACATCGACTGCTACCACTTCGTGATGCTGTGCCAGCAAAGTGGCAATACTCATCCCTACATAACCGGTTCCGGCTACGGCAATTTTTAGTTCATTAAATTCGCGCATGAAAAAAATCAGGTTTAATAGTAATCTTTACTCTTCAACATACTCCCACGGATAAGGATTATCCACCACAGTCTGAAACTCGTTAATAGCCTCTTGCTGTTCAGTAGTAAGTGACACCGAATCCCAAGAAGCGATAATTGCACGGGCTTCTTCAGCCAAAGGCTCGTCGAATACCTCACCATAGCAGGCGGTAAGCAGGCGGAGCTTCAATAGCGAAGCGGGAAGAGTATCGAGGATATCCCAGCAACGATCTAATATTTCCTGGATATGTTCGCGCTTTTCTCCGTGGTCGATGAACGATGCGTTGTAACCCATCAGGAGAGCGAGACAGACAGAGGCCTGCTCTTCAACCGTAGAACCTTTGATACCGGAATTATACAATGTTGTGGTCAAGCGGTAAACTTCATTGTTACGGCGGGACAAGTCATCGCTGTAAATGGGACTCCCGTCCATGCCCAAATACATCAGGTCGTGCGCGGCACGCTGAAGGGAAGCTACTTCTTCGGAAAGAGTCATAATAAATTTGAATTATGAATTATTTGATTACTTCTATAAGATCAGGATGAATGGTGGCCATGGCAACTGCTATGACACCTTGTATAGCAATGACCACGCGACGATCCCGGGCGCCTTTCACTTTCAGGAAAACACCTTCCTGACCCTCGAAGTCACCACCCGTAATACGGACTTTGGTGCCTTTGGACAGGTTGAGTTCATCGGGTTGAAAGTATAGAAGATGGTCACTGTAGGTGCCGGCTACAGCGATGAAGCGCTGCATTTCATTGTCGGGGATAATTATCTTCTTGCCGCTACGGGTATCGGTGATATATTGCAAATAAGCAACCATAGACTTGACGCGCTTCACTTCGGAAGGATAAGCGTGAATAAAAATCAGATTGTGAACGATAGGAACCAAGACACGGACTTTTTTTCCTTTCTTTATACTTATCTTGTATTGCATGGGAACAAAACAGCCCAAGTTCTCTTTCGCAAGCAACCGCATAGCGTCAGTCTCACGACGGTAGGTGGCACGCATAGCGAACCATATTTCGGTCTCTTTCTCCACTTCCATTATTCGATTATTTCAGAAAAGGACATTCTCCCGGGGCTTTGAACTTCTTGCACATACTTGAAATTCAATCACTTGCGAGTACTTTATGTAATATACGGCAAGCTTTGTACTCTCTTGCCACGGTTTCTTGCAGTTACTCATTACCTATCTGGTAAGAAACTATAAACGAACGAATTACACTAAAAAAACGTGTTTTTAAACGTTCGTCTTTTGAAACACCTTTTTTGTAAACAAATCAAAAACAGGAGATAAACAAAATCAGACAGATAATAAATAGTTTTTTATTAATTCATAAACAACTATATATTAGCCCATTAATGTGATAAGCGAAAGAGGGAAATCATTTTTTTTATTAAACATTTTGCTATTATGAAAATACCCCTTATCTTTGCGTTCAAATAAACGAACGTCTATTGAAACACTCGCTTTTTCATCTAATACAATACTATATATCAAATATTTAATCTATCAAAAGCGTTCATTTTTTCTTTAATTCCGCTTTTATTTGCCTACCGATAGATTCCTTTCTACCTTTGCAACAAATTAACAACATTTAGTTATTAACAAAATAAAAGAAATTATGGACAAAGAAAAAGGATTATTTCAAGCCGTAGACAAAAGTGTAAAAAAACGCTATTATCGAAACGCAATCAACTATTACAGAATCAGTTAAAGAAACAAGAGGCAGAAAGAAAGGAATACCGATACGTGGAATAATTTCGCATAAAGGAGAACTTATCAAAGCGTTGATAGAATCCTACATAGAGGATGCGAACATACAAAATATCAATACATGTCAGGCTTCACTCGCACGCTACATCAATAAAAAAAGACTAATCGGAAATATTAAAAACGGAGTATTTAAACCATTATCCATCAGTTCAATATTAGTCTATATCAGCAACATTTGGGAAGAAGTGGAAAAGGATAGACAGCACAAACCCGCCATCCACAAAAATACGCACAATGAATTATCATAATCCGTCTTACATGAAACGCCCCCTATCTTCGTGGCGATAACATTTTATCAACTTAAAAAATATACGTATGAAACGGAAAAAAAGACCGGTATCACAAAGTGAAGCCATGAAACTGAGATGGAAGAGACGGATTGTCTTTGAGAAAGGATATACCGAGCAGTGTGCCGAATGGATGGCGGAACGCCTGGAAGAATTAATAGACCACTTGCAATACGGGCACGCAGTTATTGCTTATCAGAAGCAGAACGGAGATTTCAAGCTGGTGAAAGCGACACTGATCTACTATGAAGCGGAATTCCACAAGAAGTATGATCCCACAAAAATAGAAGGCGCAGTAGTCTACTGGAATGTAGACGAACAGCGATGGACAACATTCCAGGTGGAGAACTTCATGGAGTGGAGACCGATCGTATAGGGCGCCACCACAGATTACACAGATTTTCACAAATGAATTATTTCTATTTTGAGGAATCAGGAGAAAACGTCTTTGGGAATCCGGTGTAATTTGTGGTAAATATCTTATTGAAAGTACAAACAACTAATCTAAAAAACAATATGGCAATAGCATATGACGGGATCAACTATTTCCCGGTGGGCGTAAACTTCATGGAAGAGAACGCAATGGAAGTGATAGAGGCAAAATACGGAATAAAAGGGTCGGCAATTGTGCTGAAACTGATGTGCAAGATTTACAAGGAGGGATACTACATACGGTGGGATAAAGAACAGTGCCTGATTTTCGCAAACAAGGCAGGGAGAGAGGTGCAAGCAGAAGAGGTGAAGGGGATCATCAAAATTCTGTTCATCAAAGGAATACTGGACGAAAACAGTTATCAGGAAAACGGAATACTGACTTCGGAAAGCATACAAAAGGTATGGCTGGAAGCTACAAAGCGAAGGAAAAGAGAGCTGTCGGAACTCCCCTATCTGATGGTGAAACCGGAAAAGGAAAGCGGCAAACCGGACAATGCATCCACACAACAGGAAATTGAACGACCCAAGCCGCTTAAAGAAGGAAAAGTAGCTGTCGGCACAGGAGATGTAGCCGTTAGCCCGGGAAATGTAGTACACGATGTAGCCGTTAACACAAAAAATGCATGCAATTCCGGACAAAGTAAAGTAAAGAAAAGTAGAGCAAAGGAAAATAAAGAATTACCCCCCTCAGCTCCCCCCAAGGGGAAGGAGGAAGAAAGGATGGAGGATTCTGCTTCTCTCCCGATACCGGGATACGCTTTCAATACGATGACGCACAATTATCCGGGACTGACGGATACGCTCCAAAGATTGGGGATCAACGAGGTAAGCGAGGTAAATGCCATTCTCAGACTGTCGGACTATGGAAGAAAGGGAACGACGGTGTGGCGGCTGATTGCCAACACTTGCTGGAGCGATATAGGGGCTAAAGGAAGATATCTGATAGCGGCGCTAAATAAGGCAAAAAGGAAATAAACGGATAGTGCAAATCCCCCGTGTATAGTTGACAAAAAAGCAAGTATATCGGTTCCAGCCTGCAGAGACCTTCAGTGAGGCAAAGAAGTAAAAATCAAACTTAATAAACTGAAATACAAACCATTAAAAATTCAAAACATCTGTCAGTAAAAGCTTTGTTTTAACACAAAGTTAAAGTTTATTCTTTGGATGCAAATAACAAGTGTTTTAAATGCAAAAGACTTGTTATTTGCATTTAAAAATAAAAATGGCCGGAAAAGGGGTTAACAATGTTAATTGTTACGATATTATTCTCACCTAGGGATATGTCCTTTATACACCATTAATATAGAACAAATCGTATTACCTATTTTCGATTTGGAACGTTCTGTTTGTGATGCGATTAAGTATCGCAACAAAGTAGGCATTGATGTGATGGCAGAAGTTATTCAAACCTATCTAAAGCTACCAGAAAGGATTATATAGAGAATCACGTTGTCCTCAGTTCTGCATTTGCAGAGAGCCTCAATTTGAACATCAGATGGAATGCGTTTATAAAAAGACTTAAGGCATCAACTCAACTTACTTTTTCTGAAGTGACAAGTTATCTTCAAGATCAACTCAAGCCTTATTGGGAAAAATTGAAGTAACAAGAAGGATAATATCTTATTCCTGTCACATGGAAAAAAAGTTTAAACCAGCATTACTCCTTGATATGTTGTATGAAATTGTATACCAAGTATCAACTTACGAATTCATCAACTAAAAATCCCTCAATAAGCCCCTATTCCGGGCTGCGAGGTGATAAATTACAATAAACTGGCAATAAATTCTTATCTTTATCACAGCATAAAGAGAGATTTTGAACTATCTTTGTGGTAGAATAGATTAGCAAACAAGCAGATCTATATAGTAAATCATATATTAACTACTTAAAAATCAAAAGAGAATATGTCAATGCATACTTGGTTTGAGTGTAAGATCCGTTACGAGAAATTGATGGAAAACGGAATGAACAAGAAAGTTACTGAACCTTATCTCGTGGATGCACTCAGCTTTACAGAAGCAGAAGCACGCATTATTGAGGAGATGACCCCGTTCATTACAGGAGAATTTACCGTATCGGATATCAAACGAGCCAACTATAGTGAACTTTTCCCCAGCGAAGAAGAGGCTGCTGACCGCTGGTTTAAGTGTAAACTGATTTTTATCACACTGGACGAAAAAAGCGGTGCCGAAAAGAAAACATCGACTCAAGTTTTGGTGCAGGCCGCCGATCTGCGCGATGCTGTAAAGAAGCTGGATGAAGGCATGAAAGGTACAATGGCTGATTATCAGATCGGTTCTGTTGCTGAAACAGCAATTATGGATGTATATCCGTATAGTTCTGAGCCTAATGATAAACCGGAAGTATAATATTCGATCAGAAATGAATACGATTCACCACAGAGTACACGGAGGACACAGAGTTTTAATCTCTTGTTTATTAAGATGTTTAAGAGAAAGATATTCTCTGTGTTCTCTGTGTCCTCTGTGGTGAATAAAACTCAAAACCAATACAAAATGAATGTTACTGATAACTTAAAGCAGGTCCTGGCCGAATTGCCATCCGGCGTTCGACTGGTTGCGGTTTCGAAATTCCACCCGAACGAAGCTATTGAAGAAGCTTATCGTGCAGGACAAAGAATTTTCGGAGAAAGCAAAGTGCAGGAGATGACAGGCAAGTATGAAAGCCTGCCCAAGGACATTGAGTGGCATTTTATCGGGCACTTGCAGACAAACAAAATCAAATATATGGCTCCGTATGTGTCCATGATTCATGGAATCGACTCGTACAAGTTGTTAGCGGAAGTAAATAAACAAGCTATCAAAGCAGGAAGAGTCATTCGCTGTTTGCTGCAAATACATATTGCCCAGGAAGAAACCAAATTTGGTTTCAGTTTTGACGAATGCAAGGAGATGTTGAATGCCGACGAATGGAAAGCACTGGCAAACATACAGATATGCGGACTGATGGGAATGGCTACCAACACAGATTCGAAAGAACAAATCGAACGGGAATTCCGTTCTTTAAATTGTTTCTTCCACGAAGTGAAAAAACAATATTTTGCTGACGAACCGACTTTTTGCGAACTCTCAATGGGGATGTCCCACGATTATCACCTCGCCATTGCAGAAGGCAGCACGCTGGTAAGAGTAGGAAGTAAAATTTTCGGGGAAAGAGTTTATTAATAATTGAAACAATGAAACAGAAAATTCATTGAAAAACCATTAACAATAATTACCATGGCCGACTTAAAAACAACCTTTGCGGGATTGACTTTAAAAAATCCTGTTATCATCAGTAGTTCGGGACTCACTAACAGCGCTGCTAAAAACGCTAAGCTGGAAGCAGCCGGTGCAGGAGCTATTGTCCTGAAATCACTGTTCGAAGAGCAAATTATGCTGGAAGCTGACCGCTTGAGAAACCCGTCTTATTATCCGGAAGGAAGTGACTATCTGGCTGAATATATCCGCAATCACAAACTGGCTGAATATCTGGAACTGATTAAAGAAAGCAAAAAGGCCTGCACCATTCCCGTCATTGCAAGTATAAACTGCTATACTGACTCAGAATGGATAGACTTTGCCAAGCAAATAGAAGAAGCCGGTGCAGATGCGCTGGAAATCAACATTCTTGCTTTGCAATCGGACGTCCAATAT
This sequence comes from Bacteroides sp. NGMCC 1.200775, assembly GCF_040798045.1. Taxonomy (NCBI): domain Bacteria; kingdom Pseudomonadati; phylum Bacteroidota; class Bacteroidia; order Bacteroidales; family Bacteroidaceae; genus Bacteroides; species Bacteroides sp. NGMCC 1.200775. The sequence goes on along the minus strand of NZ_JASCQK010000004.1, from coordinate 488,085 downwards.
AAATATGGTTCATTTGAACAGCGTCACATCGATATCTTAAGCCATATAAAGAAAACGATTCGTATTCCGGTTATTATGAAGTTGGGCAGTAACTTTACGAATCCGGTAGCCCTGATCGATCAACTATATGCCAACGGTGCAGCGGCAGTTGTTCTCTTCAACCGTTTCTACCAACCGGATATTGATGTAGAGAAGATGGAGCATACTTCAGGAGACGTGTTCAGCAACGCGTCCGACCTTTCGGCAACCCTGCGTTGGATAGGCATTTCTTCATCATTGGTTACTAAAATAGATTATGCCGCTTCGGGAGGTATTCATAAACCGGACGCAATCGTAAAAGCCATTTTAGCCGGAGCATCTGCCATAGAGGTATGCAGTGCCATTTATCAGAACACCAACTTGTTTATAGGAGAAATGAACCGTTTTTTGGGTGCATGGATGGAAAGAAAAGGCTTCAAACACATCTCGCAATTCAAAGGTAAATTGAACGCCAAAGATGTAGAAGGTATCAATATGTTTGAACGTACCCAATTCCTGAAATATTTTTCTGAGAAATAAAGATAATAACGATGAACGGTGAACAAGCTTCACAGCTTGCTCACCGCTCTTTTTAATCCATAGTTCTTTTTAAATTCAAATTTCATTGAGACGCTTCAGGTCTGTAATTGGCCTACAAAAATTTCTGGTAAGCTTTTGCTAATTTTTCATCATAACGATTCTCCTTATAAGCAGGACCATTGTAACGTCTGGCAAACTCTGCCCAGTCTTTGGCTTGCAAAGCGGGAAGCATTCCGGATTGTTTGATAAATCGGGCAGACAATATTAACTGGCTGCATTCACTCGCACACATAGCTTTTACAAAACTGTCGACACTCTTCTCTCCGCAGGCCGCATAGTTAAAACCCATAATCTGGAACATCCCCCAACTGGCAGAAGCATCCGCTGCTTCATGATTGATTTGGCGGGCTTGTTCCAAACGATCGTATTCACCCATACCGCCTTTATAATGTCCTTTCTCCCATTTGGGATAAAGAATGTTTTCATTCCCTTTCACATGCGATTCAGGATTGATATTCCGCTTTTTCAACTGATTCCAGAAAATATGACCTTCGAAAAGGATAGCGGGCTTACCGGGAGAAAAGAATCCTCCTTTTCCGCCTGTCTCCACTTGCTGTACGGCTTTTAAAGCAGCCACTTCCACATCGAGCAATCGGGCGACAAGAACGAAATCTTCTTCTGTCAAACGTTCAGTAGTGGGACGTCCTGTAAAAAACAGGGATTCCCAAGTACGGTATCCCACGATCCCATCAGCATCCAGTTGGCTTTTCTGTTGAAAATCAACAACCGATTCTTTCATTTCCTGTGTGAAAATCCGGCTTTCATTCACTGAATAGCCATTGCGTTTCAGCCCCTGACACAACAAGAGAGCTTCTTCGCCTTCATAATCCAATTTAATCGTTTTCATATTCCAATTAGTTTTTATTTATCATCTCATCTGTCCTGCCTTTTCCAGCTCGTAAAGCGACTTATAGGCACGATATATAAACTGGAAGAATTCATAACCGGTAAAATAACCGTCTGTACCAATACCGCTATTTCCCGATGAAGTACCACTAAAGAATTTTCCGTCCGGCAGAATGTCCGTCTGGACAAGTTTGGGATAATAAACTTCTTTCCATAATTTCATGTCTTCACCTGAGAATGAAGCACATCCTTTTTCTGCCGGAAATCTGTTCACGTACTTTTCCAGCATTGCCGCACACTCCATCAGGAGTTTTTTTTGTTCATTGGCGTTTGCGCCCATTTTATTTAATATAGGATTCATACTCTTTTATTTTTTAATGTTTAATTCAAATCTTATTTCACTAATCCTGGGTTTAAGACCCATATAGTCAATCTTTAAGACCGCAACTGTATTTTCCTTGTTACGACAAGTCACCTTGTTAGTAAAATACAAATTCCCGCTTTCGTCCGGAAAAACAGCAGTGCAATGCAAGTGCTCTCCTGTCTGGCGATAAGTCAGCAAACGCTGATCGCACATACGCAAGAAAAACAAAAAGGCATTTACAAAACTATCGACATGGATAATCCGTATTTCGGGATGATAACTACTGAGAGGCTTACCGACCAGTTTGTTATCTTTCAACAGAAAATAGCGTGCCTGTTCCGCACATTTGTCTGCCGACATCGCAACAGAAGGTTCATTTATCGTTATTTCAGCTGCATTATCCACTTCCGGCTGAGGAACGGCTTCCGAAACTACAACAGTTTCCGTATTTTCCTTTCGGAACGGATGGCGGATCTTCTCCCCCACCCGTTTGAAAAAAGTTAATTTCATAGTCCGTACACTTAGCCGTTGAATTTGCTCTTTCTCTCCAGATTCTCTTGTGCATTCTGCACTTTCCGTAATGCGTCAAAAGCCGGTTTTGATTTCATACGGTCTATGTTCAGACGCAAGTGACAGGATGGACATTGCAAAGCATTGGATGTCAACAACTCAAAAATCGATGTTTCAATAAACGTTCCGCATTGCGGACACTTCATCCCGGCTTTCTGTTCACGGGCATGTTCTGCTACATTATTCATTTCTTTCCTCCTTCCGTTATTTCTTCAGTTTCAGTCTCTTCTACTTGCATATTGCTTGCCGTCAGATGTAGTAAGTTGGACAATCCGGCAGGCACATCCGCCTGACGCATCTTCACCTTTACTTTCATATTCGCCGACAAGCTCTGCTGCACATTTGAGGTGCTGCTGCCCTCTCCCTGTTTGGGAGCCAGCGAAGCCCGGAGTTTAAATCCTCCCCCGCTTTGCGGCTCACTCACGCTTTTGCCTTCTTCCAGCGAGAATTTCTCTTCTGCTGTCTCCGATAAAGCATCCAGGATTTTAATATCAAAATCGAAATCCGCCTCCTGCACTTGTAACAGTGGCAAAGGTACCAGCGTAAGTATCGGGATACTCACACTTTGTTTTCTTCCTCCACCGGCATCCTGACTCTGATAGTTGAACGTAAGCATACGTATCTTACCGGTCCGTCCTGTTGCAGGATCATAAGATTCAAATGCTATTTTCATCAAATAATCCAGATACCTTTGCGAAGATAATGAATCTGCTTCAATTGTTGCGATCAAAGGACCGGCAATTAATTGCTGAAGTTCCATTACCTGACTACTAACGCTCCTAACTTTCTTTTTATCCATATTGTACCAATTGATTAGGATTGATTATCGCATTACAAAATCTTCCAGTAACGAATCATCGTCCGTTTGACTGACTGAATAATTGCGAGGACTGAACTTGATCTTAAAACTGTGTATCGCTTCTTCAGGCATATTCATCAGTTCATCAGCCGTGATGGCCACATCCAGCTGTGGAAATGAATGAAGACTTTTGAAGTTAGCGTCTACCGAGAGCTTTTTCACAATAGCTTCCATCGCTTTTATAATGTTCTTTTCAGCGGTATCACGAAGTTTTTCTCCATCTTCTCCGGCAAAAAGATCATCAAGGTCCGTATCATAAAGAAACTTTTTACGCACGACATCCGTCAGCCTGCTGATCACAACATCGTTGTTCACAGAACCATTGCTGCTGTCTACGGCATCATAGAGGTTATTCCGGAAAGAGTTTCTCATATTACGGCTCAGAAAAGTGCAGAATTCCTGATGAAGTTTGTTTTCTTTTTTAAGCCGTTCAAAGAAGTGTTTCTCTCCTTCATTTCTCTCTATATCCGAGGTCATCACTGTAGTGGCGGCACTGCTGATAGCTACCCTCGCAACCTGTTCGCACAGTTCCTTGAGGAATTGACGGAACTTATCATATTTGATATTAAACTGTTGCTGACTTTCCGATGCACTTTTCACACCATATTTTAAATCCAGTTCCATATCGCTGACCATGACATTAGGCAGTTGAAAATCTTTCGCCTTTCCGTCTTTCCCGTAAGAGTCGCCAAGCGACAATGAATAAAGGTTGGCCTCGTGCTGTGCCGAAACAATATCACGCAATATAGAGCCGATTACTGAACTTAACTGAGCCATATTATGAGTTCTTAAGTTTTTAAATTAATGTTAAGCCTGTGTCCCTTCCTGAGGAGCTGCCGTATCTTTCTTCACTTCGATAATAACTTCCTTCTTGCTTCCCTCTGCTTTAACAGTATATTTACCTTCCGGCAAATCGATAATTTTACTGTCACCACTTACCTTAAAGTCAGCAGCGTTGGCACCGGTTCCGGAAATAGTCAGTTTTTCAGGAGCCAACAGACCGTTAGGATCCTTATAGGTAGCAATCAGCTGTACTTTCTCTTTGCCATCTTCAATCAGCAGCAAGTTGCTGTTCACTTCCAATGTACCGGTTGGATCGGAAACATCCAATGAATTACCCAGCAATTCCAGGATTTTAGAAAGACCTGCAGGCATACTGTCCTGTCCGGCTTTTACAGCCACGTCCATAGTATACTCTACACTGTACTTAGAATCGGAAGTCGCTTTAGAGTCCTTTTTCGATGAATAGCTTGCATTCATATTGGCATTCATCTTGAAGCATCCCAATCCCAAACTGGCCGAAGCCTTCAGGGCCGCATCTTTGGATACTGACTCGTTTGTTTCTGCAGCCGATGAAGAAGAAGCACTGATATTAGCCTTAAAATTGATGTCCACTTCACGGATTGCAATATAAGGAATAGGAACGATAGTCAGCAACGGAATATTCAACTGAACCAGGCGTCCGCCCTGAATGAATGAGAACGAAACGTTAACCGCTGTTTTCTCACCGGTTTCCGGATTCACATTAATACCCACGTTCTGAATAAACTCCCAAGTGGTTTTAGCGGCTAAAGCCTGCGCTTCCACACATGCCTTCAACGGGCCACCAATAATAGAACCAAACGGAATCGCCTGCAACGCACTGGTTGCAACTTGCGACGGTGTTTTGTCAACTGCCATAATAATTGTTTTTTAAATTTGTTACTTAATTGTTTTTTCTCTTTTGTAAGCTTACGATGCAAAGGTAGTGCACGTTCTTTGCGTAGTAAATTTTTAATTTTAGACGGAGCCGGATTTCTTCCCACTCCCTTTCGTCACTTTCCCAATGCCCGTTTTGAATAAATCTTATGGAAACAGGCTTGAAAGTCCTTTTTGTGAGATTCACTCACCGGCAACATCTTTTTCCCGATGTGTACGTAGTTACCGGCAAACCCGGTCACTTTAAAAAGATTGATAGCATACGACCGGTGGATCCTTTTAAATTTGCTACAAGGCAGATCATTGTTGAAAACACGATCCAAAGGATAGCTCACTGTTATCTCGGCACCATCCTCCATATAGATTACACAATAACTTCCGGATGCTTCCACCCATAAGATTTCATCCAGAAGCACCCTTCTGTACTCATCACTGAAGTACACAAAAATAGCATTATCAACCAATGAGTTTTCCGACTCACCACAATAACAATACGGTTTGATCAAGTTCTCTTTCATAATTATTTTATTGTTAGTTAACTGAAGTACGTCCATGCGATTATTTAGCATAATCTCCTCCGGGAGAAAAGTACAAAGTATGTTTCAGGCTGTCATAATAAAACAGAATACAACCCTCTGCCCGGATATACCCTTTTGTGGGTGAACTAAGATGAAGCGGATAGCGGACCGGACAGACTCGTCCGTCATTAATGCGATGATGAACAATGGCAAAATATCCTATGCTGTCTGTCCCTAATGTTATGTCCGGACGGTCTGTGGATGATTTCCATCTTCCATACATACCGTCCGGCATTTCTACCGGACTATGTCGGCAGCTTAAAAACACAGGCATGATAAAGACAAAATACAAAAACAGCCTGTATAGACCTCTATTTTTGCTCATAACTTAACTTATTAAATTTCATTTAGTGCAAAAATAGGATTTTATTAACTTATAGAAATTTTACGTTCTGTATAGTGCGCTTTTTTTTCCGAATACCAGATTATTCTTTCCGAAAGTATTCTTTTATAAGAGACATATAAAGTTTAAAACACCCTTTTATCAATAGAAAAACAAATATAAATTCACTTTTAATACTGAAATAAAAAAATACCATTTTATATTAATATCTGTCAATGTGTTTCTCCCATAGGTTTATACAGGATGGCATTGATACGCTGTTCTTCATAAATAATTAATTGATGGGTAACCTCTGCAAGATCAGACTTCATGTGATATAGATAAGTACGCCCGGTTAATCTTTCTTCCATAATCCGTTCCAACTCCTTACCTATATTATCAGAAGGATCGATCTCCATAACACGTGGTATGACGGCTCCGGAAACAGCAGATTCTCCTTCCTGCCCCTGCAAATAATCGTATTGGGACAGCGTATAGTCCATCAACTGCTCATAGTTCAGTTTTTTCCGGGAAACCATCGTTTCCGCCAAAGGAATATAGTAAAGAATATCTTTGATAAAAGAACTGTATTCAGTCTGTATCCGACGCACCAATTGCATATATTTTTGCTCTTCCGGCGAAAGGCGGGAGGAGGTGAAAGAAAAGGATGCAGCAACCATCTGATATTCGAGGTTTTTATTGATCTCGCTCAAAACCTCTTTGGCATATGCATAATTCTTCATGGATATGGATGAAACGATGGTATTCAACACATATAGATCAATGGATTTCAGATTCTCAGCCAATTCTTGTTTAAAACCGGTAAACCAATCTTGTTGCTGAGTATAGATGATGGTATCCAACTGCAAAAGTTTCAGATCATGGTGAAGTACACCGGTTTGACGGAGTGTCTTGTTTAAAATCAAGATTGAAATGACTCCGCCAATGATTCCTCCGATGTAACTACCTCCGAAACCAATCCAGGTAGGCACATCATCCGCACCCGGCATCAGGGTCAACGGATTCAGTCTGATCAATGCCCAGTTGATCGGAAAAGGAAGTACAAGAGTCAGCCCAAGCAAAATAAGAAGATCCTTCTTACCCAAAGTGAAATTGTCTGTCTGCATAGATACTTACTTAAAAAAAAACAGTGATCAGTTGTTCCAGTGATTCGCCTTCCAGAAAGTGCCAATGATCTGTCGGTAATCGCAGGACAGAAGCATTCGGATAATATTTGTTCCACAATCTTTCGCAATTGTCATATTCAGTCCGGAATATACGGTAGTTTTCCTCTGTCCATACCTCTTCGGGAGACAATCCGGCCTGTTGATGGAATAATCCGGATAACAACACAATCACCTCTCCCTGATAAATCAGGTTGGGAGTCGTACTGAAATAAATATCAATGATTTCGTTCCGTTCACGTATCATCTCGTCAGTATCTCCGGGGAATATCAGTAAAGGATAATTCCGGCACAAAGCGGGATTCTGCCAAGCCTGTCCGTCGAGTGCGAAAACCTTTGGTGTTATCCCCATAGAGCGGCGTAACAACTCGGCCAGGCCGATTGCCAGTTCGGCACCCATACAGAAACCGGTAAGCGCGTAAACAGTACGTTCCCGGACCATCGGTTGTACCGCCCGGGCATAATATTCCAGCAATCCCGTAACATCCGCGGCCACTTTCCAGAAGTGATCGTAAACAGCATCTATCACAAGAATATCATATTTTTCGTATAAGCGGTCGGCAAAGTGAAAATACCAATGATTGAAATAAGCAGACCCGCAAACCAGAATGATAACTGGCTTTTTGAGATTTTGCTGCTTATACCAATAAACGGGTTCTTGCCTGGGAACCACCAACAGCCGGCGCAGAGTATCGGTAGCATAAACGGCAGATACACTAATCGGGCATCCTCTTTTATTTGCCTCGGTAACCAGCCTCAGTATATCCAACGAAGTCATTCCGAGGTCATCAATCAAACCGGCCTCAACACTGACCCGGGGTAAATTCAGCATTTCCTTCAAAATATCACATAAAATGATTTCTCCCGGATGCACCGGAGGGACATACTCCAACTCCACCGGAGCAAAAGGCGGGAGTGAACGAGTGTCGATCTTATCATTCATTGTACGCTGAAAACGATCTACCACCTGCCATAAATTAGGTATCATGTAATAAGGAAGTTCCGACCGCAAACGTTCTTTTACATCTTCCGGATGAAAACAGCCGGGCACTGATGGTTGCAAGTAAGCACCCAATAATTGCCGTCCATTTTGCTCCACTACCACTACGTGAGCTTTCTCAACCTCCGGATCCTTATTCAGGCATTCCGTTATCTCACTCAGTTCAATACGGAATCCCCGTATCTTGACTTGTGTGTCCTTTCGTCCGATAAAACGTATAGAACCGTCAGGCTGTTGCCGGACCAAATCGCCCGTCCTGTACAACCGTTCCCCATGATAGAAGATAAATGATTTTTCATTCAACTCTTTATTCCCGATATATCCGGGTGAAACCTGTGGACCACTCAAATAAAGCTCTCCTGTTGCTCCACCAACCACCTGTTGAAGATCTTCGGACAAGATATGGCAGGTGGTTCCTTCCAGCGGATAACCGATATTGTCGTACGAAGTCTCATCATTTACAATCCGTATGGTGCTGAGTACCGTATTCTCTGTCGGACCATAGACATTCATCAACCGGTATGGCTGTTGTTTCAGCCTATTAAACAACTTTTCACTGATAGCCTCAGCACCAAACAGCAAAGTCTTCATGAACGGAAAGTCAAGATTGGCAAACATGCCCAATAATGAAGGAGCGAAAAAGGCCACATTCACTTGCTCACGCCTGATCAGTCCGTCCAGCAAAGAAATGTCCCTGCGTTCCTCCTCCCCCGCCAAAACCAAAGTCCCCCCAATCGGCACACACATCATTAACTCTAATATGGAGGCATCAAAACTGATACTGGCAAAGGCGAGATACCTGTCCGAGGGGTTGGCTAAATGATAAAGTTCCGTATTCATCAGGTTCTTTGTAAATGTCCCCAGATTGGAATAACTGATCTGTACCCCCTTGGGATTTCCTGTCGTCCCGGAAGTATATATGATGTAGGCGCAATCATCGGGGAAGACCTCGGCATATCCGTCAATGGAGGGGCCGGAGAGTGCTGACAAGTCCAGATGGAGCTGGCAGGCTTCCGGAATTCCACTGACTTCATCCGGTGAATCGGTCAATAACAAAACCATGCCTGCATTTTCGGCCATGTATCGTTTACGGTTATCCGGCAAAGCAGGATCTATGGGCAGATAAGTCGCCCCCAATCGAAAGATGCCCATAATTGCAGGAACCAGCGTTTTATTCCGTCCCATACAAACTCCGATACAGACATTGCGGAAGCCGGATGCATGAGTCACCGGAAAATGTTGACGGACAATTTGCGCTATTTTCCCGGAATAACGTTCCAGTTCCTGATAAGAGACAGTACCGTCTTTCGCAATGACGGCCGTTTGGTCACCCCAAGTAGAGAATGACTGAAAAAAAGTTTCTTGAATATTTGTTTTCATTATTGTTTTTTGATTTAGAAATTATACAATATACTACCGGAAATCCACCGTCCTTTCTGCCGGATGGGAATATTTGCTCCTCCGCATTCATATCGGTTATTAAAGAGATTCTCAACTCCCAGACTGCCTTCTATCTGTTTGTACCTGCATCTGGTAGTGAAAGAGAAAACAGTATAGCCCGGCAGACGGACGGTATAATTGGTGGCATCTCCGTTGAGTCCGTTTTCCAATACGCTGACCTGTGTATAGCAACGGCTATTACAATTCATTTTTACATGGGCAGACCAGTTCCATATTTTCTTCTTTACCAGGAAATAGCCGGCTACAAGGTTCACGGAAAAATCCGGCACATTGTTAACCGACCCGTCGGTAACAAAGAAATTGGTATAACCCAATACTCTCTGATAGCACAAGTTTGCATCCAGATTTAATCGGTTTGCCCGGTAACGCGCGGTTACCTCGATACCTCCCATATCCAGCAGACCGGCATTTTCGTAAATACGGGTTTCCGGTTGGGTAAACAGAAAATGGGAAGCCCGGTTGTAGAAAAGGTTGCATTCAACATCTATATGAAAGGGGCGATAATGATAGGCACAAGTCAACTGGTACGAACTCAGATATTCAGCCTGCAGATTCTCGCCACCGGAGTAAGTATCCATATCGTTGTTTCTGTAATAATAGGGTGCATCGACAAACGACCTGGAATAACTGGCTTTCAGATTCAGTCCGTCCCGAAGATAAATAAGCGATACACGGGGAGAAAAGGCCTGCATTATCCGGTTATTTCTCCGTTTCTTATAGTCGTATCTGATTCCGGCATTTACAATCCAGTTTTTATGCAGATTATGTTTGAATTGAAGAAATACGTTTGCGTTCATTTCGTGACCGGTGTAAAGCCGCTTGTCGGTCCATGTCCTGACTATTTCTCTGAAATTCATACCTTCCAGATATTCAGAATCATAAAGTGCATACCGATTCCACTCCACGCCGCCAAGCATATTACCTTTTCCGTATCTTCCCCAATCGTAAGTATAGCTCACACGAGTGTTAAAGCCAACATTGAAGTCCATCCAGCGGATGTATTGAAAAACTCCACGATCCGGAAAAATGAGTTTGGTGCTGTCATTGGGATTGAGGTAAATAGGGTAATCCTGCAATGTATCTCCTGCGGTTTCATAACGTACATTTTTGTTCCAGTCGGTGTAGAACGTCGTACTGAAACTCACATTTTGCCACGTACGACTGTAAACCGCCTGCTCTCTGGCCGACCATCTGGAATATCCCGGACCGGCACCATCAAAAGTGCGGAACTTCTTATAAGAGTAGGGTGAAGCAAAAAGCCACATGCTATAAGGCTGCCTTTTTTTAGCATAGTTCATACTAAAACTGAAAAGTAAGTTTCCCCGTTGCAGTTTAATGCCGCCATCCAGAGCGGGCAGTTCGGAATAACCGTCCAGATAAATAAATCCGTCTCTCGGATAAAGGGCATATTGTTTGCCGGCAGGGACAAAAACCGGCTCTCCCGTTGCACGATACAAGGAAAACCATGCCATAAAATCCATGTTCATGTCGTGTTTGCCCAATAACAAGTCAGCAGCCAGCTGCCCCGGTCTCCGGCACCGACGGATACGGCACCATTACGAATGTCCACCCCGTCCTTAGTGACAATGTTAATCACGGCTGTCAGCGCCACGCTACCGTAAAGCGAAGAAGCCGGTCCGCGAAGCACTTCTATCTGTTTGACTTTAGCCAGGCTAATACCATAATCCGGCGAAACAGCATTCGTGATGTAACTGTTCAGGCGCTGCCCATCCTGCATAACCAGTATGTTTTCCTGTCCGGACGAATAGACTCCCCTCATAGCCAGATTCATCTCTTCATTGGAAGACAAACCGGATATGCCGGGAACATAAGCAATCAATACGTCACGCAGGCATCGGGCATGAATAGCCCGAATCATCTCCTCTGTAATCAGAGTGACAGGTACAGGAGCTTCTTCCGGAGTCTCCACCTGTTGCGAAGCCGTGACCAAGGTTACTTTAGTCTCCCTGTGCTTCCTGACCATGTCCGCAAAACGTTCCGGATCCTGTAACGAGATATAATAATAGGGTTCGTCCTTCAACAACAATGAAACATATTGTTCCGCTTCTGCAAAACGGTCCAAAGCCAGAAGACATAAAGCAGTCAGGCGGCATGCCTCGGTGCGCATCGTCCCCCGAAAAAACGGCAGATTCTCCTCCAATATACGGCAGGCTTGATCAATATCTCCAGTTTTATAAAGCGCTTCTGCCCTTACAAATGAATTTCGGACACTGTCTGCCGATTGTGCTGTCAGTTGCACGGCAAAAAAACAGGAGAAGATATATAACAACAGGTAGCGTTTCATGTGACCGGGATGATAAAACGAAAACAAGTATATTCATGTTGAACCGAATCAAACAGCACCTTTCCGTGATGTTTGTTTTCTATAATATCGCGGACGATCGACATTCCGAGCCCTGTCCCCTGCCCGACCGGTTTAGTCGTAAAAAAAGAGTCGAACAATCTTTGCTTGACTTCCGGACTCATACCTTCTCCATTATCACGGATGGTAAGCACGATTCTTTTATCCAGCTTTTCCAGACTCACCGTTATCTCAGGAGAATATCCTTCGGGAGTATCCTGCCATTTTCTCCATACCGCATAGCAGGCGTTGTTCATCACATTCAGCACTGCCCTGCTGAAATCCTGCGGAATCAGCCGGACCGGAGGAATGTCTTTGGCATAGTCTTCATGAATGGCAATATTAAAATTCTTGTAGTTGGCACGCATTGCATGATAAGCCAGCCACACATATTCTTTGGTCAACTTCTGTATCTGTGAAGGCATAAACTCATCATCCTTACCCCTGGAATAGAGTAGAATGCCACGGATAATACTAATAGCCCGGTCACCATGTTCTCTGATCTTGTCCATGTTCTCACGTAATCCGGAAAGTATATCTTTAATATCTTCCAGCGATTCTTTCGGAATACGGTTCCCGGTTTCATCAACAATGGTATCCAGATCGGACAACAACTGCCCGGACAATTTACTGAAATTAATGACAAAGTTCAGTGGGTTCTGTATTTCGTGGGCTATACCGGCACTCAACAATCCCAATGACCCCAACTTTTCCTGTTCTCTGAGCCGTGCTTCCAGCTCTTCAATTCGTTTTTCTTGTGAAATGCTTCTTTCCATAATCAATCTTTTTAAGTACTATATCATTATTAGCTTATATAATCCGACGGGATACTACGCTGTTAATCAAAACAGTGCATTTACCGACTTATTACACCGGCAGGTAAATGCTTTTACGCCGGCATGTAAATGCTTTTACGTCGGCAGGTAAATGCTTTTACGTCGGCAGGTAAATACCTTTACGCCGGTATGTAAAAGCATTTACATATGCTTGTAAAAAGCAGGATGAACGGACGTTCCGTCCGGAAGGTACAGATCATCCTGTCCCGTCCTCCCATAGAGGCAAAGTAATGGCAAACTCCGTATATTCATCTTTCTCTGAGCGTACTGCTATCTTTCCACGATGATTGAGTATGATTTCCTTGCTCAGATACAATCCGATACCTGCCGCCTCACCGGTTGTCTTCGTCGTAAAGAACGGATCGAAGATTTTCTCAAGAATACTTTGTTCAATGCCCACCCCATTGTCGTATAAGCAGATGACTGCCTGTCCGTTTCGGCTTTCCAATGACAGACCAATCTCAGCCGGATATATATTCTTGCCATACTTCTTGATTATGGCATACATGCCGTTGTTAAGAAGACTCATAATGGTTTTCCCCAGTTGCTCGGCATTTCCGTTAATGAACAATGGTGTATCGGGAAGAGAAGTCCGGACCGAAATGTGCATTTCACTGATTTCCTTCCGGTAATAACTCTCCAGCAGTTCCATGTCTTTCCGGCACAAACCCGTCAATTCTATCTTCTCCAGTTGCTTGTTACGGTCTTTCAAAACCTCCTCCATAGCCTTCAGCACACGAGTAGTATTGCTTCCGTGTTCTTCTATTTTTGCCAGGTTATCTTTCATCATGGCTATGACATCTACCGAATCCAGATAAGTGTCTTCATCCAAAAGCTTTTGTGCACTTTCCAGGTTCTGATATAAATCCTGCAATAACCCCGAAGTCAGGTGAGAAAAATTATTAATGTAATTCAACGGATTCAGGATACGGTCGATCAGCCCTTGTGTCAGTTTACCGACAGTGGCCATTTTCTCTTGTCGCACCAGATCATCTTGTGCCTGCCTCAGCTCTTTCAATGCCTCTTCCAGCTTCAGGGACTTTTCCTCTATTTCATTTTTTTGCCGCACCAACTGTCCGGTACGTTGGCCTACAAGATTCTCTAACCTTTCCTTCTCTTTCAGCAAGTTGCGCATCCGCCATTTAAACAGCAGGAACAGTATCCCTCCCAAAGTGACGGCATACAAAACGAGACTATACCACTGTAAGTAAAAAGGAGGTGACAGCGAAAAACGGAATTGTTTTATTTCGCTTATCGTACCGTAAATATCACGTGCCTGCACGCAAAACGTATATGTACCCGAAGGAAGATTGGCATATTCCTTCTCTGTCCGGTAATCCCACGAACTCCATTCCGGATCGTAACCGACCAGACGGGATCTATATTCATTGGAGCCCGTGAAACAGGCCGCATCCGTGGCAAACGAGAAACGAATGGCGCGGACATCATCTCCAAAACGGGATATATCGTCGATACGTTGGTTTGCTGCCTCCGGATTTATCGGTAAATCCCCTCCCCGGTATATGGAATCGCGGTTCAGACAAACCTCACGAAGATAAATACGAGGAACAAACGGAGTAAACGCCTGTGCTTTGCCAAGATCCATCCGGATCAAACCAAAATCACCCCCAAACCAGGCTGCATTCCTTTCTTCTATATAAATTACCCGCACAACATAGTTTCGAATTGCATGCAGGCATTGGTTTAATTTCCCGGTATTGTCCTGCGGATGCGTCACTTGCAACTCTTTACCCTTCAGATTCGTTTGCCAATTGTATCCGTGGCTGTCCGTATATCCGGTCATCACTTCTTCGTTTCCCCTTGGCTGAAGGACAAAAGAAGTTCCATCTCCTTTCTGCAGATAGATTTCTCCATACATGGTTTTTGCCCATACAGAATGATCTTTTTTCACTTCCAAATGTACCACCTTCTCAATTCCGGAAACTCTCCCGACCTGCCTTGTCCGGGTAGAATACCGATAAATCCCGTCCATAGCTCCCATTAAAATATCGGTGCCATCCGCGAATGTTAGCGAATAAGCTGCGACCTCTGTAAGTTTTCTCAAACGGTCATAATCCCCGACAGCATATATCCCATCACTGGTAGCCGCATATAACTCTCCTTCCGGAGAAAGCACAAGTTGCCAACAAGCTTGCGTAATCCCCCTGACAGGTACAAAGACATTATGCCTCCATACATATAACCCCTGTAAGGTGCCGGCATACAGCATCCCCTTGTAGTGGATGACTGACACGACCTCTCCTTTCAAACCTTCATAGGAAGTAAAGCGGCTGAATAAAGAAGGAGTGAATACATGAAATACCCCATTATCAGTGGCCCCCCAAAGGTTCCCCCGCCCATCGGTGGCAACAGAAGATACGGAATTGCTGCACAGACCGTTATTCTCGGTTATAGAAAGTAGTTCTTTCCCTTCACTGTCGTTCACCGACAATCCACGGCCGATATCCTCCAATGTCGTTTGCTTCTGCCACTTCCCCTGCAACTGAACCGGAAGTATCTGTGTGGGAAACAGGAGGGTATCTTCCTGAACCGTATAACATCGGCCCGATGTCGTTTTCAGGTAAATAAGTCCGTCAACTTCCGCCATATCATCCAATTCACCGAAAGAAGAAGGGTCCAGATCGGACACAATGGTTCTCAACACGACACATCCGCGTTCATCACGCTCTATCCTTCCGAATACATTGTATCCTCCTGCCCATATCCTATTCCCCGAATCGCGGAACAGACGGGTGACACGGGAAAATCCGGGCGTATAGATTGTTTCCCAACGATTGTAATCATAATGAAGAATACCCTCGAAATTGGCAAAATAAACATTCCCGCAGCTGTCACACACAACGTCGAAATTACGATTGTGCGCCTGATACACAGAAGACGGATAATTCACAAAGAATGGAACTCCTTCTTGTGAATCCGCACATATCGGGCAAAGGCACAACATCAATAAGAGTATCTTTTTCATGGCTGGTACGTTTTTAAATAATAAGATTCAAATGGTATTTGCTTACCGACATAGTACTCCCATTCTTCCTGTGTGAAGTCGCGTCGCAATCCCTGACGGACAACAGTAGCCATATGATCGGGCGAAACGGGTATCCGGTATAACCGGCCCTGTTCGTCTCCCATAAAAATGGATGTACCATCCGGATGAAGGCAGAAAGTGTGAATCCATCCACTGCTTGTCATAATTACAGCAGATTCCGTCTTTCCTTTATGAAGATCCCATAAACGAAGCGTACAGTCATAACTGCTTGAAAACAGTTTATTCCCTTTCCGGAAAATGGCGGTGACGGCGGCCTGGTGTCCGATCAGCTTTTGCTGGACATTCCCATCTTTGTCACATATTAAAATGGTTCCTTCCCTACACCCCACGGCATACCTTTCATCAGAAAGAGAGCAAAAAGAGGTAACCCTCCCCCCTTGCGACCACCCCTCTATAAACCGGACAAATTGACCGGCAGATGAAAGCAAGGCTACTGTTCCATTCTTTAAAAAGACATAGAGGTTATCTCCTGACTTCCCGACACAAGTGACCGGATACTCCGGCTGAAAACAAAGCTGTATCTGATGGCTGATACAGTCAAAAGCATAAATACCCGTTGCAGAAATAGCTAAAAGCCGGTCGGAAGCAGCCGGAATCAATTGCCGGTATTTACCTTCAGGCAAAAGGTAAGCAGCCATACCGGCAGAGTTCACGGAGACGAGGCATCCGTCATAGGACAGGGCATACACCAGAGAATCCGAATGGATCAGCACATCCCGAAAATCATAACGGGAATCACTCAACAGAAATCCGGATGTGTACGTTTGTCCATCTCCCGACTTCCAACATATCATTTCACCGTACTTACTGACAGTGACCAATCCCGGCAGAGAATCCCGGCAAGTCTGCGGGTTTCCAATTGTTTCGTGCAACAACCTGATGCCGGTGATAGCCCCCTTGTGTCTAAACCAAAGTTGATCTTGCCTGCAAGATAAGGACAAAGCGTTGAAGACAGCCGGATGATACACATCACCATCATAGTGTTTTGTGAACTGCCAGGAAGTATATGCCAGCAACGAGGCCAGTTCCATGTTGCCGGACCGGTATTGGGTGACAGAAAGCGTACCCAATGAACGTCCCAAGGCCAGAAAAGCCAACGTATCGGCCACTCTCTTCGATTGTTCAGCCTGTAGTTGTCGTTCCATTGCCAAATTCTTCTGTTCATCCGCCAACCGATAGGCTTTCTCAGCCTCCCATTGTGCAGTAAATGCCTTTTCACGAGCTATTTCCGCCTGCTGCTGCATTTGATTAGCTTTCCGAGTCTGCGCGACAGCTTCCTGCCTTCTCTTTTCGGAAATGTCTTTTTGCTGATAGGCAATCTCCTCCATTTGCTGACTGACACGTTGGATAAGAACCGACTGCCTTTCTTTGTCCTGAAACTCCTCCAAAGACAAAGTCAGACGGTCTCTCTCCAATTCCGAATGACGATAGGCCCGGTATAAAACCAGACAAACGGTCAACAGTACACAAGGGACTGCTATGATCCAACGGATTATATTTTGGCTTAACTTGATCATCATACAGGTTCATCTTCCGATTGCGGATACTTCTTTTTAATGGTTAACCGATTCTCTTTATTGACGTAGGCATACGCCACATCATCCATCATTTCACGTACCAGAAAAATCCCCAATCCCCCTATCTCACGCTGTTCCGGCGGTAATGAAATGTCCGGATCGGCTTTAGCCAGAGGATTGAACGGAACACCTCCATCTATGAATTCCAGGACAATCTCTCCACCTTCATCCCATAAACACAGAGTCAGGTAACCGTCCGTTTCCTGCGGATAAGCATAATTGATAATATTGACTATTATCTCCTCACTTACCAAACGGAGGGCATAAGACAGGGAGGGATGTGAAGTAACTTCACGGCTATGCATCAGCATATCGAGAATTTCATCCAACCTCCCGACGACAGGGCGAAACTGAAGTAACGTCATTGCTCAGGTATTTTTTAAGATTGTGATAATTCGTCAAGGGTCTGATAGAAACGAAAAAACTTATCGAATCCGGTCATGTGCATTACGTCCTTAATCTCTTGCGACACACCGACAAGACATACATTCCTGCCTTTAGCCTTTGCCAGTTTAAAGGCGTAGAGCATAACGCGTAATCCGGCACTGGATACGTAGGAACAATTGCTGAGGTCCAACGCCACAGAATGCCCTTGCTCAATAAGAGCTACAATTTTAGTTTGTTCGTCAGCGCTTGTATTTGAATCCAAAACGGCACCAACTGGATGGATTTCATACTTTTCCATAGTTTTCTTATTTTTTAGTATTATCTGATTCGTTGAAGAGACAGTAAAGTGATATCATCGGACTGAGGATAATCTCCGGAGAAAGCCCTGACAGAGTGAAGCACCTGCGTAACGACCTCTTTCGCTGAAGTATCTTCTTGCAAAGCACCCAGAACTTCCTGCAGTTTGCCTTCCGAGAATTGTTCGCGTTTATCATTGAAGGCTTCCGTTACCCCATCGGTATACAGAAGTAGAGTATCTCCGACTCCAAACTCCAATGTATTACTTTCAAATTCAATGTCATCGAACACTCCGACCACAAAATTGGAAGCGACGGGCAAGTACGCTGCCGATCGGTTTCTCCGAAGAATAGATGGAGGGTTATGTCCGGCATTGGTATAATCCATTACACCGGTCCTACAGTTATAGATCCCATAAAAAACCGTCACAAACATAGAGTCCATACTTTCTTTGCACAGCAGCTTGTTGGCATAAGTGAGGCATTCAGCCGATGATACTCCCCGGAGAGCGGTTGCCCGAAGCAGTGTCCGGCTAACGGCCATGAACAAGGATGCGGGTACACCTTTCCCGGATACGTCGGCAATCACCAGACCTATGCGCTCGTCGTCAATCTGGAAAAAGTCGTAAAAGTCACCACCTACATCTTTGGCCGGGGTCATGGAGGCATAGATATCGACCATTCCCGCCAATTCAGGAAAAGGCGGAAAAGAACGGGGAAGAATGGTTTGCTGGATTTCTCCTGCAATGGCCAGGTCATTCTTGATAGACTCCAGTTGATTGTGTTCCTGCTGTGACTCCCGGATATAACGGACTTGTTCGATTGCTTTTTCAATAGTCCGCGACAAGTCTTCCAGATCTATCGGCTTGGTAGCAAAGTCGAATGCCCCCTTATTCATGGCAGAACGTATGTTGTCCATATCTCCATAAGCAGAGACCATAATACATTTCATCGCCGGATTTTTCAATTCATTGATCTTGGCCAGCAAGGTCAATCCATCCATCTCGGGCATATTAATATCACTCAGGATAATATCGAAATCAGGAGTTTCCAGAAGTTTCTGTAAAGCCTCCAACCCATTATGGGCAAAGGCAAACTCGTATTCACCTTTTCGTATCTGTCGCCTGAAGTACTGGGTAAGCAATACCTCTAAATCGAGTTCATCATCTACACTTAATATTTTTGCAGCCATATCTGTGATTATTTATAAATTTCAATTTTCTATTCAGACTTTTATGACGGCAAAAATAGAGAGTGCCCGACCCGGTTACAATTTTATATTTTAAACCGGAAGAATGTTTTTCCGAATGAACGCTATTGTCTTATAAGCATACAGGGCCGCGTGTCCTTGTCCCTCAAGGAAAGCAATCAAAAGACCGATCCCTCCTTTTAAAAGGAACTATAGCTTATTCGGAATTTATATTTTCAGGATAGGGCTTTTCTTTTCACTTTTGCTGTCGTAAGCTTACAAAGAATAAATAAAAACGGGCGGAACCGAAAAGCCGGAAATAGAGTAGGAAGAAAGTTCTCTTCAATACAGGAGAATAAAATATTTCTCAAGAAGAATTATGATTAAAGTAAATTTCTCGAAACCGCTGCTGATTCAATCAGTAGCTTTCAAAGATGTATTCCTTCGGATGGATGGAAATGGAATTACCCAAGCCAATGGTGCAGGTGCAGGAAAAGTAAGTTGCCAGAAAAATATGTCTCCTACCGGAGCATTTAAAGTACAAGAACAGAAAAATGGTACGTTTACCATTGAATCAGTAAAGTATCCCGGGGTATTTCTCCGCATGGACGGAAGTGGCATTCGTGGCTTTGCAGGATCGGGTGCAGGACATGTAAACTGTCAGTTTGGAGCGAGTGACTGGGAACACTTCAAGCTGCACGAACAGAACGACGGTTCATATACCATTGAATCAGTTGCCTTCCCGAATGTATTCCTCCGCATGGACGGAAATAACCGGTCGGGTAAAGAAGAAGATTTCGGTACAGTAAACTGCCAATACGGAGCAAGTACCTGTGAAAAGTTCTATTTATTGAATATGCCTGAAACAGGCAAAGTAAAAGATATGTTTAACAAATTTGCGAAATAGCAGAAGGTATTAATACATAAAAAAATCAGAAGTTATAGTTAAACCTATAGCTTCTGATTATATAATTAAGATCAAGATATTCCGGCAGGTTCTGATGATTAGTCTTTCTTATCCAATGCCTCAAAACAAGAGTTTTTACTCACAAACTCCGGAACAATATCTTTCATGGCAGCTACGATCTTCATCTGATCATAGGTGTAACTTACATCGATTAATTTCTGAATTCTCTCTTTCACTTCGTCATAATCATACTCACGCACAGTGGCAATCATAATCTTTTCGTGGTAAGTGGGCTTGGTCAGCTCTTTCACGTTGAGCAACTCTTCGTACAGCTTCTCGCCATGGCGCAAACCGGTAAATTCAATCTTCACGTCCGTACGTCCCGAAAGACTGATCATTCGCTTAGCCAGATCGACAATCTTCACGGGCTTACCCATATCGAAGATGTAGATTTCTCCGCCATTACCCATACTACCGGCCTCCAATACCAGACGACAAGCTTCGGGTATAGTCATGAAATAGCGGATAATCTCAGGGTGAGTAACAGTTACAGGACCTCCACGCTGAATCTGATCGCGGAAACGGGGAATAACCGAACCGTTAGAGCCTAATACATTACCGAAACGAGTGGTAATGAACTGCACCGAACGAGTGCCTTCCTTCTGTAATTTTTTCGCTAATGACTGTACATAGATTTCACAGATACGCTTTGAACATCCCATTACATTGGTCGGATTGACAGCCTTATCCGTAGAAATCATCACAAATTTCTCCGAACCGAATTTAACGGCAAGATCGGCAAGCGTACGTGTACCCGACACATTAATCTGAATAGACTCCGACACGTTGTCTTCCATCATCGGCACATGCTTGTACGCGGCTGCATGAAATATGTATTGAGGCTTGTATTCACGGAAAATAGCTTCCATGCGGGTAGCGTTCGATATATCAGCAACAATCGTCTCAGCATCGATATCACGCCAACGATCTTGTAATTCCAGACGAATGTCATGTAACGGAGTCTCAGCCTGATCAATCAGGATCAACTTATATGGGTTGAAAGATGCAACCTGACGCATAATCTCACTACCAATAGAACCGGCAGCACCGGTAATCATCACTCGTTTACCTTCCAAATGGGAAGCAATCTTATGAATATCTACCTCGATAGGTTCGCGTTGCAAGAGATCTTCAATCTGTATTTCCTTCAGTTGGGTTTTATTGAGTGATTGTCCGCCCCATTCGCTCAGAGGAGGAGCGGTCAGCAACTTCACGTTATTAGAGAGCAGCGTATCAATCATGTCGGACTTTTTCAGTTTCTCCATCTTAACCGGAGAAACGATGATGGTATGCACATCACGGTCGTTCATGTTTTCAATTAGTAGTTCGTCGTTTGGAAATACCTTAGCTCCCATCATAACTTTACCAATCAACTCCGGCTCGTCGGCTATAAAACCACGAAGACGATAATGATTACGCAAATTTACACGCAGAGACTTGGCTATGTTCACTCCGGCCTCTTTGGCACCATAAATAAATACGTTAGTGGTATGACTACCATCGAAGTTGAGCACTTCAAAAAACATCTTAACTACTATACGCGAACAAGCCATCATGGCAAAATTGATCACGTACGCCATAAACAGCACGCTGATGGCACCAATCCGGACACCCAGATAAGCGTCCAGCAGAACACTCAGAATCATCAGTACCCCATAAGAGACCGTAAGCGACACAAAAATGCGCATAATGTCCACAAACGAAGAAAAGCGAAGTACATTTGAATAGGTACGGAATACCCGGAAGAAAATCAAATTAGCCACTACTGTCCAAAGAATGGTCTTATCTATCGTAGACGAATCCAGAAAAATGCTGCGAAAATCGTAACGAAGCGAATAGGCAAGCAAACAGGATGCGACAATAATAAATATGTCAATCAATAGGATAGTCCAAATGGGCAGTACCTTCGCGGAAAGATACCGATGGAAAAAATTCTGTTTCATTTGTTTTACAGTTTTTGTTTTAGGCGGTGCAAAGATACACTATTTTCACTAACCCGTGCGTTTTTATTTGACAAAATAAAGTTTTTAACACAATAAAAGTGGAATAATAGTGTAAAAAAGGGACGGAATTCTCTTCTTCCGTCCCTTTAAAATATGGATATTACATTAAGTTACTTGCCAATTCACTCAATTCGCTGCGTTCACCTTTCACCAGATTGACATGTGCAAACAGGTTCTGATCTTTCATGCGATCGATCATATACACCAGACCATTAGACTGACTGTCCAGATAAGGTTGGTCAATCTGTTGGATATCTCCGGTAAACACCATCTTGGTTCCCTCTCCGGCACGGGTGATAATAGTTTTAATTTCGTGTGGGGTCAGATTCTGTGCTTCGTCAATTATGCAGTAGGTTTCGCTAAGGCTTCGTCCGCGAATGAATGCCAAAGCCTCGATCACCAATTGCTCACTCTTCTGCATATCTTCCAACCGCTTCACTTCGGTAGAGTTTGAGGCAAACTGACGTTTTATTACATTCAGGTTATCGAACAGAGGTTGCATATAGGGTGCTACCTTTTCAGTCGCATCTCCCGGAAGGAATCCCAAATCTTTATTGGAAAGGGCCACAATAGGACGTGCCAGCAGAATTTGTTTATATTCAGTAAGTTTTCCCAAAGCTGCGGCCAGGGCAAGCAATGTTTTACCGGTTCCGGCCTTACCTGTCAAAGCCACCAGTTTTATATCGGGATCATTCAGAATTTCGAAAGCGAAACTCTGTTCCGCATTACGCGGTTCGATTCCATAATTTTTCGTTTTATTTACCCGGCAGACCATGTGTGTAAAGGGATTGTAACGGGCAAGCACACTGCTGCGATCACTCTTAAGAATGAAACATTCGTTGGGACGAAGAATGTCCTTAAAATCAAATTCATTGATATCCAGCCCTTCTCTGGACGAGTAAATACGGTCGATCAACTCCGGTTCTATGTTTTCGAATACCTCGTTCGATTTTTCGAAAATATCGACATTCACAACCTTATCGGTGATATAGTCCTCGCAAAGTATCCCTATGGAACGGGCTTTCATCCGTAAGTTGACATCCTTAGTCACCAGGATATTTTTCATTTTCGGATACTTCCGTGCCAGAAACTCGGCTACAGCCAATATCTGATGATCCGGTTTACGGGCAGGAAACGATTCATGTACTTTAGGAGCTTCCGAATCACCTGTTATAATAAACAACTTGCCCAGTCCTTCGCCCAAAGGGGCGCCATGGGTGAACAGGCTATCGTCGGTTATTAAATCAAGTTCGCGCACAAACTCACGCGCATTGTAATTGATTTGTTCATTACCTTTCTTGAATTTATCCAATTCTTCCAAAACAACAATCGGAAGATAAATATCATTCTCCTGAAAATTCTTCAGGCAATTGTAGTCGTGGAGAATAACATTCGTGTCGAGCACAAAATTTTTCTTTGTTCCCATGATTCTTAGATTTAAATGTTGATATTTGCAATCAAAAAGACAATCGACACCTCTGTGTTGAATTGTTGCAACTAAGATAACAAATAAAAAGGCAAACAAAAGAAGTTGCCCGTTAAATATTATAAAACATGAATTATCAGGAAACTTTAGACTACCTATACAACAGCGTTCCCATGTTCCAACAGGTAGGAAGCAGTGCATACAAAGAGGGACTGGAAAACACCCATGCATTAGACGAATATTTGGGACATCCTCACACCACGTTTCAAAGTATCCACATCGCCGGGACTAATGGAAAAGGCTCTTGCTCACACACATTGGCAGCAATCTTGCAGTCGGCCGGATATAAAGTCGGGCTCTATACTTCGCCCCATTTAGTCGACTTCCGCGAACGTATCCGCATCAATGGCGAGACCATTTCACAAGAATATGTGATCCGTTTTGTGGAAAGCCACCGTTCTTTTTTTGAACCATTGCATCCTTCGTTCTTCGAGCTGACTACAGCCATGGCATTCCGATACTTTGCCGACCGGCATATCGACGTAGCTGTAATCGAAGTTGGACTGGGAGGACGCCTGGATTGCACCAACATCATTCATCCGGATTTGAGTATTATCACCAATATCAGTTTCGACCACATGCAATTTTTGGGCAATACACTGGCAAAAATAGCGACAGAAAAAGCAGGTATCATAAAAAAAGGTGTACCGGTTGTCATTGGTGAAACAACCGAAGAGACTAAGCCCGTATTTTTGCAGAAAGCTCAGGAAGTGGAAGCTCCTATCATCTTCGCAGAAGAAGAACAAAGACTAAAAGGAGCAACAAAATTCAAAACTTGTACGAACAGAAAATGGACAGAATGTCCGGAAAAACACTCCAGTGCTGTACAAGCAGAAGAAGCAGAAGCTGTTTCCGGCTGGATCTACGAAAACGAGACATATCCCGAACTGGAAGGAGTATTGGGAGGTTCATATCAACTAAAAAACACAAATACACTCCTGTCTGCTCTTCCCATCCTGAGGAAGTCAGGTTATAAGATCAGTGACAATGACGTAAGAAACGGTTTCCGGCAAGTAGACCAAATGACCGGACTACAAGGACGCTGGCAAAAATTGAGAAACTCTCCCACCATCATTTGTGACACGGGACACAATGTCGCAGGTATCTCTTATATCGTAGAGCAAATAAAGCAAATGAAATATGAACGCCTCCACATGGTCATCGGTATGGTGAATGACAAAGACGTCAGTGGAGTACTGGCTTTACTGCCTAAAAATGCAGTCTACTATTTCACCAAAGCGAGCGTCAAAAGAGCTCTGTCAGAGACTCTGTTACAGCAAATCGGAGCCTCTGCCGGACTGCAGGGTAAAACTTATCCTGATGTTCAATCGGCTGTAAAGGCCGCACAAGAAAAAAGCCTCCCGGAAGACTTGATCTTCGTAGGAGGCAGTAGCTTTATTGTAGCCGACTTATTATCGTGCCGCGATACACTCGATCTCGACTAAAGCATCTTTAGGCAAGGCTTTCACGGCAACAGCCGAACGGGCGGGAAATGCGCCTTCAAAATAAGTTGCATATACCCCATTCATTCCTGCAAACAAAGACATATCCTGGAGGAAAACTGTCGTTTTTACAATATCTGACATGGTCAGACCGGCAGCCTCAAGGATATGTTTTATGTTTTCAAGAGACTGACGGGCTTGTGCTTCCACACCGTCGGGCATCAGTCCCGTAGCTGCATCGATAGGAAGCTGACCGGAAACAAATACCATTCCATTCGCTTCAATAGCTTGACTGTAAGGACCGATAGCTCCCGGTGCCTTATCACTGCAAATTACTTTTTTCATTTTACTTGGTTTATTAATGATTGACATTTATGGTAAAGTTGATATCCTGAGGATGATAAAAAACTCCTATCAGGAAAATTCTTATGAAAACAAAGATAATAAAAAAATATAAGAGCTATGCAGTATTCGGCAAACAAACGTATTTATATATATGAATACACAAAAGAATCAGAATAACTTTAACCGAATAAGACCTAAACTTTAACAAAATGGAGATGTTAGAAATGGATCTCCCCCATAAAGAAAGAGGTTATCGCAATGACGATAACCTCTTCTCTTTTATATTTCCGGCACTTTATTTACAATGCTTCTTAATCAGTTCATCCACATTAGGATCGCCAAGTTCTTTTGCTTTGGCAAAACTTGCACAAGCCTCTTTTTCTTGCTTCAACTGAATCTGGCAAATTCCTAACAAACGATATGCTTCGGCATATTTCGGATCAACAGTCAATGCATCTTTCAATACTTGCTCGGCCTCCGCATAGCGTCCCACACGCAGGTTGACCACTGCCAACTCTGCCCGATAAGTGAGATCTTCCGGATTCAGCTCGATTGCCTTTGTGATATCATCCAAAGCACGCTGGAATTGTTTGGCTTTGAAGGCAGCCTGTTCCCGATAATAATAAAACAAATCGTTAACACTGCCATTCACTGCATTGAAATATGCATCATAATCGGCCAGCGCCGGACGATACTTTTCTACATTCATATACATCTGGGCACGTTCCAACAGATAGGGAGCCAAATCTGCTGTAATGGGCGTCGGACAATGGGCAATACAACTATCCAGCAAAGCAACGACCTCTTCGGGAGCAGCTTTACTCAATTCCTTTGCCTTGGCAGCACTGAAGAAGGAAGCCGGAGATGCCAATTCGGTTCCGTTCACTTTGTCATAGCTGGTAAATGCACCGGCATAATCCTGCTTGGCAAAAAGAATATCTCCTTCAAGTTGACGGTATACAGGTAAATCCTGAACAGCTATCGCACTACGCACATCCGCCAGAGCCTTATCATATGTCCAATCCTTATAAGTGGTTTCAGGTTTACTCAATTGATAGTTGTATATCAACTTGGCTATGTTATAATAAACATCATCCTTTTTCTGTGCAACCTTCAGGGCATGCTCCAAATCGGCAGCTGCTTTATCCATATCTTTACCTGCAAACACATAGTTCCCTGCACGACGAAGATAGCCATCCGCACTGTTCGGGAAAGTTTTGATAAAATCATCAAGGGCAACGGCATAAGCCTCAGGAGTAGTTTGCGTAGAAGCGATAAACAGGTAAACCAAAGCCTGATCTTCATCTTCAGGTAAGCCTTTCTTTATACCGATTGCATTCAGTGCGGCATCGCTCAGTGCAAGAGCATTGATATTCTGTGACATGGCAAAAGCTGCACCTGCTGCATAACTAATAGAGGTAGTATCCTGTCCGGAAGCTTTTTGTGCCACTCCGAACACTTTACCGTCCGCTGTCGTTACCGGACAACTCACCATCTTATCTTTCAATACCATATCCAGTGTATAATAATGATATTTATCACCACCGATATTATCCACCTTTTTCACTTTGCCGCTGGTCACGTTTCCACCTTTCTGAGTGGAATAAGGTAACAGATAGACTTCGGCACCTACAGCCGGAGCTACAGTGGACACCTGTAATGCCGGTACCTTCTTTACTGTAATGCCGACACGGAACTTTATGATATCATACATATCATTGGCTCCCAGAATACATTCAACCGGCATTTTCTCTCCTTCGGAATTAATGATAACAGCACGCTGAGCTCCTTTAAACAAAGAATAGTCAGACAGAGCCACTCCGTCTTCGGTCACAAAAAATCCGTTACCAGTATTCTGAATTTTGTCGTCTTTATCATACGTAACGATGGAAAACACCGATCGTTTCGCCTTCTCTACCCATTTGGGGGCTTGCGCTACACTCCATTGTGACAGGAGACAAAGCACAAATGTGAATAATATGCTCTTTTTCATGTATTTGAATGTTGTTTTAGTTTGTACGTTGTTTCACGCCTTCATAAATCAGGATACCAGCGGCTACCGACACATTGAGTGACTCAATACTGCCCAACATCGGAATCTTGACCCATTCGTCGCATAACGCAAGGTTATCGTACGAAACACCGGTGTCCTCGGCGCCCATAATGATGCACATCGGACCGGTATAGTCGGCCTTCGTATAATCATAATCACCCTTTTCGGTAGCAGCCACAATGCGGAATCCACTATCTTTCAGATATTGTAAAGTTGTCTTTAAGTTCTGTTCACGACAGACAGGCAAAGTATGCAGAGCTCCGGCTGAAGTCTTCATCGCATCCGCATTGACCGTAACACTTCCTTTCGCAGGAATAATGACAGCATCCACTCCGGCACATTCGCAAGTACGGGCTATGGCACCAAAATTACGCACATCCGTAATCCCGTCGAGCATAACAAAGAACGGACTCTTACCTTCCTCAAAGAGGAAAGGCACCAGATCTTCGGTCTTCTGATACGTCACCGAAGATATGAATGCCACTACACCCTGATGATTTTTACGGGTGATGCGGTTGATACGTTCCACCGGGACGCGCTGAACAGGAATCAGCGTACCTTTCAGAGCAGCAAACAGCTCCTTGGACAAGTCACTCTGAATGTCTTTCTTCACCAAAATCTTGTCTATCTCTTTACCAGCCTGAATGGCTTCAATCACGGCACGGACGCCGAAAATCATTTCGCTTTTATCAATCATGTAATTGTCTGCATTTTTAGAGTATGCAACTCGCCAATGTTCATTGCACGCCACTATATACTTATTTTATTATTTTTCTCTCTTTCAAAGAAGGTTCCAGCAATGCCCTTGCATTGCTTAGTGCAGCCTCGGTCAAAGTGGCGCCACTCAGCATATGTGCCAACTCTTCTACCCGCTCTTCGTCAGTCAGACGACGAATATGGCTATTCGTTTCCGTATCATTATCCCGCTTGTATACCTTATAATGGGCACGTCCACGGGCAGCAATCTGAGGCAAGTGGGTGATACTGATCACCTGCCTGTTTTGTTCACCCATCTCTTGCATGATGTCCGCCATGCGATCTGCAATCTCACCGGATACTCCGGTATCGATTTCATCGAACACAATAGTGGGCAATTTTACGGCTCCTGCTATCATTGCCTTGATAGACAGCATAACACGAGCTATTTCACCACCGGACGCAACTGAAGATATACTCTGCAGCGCTCCGTTCTTATTGGCAGAGAATAAGAAGTTCACCGTATCTTCTCCTTGGGGACCCAATTCTTTTTTCAGCCCCATTTCCACCTGGAAGCGGACATTGGGCATTCCCAAAGGAATCAGACGAGCTGCCATCTGCTTTTCCACTTCACAGGCAATCTCCGTACGGGCCTTCGTCAGGACAAACGCCTGTTTCTTTACCTTATTATATTGCGCATCTCTCTGTTCCGTCAATTGAGCTATCCGATCATCATACGAAGTAATGGCAGCAAGTTTCGTTGCATATTGCTCTGAAAGGACGATCAACTCTTCTACTGTCTGAACACGGTGTTTTTGTTCCAAAGAATAGATCAGGTTCAACCGGTCATTCACTTCTTCCAGCCGGGATGGATTGAACTCGACACTCTCTCCCTGATCCGATATTTCCTGAGCTATATCTTTCAGTTCTATATAAGTGCTCTCCATCCGTTCAGCCAATTCTCCGGCAGGCTGGTATACCCGCTGCAATCCATTCAGAGTACCCAAACTCTCTTTCAAAGCAGGCAACAGTCCTCCTTCGTCTGAGGCAAGAGTTTGCTCTACCCGATATAATCCGGCTTTGATATCTTCGGCATGTGCCAATGTTTCGGCCTCCTGTTCCAATTCTTCCTGCTCTCCGGCAGAAAGATGTGCCTCCTCCAATTGTTCTAACTGGAAACGGATATAATCTTCATCCGTTTTGCTCTGTTCGGCCAGTACAATCAGTTCGTCAAGTTCTTTACTGAGCTTTTTCCATTCCTGATATAAATGATGATATACATCCAAAGCCTCTTCGTTGTGGGAAAGTATATCAAGTACATTGAGCTGGAAACCTTCTTTGTTAAGCAACAGATTCTGGTGCTGCGAATGTACATCGATCAATTGCTCGCCCAATTCTTTCATTTGTGTGAGCGATGCAGGCGTATCGTTAATAAATGCTCTGCTTTTGCCGGAAGACTGTACCTCACGGCGAAGTATACATTCGGGCTCATACTCCAGCCCGTTCTCTTCGAAAAAAGCTTCCATATGATAAGCTGATATATCGAACCTGGCCTCAATAATACATTTCGAAGCACCTTGCCGAATAGCCTTCACATCAGCACGCTGTCCGAGTAAAAGTCCGATTGCGCCCAGAATAATGGATTTCCCGGCACCGGTTTCACCGGTAATCACAGAAAATCCGGTTTCGAAACGGATATCAAGTTTCTCAATCAGAGCATAATTCTGGATGTATAATGAACGTAACATAAATCACAATTCTTTTATCATTCGATCAATAATATCTCTGGCTACTTCAGTCTTGGATTTTAACGGATAATCGGTTCTGCCTCTACAACTGAGAATACTGATTTTATTTGTATCGTAACGGAAACCCGCACCTGCATCATTCAATGAATTCAGTACAATAAAATCGAAGTTCTTCCGGATCAGTTTTCCTTCGGCATTACGCTGTTCATCATCCGTTTCAAGAGCAAAACCGATTAATTTCTGCCCCGGTGTCTTCAGTTTACCCAATGCAGCGGCAATATCGTGGGTGGGCTTGAGATGTAGCATCAAATCATCTCCCTCCCGTTTTATCTTCTTATCGGCTACAACATCCGGAGTAAAATCTGCTACTGCAGCACATAATATTCCGGCATCCACCAATGGGTATTGCGCCATAGCAGCCTCATACATTTCCTGAGCAGACTCCACATCAATACGGGTAATGTGTGAATGATATACCTTCTGTTGCACCGGTCCGGCTATCAGCACTACCTCCGCTCCGCGACGGGCACACTCCTCTGCCAATGCAAATCCCATTTTACCGGAAGAATAATTACCAATGAAACGTACCGGATCAATCTTTTCATAAGTCGGTCCGGCTGTAATCAGCACTTTCTTTCCTGCCAGCTCGCCCGTAGAGGAAAAGAACTCATCAAGTACCCGGATAATATTCTCCGGTTCTTCCATGCGCCCCTTACCTACCAAATGGCTTGCCAATTCTCCCGAAGCCGGTTCAATGATATGATTACCGTATGAACGCAGCGTATCCAGATTCTTCTGGGTACTGGGATGCGCAAACATATCCAAGTCCATGGCCGGAGCGATAAACACCGGTGCCTTCGCTGACAGATAAGTCGTGATCAGCATATTGTCTGCTATGCCATTTGCCATTTTACCAATGGTAGAAGCCGTCGCAGGCGCTATCAGCATAGCATCTGCCCAAAGCCCCAAGTCTACGTGGCTGTTCCACGTTCCGTCCCGCTGGGCAAAAAACTCACTGATAACAGGCTTACTGGTCAAAGCGGACAAAGTTATCGGAGTAATAAACTCCTTTCCGGCAGGAGTAATTACGACCTGTACCTCCGCTCCCTGTTTAATCAAGCCGCGTATAATGTAGCAAGCCTTATAAGCAGCAATGCTACCGGTAATGCCAAGTATAATTTTCTTTCCGTTCAGCATAGTTATTTTCCCGTTAACTCACGCAGGCGAATCTTCGTCAACATGGCTTTTGTATTCAGCGTAAAGTCACTATTGAGAATCCAACTGTAATATCCGGGATCTTTTTTCAGCACTTCACTCACCGGCTGGCCTTTGTATTTGCCAAAATTAAAAACCTCCACTCCATTGTCATCATACACCATACGTCCGGCAAAATCCACATTCTTGTTATAGCTTGAGTAATCGGCCAGGAAAGACATATCGTTTTGCAAATCTTCCGGATAGCGGTCAAGTTGAGCCATCAGAACCTCGTACGTGGCGCGGGTATCGGCTTCCGCTGTATGTGCATCTTCCAAATTACGGCCACAATAGAATTTATAAGCAGCCGAAAGAGTACGTTGTTCCATCTTATGGAAAATTACCTGTACATCAACAAACTTGCGCTTACTCATATCAATATCAACCCCGGCACGAAGAAACTCTTCCGCCAACACGGGAATGTCAAAACGGTTGGAGTTGAAACCAGCCAGATCACAACCTTCAATGTCATTCGCAATGCTTTTTGCCACCTCCTTAAAAGTAGGACAATCAGCTACGTCAGCATCAAAAATACCATGAACGGCAGATGATTCGGCAGGAATAGGCATTTCGGGATTAATACGGAGAGTTTTCGACTCTTCATTCCCGTTCGGATATACTTTAAGATAACAGATTTCTACAATTCGGTCTGAGTTGATGTTAGTCCCGGTCGTTTCCAGGTCGAAAAAGACAATAGGGTTCTTTAGGTTGAGTTTCATTATTTATACGGTTTTGTTTAAATTCACCACAGAGGACACCGAGTGCACAGAACTTCAATTCAAAAGAATGATGTCTCTGTGATCTTTGTGTCCTCTGTAATGAATCCGATTCTATTTCTGTTCCGCAGTTAGTCGTTCAGCATCATCGGCATCAGCAGCATCAACAAATCTTCGTTTTCTTCCTGTTCTACCGGAATAATGACACCTGCTCTTGACGGATCAGCCAATTCAATGATCACTTCCTCTGCCGAGATATTATTCAGAATATCGATCAGGAAAGTAGATTTAAAGCCAATACTCATTGCTGCACCGGCATATTGGCACACCTGTGTTTCCTCTGCAGAAGTAGAGAAATCAATATCCTGAGCCGAAACCACTATCTGGTTTTCCTGCATACGGAGTTTGATAAGACTGCTTGCCTGTGAAGAGAAAATGGATACACGACGCAAAGCACCTATCAGCTGCATACGGTCTACCGTCACTTTGTGCGGATTGTTTTGTGGAATCACTGAATTATAATTGGGGTAGCGTCCTTCAATCAGACGGCAAACCATACGATAACTTTCGAGCGTGAAGACAGCATTGCGTTCGTCAAACTCGATCACCACCATACCCGATTCCTTAGGCAACAGGTTCTTCAACAAAGTTGCCGGTTTTTTGGGCAAAATAAATGCAGCACGTTCATTTCCGCGTGCAGCCAATGTTTTACAACGTACCAACTTGTGCCCGTCCGAAGCTACCATTGTAATGTCTTCAGTCGTAATGTCAAAGTAGATACCATTCATCACCGGACGGAGTTCGTCATCGGCAGTAGCAAATACCGAACGGTTAATGCCTCCCAGCAATATCTGTGCTTCCATCTCCACACGAACCGCATTATCACCGAGTGTAGCCGATTGCGGAAACTCGTCGGCATTCTGCCCCATCAGGCTATATTTACCATTTTGGTACTGTACCGTAATTTCATAGGTATCCGGCTTTATTTCGAATGTCAACGGTTGTTCCGGAATCTCTTTCAATGCATCGAGCAACGTTTTTGCAGCGACGGCAAACTTTCCGTTAGAATCACTCTCGTTCACCTCAACCGAGGTTACCATCGTAGTTTCACTATCAGAAACAGTCACAGACAGTGTTCCGTCCTCCAACTGAAAGAGAAAACAATCTAAAATAGGCAGCGCATTTTTTGAGTTTATCACACGGCTAACAGCCTGTAAATGGCTGGAAAGTGCAGTACTTGAAACGATAAATTTCATATAATCTGTGATTTTAAATTTTATATTTTTGCAAAGCACAAAGTTACAAAAAAGATCGAGGCAGCACAATAAAAGAGAAGAAAAAACAGGAGAATATTCGTCGGATATCCCTAAAAAATTGTAACTTCGCCGCACAATTTAAAATTATCGCAATGGAATTTACAGGAAAAATTATCGCTATACTCCAGCCCAGAGGTGGAGTTTCTAAGACAAGCGGCAACGAATGGAAGGCTCAGGAGTATGTAATCGAAAATCATGATCAATATCCAAAGAAAATGTGTTTCGACATCTTCGGAGCAGACAAAATAGAACAATTCAACATCCAGATGGGTGAAGAGTTGACCGTATCATTCGATATCGATGCACGTCAATGGCAGGATCGTTGGTTCAACAGTATCCGTGCATGGAAAGTAGAGCGTGTAGGCGCAGGCGCACCCATGACTCCGGGAGCTCCGGTTCCTCCTCCGGCACCATCTTCAGCACCGGAATTCATTGCCGGTGATGCAAAAGACGACTTGCCTTTCTAAGCAAACATGCCTTAGTATAAGACACAAAACCCCGAAAGCTATCCAATTTCTTTCGGGGTTTTGTGCCTCTTACCGTAGTCAGGAAACATCGTCAGAATCACCTTTATAAATCAAAACCACATTAGGATAGACAACTCCGTCAGTACAGGTAAATTGTGCAGAAAGAACAAAATGACGGAAGAACTCCTGATTGCGAAAGAAAAATGCAGGTATCAACCTGACGTAGTTCTCCGGCTGGGAAAAAGTTTCTCCCAAGTCAGCCACCATCATAAAGTTATATGACGGAGAAAGATTTACTACCGCTTCCTCGTATCCGGGAGTATCGTTCAGAATTTCTTTTTTATCCAGGCAACGGACATATGTGGCAAGACTCTCCGCATCCGGAGCCAAAATCAGTCTCTCTCCATAGAAACAAGCATAGACATATAAGGCAGATTCCGTGATTCCGGTCAATTGCGTAAACAATGTATTACGTGGCAACACATAAAGCGTATAAGCTCTTAAAGGCGTATTACAGAAAGTAGTACGTGGCTTCGGAGGGCCGTCCACTTCTTTCGGAGCACTCCGGAGCACTCCTTGCAACACCCGCTCAGCCTGCTGGGCATCCTTCAAGGGAATAGTCATCACCGCACAAGGATTCGCAAGAGTGTCCGCCGAATGGAACAGGCAGGTCACAAGTTCGCCTCCGGCATTATCCTTGAGGAATGCAAGCAGTTCTCCGTCCCGGTCCCTGATATAGTCTGAATAGGTTGATGTTGTATATTCCTGCCGGGCAGTAAAGTCAAGCATCGCCTGCATATCCGTCACCGACCGTTTATTGAAAAAGAAAGTAGAAGCCGGCAGGATGTCTCCCGGAAAGTCTTCTACAGGTTGTTGTTGCCGAAGCACGTTCATAAAAGTCATACAGGTATCAGTATCATGACTGACTCCAGAAAAGTAAATGGCATCCCCGTTCATTTTCATATCAAATTCGGTCCATCCCCCCAATTGTGTACACGAACGAATCCCATCGGTAGCCTTGCCCATACTCAAGGGTTGCATACGGGCATAAATAGTAGCCGCTACACGGGCACGCTTGTCTTCATGCACTTTTACAAAAGAGCTGTCGGTCAGCAAAGACTTTTTCGACAAACGTGCGTCGATCACTTGTTCTATCAGCTTCTTCTGATAGCTCACCGCCAAAAAATCGGAAGTGAAGTAGCAAGCTAAAAAGCTATCATCCGGCATCGGATAGATGCGTATCTCCTCCCCTTTATAATCAAACAGTTTTGATGGGAAACTGCTTGAACAGTATTTACGTATAAATTTCTCCACTAACTCATAATCACCATTTCCCAAACTGCAATACAACACCTGGTTACGGTCATTATCCGGCTCATGAAAGCTCAACAACACCTTATTCATCTGTTTACTCAACCCGTGAGGCGTATCTTCCAACAATGTATAAAGATGGAGTTTCAAATAAGAAAATAATTTGGAAATATAAAGGAAATGCTGATCTTTGCTACAACTCAGTTCATTGATACTCTGTATCATCCCGGCAAGATCATCCGTTTCGAGAACCACAGTGGCCGAGCGCGGAACAAGCGTATAAAGATTAAAGTCTTTACGCCCCTCAACCGCCGATAATCTGAAAAAAGAAAACATAGCAAAGCCTGTACACAGTAGTACAACAGACGAGATTACGGCTATTTTCACTATCGTACGGAGTTTCATGGCATTCGTTGTTTATCGGCTCACTGCAAAAATAATAAATTCTCCAAATAAAACAAAATATACTTAAAGAAAGAATTATTAAGCATTAATCACTAACATTCTATTTCAAGCCCGTCGAATGCAAAATGCACATGCGGAGGAAGTAGTTTTTCCACATCTGCCTG
Organism: Bacteroides sp. NGMCC 1.200775; assembly: GCF_040798045.1. Taxonomy (NCBI): domain Bacteria; kingdom Pseudomonadati; phylum Bacteroidota; class Bacteroidia; order Bacteroidales; family Bacteroidaceae; genus Bacteroides; species Bacteroides sp. NGMCC 1.200775. Next base: position 452,498 of record NZ_JASCQK010000004.1, on the reverse strand, counting down.
AAGTCCGATATGATGACTCATGTGAATAAACCAGGTTTCCTTTGCCCCAATGCGTTTCACAGCCTCCAGCGCTTCAGAAAGGCTTTGATGGGTGTTGTGTGGTGCTACACGCAATGCATTCATCACCAGCACATCTACCCCTTGTAACTGCTCAAACGATTCATCAGGCATGGTCAGCATATCAGTAATATATCCGAGCTTTCCGATCCGATATCCCAGAATGGGCAGTTTGCCGTGCATTACCCTCAAGGGTAACACTTCGGTATGATTAACAAGAAACGGACGATTGGGTTCAATCTCACGCAAAGGAATATTCGGAACTCCCGGATAAGTATGTTCCACAAAGCAATAAGGCATCCGGCTACGCAAACGCTCAGCCGTATACGTTTCGGCATAAATAGGTACCTCTCCGAAACGACAGAAAGGACGTAAGTCATCCAAACCTCCCACATGGTCATAATGTTCGTGGGAAATCAATACGGCATCAATTTTACCAAACGGGACATGTAACATCTGTTCCCTGAAATCCGGACCGCAGTCCAGCAATAAAGTAGCATCCCCGGTCTGCACCAACGCCGAGGTACGAAGACGATGATCTTTCGGATCTTTTGAAGTGCAAACCGCACAAGTGCATCCAATCTCGGGCACTCCGGTAGAAGTCCCGCTACCAAGTATTCTTATTTTCATTTCAGATAAAATTCACCTCCGGATGAATATCTATTCCAAACTTCTCTCTAACCGAAGCGCGTACTGCATCCGAAAGTGCCATAACATCCGCGCCTCTGGCTCCTCCGCGATTCACCAGTACCAGCGCTTGCTTATCATGTACCGCTGCCGGCCCCAAAGCTTTACCTTTCCAGCCACACTGATCAATCATCCAACCGGCGGGAATCTTTATCCGGTCGGCATCTATTTCGTAAAAAGGCATATGTGGATACTCTTCTTGCAACGCTTCAAATTTGATGCGGGACACAATCGGATTCATAAAGAAACTTCCCGCATTACCCATCACCCGGGGATCCGGCAATTTCTCCTCACGGATGGCGATAATCACCCGGCGCACGGTCTCCAATGTCACCGTAGGATACTTCTCCAATTCCCGGCGGATAGTACCGTAATCCAACGTATAATATTCCTTCTTACTTAACTTAAAGCTGACATAAGTGACAAAAACACTCTTATTTGCAGGGCGCTTAAAGATACTGTCCCGATAGGAATATCCACACTCTGAAATATCATAAACACGTTCTTTCCCCTCAATGTTCAAGGTTTCCACCCGCACAATCAGATCTTTTACCTCAACCCCATAAGCCCCGATATTCTGCACCGCACTGGCTCCCACTTCTCCGGGAATCAGGGAGAGGTTTTCCGCACCGTACCAATTATGCTTCACGCAATAATCCACAAAGTCGTCCCAGACTACACCTGCACCTACACGAACGACAATATCATCATCCGTTTCGTCCACCACCTCTACTCCTTCGATACGCGAGTGTAAAACAGTACCTTCGTAATCTTTAGTAAACAGCAGGTTACTGCCTCCCCCAATGTGCAAATAAGGAGAAGTCACTTGTCCTGAATCAATCAACCGATGCAATTCATCCACTGAAGCGTACTCCAAAAAACGAGCTGCGGACACATCGATGCCAAAAGTGTTATGTGATAAAAGAGAGTATTTTTGTTCCATAATCATAAAAAGCAATCACTAAATACTTGTATCCTCAAACTTATACAGTTCCCATCCGCTGTCTTTGCGCTGGAAATAGAGGATATTGGAGAACCCGTTGCCAATACCTTTCAATGCCAATATCTTGCGTGAAGTATTGTCATCATTCTGCTGTCCGTAATTAATATTCGAAAGCTTATCAGTAGGCAATACCGGCTTAAAGGCAAACCACTGGTTCAAGTCAAGTGTAGTTTCGAGTATTGAGAAATCGTCATCCGGATCAGTGGTAACAAACGCAAGCGGCTGCCGGATTCGGTGACTCTGGAAGATACTGTCTGTTGCAAAGTGCCCATAAAATTCGACGAAATCCTCGTTCTCGCTTTTCTCAATCGGACGCAGATTGATTGCTTCAAGCATCCACGCCCCTTTAATTCTTTCAAAATAATATTTCTTCACCATTCGTTTCTTGATGAAAATCCATTCCACCTGAACGGAAGTGAGTGAAGTATCCCCTACCATGTCCATGTCCTCTTCCCGGTCGAAGAGCAAGGTATAATAACTCTGTTTAGTAAACAAGTCATCGTGCTTCCAGTACTTCTTATCAATTTTTGAAGCTCGTTCTCCGTTGTAGTAGGGCAACGGAAACACTACGCGCTGCCTTTGCAGAGCGTCATCAGAAGCAAAGTTATAGATAAAGTCGTCAAACGATTCGTCAGCTTCAATCGGTTTAGGTTCGTCCGAAGCCTTCTCTTTATCAATGGAGTCGGCTTTGTTCACCATAGCCGAATCTACCAGATGTGTAATAGATGCAAAGGGGTCAGCGTCAGTCTTTTTGTTGTTTCCACATGCGGCAAACAACACCAGGACGGTGACTCCCGCCATTATTGTTTTCATTTTAATAGTTAGCAATGTGTCGATATTCCCATGTGCCAACCGGTTTTCAAAACCATTTCATTATTCCGGCGGGCACATGGGCCTATATCATCACATTATTTTAATTTAGCTCTTAGTTTTTCAAGCATATCTACTGTCATACTCTCCAAATCGTAAGCCGGTTTCCAGCCCCACTCTTCGCGGGCACAAGAATCATCCATACTGTCAGGCCAGCTGTTGGCGATGCGCTGTTTCAGCGGGTCTACCTTATATTCCATTTCAAAGTCAGGAACATGTTTCTTGATGGCAGCATAAATTGTTTCGGGTGCAAAGCTCATAGAAGCGATGTTGAAAGCATTACGGTGTACCAGTTTCGTCGGATCAGCTTCCATCAGCGAGATAGCTGCGTTCAGCGCATCCGGCATATACATCATATCCATCAGTGTTCCTTCCGGAATCGGACAGATAAACTTCTCTCCTTTTACGGCAGAGTAGTAGATGTCTACTGCGTAGTCAGTCGTACCACCTCCCGGAGGTGTCACATTCGAAATGATTCCCGGGAAACGCACGGCACGTGTATCTACGCCATACTTATTAAAATAATAGTCGCTCAGCAACTCCGTGGTTACCTTGCTGATACCATACATAGTGCGCGGACGCTGAATGGTATCCTGCGGTGTCTGCACGTGAGGTGTGCTTTCGCCAAACGAACCGATCGAACTCGGAGTAAACACGGCGCATTTGTTTTCGCGGGCCACTTCGAGTACATTCCATAATCCGTCGATACCGATTTTCCAAGCCAGTTTGGGCTTCGATTCGGCCACAACAGACAGCAGGGCTGCCAGGTTGTAGATTGTGTCGATATTATACTCCTTCACTACAGAGGCGATCATCTCCTGATCTGTTACATCGACTACCGCCGACGGACCGGATTCTTTCAATTCCCCTTTGGGCTCTGCCCCGTGAATATAACCTGCTACTACATGTGTGTTTCCGTAGCGTTTACGTAGTTCCATCGTGAGCTCCGAACCAATCTGGCCGGTTGCTCCAATTACCAAAATATTTTTCATTATCTTTACTAATAAGGTGTATTAAGCTAAATGGTGCGCAAAGTAAGCACTTTTTTTTCATTTTTATACCAAATATATGTTGTTTATTCCAAGAAAAATTGTGTCCTTTGCAAAAGAAACTAAAACCCCAAACACTATGTACGGTAAAATGAAAGAACACCTCAGCAACACGATTGCTGAAATTAAAGAAGCAGGCCTCTACAAAGAGGAACGCTTAATCGAAAGTGCACAACAAGCTGCTATCACTGTTAAAGGCAAGGAAGTACTGAATTTCTGTGCCAACAACTACCTTGGATTGTCTAACCATCCCCGCCTGATCGAAGGTGCAAAGAAGATGATGGACCGTCGTGGATACGGTATGTCTTCTGTACGTTTCATCTGCGGAACTCAAGATATACATAAGGAGCTGGAAGCCGCAATTTCAGACTATTTCAAAACCGAAGACACTATTTTGTACGCAGCTTGCTTTGATGCCAACGGCGGTGTGTTCGAACCGTTGTTCACCGACGAAGATGCCATCATCTCCGACTCACTGAACCACGCTTCTATCATCGACGGAGTACGTCTTTGCAAGGCAAAACGCTATCGTTATGCCAATGCAGACATGGCCGATCTGGAACGTTGCCTGCAGGAAGCACAAGCCCAGCGTTTCCGCATTATCGTTACCGACGGCGTATTCTCAATGGACGGTAATGTAGCTCCAATGGACAAAATCTGTGATCTGGCCGAGAAGTACGATGCCCTGGTGATGGTAGACGAATCTCACTCTGCCGGTGTAGTTGGTGCAACCGGTCATGGAGTAAGCGAACAGTACAACACTTACGGACGTGTAGATATCTACACCGGAACTCTGGGTAAAGCCTTTGGTGGTGCTTTGGGCGGATTCACAACCGGCCGCAAAGAGATCATCGACCTGCTTCGCCAGCGCAGCCGTCCGTACCTGTTCTCAAACTCACTTGCTCCGGGTATTATCGGTGCCAGCCTCGAAGTATTCAAGATGCTGAAAGAAAGCAACGAAATCCATGACAAACTGGTAGAAAACGTAAACTACTTCCGCGACAAGATGACCGCAGCCGGATTTGACATCAAACCGACTCAGAGTGCTATCTGTGCCGTGATGCTGTACGATGCCAAACTGTCACAGGTTTATGCAGCCCGCATGCAGGAAGAAGGTATTTATGTAACAGGTTTCTACTATCCGGTAGTTCCGAAAGACCAGGCACGTATCCGTGTACAGATTTCAGCCGGTCACGAGAAAGAACACCTCGATAAATGTATCGCTGCATTCATCAAAGTAGGTAAAGAATTAGGTGTACTGAAGTAAACCTTTATTTCTCTTCCATTGTTATTGTATATAAAAGTATGATAACAATGGAAGAACTTACACTCACGACACCCGCGCTGCTATTTTCAGCCGTTTCACTTATTCTTTTGGCATACACCAACCGTTTTCTCTCGTATGCCCAATTGGTACGCACTCTTCGCGACCGTTATATGGAAGATCCCTCTGATATCAATGTAGCTCAAATTGAGAATCTGCGCAAACGCCTCAACCTGACCCGCATGATGCAGGTGTTCGGCATTGCCAGCCTATTCTTCTGCGTAGTTACCATGTTTCTTATCTACATCGGGTTGTTCCTGCTTTCCATCTATATTTTCGGACTCGCACTGCTTCTGTTAATCGCCTCTTTAGGCGTTTCTCTCCGTGAGATACAGATATCGACTCGTGCCTTGGACATCTACCTGAGCACAATGGAAGGAAAACTAAAACATTAAAAATTACTTTTCCACACCACGCCCATAGGAGCCACATAAATAAAGTTCCGCTCCTCCCCACCGGAAGCAAGCGGAACTTTCACAAACAAAACAACAGATCGTTTATAACTTTATCAATCCATACCGGTCAGTCAGCCCGCTCCTGAATGCAACGTAGGGGAATCGCTTCACGTTCATGTCCTGTAAGAACAATACTTGCTTTTGTCGAAGCAGTTTTTCCTATTTTAAAATAACTCACTGTTTCCCCTCCCGAAGCAGTACCTAACTTATTTCCGCACCAAATTAAAGCAGATTCTCCAATATACGCAAACTGACTATCCAAATAATAATAACCGGTGAGCCGAACATAAGTCGTTAGTTTTTTATTTGTATCATATGCCATAACCATTCCTCCATGTGCACCAACACTATCCGAATTCATCACATTAGCACCATTGTCTGATGCTTTGACTGCTTGATTCACATTGCTAAACAGTGAAAGATAGTTCTCAATCAGTGCTACACGCCATCCTGCCGGACACGGATCATGAACTGTCTTCTGAATATTCCAAGCATTCAGATATGTATTATTCCGATCACTGTCCGCTATCCATTTATGTACATTTGTCTTTTTATATATATTCAACGGATTCTGGTAAGCCGTCCGATAAGTCGCCTGAGCATTTACAGCCGGATCAAAAGGCAGGAAAGTGACTCCATCCGGCTTATATAAGCTTAATATTCCCACAATCGGTTTAGTCATCGGAGTAGGAAGATTCACTATCGTGATCGGCTTATTCGAATAACTGCTCGGATATGGATCTTTCCTTCCCCATTGATAATGGAATCCATGTGTCTTAAACTTCTCCACATCCGACGGCGGCACGCCGGCATATCCGGCCATAGCCCCCAGATTACGATCCATCATCGGTAACTGGTTTCCATGATTGCCATATGTAAATTTCAGTTTTCTTTTAGTCAACGGCTCTTGCACATCCGCATCACCTGTCGCGTCCGGGCGGTAGTCCGTCACCCACACATGCCAGCTCCAGAGTATCTTACCATCCGCACCATAAGCGGCAATCACCCCGCTACCACCGGTAGTTCCCGGAGCCACACGGCAATAAACACGGGCTTCCCCTTTATTCTTCACCGGATACAACGTCGGATCGGTTCCATCTGTCCGTTTCAAATCCACGATGTTCGTATGGTCATCCTCCGAAGTTACGATTCCCATTACCGGCTCACCGATGTCTCCATCCTCTTTGGTTTGCCAGAGCAGTTTCATCGTAGTGATTCCTCCGGAAGCCTCACACCAACCTTTCAATACATCGTTCGTTTTATCCGGATCTCCATTCTGTTGGTATGCCAGCGGATCAAAGCAGAAGCCGCCTCCGGCGGATACCATAAAGCAATTGGCCGTAGGCACAAAGTTTTCATTATTTTCCGAAGCGGGTACAGGGTTGATATAGGTCACCCGTTTATCACTTGTCGGGATACCGCTATGTGCAAAGTTCACCGTATAATCATAATTTGCATTACTCTTAATGTCGAAATTCGTCGACTGCCTCCCGCCGATATAAACACGATAGTCCAGTTTAACTTTTGCATCCTGATCGCTCACCGCGACAAAGTTAAAGAAAGAACTTCCTTTAGGAGCATTCTCTTTTGTCCGTTGGGTTTCAGAGTTCGCTGCCGGTTTCTCTCCGCGCATATTGGCCGGTACCCAGCAAGAGTAACTTCCGCTTTGTGCCACATTTTTTATCTGCAAAGTAGTAAACTGATCCAGGATAGAAGGATAATTTCCCTCACTATCGGGGGTAGGGATAACCGCATAGTTCAACGGGACACTTTGGAGCAACAGTTGTTTCAAAGTATATCCGCTCACAGCATATGTCCACTCCACGGTGAGCCGGGCAGCCAGGCGCTTCAGCAACAGGCGGGTATCATAGCTCCCCTCCGGACTCTGAATCACAGCCTTACCGTCGGTGCCCGTCACCACATTCACATGCTCCAGATGGAGCACATAAGGCATCTTCTTCATATCTTCACTATTCGAAGGATTAATCGCATTGATCACAGACGAGTTTACGTCCATCGCCTGCACCTTCTCCAAAGAGTTACTACCCAAGGCAGCTATCGCCCCCCCGTTGCCACGCGCCACAATCAGCAACTGGCAGTCCGTCAGTGCGCTTAAAGTGACCTCCAGATGTTTCCCAAGCGCTACATTGCCATAGTCCTTCCCGTTTTTATAAGTTCCATTCGAGTCATACTGACGTATCTCCAGGTTATATAACTGATCCGGAACGCTTGTCCCGCCACGAGTCATCGTTCCTGACGAAAGGTTCACATCAAAAGCAGCTTTGCTGCTTTCAACGGCGAGCCGTTGAGGCGAGCCGTTGAGGCGAGCCGTTGAGGCGAGCCGTTGAGGCGAGCCGTTGAGGCGAGCCGTTGAGGCGAGCCGTTGAGGCGAGCCGTTGAGGATCATTATCACTTGAATCTTCGGCAAAGCCGAAGACCATCGATACCGTCACCTCTTCACTATCCGCCGGAGGAACCACCGCCTCTTCCGTCCGGTCCTCACATCCACTCAACCCTCCCAGAAGGATCACTCCTCCCAAGAGCATTAACCATTTATTCTTCCAAGTCTGTTTCATATCATTATTATTCTTGTACACATCGAAACGGATAAGGTTCACCGAGAACTCCCCAACCATTAGCCGGAGTAGTCAATTCTCCTGCCGCTATTTTTGTATAATATATCCGGTAGTTATTGCCAGTCTTTGCTATCGTATTCGTTCCTTCGTATCCGGCGGCACTTCCATTAAATATCAAATTTCCATTGGCAAAAGACCGGTATGCCGTGACCGGGAACCAGGCTGTATTATCTTCCGTACGGGGAGAGGGCACACCACTTCCACCGGATACATTATACAGACGTCCACCCCGCTCGTGTGCACTACCATTTTGCACAAACGCTCCATTCGCATTAAACCAATACCCCTGCCCCGTGTTCCAGCCCTTGTACACTGTTTGATAGGGAGTCTTCCATCCTGCCGGACAAGGGTCATAAAGAGTTTTAGAGTTATTATACAAATACTGATACTCCGCGGTAGTTTCATTCAAACTATACCAAGAGCACCTGCTATTGTTCTGATCGCTGCCCGAACCTGTTATAATATGATCAGGATGCTCAATCACATATTGCAGCGTATTGCCATTTACTAATGTAATATTGGAATAAGCGACCTTTCCCAGTTTTACCCCTCGTCCTTCTCCGTCATAAATAACGTTGAGTTCATTCGCCGTTCCGTCTATCGACCCCAAGAACGGGTCCTTGCGCCCCCAATAGTACAGATAGCCTATCCGCTTTGCAAATTCCAGCAATGAAGCATTCTCACCGGGAAATCCTCCGGCAGTCGCGCACAGATTCCGGTCCATAATCACTTTCCCGACATGCGCTCCTCCATCTTTGAAAGCATCAGTAGCATACTGATGTACACTCCCGTTCTGAGTCAACTGCTGTGCCTGGGCATAAGTGACAGAGGAAGTAATCCCCTGCGGCACATAATCGGTTATCCAAAGGTGCCAGCTCCATACAATCGTACTGCCGGAATAGGCAGCAATCAAGGCATTCCCCCCTTTGCTCACCGGCACTTTAACGTGGATACGGGCTTTTTGCAGATCACCTCCGTCGGTGATACGCGCCAGATTTGAATGATCGTCTCTACTGATGGCATACCCCATCACCAAATCGCCCGACGTAGCATCATCCTTGGTTTGCCAGATCAACTTAACATCCGTTATTTTTTTGTTATCGGCCAGCGTCGCACCATCCGTCAGATGTGTATTCCAACCACTCAACGGAACATTATAACCATTCATCCCCGCTTCGTGCTTATACGGATTAAAACAGATATTCGTACCGGGCTTCATCATGAAGCAGTTGGAGGTCTCCACCAGGTTGGTGCTTAGCACCGGACTCTGATCTAACAGTTGGATGCGTCTGTCGGCCTGATAATTAGTCGATGTGATATGCACATCCCAGTTATAATCCTTATTCTCGTAAAGGTTGAAGTCTGTCGACTCCCGTCCGCCCAGATAAGCACGGTAGTAGAGGCGCTCCTTCTTCTCTACGTTGTCCACCACTAACTCCATGTACGAAGCGGCGGTAGGCGCATTCTCTTTCGTACGATAATAGGCAGAGGTAGCCTTGGCCGAAGCACCCCGCACATTGGCGGGTATCCATACGGTTTTCTCTCCCCCCGCCAGATCAGCGGCATTCGTCAGGCGATAATAATCGACATACTCCACCAATTCGCTCGGATAGGTTTTTCCCCACTCCGTGTCTGTCTCCGTAGGAAGCAGACGGAAGTCAGCCGGCACCTGGCAGAGTTTTACCTCTTTCAGCACATACCCCTTTTGGGTGAGGTTTTTATCATCCACCGTCCAGGTCACTTTCAGCCTGGCAGCCAGCCGCTTGAGCAGCAAGCGGGTATCATAGTTGCCATCCGGACTCTGAAGTTTGCCGTCGGCCGTCACGTTGACGTGAGGCAGATGAAGTATATAGGGCATTTTGTTGATATCGGCTTGCGTAAGTCCGCCGGCCGGAATGGTATGTTTGAAGAGTGTAGTATCCATCATCTGTTTCTGCACATTGGCAAGGTTACCGCTAATGGCAGGTGTCGTATTCCCTTGCCCGCGGACTATCACCACCAACTGGCAATCCGTGGCTTGCTGCAAGGTGACGGAAGTGGGAACGGTAGAGAAATTCGCTCCGATAGGGACCGTCTCCTTATATTGCACGCTCCCTATCAGATTGCCGCTCCGGTCATACTGCATCAGGTAGAACTGGTAAAGCGCGTCCGGACGGGTGACTTCCCCGGTCCGGGTCTTCGCCGCAGGCAGCAGGCGTGCGCTGAACGCTCCGCCCTCTCCATCCTCTCCGGCACGCGTATCGGCGGGCACTGAAAGCGCGTATCCATCCTCCTCCTCGGCAAAACCGAAAGAAAGAGAAACTTCTACCGGATTTCCTTCACCGGCTGCCGGAACAGACTCACTGAACCGCTCCTCACAAGACGTCAACCCCATCAACAGAGCCGTTACCGTGAGCATACATCCTAACCTATTCATACAACTGCTGTATTTCATCTTACCTCCTTCGTATTATCTAAAATTCACTTCATTCGGGATGATTTCCACTTCATCGAACATGATCACGTTACCATCCGTGATGGTCACCCTTACGTCCGCACTATTGGCTCCGCTGATGTTGACGGTCAAATCATAAAGATAGCCCCGCTGGATATTATAGTCATTCATTAAGTTACCTCCCAAATAAATACGGTATTTCATGCCGATTGCATCCGTCGCACCAGGATAAGTATAAGTTCCCTCCAAATCCAGATACGTGCATCCCGTCAACGCTCCACCGTCTCCCGGTCCTTTTCCTGTCAGGTTCTTTTCAGCGAAACTCCCCCCTGTACCTGTACCCCGAAGATTCTCAGCCATGTGGAAACTGCGAGGTGTGTTCACCGGAAAAACACTTGTGCCATCCGTAGATTTAATTTCCACAACTGAACCGCTAACCGACGACAGATCGGGATACGGAGCCGTCAATGCCCCACCCCCACGTGCATAAAGCGCACTCTTCTCAGGCAAGTTATATACTTTTAAAGCAGTGATTGCGACCTTTGCGCCATGGTTTGCTCCCTCCGTTGAAGTTATATCGGACGAAAGCCTCCATGTCACGTTTACCTTGGCGAATGCACGAAGCAACGGAGCTACCACCACCAGTTTACCCTCGGCACTGGCCGATGTCAACGGGCCGGAAGACAGCAAAGTAGGATTGCTACTCTGAAAATCAACAGTGACCGCTTTCAGTTTCGATTCTTTTTCAATTCCGCTGCCACCTGCAACCGTCTGTTCCGTAAACAAGTCGGAACCAGCATTGGCTATCACGTAAAACCGGCTTGCCGCTGTCGAGAAGTCCGAAGTAGCAACTTCAATGGTCATGTTCTCCTTCGGAATGCTCAGCTTTGAATTATCAAAATACTGGGCTTTCAGAAATGTTCCATCCACCAGCTGCGTTCCGCCGTCACCAGTCGTACTGTATTGCACTACCCATACATTATCAATCATCACCTCGTTCAGCGTTCCTCCTCCCCGTGTGTTCACCTCCAACACTCCCGGCAAACTCAGCCGGAAGACCATGTTTCGCGATCCGGCGGAAGTCTCTTCCTCAGTGCAGCCTCCCATCGACGACAATAGAACCAATGCCATTGCCACTTGTCCCCAGAGATTCCTGAATCCTATTTTTACTCCATCCATATTGCTATTATAACTTTGTCTATTTCTTCAAAACGATGATCCGGAAAAGCGTATCTATCCCTTTCCCAAATCGTCGGTATTCAGCGTAATTGTATTATATTCTTTCACGGCCAGCGTCAGATCGGTTGGTTTCAGAATACCATAAAACGTCAACGTAAAGTCGAACTGATAAGTCATTCCCGGCAACAACACTTTCTGTATCTCGGCAGGGAACGAACTGACATAAGGGGTATCCGCATAATAATCCACTGTCAGATCTACATCGAACTTTATCAACGTCGAACCATCAACGGGAAGCAATACCTCTTTGCTGCTTTCACGCCATGCTATCGGATTTCCACCAGCCGGTTCCTGAAACGATTCAAAAGCGAATGAAGATTCATAGCCGGACGCTGTCCCCCATGCCGGTTGTCCCAGCGTATAAGCCAGCGAAGGCGGCAGTCCTGTTATGGTCACCCTATTGGCTTTCAATTTTTCCACACGTACCGGCGAGCCGTCTTTGGCTCTTACCCTCACCTGCACCTGTGCCCCCATTCTCTTAAACGGATTGGGCAGCGTCACGCTCATGTGGCTCTCTCCCATCTGGTTGGGTTGTACCACGATTCCTTTCAGCGTAGTATACATAAAGTCTTTGCCGTTCCCGACCGGAATCGTACCGTCCGCCTTTAGTTCCGGTACTTCGGTCGAGGAATTATACGACACCAGATAAAGATCGTACGTCCCACGATATAAATAGAGTTCACCCGTGGCCACTCCATTCTTCACCGTATAGATCTTACCGTCCAGCGGTTGGGTCTTTGTTGTGGAAGCATTGGCCGGAAAAGCGTAAACCTGGAATGTCTTTCCGTCCGCCATATCCGCCGGATCACCGTCCACACGCGTCGACGCCTCTCCTGCCACCAAGCGGCAGAGCCGGAAACTGAGTGCCACCGTCTCTCCTTCATCTCCGCCGGAACCGGACACCCCGGGCATATCATCCCCCGAACACCCTGCCAGCCCAAGACTCCCCAAGCAGCAAAGGCCACAACCTATCCAATATTTCAGTCTCTTATTCATCATCGTTCTATTTTTGTCACCACAGATTACACAGAATTCTCACGGATTAATAATTTATCCTGGTTGATATTGAAGAGTAAATAATCTGTGTTAATCCGTGTAATCTGTGGTGAAACTTAAATTCCAATACTCGTGTTCTGGTTCGCGTCACTCTTCCAGTCATCTATCTTCACCGAACTCAAGCTGCCCCCCATCTTGTCCACCGTGATCTGATAGACGTAGTGGTAACCGGCTTTCCATTCGGCACTTACCGATTTCGTTTCAAACGCATGGGCGTTTTCTGCCGACTCACCATTGATGCGAACCTTCAGGCGGAACGAAAGCACAGTTTCCTTTCCCGTCATCGGGGCTGTCAGGCAACTCACATTCGGTGTAGCCTGCTGCTCTTTCAGCACGACCGGACTTGCCGCATCGGCAAGCGTCAACAGGGAGGTGGACGACAGGCCATTGAGGACACCGGTCTTCAGGTTCATTGTACCCGTACCCGACTGCAAACGACTGGTTCCGCTCTGTATCTCTATCTGCACCAACTCCAGCTTATCTTTATTCGCCGAAGCCGACTTCACAATCCGGAAGCTGACCTTTGCCAAAGCGTGCTTCATCCTGAAGCTGACCGCCCGGGCACCCGAAGTGGCCGTGACCGGTGCCAGCCCCGAAGCGGGAGATACTCCATAGAGATAGTCCGGCTGATCCGTCGCCAGAAAATCGGCTGCACCGGCGGTAGTCATCACCGATACGGGTACAGTGTGGTTGCCGTCGGCCTGATGGGTTACTCCCGCCACCGGAGGATGACAGGCATACAGAAGGGCATTGGCGGTAATCACCGGAGCAGGGTCCGCGCTCCAGGAGTTGTTCTGCAGCCGATACTCCGAAAACGGATTGCTGCCATAAGCCACGTGAGCCTCAGTAGTGGCATATACACTGATCGCCTCGACGGCGGTGACCGCCGCACGGGTGGCGGCACTTCCCTCTCCGGTTTCCACTTCCACCCCGGTCAGCCGCAGAGGGCCGCCCGCAGGCAACGGATCGTCCGCCCCGCACGAGGTGAATAAGGCTGCGAGTAGCAGTACGGCTCCCATCGTGCCCTTATGGGCTTTCCTATTCTTCATCGGTCTATATTCTTTCTGTTTCATCTCTCTTCCTTTCTCAGGTTGCGCTTCCCACATTTTCTTCCGTCACATCGCTGAAAGGCGCCACGGTGACACCCGTCAGAATCAGTTCGTTGGTGGCGGTGAAGTTATATTGGTAGTTATATCCCGCCTGTAGCGTAAACGGCGACGTGTCGGTATAAGTCTTTTCCTGTTCCGTCGTCGTTTTCAGCTTGATGGTGAACTGCCGCAAGCCGGGACAGACTATCGCCACATAGGTATGGCGGACGGAAGTCGTCGTGCTTCCCGAGGCGCAATACGGGGTTATGGTTTCCGAGGCACCGGCATCGGTACGAATCCCCGTCCCGGACAAAGAGGCGCTCTCAGGTGTCTGCGACGACTGATAAGTCACCACCACAGTCACCTTCGCCGCTGCCGGCGCAAAGGTAAAGCTGCATTTATTTCCGTTCAATACTCCTGCCGCCGTCAACCGGTTGCTTTTCCAGAAATTGGTTGGCGTGCTTTGATCGGCAAGGATACCGCTGAATTCCTCCGGAAAGGAAGCCGCAAAAGACTCTGATCCGGTAGTGGTCAGCGCTGTCTGTCCGTCGGCCAGCCCCCAGCCACCCTCCGCTTTGCGCTGATAGAGTGCACTTTCGGCAGCACCACCGGATTTCGATATTTTTATCCGGTCGCCGGTGACGAACGTCCGTTTGTCATAGTCAGTCGCGTGCGTGTCCCCGGCACGGGTCTCTCCTTGTCCTATTTCCGCCGATACTTCCAACGGAACAGGCAACGGATCCCCTTGGGCGCACGCCGCCAGAGCCAGCGCAATCCATACTCCTCCTATCCAATTCGTTCTCTTACCGTTCATTGTTCATCATTTAATTTACCACAGAGTGACACAAGGTCACACAGAGGTTATTCGTTCATAATTCATTGTTACGTGAGACTTCCCGTATGCGACTCTCCGTTCTCCCATCCTTTGATCTCTTCTCCTACGGGCATCAGGATGTTGTTTTGCAACGTAAGGGTGTAACTGTAATGGCTGCCCGCCTTCCGCTCGCAAGTCAGGCTGGCGGTATAGCTCACTCCGTTGTAGTCGGTCACCGTAACGGTAACCTTCTTCTGCTCCGGCGTAGGTGATTCGGCTGTCAGCGGTGACAGGATGCCGTGCCAGGTGTATTTCGTCTCGTCCGGACGATACAGGTAGATATCTTCGTCAGCGGTTCCGCCGCTATAAAGCCCTTGACCTTGCACGGTCATATACGCAAAGGGTTGTGTCAACGCATTCTTACCCTCAAATGTCAAGGTCAACTTGGTGTTGCGGTGCACAAAAGCATTCTCGTCTCCCGTGAAGGAGAGCACCCCGGTTGCACCGGAAGTCACCCCGGCACTGGTACGGAGCAAGTTACTGTTGCGGTAGTTCTCACCGTCCACACCTCCCGTTTTGTTTCGTTGATCGGCATAAATGCCGGAGTAATCGGCGGGATACATAGCCTGATAGGTAGCTCCCGACTCAAAAAGCAATTCCGAGCCCGCTGCCGAAGGGGTCCACTCTCCTGTGGCGGAAAGCGTATAATCCACCGGAGCGGACGAACTTCCACCACGCGTACGGATGATACGGATGCGGTCGGCAGTAACGAAAGTGCTGCGGTCATAACCATTGTCGGTGGCAACGGCACGGGTGGGCGCCATCGTCCGCGCCGCATCCGGCACACTTATTTCGGCGGTCACCGTCAGCGGAGTTCCCTCCGGTACGGAGGGCAACACCGTGTCATCGGCACATCCGGCCAGCACCGGCAGCAGACACACGATATAGAATTGAATTGCTTTCATACACATCATTTAAAAAATTATCATCCTATCGGCTTCATATCCTGGCCCACCGGAGTCTCAGCATTCCAAGGCAGAATGGCCGCGTCCTGCAAGGTCAGTCCCCGCTTACCCAGCGTCAACGTATATATGTATTGGTTTCCCCGATCCCATGCCTGATTGAAAACATCGGTCGTAAGGGTCAGTTCACGTTCGGTGGCGGTGTTACCCAAACCGGCTTCGCCCAGCCGCAAAGTCAAAGTGACCCGTACAGACGATGCCGCCGCCGTTTTCGGCGCCACCAGTCCATAGGCCACGGTAACAGCTCCGGTGGTTCCTATCTTCTGTGGGTTTGTCGAAGGGGTGAAGGTTAGCTTACCACTTGCAGACAATCCGGACAACGCCCCATCCGATAAAGCCATCGCACCCGAAGTGCCCGCAAGAAAGGGTGTAGCGCCTCCCTCAGCGGTCAGGTGGACGCTTTTTACATAATCATACACCGCATCCGCAGGCCGGTCAGTCGCATTCTGGATGCGAAACACCAGTTGTGCCAACGCATGTTGCAAGTAAATGGCAGGAGTGGCACTTTGGCTGTTGGCAGTGATGGGCTCAGCCGATCCCTGAGTGGAAGTGGCGGAACCGTACAGATAGTCATGGACGGAACAACCGTAGTCATTGGCTCCGTCAAAGGTCTGCCCCTCAGGCAGAGTTACCGGAAGTGTGGGCAGAGTGGTTCCGCTACCGGCCGTCAACGTCACGGTGGCAGGCGACCAGGCATGGAGCCTTGCCGTCCGGAGACTGACATAGGTAGGCGGGGTGCTGCTCCAACTGTTGCCGGAACCTTTGGTAAAGGTGGCTCCCGTGGCACTGCTACCGGGATAGAGACTACCGTCCGGAGCTGCGAGGTAGATGCCGATGCTATTGATCCGGTCTGCACCCGTACCGATGCCATTGACAAGGGTACGGCTGGAGACGAGGGTAGCACCGGCATGAATACCGGGACGCAAGGGAACGCGGTCTCCGTCGGTGGCGGAAGAGTCTTCGCCGGAACAGGCACCGAAAAACAGGGCTACGCTCCAAAGGAGTAAAAAGGTAAATGGTCGGGTCATCTATTATTTGGTTTAATTCACCACAGAGGACACAGAGGACACAGAGTTTTACTGTTCTCAACTGTTCATTGTTGATCGTTCATCATTGATCGTTCCGTCCTCTGTGGTGAATGTATTTCATAACTATTACCTATTGTATTTCTAAAGAACCTCCGGTTTTTCCACTCCACTGGGCTACGGTCACGCTGGTGATAGAGAGTTCTTTACCGCTGAGCTTGACGGTGTAGAGGTAATTCTCGCCGGCTTTCCAGGCATTCGTCGCAGCATTACCGAGACTGACCGCATAATCCTGACCGTCAATCTTGAGGGTGACCTCTACATTCGTTTTGTCCTGCGTCGATTCGGGCAGCACCAAGATACTTACTTTTTTCGAAGCGTTCTGGGCTGTGGTTCTGGCATTATCAGCGTCAGCCGAGGCTTTCTGCAAAGTATAATTCGAGATACCTCGTGTATAGGTCGCTGCCGCAGGGCTGCTTCCCGGGGTTATCGTACCGTCCGAAATCTTCATTGTAGGATTGGTACCGCCATTATTCAGTATAGTGGCAGAATTTACATTCTTAAGCACCAACTTGGTTAACGCACCGGTATTCTTATAAGTATGATCCGCGTATACCCGGAAGCTGACCATGGCAAGGGCATGCTTCATGGAGAGAGTGACCGTTCCCTCTTTACCGGATACGCCTTTTTTATAGCTGGCTTTCGGAGTACTTGTTTGGTCGGCATACATATAGTCCACTTCTCCCGAAGCTGTAAGAAGCGCTGTACTGCTACCGCTATTATCTGTTGAAGCATCAATCGCAGCAGATTCTGTCCCCGGAAATACAGAGATATTCACGGTAGAATTAGCAGTCACCTGCCCGCTTCCGTTCACCTTCAAAGCGGTACCGGTTGTCGCAAGCGCCCCGCCTGTCCCCGGCTTATAGGCCGGATAATGCGCATAGATGTTCGCCTCTTCTGCCGAGAGATAAATCTTATCCGTACCGCTATTACTCCAACTGCTGCCGGCATAGGTATAGAGCCCGTAATTATTCGTCGCATTGTTGGTCGTCGCGTTGCTTGCGTATACCGCGATGCTTCCCATCGCAGTTCCGTCCGTAGCCGCATCTGTGCCTTGTATTGCGCTGCGTGTCAGTGCCACCTGCGGTGACACCTGCAATTCTACTCTTTCCTCTTCGTCCGGCCCTTCTTCGGGCAATGCGCTCTCACCACACCCTACGGCAAGAAGCATTGCCGACAGAGCAAGCAGCCAATGAATTTTCATATTATGGTTCATCATGTTTCGTTTTTCCTTTAATATATAATTCGTTTTTCTTTTGAGTTCACCACGGAGGACACAGAGGACACAGAGTTTTTTTTAGTCTTTCTATCTAATACCTCTTGAATAAATCCCCTCTGTGTACTCTGCGTACTCTGTGGTGAAATTACTCTGTGGTGAAATTATTCCGCCTCCAGGTCACCGTCCACCGTCACCGTAGTCCACGGTTGTGTGGTCACGGAGGTGATTCCTAATTCATGGTCACCGATGGTCAGCGTCACGGTATGGGACATGCCTGCCTGCAACAGATTCTCTCCGGCGGCGTAGTTCACCGTTAAACCGCTGAACGTGCCTATGGAAGTTTCTACAGTCAGTGTATAGGTGTCGCCCGCCTGTAAAGGGGGCACCTGTATCGTTCCTATTTCCACGGGAGCGGTACCGGTCACCTCGGTTCCCGGTCCGGCAAGGCTCAGTGAGAGTCCGGCGGGATGTTCCTCCGTAGCGCTGAACACCGGCACTCCCGTAGCCAACGTCAAGTCCGCGCAAGGCAGCGCCCCGTTCACCGTAATCCGGCGGATGCTTACAGCCACTCCGTCCGTAAGGCCCTTGCAGGCTTTGAAGCAGAGCTGTGTGAGCAGATGGCTGAACTCCAGCGGACGGTCCGCCTTCAAGCGGTTGCCGGCAAAGCGCTCACCTTCCCACTTGTTGCCACGAAGCTCGGCGGCATAAAGCAGGTCGGTCTGTCCCGTAAGCACGAAAGACGCCACGCCGCTTACCGGAACGGCCGCCGGAGCGAAAGCGGTCAGGTAGAGCCAGTCGCCCGAAAGGGGGAATACAGGCTCGGCTTCCGCCGCCGCTTTCCACTCCATAGAGCCGTCAGTCCGGACCGTGGCGTCCCAAGCGCCTTCGTATGCCTCCGATAAAGAAGCGTAGTCACCCTTCACAGTAGAAAGTGCCACCGTAGCTTCGAACTCCTGTTCCGGCAGATTGCCGGCAGCGGCATCCCTCGACAGCGCTCCGTCCCGGGCACAGAGCTGCACCGGGACCCTCTCTTCCGTCAAGAGAGAGTCGCCGGCGGCCGTACAGCCGGAAACCCATGCGCCCAGCAGGGCGAAGAGGCCTATCTGTGTAAAAGAGTGTTTCGTCAACATGGGCAACAGAGAGATTTATTCTAATGTCGCGCTGCCGTCAGCACCGGCCTTCCATGGAGTCACGGTAGCGGTAGCCGTCACTTTGGTAGCATTCGCACCCTTCGGCTCTTTCACTGTCAAGGTGATCAGGTGGGCTTCGCCTTTCACTGTAGCCAGATCATCTCCGCTCGCAGCCTTAACGGGCACATTGTGGAAAGGAATATCTGTGCCGCCTACATTGATAATGGCGCAAACCGTCAGTTTAGCCGCAGGACGGATCATGACCGGTGTACCCACTTTCACGGCTTCCGCCGACAGCACATTGTTAGAAATGCCCGGGACAGGAAGAGTACCGCTATTGATATTATCCCACGTCACATCGCCATTGGTGGCGTTCACCATGGTAGGACGATAAGCCTCCTGCACCTCAATGCTTTTCAGGCTGACCGTTTTACCTGCCCACTCTCCTTTGTTCTCGGCAACCGGTTCCAGTTTCATCGCAAAATTAAGCTGGGTGGTGAGGTGCTCAAAAACCAGGGCGGCTGTTTGCGAAGCCCCGCTGTTGCCGGCCGCTACTTCCTTCGCATACATCACGTCCTGCTGTCCGTCTGTCTGAAGGATCTTTACTGTAGTCGCATTCACCTCGCCTGCGGGAGAGACTGCCGCCAGGAAAGAATTCTCACTCGTATTTGACGCATGATAGTAAAGAGTAGGGTTCAGCCCTAAATCGGCGGCAGAACCGCCTACCGTGAAAGTGGTGTTCGACACAGTGGCGCGTGCATTCAGCGCTCCGTCATCGCCAACCTCGTTCTTGGTGACCGGAGTAAAACCCGACCATTCTCCCGATGTTCCGTCGTGCATCAGCACGGTAGCTGTCACCTCGGCTCCTTCGGTAGCCACAGCACGGCTGGTGGCCAGGCCCTGTACGCTCTGCGACACCCGGATAGGGGTTGCGTTCACCGGACTCTCGGGCAGACTGTCCGTGTCATTGCTTGAGCAGCCCGCCAATAGGAATGCCATGGCCGCTACACTTAATTTCGTTTTCATCATTTTTTTTTAAGTTTATAGTTAATAATATAGTTGTTATTTCAAGGATTCACCGCTTACCTTGCCTCCATCCAGTTCGCCGCTTCCCGGTTTCCCCGCCTGCCACTCTCCTACTGTGGCCACGGCGCTTATCTCTACAGGATCGGGTGCGGAAGGTGAGGGTAACTCCACCTTCACCGTATACGAGATGCCTCCCTCGCCTGCCCCGCCTCCTTCGAAACGGATGGGAAGTTCCCGGTAGACCCGGTCGTGTGTACGGTCATCGTCCACGGCCAGCGTCAGGTCGAGGGTGAACGTAGCCGAAGGTTGCACCAATACATAGCCCGGAAGAGAAAGTTTGCCATCGGTAAACCCTAATCCGTCCCCTCCTTCCTCAACGGTATAGATGGGCACCGAAACCGTTTCATCCGCAGCGGTAAGCAGTTCCGTAGCAAGCGAAAGGCTGACCTCGCCCGCCAGACCATTGAGGTGGAGCTCACGGATGCGAAACCCTTCGGCGTTTTCCGCCTCGATGGTGAGGGCAAAACTGAGCCGGGTCAGCAGATGGCGGTACATCAGCGATTGTTCTTCCGCCGGACCGAAAGGTGACGACAGCGAACCGGACTGTTCCCCGGTCAGCATCAGGTCTTCTTCGCCCGTGAGCCGGTAAGTCAGGCTGCCGTCCGCCTCCAGGGGAGCCGGGGGATAATATCCCCTCAGAAAGAGCGCCGAACCGTCAGCGGGATAATAGCGTTCGGGGGTGAGGCGGATTTCGTTGTCCGTAGCCACCCCGTCCCAAGCACCGTCGTACTCTCCCGTGCGGCTTCCATAGGCAATGCCCACAGAAGTTTCGCCAAAGGTGCTGACCAACGCACGGGTGCGGATGCCTGTGTAAAGCCGGATGGGGACAGGCTCTACCTCGGGACGCGGCTCAAGGGTGCGCTCGGTGCAGGAGCAGAAGCAGAAGCCAATAAGAGCGACCACTTTTATCATATATTTCGGCTTGAA
Organism: Bacteroides sp. NGMCC 1.200775; assembly: GCF_040798045.1. Taxonomy (NCBI): domain Bacteria; kingdom Pseudomonadati; phylum Bacteroidota; class Bacteroidia; order Bacteroidales; family Bacteroidaceae; genus Bacteroides; species Bacteroides sp. NGMCC 1.200775. The sequence goes on along the minus strand of NZ_JASCQK010000004.1, from coordinate 431,317 downwards.
TATCATATTCCCAATCTTCTTGTTTTAGTTCACCACTATTATTAAAACCTATATCCCACGCCCACGTTGATCCCCGTCAGCCCCCAACGGACGGACGAGGCATCGTGATGATAGTATGCATGGGGCGGCTCGTTGTCGTAAGCCTTCGCCGAGGCATTGCGATAGCCTCCACGTATCCCGGCTTCTATCCCCCAATGGCGTGACAGGGGCAGATAGACACCGAAAGAAAGTCCGGTATGCCAGTAGCATCCCGTGCGGCTGGCACCTGTAGCGCCCGCATCTCCCGAAGGTGAAGGCTGATAGTCGAAGTCGCCCAGTTGCCCGTAAACTCCCAGATAGAACCGGCGGTAACGCCCGTCTCCCCTAAGCCACAGGCGGGGTTCGAGGCTAATGCCCGAAACACCCCAGAAACGGTGCTCCTTCCCCCCTTTCCAACCGGAATATGCCGCCGAGGCCATCACTGACCAACGACGGGCAAAGCACAGTTCGGCAGCCAGGTTGGGACGGAAAGCCGCCAAACGGCCCTCCGGCGTCAGACCCGCCCAGTCGGACAGATTGGTTTTCAGGGAGAAGATGACCCGCGAGGGCCCGACCTGCGCAGGGTATGCGTGCTCCGCCGCGAGCGGGCGGGACTGTTCGTGAAGAGCGGGTACCGGGCACGTTCCGCCCTCCGGCAACGAAGGAGCCCGTGCGGGCAAAAGCGGATAACGGGAGGCATACCCGGCATAGCGGGAACGGCTCAGGGTATCGGCCGCCAACGGTTCGCGCAGGCATACCACCACCACATCGCGCTCCTCGTCGGGACACGGCACGGCATGGTTGTGTGTCACAAACCAGGCTTCTTTCATCCCCTTGCGGGTGATAAGTTCGGATTTCACACGGCTGCTGCGTACATAACCCAGCCGGAGATTATCGCGCACACTGCTCCCCGACGTACAGTAACCGTCTACGTAGATGCGCATCTTTCCATCCACGATGGAGGAACGGAAAGCGGTGACTGCCGCAAAAAGCCGTTTCAGTTCGTGGTCGTTGCCACGATAGTCGGCATACAGCACATCACGCCCCTGTACAAAACGGAATGTATGCAGCGAATCGCACCGCCGGGCAGGGCAAGCGCCGCCCTCTTGTCCCAAGGCAGGGGCGGAAAGCAGAAAGACATATAGGAGCAGAAGTAAAATCCGGTTCATGGCAGACAATCTCTAAAAATCAAATTACAAACACAATTCCGTCAAATGAATCTCACCGAAGATGCTGCGCATCATCTGGTTGACCACACCCATACGGGAAGCGACTACCCCATAGCGTCCGTAGACACGCTGTTCGTCCACGTCGGGAGAAACCGGGTGTACACCCTCGTTCAGTATCAGCAAAAGGGATAAAAGGTTGACGGACTCCAAAGGCTTACAGAGTTCGTACGACTCCGGCTTATCCGGAGCCTCCTGACAGACACAACGAACCAAGCCTCCGCCCTCTAATTGAAGCAGAAGTACGGAAGCATCTTTAAAAACACAGTCAGCAGGATGGTAAGGACAGCCGCAGGATGTGTCCCGATAATAGATATAACGCAAAAGCCTGATGGCTTCCTGAGTAATTGCTGTAAGCATATTTTCTTGTTTTGTTGTGTGATGGCCGTTACTTTGTAGGTAACGGCACATGACAGGCCGAAGTGTCAGCGGGCATCTCACTCTCTAAACATCAGAAATAAAAACATTTATACGTTTAGCAACCGGCATAAAATGTCAATATCGCATTTAAACATTTAAATGTGAAAGTCACTCACATGCGGTTTTTCTTCATGAAAAGATAAAAGGCAGGTAAAAAAGACAGTATGGAAGATTATTTGGAGATTTAAACGAAATTATTTACGGTTTTATTTGGATATTTGCTTTGTTTTGTTCACTTTTGTGCAATTATACTCGTGCCGTTACCTACAAATTAACGGCTGATTATCAGCCAGATACTACTACACGGCAGCATTCATCTGTCCCATGGTGTACTTTATGATTCCTTCGTTGACACGGTTTAGCTCTTCCTCTTCAAAAGGTTTCAGGTACGTCTCCGTCACTTTAACGGACGAGTGCCCCATAGCATTGGCAATCAAGCCTATCGGTACTTTTTGACGGAAGGCGGTTGTTGCCCATGTATGGCGGATGGTATACGAACTGATGCGGACACCCAGCCCCAACACCTTGGAAAGCCTGTCCAGGCGATGGTTGAACTTGCGGAGTTCCCGTTGATACGTTTTATATCCCGCCTCACTCCCCCATTCGCAGGTCCCCAGGATGGGGAAAAGATAGTCCGATCCCTCCTGAGGGTTTGCATCGAGATCGATCAGAGCCTGTGTCTCCGCCGAAACAAGGGCAGTCAGCGCACGCCCCGTCTTCTTACGCTTGTACGTTAGCCGCTTCTTGGGCTGCAAGCCCTCGGCAGGCAGATAAGCATAGTCGGCAAAAGACATCCCACGGAAACGATACATCAGGCTGGCGCGTACGCATGCCGTACGAAGCGACTTGGGAAGTGCAGAAAGGTCGGCATTGAGTATCCTGCTCATGACATCGGGTTCGATGGCACGCTTGATACCGGCACGCGTACCGGTACCGACGTCGCTGAACAGCATAGGGTCATAGTCCTCTACTATCTTCTCGCGAACTGCCCTGCGATAAGCGGCTTTGAGCATACGGAGGTAGGTGGAAACCGTATTCTCCCTCTTACCCGCTCCCCTCAAATGATTTTCGTACCGTTTCAGACATTCGGGTGTGAGCACACCGAACGGAACAGTCTTATTTCCGCAAAAAGTGGAGAACGACTTCATGGCACAATCGTACACGTGGGCAGTGCCGTAACGCCCGCCCGACTTCATCTTTTTGACCAGAGAAGCCAAATAAAATGTTAAACTTTGTTTTTTCATATTTTATCAATTTAATTACAAATAACACCTCTCGCGCGTTCCGGTTCATTGCGGGCGCACGCGATGAAACATCAGGACAAATAACTAAATACCCCATAAACAGAGGGATCGGGGGAAAAAGAACTATTCAAAAAATTCATATATCTTTGCGCCCCAAAATGTAAATTAACTGCTTTTCGGCAGAAATTATAAACATTTAAATGATTTAAAAACATGAACAATCAACACCCAAACTGGCTACTCGAAGGATTCCATCCGATATCCACCGTAGCCATTGCTTATTTTCCGGACTTACAGGCCAGCAGTTCAGCAATCCGCCGCTTCCGCAGCGAAATACAGAAGCACCCCCGACTTGCCCGGGAACTGGCGGAAGCGGAATACCACCCGCACACCCTGATGCTTTCTCCCAGACAAATCAGTATCATCATCCGGCATTGGGGCATGCCGGACGAAGCAGGATTATTGATCACCCGAAACCCGGAATTGAGGGAGACTCTGCTCAATCGTGACCGGAAATTCGACTGATATATTCATATATCTTTTTTTGTTAGTATTTATTATATGGTCCACCTGATATTTTCGAGGGATGACAAGACACCGCATAAACATCTGTGAGCCAAACGATAAGAGACAGAAAAAAGGTGGCTCCGGCACTGGCCCACCTATGGAGGACGAAACGGGGAGGAAACGGAGCCTCAAACACAGGCAAACAGAGCCTCCGTCACAGGCCGACAGAGGCTCTGCCGGAGAGAAACGGAGCCTCTGTAGCCACCCTCCCCAGCCTATCCCCCCCGAAAAACAAACAGGAAGCAACAGAGAATGACTTGTTCCAACCAATCAGAACCCGTTTTTTGGAGAGAGGGCCAAGGGAGGGTACTTTTGCGGAGAGTTCACCACAGAGTAACACAGAGTTTTTGTTTCTTTTTGATAACCGGTACACTTGAAAAAATATTTTCTCTGTGTTACTCTGTGGTGAGAAATCAGATTAGAAATCCATTAAAAACAAAACTGCCATGAAAACACCAACTGTCGAAATGCTGAAAAAAGGCTATATCGTCATCCCAAAATCTCTGTTAGAAAACTATTTCGCCACTCACGGACAAACAGAGGGGCGATTCGAAGCCCTGATACGGGTATTGATGAACGTCAACTACTCGGATACGGAGTGCGACTCGTGCGGACAGCACTTCATCTGCCACCGCGGAGAATCACCCCACAGCCTGCTCCACTGGGCGAGCCTGCTGGGCTGGAAACGCACGCAAACCCGGCACTTCTTCAACGCAATGATCAAAGAAGGCATCATCGAGCGACTACCCTCTCCCAACGGAATGATGCGGATACGAGTCAACAACTACGACTTATGGACGGGGAAGCTGAAAGCGTACGAAACGGGAAACAGTTCGTCGGACCGGAGTTTCCACCTCTTCTGGGAAAGGTATCACGAGATGACGCAAACAGCCAAAGTAAACATCGGACGTGCAAGGCGCGAATGGAAAAAGCTGAGCGAACCCGAACGACAGGCGGCCATCGAAAGCGTGGAGGAATACTATTGTCACTTGAACGACACACGGTTCTGCAAACAAGCAGCGATGTATCTGGCGGATAAAGCGTTTCTGAATGAATATGAAATGTAAGGTACACGCGCGCGTACATTATATATAAACGAATCAGGGTTCACCACAGATTTCACAGATTAACACAGATTTAAAATTAAAAGGGGAACATCGAAAAATAGAACCGGAACTATGAGAGAAATCAATCGCTCACCACAGATTACACGGATTAACACAGATTTATCTATTTCTCAATCTGTGTTAATCCGTGTAATCTGTGGTGAAAAACATTAAAACTCTGTGTACTCCGTGTACTCTGTGGTGAACAACCTTATCGCTGGCCGAGCTGAGAGTCGATAAAGAAAATACCGGAATCACCGGCTCTCTTAATCTTATCGATAATGCCCTGTGCAGTAGCTTCTTCTTCTACCTGTTCGCGAACGAATCCCCAAAGGAAATCCTGAGTCGCTTTATCTTTTTCGGCTGCGGCCATGTCGACCAATGCATCCACTAATTTCGATACATGGCGTTCGTGCTCAAAGACGTGTTCAAACACTTCGAGGGGAGTACCCCAACCGGTAGGAACAACATCTACCTTATCTACTTTGGCCGTACCGCCACGTTTGATAATATATTCGGCCATGGCATAAGCATGCCCCATCTCTTCTTGAGATTGCTTCTTCATCCAATGTGCAAAACCGCTAAAACCTTCTCTTTCAAAATAGAAAGACATAGACAAATACAGATTAGAAGACCACATCTCGGCTGTAATCTGTTCGTTAATTGCATTCTGTAATTTCTCTGAAATCATAATCGTATTCATTTTAAGTTATTAAAATCACTACAAAAATAACAATTTTAAAAGATAGATTGTTCGGAGATTACACTAATTCCTCCGAAGTATAGCCCTTCGGTAATTCACGGCAGTTATAGCCGGAAGCCATAATCTCGCCATAAGCACCGGCGGAACGAAGGGCAATCAAGTCGCCACGCTTCACCTTATTCAGATCGACGGCTTTGCCAAAAACGTCGGACGACTCACAGATGGGACCTACCACGTCGTAGGTTTCAACGGTCGTATCCTCGGAAGTCAGGTTCTCCATCTTGTGATGAGCCTGATAGAGTGCCGGACGAATCAGGTCGGTCATACCGGCATCGAGAATAGCAAACTGCTTGTTGGTGCCTTGCTTGACATAAAGCACTTTTGAAATCAGCGAACCGCATTGTCCCGTAATGGCACGCCCCAGTTCGAAATGTAAAGTCTGGTGCGGACGAAGTTTCAGATGTTCATCGTACGTACGGAAGTAGTCGGCAAAGTCCGGAATGGCCTGACGGTTGGGGTGATCGTAATCAATGCCCAGTCCGCCGCCTACGTTGATATGTTCCACAAGGATGTGACGGGCTTCGAGCTTATCCTGCAACTCGTTGACACGGTTGCAAAGCGCAATGAAATCCCCCATATCGAGAATCTGCGAACCGATGTGGAAATGAAGGCCGATAAACTTCACGTTCTTCATGCCCAAAGCCACGTCGATCACCTTATCCATATCGTGCATGCTGATGCCGAATTTGTTTTCGGCCAGCCCGGTAGTGATATTGGCATGGGTATGCGCACCGACATTGGGGTTGATGCGGAAAGCAACGTTGGCTACTTTGCCCTTGACAGCGGCCAGTTCGTTGATGACTTCCAATTCAGGAACCGACTCGACGTTGAAACAGAAAATATCGTAATCGAGTCCCAGGTTGATCTCCCAATCAGCTTTGCCTACACCGGCAAAGACAATCTTCCCGGCAGGAAAACCGGCTTTGATGGCAGCACGGATTTCACCTCCGCTGACACAGTCGGCACCCAGTCCGCTTTCGCGGATGATGGTCAGTACCTTGGAATTGGCATTGGCCTTGACGGCATAGTGTACACTGAAGTTGTCGTAACGTGCCACCTCACGGTTGACGCACGCCAGCGTGTCGCGAAGCACCTTTGTATCATAATAATAAAAAGGGGTCTGCAACTCGCGGAATTTATGAATGGGGAATACAGTTTTCATTTTGAAAAATTACTAATCAGTTTTGAATTCACCACAGATTACACGGATTTTCACAGATTAATAATTTATCTCGTCGATATTTTAAGATTAAAAGTTCTGTGTTAATCTGTGCAATCTGTGGTGAACCTAATTCATTTCTATTTGCCGTTGAACAGCATATCGCTGAGCGACTGCAAAGCAACCTTCTTGTCGCACTCACGAATCAGGAAGGAAATATTATAGTTGCTACCGCCAAACGAAATCATACGCACGGGAATGTCGCGCATAGCATCGAGCGCTTTGGCTTCGAAACCTACGTTCTCCCACTCCAGGTCGCCTACGACGCAGATGATACACATGTCTTTGTCGACTGTAACGGTACCGTATTTCTTCAGGTCGTCCAGAATTTCGTTGAGGTGCTTGGTATTGTCGACAGATACGGAAACTCCTACCTCCGACGTACAGATCATATCGATGGAAGTCTGGTAGCTCTCAAAGATCTCGAACACCTTGCGGAGGAAACCGTGAGCAAGCAGCATACGGCTCGACTTGATCTTGATAGCAGTAATATTGTCTTTGGCAGCTACTGCTTTGATCTTACCTTTTTCCGTATCGTTGGAGATCAGTGTGCCCGGCGCAAGAGGGTCCATGGTGTTCAGCAGGCGGACCGGAATGTTGGCATATTTGGCAGGCTGAATACAGGTGGGGTGCAGAATCTTGGCACCGAAGTAGGCCAACTCGGCAGCTTCTTCAAAATGCAGCTGGCGCACCGGTGCTGTTTTGTCGACAATGCGCGGGTCATTGTTGTGCATACCGTCGATATCGGTCCAGATCTGGATTTCGGAAGCATGGATAGCGGCACCGATCAGTGAAGCGGTATAGTCGCTTCCACCACGCTGCAAGTTGTCAATCTCGCCATAAGCATTGCGGCAGATGAAGCCTTGGGTGATGTAAATTTCAGCATCCGGATAGAGTTCCAGTTGTGCCTGAAGTTTATCTTTAATATAGATAGGATCGGGTTCCGCATTCTTATCTGTACGCATATACTCCAAAGCCGGAAGCAATACGGATTTCACGCCACACTCCTGCAAGTAATAGTTGACCATAGCGGTAGAGATCAGCTCGCCCTGTGCCAGCACCACTTTCTCTTCGAACAGGGTGAAGAGGTCTTTGGTGTACGAACGGATATAGTCGAAATGAGATTTTATGATCTCCAACCCTTTCTGTTTATACTCCTCAGTAGCGTAAAGCTCGTCAACATGCTGTTTATATTTAGCCTCCAGCTTATTGATAATCTCGTTGGCACCTTCCGGATTCTTCTTGTACAGATAGTCGGAAATCTCCACCAATGTGTTTGTTGTGCCCGACATAGCCGAGAGGACAACAATCTTTCTTTCACCATCGGTAATCAATTTGGCCACTTCCTTCATCCGCTGTGCAGAGCCTACGGAAGTTCCTCCAAACTTTAAAACTTTCATTTTCGTTACTGTGTTAAAATTAGTATGTATATTAATTATTTTCTCTTTTCACAAATTCGTCCGTCACATTGACAATGCGGTGTTCGGCACACCGGTATACCTGTCCGGGATATTCGGTAACCAACTGGAGATTATGGGTGGTCATCACTACCAATGATCCCGCCTGACAGATGTTGTGCAGCAGTTCGACAATGGCCTTTCCAGTCTCCACATCGAGGTTCCCGGTAGGCTCGTCCGCTAAGATAATCTCCGGCGAGTTGAGCACGGCACGCGCTATTACGATGCGTTGCTGCTCGCCACCCGAAAGTTCATTAGGCAGTTTATAGCCCTTATTCTCCATCCCGACAAGGTTGAGCACCTCAGCGATGCGCTCCCTGATCTCTTGTTTATTCTTCCACCCGGTAGCGCGAAGCACGAATTCAAGGTTGTCGTTCACTGTACGGTCGGTGAGGAGTTGAAAATCCTGAAAGACAATGCCCAGCTTGCGCCGCAACTGCGGAATGTGCTTGCGTTTGATGGATGTCATCCGGTAACCAAGCACTTCGGCTTCGCCGGAAGCCACATCAAGCTCACCATAGAAGGTCTTGAGCAGACTGGTCTTGCCGGAGCCTACTTTACCCACCAGGTAAACGAACTCACCTTTGTGCAGTTGCAGATTGACATCGCTCAGCACACAGAGTTCCTGCTGATGTATCTCTACGTCGGTATAGTGAATCAGTGTTTCGTCCATGAGTCGCTATGTCTTATCTGCAATTCGCGTGCCAGATCTTCGATGCGGTATCCTTTGGAAGTCAACAATACAATCAGGTGATAGATCAGATCGGAACCTTCGTAGATCAGACGGTCGTCTGTGCCGTTGGTGGCTTCGATAACAGTTTCCACCGCCTCTTCACCTACCTTCTGGGCAATCTTGTTGATACCGGAATCGAACAGGCTGGTGGTATAGGACTTCTCGGGCATCTCTTCGTGACGTCTGTCAATGAAATCCTGCAGCAACTTGAGGAACATGACAGGTTCTTCGTTCTTCTCTCCCCAACAAGTATCAGTTCCGGTATGGCATACCGGACCGACCGGATTTACCTGAATCAGCAGAGTGTCTTTGTCACAATCTTCTTTGATAGACACGACATTCAGGAAGTTACCGCTCTCTTCACCTTTAGTCCACAAACGGTTCTTGGTACGGCTGAAAAAGGTTACTTTCCCGGTTTCAACAGTTTTCTCGTAAGCCTCCTTGTTCATGAAGCCAAGCATCAGCACCTTGCGGGTGTTGTTGTCTTGTATGATAGCCGGAACGAGTCCGTTCATTTTATCAAAATCTAAATCCATGGTTCTTATGTTTTCGGGTTCACCACAGATGACACGGATTTTCACTGATTAATCTTTGATCTCTCTGATTATCTACGATTAAAAGTTCTGTGTTAATCTGTGTAATCTGTGGTGAACTCTTATTTAATTCATTTCTATATCGTCTTTTATCTTCAGGCTAAGATTTGCTTACGCTTTCTACCTGACGGTAATTCTCTGGTCGCAAAGATACGATTTTAATTCGGGAATTTTAATTTCTCCGAAGTGAAAAACACTGGCTGCCAGTGCGGCATCTGCTTTACCAAGTGTAAAAGCATCGCGGAAGTGCTCCATCCGGCCTGCTCCGCCCGATGCGATAACGGGTATGGAGAGTTGGGAAGCCAGCTCCGCCAGGGCTTCATTGGCGTATCCGGTCTTCACTCCATCGTGGTCCATACTGGTAAACAGCACTTCGCCGGCTCCGCGCTCCTGAGCTTCTTTGGTCCACGTCATCAGTTCTTTGTCAGTCTCGATACGCCCGCCGTTGAGATAACATTTCCATCCGTTTCCGGTCTGTCTGGCATCTACCGCGAGCACACATACCTGTGACCCGAAATGCTTGGCAATATCGTCTATCAGCTGCGGATTGCGAATGGCGGAAGAGTTAATGGAAATTTTGTCGGCACCGGCATTGAGCAGGCGGTCTACGTCACTCAGTTCGTTGATCCCTCCCCCAACGGTAAAAGGAATACTGATATTGGCAGCAATCCGCCGGACCAGTTCGGCAAAAGTCTTACGCCCTTCATGACTGGCGGTAATATCAAGAAACACCAGTTCGTCGGCTCCCTGCTCGCTATAGGCACGCCCCAATTCTACCGGATCACCGGCCTGGCGGAGGTTTACGAAATTCGTCCCTTTCACGGTCTGCCCGTCTTTGATGTCGAGACAAGGTATAATTCTTTTTGCTAACACGATTCTATATTTACGATTTTACGTTTGATTAATGGTTGACCACAAAATTACGCAGAACTCCAAAGAGTGCAACGATTAGAGAAAACAGAACTCTGTAAAACTCCGCATTACCCTATGGTTAAATAAATGCCTGAAGCTCTTTAAGAGTGATACGCCCCTCGTAAAGAGCCTTGCCGAAAATGACGGCAGGCACCCCGGCTTCGTGCAACGCTTCAATGTCGGCCACACTGCTCACTCCACCACTGGCTATCAGGTAAAGGGTGGGATGCTCTGTCAGTATCTCCTTATACAGTTCCAGGGAAGGTCCGGCCAGCATACCGTCACAACTGATGTCGGTACAGATCACCTTTTCAACGCCCTTTTTCGTATAATCTTTTAGAAAAGGGAAAAGTTCACAGTCACTTTCGTCCTTCCAACCGTTGACAGCTATCTTATGATCTTTGACATCGGCGCCCAGAATGATTTTTTCACTACCGTAACGGTCTATCCAACGACAAAACATATCAGGGTTCCTGACGGCTATACTGCCGCCGGTAACCATCTGCGCCCCGTTCTCAAAAGCGATTATCAGGTCTTCGTCGCTCTTCAGCCCACCGCCGAAATCGATAATCAGCGAAGTGCGGCTGGCTATCAGGTCGAGTGTCCGGTAGTTGACCACATGATGTGAAGCAGCACCATCCAGATCCACAACGTGCAGACGCCGGATGCCATTGGCCTCAAACTCCTTGGCAACCTCCACCGGGTTTTCATTATATACCTTTTTGCTATCATAATCTCCCTGGGAAAGGCGTACACACTTCCCGTCGATAATATCAATGGCCGGAATTAATTCTATCATCTGTCTGTTCTCAATTAACGGTTTAAACTTCCGGGGGAATCAGAGCTCCAGGAAATTCTTTATAATTCTCTCACCCGCCACCCCACTTTTTTCGGGATGAAACTGGGTGGCATAGAAGTTATCTTTATGCAAAGCGGCACTGAAAGGGTGAATATAATCGGTCTCGGCAGCCGTAAACTCACTGACGGGTACATAATAACTATGTACGAAATAAACAAATTCATCACGGGTGAATCCTTTGAACAAGTCACTCTTCAACTGACCGATGGTATTCCATCCCATGTGGGGTACCTTATCCTCGTGTTTCCGGGGCACAAAACGTTTCACATCGGTATCGAAAATCCCAAGGCAACCGACGTTCCCCTCTTCGGAGAAACGACACATCAGCTGCATGCCCAGACAAATGCCCAATACCGGCTGGCGGAGTTCTTTAATGAAACGGTCCATACCACTCTCTTTGAGATGAAGCATAGTAGTCTCAGCCTCTCCCACCCCGGGAAAGATCACTTTATCAGCGGCTTTCAACACCTCTTTGTCAGAGGTAATCACCGCTTCCACTCCCAGGCGTTTCAATGCATAGTCCACAGAACGGATGTTACCTGCATTATATTTGATAACTGCTACTTTCATTTTAATGTACTACATTTAGTCCGCAAAAATAACGAATTATTGCAAAACCACGAAAAATCGGAGCAAGAAGTTTGAATTAAAAGATAGATTTATAACAGATAGAAAGATTTTCGGCATATAAAACGAATAAGTATTATCCGAAAGGGAAAACAGAAAGAAAACAGGAGGCCAATTACACTATTATTTTTTCACACTTTTTTTTCAAACTAAATGACTTAAAAATGAGGAACTAAGCCAAAATCGCTTCATTTTTTTCAAAAAACTTTTCGTTCAGCTATTGCAGGTTTCGGAAAAATGCCTACCTTTGCAACCGCAATCGAGAGAGATAGCGATTAAGAAATGAAATACTGGTGCGTTAGTTCAGTTGGTTAGAATACATGCCTGTCACGCATGGGGTCACGGGTTCGAGTCCCGTACGCACCGCATCTCAAATCTTAATAAAAAAAATAAAATTGGTGCGTTAGTTCAGTTGGTTAGAATACATGCCTGTCACGCATGGGGTCACGGGTTCGAGTCCCGTACGCACCGCAGATAAATATTGGAAATCAATATATTATATAATAGCATCCAATTTTACACCATTACTAATAATGTAAAATTGGGTATTATTTTTTCTCTAAGAGAATCATCTCATAATACTTATCAAATATCATGCCAATAATAAGGGACGTCGTCTCAAACGCTTGTGTGTCCCTGTACAACTCACATTCTCATCCCGCATTTGGTCATCCACCACGTTTATGTAGAAATTCAGTTGCTCAGCATATTTGGGTTTGAACGGAGTGGCTTTCAATTCCACCACTATGTAGGTGTGAAGTTTAATGTTGTACAAGATAAGGTCTGCATAGGAATCACTGCTGCCTACTTGAAAATGCTTCTGTCTGGCGACAAAGGCAAATCCGTTTCCCATTTCCAGCAGATACTTTATGATGTGCTCTGCCAACTGCTTTTCAATGTCTCTTCATCCGCAGACTCTTTGGCGTTTGCTATGTCGAATATATAAGGGTCTTTCAACAGTTCCATATCGCACGATAGCAGTTTTTGTAGCACTTCCAGCGGATAGGTACGGGAAAATTGGCACATATAAGTGAGATTTCTTGGTGAATATCCTTTCTTTTCGGGATAATTCATCTTGATTGCCTTTGAAATTTGAGATATGATTTTTCCACCCCAGCCCAGTTTCTTTTGGTAGTACCGGATAAAGTGCCCCAGCTTCCAGTAATGGGACAGCATTTAGGCATTCGCCGCAACAATCTGTTTGACCTGTGCGTACTCTATCTCAAAGCTTATCGCATGATAAGGACTTCAAAGTCTTTTCTCTCCATACGCTGGTTAAAGTTTTCCATTGTCTTAATACATTGTTATGTAGTACAAAGGTAATCAGAATATATCATAGTCGGTTAAACTTGTTCATCGCATTTACTTTCACATCATCGGCTATGTCTATATAGAGCTTCATGGCTTTATAGTCGCTGTATCTAATTTCACCAATAGATATTATTTATCAGACAATCTCTTGTAGGTACTTAGGAAAATAAGTCCTGGGTATTCATTCAATACTTCAAACTATTTCTTGCCCTTCATTTTCAATAATTCTAACTAACAGTATACCCAAATCAATATAGTCCATTGTATCCTCTTCCTCTGGAAGATCTATTGTCACATTTTCTCCTTCCTGAACATTAACTATAAGCTCGGGATAATTATGGGCAATTATTGAAGCTATATCTATAAGTGCCTCCACAAACCAAACACCATTTTTAAAACCAATAGCAGCTCCACAACTTGTAATCAAAATAGGACTACATCCATGATCATCAAGTTGGTAGATTTGATTATTACCTAAACGATTCCAAAGAATATTGGTCATCATCATCCACTCAAGATTATTTTCACTATGCTGTGAGCTATTTAGAATTATTAAATCAAGAGGATTTTTGTCACGATTATCCCATACCCCCATGCCATAGCGAGTATAATCCCTGTTTGATTCGAATGGATACTTAGCTACATAGTATTTCCAATCACGAATGGAGAACTCCAGACACTTTTCTTCCGGCGATTTCAGTTCGGCGGGTACTGGCATCTTATCAAGTATTTGCAAGATGCTTTCTTGATTTCTGCGCTGACCATATCTGATATAAAAGTTACTGAGATTCTCTTGTGCAGTAAGAAAGTAACGGCGTACGCTATCACCCCCATCTTTTTGCATATAAGGATCATATTGCATGTATTCAATCTCGGAATCAAGTTGAGCAATACGTATTCTCTCAAAATATTCAAAATAGTTATCAGCAAATACAGTTTCAAATTTATTAAGAAGTCCAAGCAGTTTTGCCGCATCAAGAGGCTCTCCAACTCTGTAATTCTCCACAGTCGTTTCATCAAGACAAAAATCCATGAAAAGGGACAATGAACATTGAAGTATATTATGATTTTCATATCTTATAAGACGCTCATAGTCTGCACTATTCAGATAATTCTGTTTCTTATACTCTTCATTCCATGCATTCTGTGTAAACGCAAGTTTATGAACTTCACCGTCAATCATCAGAGCTTCATCTTTATCATAGTAAACGTCGACTCCTTCGTGGTCTATAATATATTTTACTTCAGTCAGGAAGCTGGGGAGTTTATCGGTACGGGCATCTACAACACGAACATTGGATGTCATTAGATTATGTATTATTCTCAAACATTTCTTACTCACCTTTTCACTCGTTTCCTTTTTATAAAGCAGATATAGGGCATAGAAATAAACGGTTTCCGGAACAGTCAGATCGCCAAGCATTGCTAATTCAAATACAGAACTACGTTTACGACTCCAAAACAGACGTATGCTGTCATCCAGGCCAACTACCGAATCAGAGAAATAGAAATATTTAAACCATAATTTATCAAAGCCTTCATTCTTGTGAATTTTGTAGAGCGTATTGAACACGTCAATAACACCTTCAACCCCTTCTTTATCAGAGAGAATATTATCAATAGTCGGTTCTTTCTGACCTAAAGACGGCAGATTTCGGCGATAGAACTCCATGCGAAATATATTGTTGAAAAGTGTAGAATATTTTTTATCTACTTCTTGAGTGATATCAAGAGAAACACGTTTGTTTTCAAGTGTCTTATCGGTATAGTCCCATATAATATCTATCCACTCAGTATCCATTTTTTTTGAGAAGATATCTTTTAATTCTTTATCAACGGCATCAATATCTGCCATCATGTTCGATTTGAATATTTCAAATGGTGTGAGCTTCTTCCCGCGCGCATTCATTTTGATGAAAAGATCATCAGTCAACCCAAAATCCTCTAATGAAAGTGTATAAAATTTAATATAACCGCCATCCATTAAACGTTCCCAGAGACAAGGAGTTAGATTATTTACACCTACCTCTGCGCACTTACTCTCAATTTTATAAAGGACATTGAGCATGGATAAAATAGTTGGATCACTATTATATGTACTCAAGTAAAGAGCGTCATCCTCAATCAGATCCTTGATATTATTAATTCCCGGCTTATAGTTTTTGAGTAAGTTCGTACGGATTTTCTTCACTAACTGTAGGCAGAACTCGGTTGCAGATTGACGAGTCTCATATCTGAACCTAGTCAAGATATCCACTTTCTCTTGGGGGATCACGTTCCCTTGTTCGTCTCTAAGTAGCGATGCATAAAAGTGAAGGAGAAACAGAGTTGTCAAACGTTGTTGCCCGTCAAGTGGAATCAAACCACCAATAACTTTGTTTTTACGAACATATGATCCTCCATATATAAAATCAAGGATGTTCGTATTCTTATTTTTAATAGCTCGCAATATTCCTCCAAGCATATCATTCAACAGTTCAGCAACTTTCTCTTCTTGTCTTCCATAAGCATAGTCGCGTTGAACTTTCGGGATGATAATGGTATTCTCATCAATTAGTAGTTGATGAAACGTTGTAAGTTTACCTATATTATTCATACTTATTTTCTTCGTTTAATTCTACATTATCTGTTGTTTCTTCCTTATCGGGGTTAGTAGCGTTGAGGACATTTTCCAATATTTTTTCTATAGCATCGAGATAATTTTTCCTATCCTCTTCGCTCCAATAAAATGATTGTTGAACGCTAAAATCTTCCTTGTCTTTGTTATAATACTTCAAGAAAACAAGTCGGGTACAATATGGAATATATTCACCCTCTGCATCCTTTTTCATGATAAGTTGACGTTTAACCTCAAATACAGAATTTCCAATCGACGTATTCATAGTACCACTAAGTAAAGTCATATTAGATATATTGTGTACTTCTGGTGATCCCCCTTCTGCTTTAGCCATTCTATCAAAGTAAGCATTTACGCTATCAAAACATTTTGTAAAATCATTAAATACAAAGGTGTTGGTTTTTACAATATTTCTCTTTTCTTCCAACATTTCAATCAACTTTCCAGGGTCGAACGGGTCATCATTCTTGAAACGTTTCTGCAAGTGCCTTAAAGCTTTCACATTTTCATCTATCCACTCTATCCATTTTTGCTTATCCGTTCGATCAATACGCTCTGAGTTTTGGGCGTGGATATGCTCCAAAGTCCAATTGGTAGCTTTATAAAGTCCAAATGGGAACTTATCCTGTGTAGTGGCTATACGCGTAGACTCTACATTAAAAAAGAAAAGCAAACGGCAAAGTTCGTTTCGATTTTCATCGTAGTTGTAGCTATACACATTAGTATTTGTGTTACGGTCAGTCAAATGTAATCTGATTAGCCAATCAAGGCTCTTGTTAAATTTCGTCTTTGTCAGTTTTGCTGATTTATCGAGCAAATCCACCAATACATTATTATCAGTTTCGGCAATTAAGTATCCAATTTTATGGTAATAGTTACGATCCGTATACCAAGAAAGAAGTGTAGCAAAATAACTCTCTACTTTCAACCACAAATGCCATAAGCCTTCTACATCATTTTTTTCTCGTACCATCTCTTCGAAACGTAGAAAAGTGGTGAGTTCGTCTTTATCATTAGATTTCTTCTTCGAAATTAAGTCAAAGAGATACTCAATACGGCTACTATAATCTTTATCAGAAGCGTCTTTCTTGACAAAAGCCCAAAAATTAGGTTGACGCAGTTGTTTCTCTATGATATCCCACTGTTCTATGATATGAGCCTGCTTACGAGCCTGCTCACGTTCTATAACGATATTCTGGACCTCTTCAGGATAACCACTTATCAAGCCCTCTTCATATTCGTAAACAGCAGAATCAGAAAGAAACATAGCGCGAATAAGTTCAGCGTTATTGAGCGAAACTTTTTTGTCATTCAGACGCTTAAAGGTTTCATTAGGATCACTCCCATCACGTAGTTCATACCATATAATTTGCACTGACTTTTTGTCTTCAAGCCCTTTGGGATGAGTGAAGTTCTCGTAAAAAGAACCTTTGAAATAACGCAATCCGTTACCTCTTGCTTCTCCTTCCTTAAACCAATTCATTATACAGTTTGCAGCTTCAAGAATATGCCAGGAATCAATATCCAGATTATCTTGACGCTCTGCATCAATTCGATAGTCATCTTCGTCATTACGCCTAAGTTTTTCAAAAAAGCAGCCCAGTTCCGGACGTGTTTTGTATTTCAATGTAAACTGCTCTTTGTTATCACGATCCATTAAATGGGCCATAGTAAAGATGATACGAATAGTCGTTAAACGCTGCTGTCCATCGATGACCTCATACCATCGGTTGTTATCAGTTTTCGAAATCAAACCGTATTTATTCTTATCTTCATCCTTAGTTATTTCCTTTACCACTATGGGTTGAAGACAATAGAACTGCCCTTTGCCTCTATCAAAGAATGCACAAAGATCATCAAGTAATTGTTCGACTTGACGTGTCCCCCAACGGTATCCACGTTGATAGTCGGGAATAAAGAAATTCTTGTTACAAAGCTCAGGTAACGCCCAAAGTTCAAGGATGTTTTCTGATCTTGCTTCATTGACAATTGATGTATCATTATATTCATTCATATCTTATGTATCATACTAAAAGGTTAATATTTAGAGTTGTATGCATTATTGATTTTTGAGGCATTAGAAATACTCAAGATTACAATATTCAATCATTGTATCCACAATTATGCAATATTCATAAAAAATTTCGACATAAGCAAATAGTCTATAAGAAAGATTGTCAATACAAAAGAAATATTTCAAGATATGGAATATTTTAATACCTTACACACGCCCAAAGAGAAAAATAAATTTATTTCTATCATACTACAAAATCTTATATCTATTATCTATATTTGTAGGTAGATAATATCATATTTAAAGAATAAAAGCTATGCCATTATATAAAAACACCTCTGCACAGTTGGCCGGCATCAAAGAAAAGCCCTTTAAACTGGAACGTGAAATACAAAAAATATTCGAAAACAATCTATTTACCATTATGGGAATAGAATTAGTAAAATCTGAATTTACAATCAAGAACAAGCGTATCGATAGTTTAGGATTTGATCCGCAAACTAAAGCTTTTGTTATCATCGAATATAAACGAGAACGCAATAGCAGCGTAATAGACCAAGGATTCACATACCTCAGTTTAATGCTACAAAACAAAGCTGACTTTATATTGGAATATAATGAAAATAATCAAAAGATTTTAAAAAGAAACGATGTAGACTGGTCACAATCTCGTGTAGCTTTTGTTTCACCAAGCTTTACAGACAATCAAAAAGAGGCCGTTAATTTCAGAGATTTAGCGATTGAGCTTTGGGAAATAAAACGTTATGAAGGTGAACTGATTTCTATCAATCCCATTCGTAAAACAAATGCAGCAGAGAGTATCAAACCCATTATGCAGAAAAACACTGAATTCAAACAGGTAGCGGATGAAATCAAAGTCTACACAGAAGAGAACCTATTACAGGGGAAATCGGATGATATCGTGGAACTATATGAAAAATACAAGAATGCAATTTTAAATCTTTCGGCAGATATTGAAGTTAAACCACAAAAGTGGTATATCTCTTTTAAGAAAGGGAATAGCATTATTTGTGCCATTGAAATTCAGAGAAGCAATCTGAAGCTATATATAAATGTAACCAAAGGCAATTTGGATGATGGTAAACATCTCACAAGAGATGTTTCAAACCTAGGACACCTAGGAAGTGGAGATTATGAGCTGAAGATAAATGATGACGCCAATCTTGAATATATATTAAGTTTAGTGAAACAAGCCATTATAGAGGTATAATTTACTCAATGCCATAGCGGATCAAAAAGATGAATTATAGTCATTTTAACAGAAGTCATAATGGAAGCCATGTGAAATCGAAGTGTAATTCAGGTGTACTCTTCGATTTCTGCTTGGGAAACAAAACTACACCTCTTGCAACAGAATGCACATAAAGAGAATCATTTCGGAACAACTTATCGCAAAAAAGAATATCTGAACTAATTTAAAAGAAAAGAATCTGAAAGGAACTGTTCTTATAATGTAAAAGACAAAACGGTGAAATAAAATAAAAAGATATCCATGTGAACCGAACAAACTACGCGATTCTATTGAATGTGCCCGATACACAGTTATAGCCTATTGAGAGCCGGCCATAGACTTGGGAAAATACATATAACTCGAAAAAAATACATTTTTTTTGCTCACTCCTGAACAAAATGATTTCTTCTGCGTTTATAATTATGCAAATCGGCCTGAAGCGCTTTATGCCTATGGGAATATCCATAATAGTCGCACCGTATGCCTCCCCGGCATAGACAGGTAAGATTGCATAGTAGTTTTGTCGTGTTTTATTTTGTGTTTGTGTTGTGACGGTGCTGCGATGTGAATCGAAGTACCGTTTTTTTTGTACCTACCTCTCAGAAGCTAAAAAGATTTACCATAAAAGAAGCAGAATACAGAGTAACGGGTTAAATGTTCCGATGGACGAATTGTCCGTCGATCCAGAACGTAGCATGCTCAGAACGGAACTTCAGTAAAACGTATTCCGGATCAGTCGGTCCCTTTGGAAAATGGGCGATAAACCAGTCTTGCCAATACTTCTGTTTGAGTCCGGCATCTGTCACTACCTCCACTTCACCCGTCAGGGCAACGCTATTCCCTTGTTCGTAGAAACAAAGACCCGCTTTCGGGTTGCTCCGGAAATCTTTCGTTTTCACAGAATGTTCTCCGGTTGCCATCCAAATCTCAGAAATACCTTCCGAAGCAATCTTGCTCAAAGGAACAGGACGGGGATATCCCTCTTGATTGACCGAACTGAGTATTACCGTTTCACAACCTTGCAGCAAATCTGCTGCTCTTTCGTTTAATGATTTCATTGTATATGATATTTAGATTGATAATCCCTGCAAATATAAGCTTGCCCACCTACCCCGGCGTTGTAAAAAAACGACTTTTACAGAATAAGAAGCAGACTAAATTTCTTACAGACATAGTTTATTTTACGCTCGCGATACAATGCCTGTACCCGAAACCAAATCCGAAACGCTTTTCTAAAGGAGATTTCCTTTATCACCCAACCGATATTTTATTTCTCAATATACGTCAGCAGCCCCTCTTGCGGTAAGGTCGGAGAGAGGAATGATTCTGCAGTACCGCCGGACAGTGTCTTGACCTCTTTCAGGAAGTGCGAAACATCGTAATATCCGGCATTCACCGCTACCGAGAGCAGGTTATTTGCCTCCGTCGTACTTTTCAGCAGATCGATCGCCTGCCTGAACTTCACAATCCGACTGTATTCTTTAGGGGTAAATCCGGTAAACAGCTTGAACCGCCGTTCCAGATGCCGTTGACACAAACAGGCATCTTCTGCCAGCAAACGGATCTCCCGCTGACCGTGGTACAAATGAATGTGGTTTACTGCAAAAACAATCTGTTTGTCCACTACATCGTGCTTGTACATCGACCGCACCAATACTGCCTCAATACACTGAATCCTGCTCCGCAAATCCGGAAGCTCGTAGAGTCGCTCTGTAAACGAATCATCGAACAGCTTGATTCCCAAGTCGGCACTACTGATTCGCTGACCGCCCAACTCCTGCACGGGCAAGTCCATGAATCGGAATAATCCGCAAGGATGAAAACGAATACCAACCATGTGAACCGTTTCGGTATACGCAACCAACTCCGAATAACGTTTCATCGGTCCCACGAAAAACGAACGGCAAGACGGCATGATCCGTCCTTCGCTGCCTACCGGTTGTGTTATCCCGCCCAAAGCGAAAATCAAATCGGTACACCCGTCCGGCAGGACATTGATGCGCATCCCATACTCAGGACTTCCTCTGAACTCCCAGATTTTATCGACGTAAGGAGCCAGTAGTCCACAAGGTTGATATTCTCTATACATACTTCAATTTCGGGCAAATATAGTGAGAATCACTCACACCTGCTATTTATCCGAATACAAACCAATATGGTTTCCTTCGCTATCGGCAAAAACAGCGAAATGTCCCCTGCCTTCAGCGTCAATCTTCGTCTCGGGGATAATGACTTTCCCGCCTTTCTGCAGGACACGTTCCAGCGACTTGCCGATCTCTTCGCAATAGAAGTGAATCAATGTTCCCCGCTCCGAAGGCAGGAAATCGGGTGCCCACGACACCGCTCCCACCGCTTCGCCCTGCTCCATGAAGCAGGCCATCTTCTCCTCTTCATACTCCGAGACCGCCAATTTGATGTCCAACACTGTTTCATAAAATCCTACCGCCCGGTGGAAATCTGCCGCCGGAATCTCAAAAAACGCAATAAACTTTTCCATGTTTTTTCTATTAATAAGATGAATACTGTATGCCGGAAGTCACGTCTCCCAAGCACACCGCAAAAGTAGGCCAAAGCACCCGCCCCGGATAGTAGAAAACAGACATCATTCCTCCACAGAGAAATAATCGGAATAAGGAGCGCAAACAGCTAAGTATTCCGCCGGAGTATATCCCGAAAAGAGTTTGAACTCTTTAATCATGTGTGATTGGTCGAAGAAACCACATTCGCAGGCCAGTTGCGCAAACGAAATGCCCGGCTGGCATTGCAGGGTGTACAACGCCCGCTGTATCCGCACAATGCGCAGAAACTCCTTGGGAGTAGCGCCTACGTACTCCGCAAACACCCGCCCAAACTGCTTATTGCTCAGGCAGGCTACGTCCGCCAGTTGTGTCGTATGGATGTGCGGATGGAGGGTCACTGCCTCCAAAGCGGTCGAAACCCGCTTCAGGTTGTATTCGGGAAAAGCGTATAGACGGCTTAGCAGAAACTCTTCTATCAGGCGGATGCACGCCGCCTGATCCGGCATATCGGCTACCCGCCTGCCCAGATTAACCAACTGAGGATCGTCCGTCTCTTCGGTATTTACATTCATCCCACGAAACTCGCTGACAGGCATGTGGAGGAAAGCTTTTGCGGCAAAGGGCTGAAAAACGACTACGATCATCTCCAACATCCCCGTAGACTCGACATCGGAATAGCCGAACGCCTGCCCGCTGATGAAAGAAGAGGGTTGCAACCGGCCTTCGGTCAGCGAAAGCAGTTGCCGCCCCCGGTGAAAGACCATCTGGACGCACCCCACGGGCAGCGTCCGTTCGGATACCGGCGCAAGCGCATCGTCGCTCAATACCCAGTAATGCCGGACATAAGGGACAAGTGCCGCAGCAGGTTTTATGATTCTGAATGATTGCATAGACTACAAATATATTGTTTTTTAGATCATCATGGCAAAGATAAGGTACGGGAAAAAGAAGGGATAGGAAAAAAGAGACAAAGAAAAGCAAGAATGGACAAACGCAGCTGATATTTAGAACGTACTTTTGTCCACCAAAACAAACAGGCATGAATATACAAGAAAGAAGCAGGATAGAACATCATTCCAGGATTAATAGGGTGATGGATTTCATCGACCAGAACCTGGAGCAACCGATCGAACTGAAAGACATCGCTGCCGTTGCCAACTTTTCACCCTTTCATTTCCACCGGATATTTACCTTTCTGATAGGTGAAACACCGACCGACTACATCCAGCGTCTCAGGGTGGAGAAGGCAGCATGGAAATTACAGAAAGATCCCTTCCCGTCCATCACCGAGATTGCTTACAGCTGCGGTTTCGGCAGTACATCCCTGTTCTGCCGGACCTTCAAAAAGTATTTCGGCATCACCCCTACCCAGTTCAGCCGAACGGATAAGCCGGTCTATGTATTCGAAGGAAACCTATTTAGCAACAACGGGCAAGCGATCCGCAAGAATATGACACACAGTGCAGTGGCAAATTTCGACCTTTGCGGTGTAAAACTAAAACAACTATATTTTATGGAATCAATTGTAGAAGTAAAAGAAATGCCGGAAATGAAGGCGATCTATTGCCGCCACATCGGCCCGTTCCACCTGATTGGCCAGGCTTACGCAAAATTGGGACAATGGGCAACACCCAGGGGATTGTACACGCCTAATGTTACTAAAACCGCTACCGTCACACACGACGATCCTTCGATCACCGATGAAGACAAAATCAGGCAAAGTGCCTGCATCATTGTCGACAAAGAGGTGAAGGTAGAAGGCGAAATCGGTAAAATGACGATTCCGGGCGGTCAGTATGCAGTCGGGCATTTCGAACTTGGAATGGACGAGTTTCAGAAGGCATGGAACACCATGTGCCATTGGTTCACCGAAAGCGGCTACCAGCAAGGAGATGGATGTGCGTATGAATTGTACCACAACGACTACACCACCCATCCGCAAAAGAAACACATTGTTGACATCTGCATACCGGTAAAACCATTATAGATCAAAAGAAAGGTATGGAAGACTACCTTAAAGTAGAATTTAAGAATCTTATAGATTGAAGCCTTTTTAAGGATAATTCCCTTGTTTAAATATTAATATATTAAGTACCAATGCATATTTAGTTATCAATATTAATTTGAGTATAATATTAAAGACCAATAAATTATACTTCTAATAGATTCAGCTAATCTTGATTAACTACTTAATAATATTAGATGCAAGCAAGGGAATTAGTATGTTTCGACTTACAGCGTTATAAGTAACGCTGCCTTATTTTCCTATTATATTCTCTTTTTTTTAAAAGAATCGTATCTTTGTGCATCTATAAACCTTTTAATCCTTTCGCCCATGATAGAAGCTCCCGAAGCTCGCCTGCTGTGCGAGCAACTGAACAAAACCGTATGCGGCAAACGAATCACGGATATATTCGCCCAATATACACCACATAAATTTGCTTGGTTTTATGGTAAACCGGAAGAGTGTGCCGAACGCCTGGTTGGCAAGACCATTGACAAAGCCTGCCCACAAGGCGGAATGGTCGAACTAACGGCTGGAGACACGATGTTGGTTTTGACAGACGGGGTCAATCTTCGTTATTTCGAACCGGGAGCGAAGTTACCCTCCAAACATCAACTGCTGGTGGCATTCGATGACGAAAGTTGCCTGTTAGCATCTGTACGGATGTACGGAGCACTGTTGTGCTTTACCCGAGGGCATTTTGACGCACCATTGGCCGCCTATTACGAAACGGCCAGAACAAAGCCACAAGTGATGTCGGACGCCTTTGACAAGGAGTACTTTCTTGGATTGGTAAATGCGCCGGATGCACAGAAGAAATCGGCAAAAGCTTTTCTGGCCACGGAACAGACAATTCCCGGACTGGGCAACGGAGTATTGCAAGACATCCTGTACCATGCGCATATCCATCCAAAAACAAAGATCGACAAACTGGGCGCAGAGGAAAAGGAGAAAATGTACGAACAAGTGAAAGAGACACTACAAGATATCTACCGCCTGGGCGGACGAAGCACCGAAACTGATTTGTTTGGAGTTCCCGGGCAATATGTAGCCTCCCTGTCAAAAAATACAGCGGGACATGCGTGCCCCAAATGTGGTGAAACCATTGTGAAAGAGAACTATCTGGGAGGAAGCATTTATTATTGCAGGGGATGCCAGGTAATGAAATAAGCCCCTCACAGTCACTATTCAATTATAAAAACAAAAAAAAACAATGAAACAAGAAGTATTATTTATCATTCTCAACGAGTATGCCGATTGGGAAAGTGCTTTCGTAGCAGCGTCCCTTCATTCCGGACTAATGCCGGGCAGTGAAATCAAGTACGTAGTCAAAACAGTAGCCCCCACTTTGGATCCGGTCTGCTCTTTGGGTGGTTTCCGTACTCTGCCGGACTACAGTTTCGACAACCTTCCTTCCGATTATGCTGCCTTGGTCCTAATTGGTGGTATGCAATGGCAATCTCCTGAAGCAGAACGTGTATTCCCCATCGTGCAAAATGCTTTTGAAAAAGGGAAAGTGATTGGCGGTATCTGCAACGCTGCTTCATTTCTGTGCGCCCATGGCTTCCTAAACAATGTTAAGCATACCGGAAACACCCTTGCCGTGCTCAAACAGTGGGGCGGAGAACGATATACCAACGAAGATGGTTACCTGGAAAAGCAAGCTGTCGGTGATAAGAACATAGTTACGGCAAACGGTACCGGTTATCTGGAATTCACCCGTGAGTTGCTATTAGCATTGAAAGCCGATACGGAGGAAAAGATCGAAGCATTTTATGATTTCAGTAAGAATGGACTTGTGAGATAGCAACATGTTCATCAAGCATACGGGACAACATGAAAAAAGGATTCACCATACTGCTTCTTTTACTCTCATTGGCAGAAGTGTACGCACAAACAGAATTCACAACCAGCCTGTTTGATTCAAGACGTAACCGGATAGTGCCGGTAGCTGTTTACCGGCCAAAAAAAGAAAGCGCCAGGACCGGAGTCATTATATTCAACCATGGATATGACGGAAACAAGAACGATAAATCGAACCAGAGTTATTCATATCTGACTCGTTTTTTGGCAGAAAAAGGATATTATGTGATAAGTATCCAACATGAATTGTCCGATGATCCTCTTTTGGCTATGGAAGGAAATTTTATGGAAACCCGTATGCCTAACTGGAAAAGAGGAGAAGAAAATATTCTCTTTACAATCCGGGAGTTTAAGAAGCTAAAACCGAACCTGCAATGGGAGAAACTTTGTGTGATAGGTCATTCAAACGGAGGTGATATAACCATGCTCACCGCAACAAATCATCCGGAACTGATAATGAAAGCTATCTCAATGGACCACCGGAGAATGATAATCCCAAGAACACAAAAGCCACGGATATACACGTTGAGAGGGTGCGATTATGATGCTGATCCGGGCGTACTCCCAACCAGCGAGGAGCAACAGAAATTTCGAATAGAAGTTGTGCGACTGGATGGAGTTACACACAGTAACATGGGAGAAAACGGATCGGCAGAACAACACGATCTTATTAACCGACACATATATATGTTCTTAAATAACTAATTAATTTTCATGATATTATATAATACACCATGACGTACCATGATACAATAAAACCCATAATCATAAGAAATCAGATCTATGAAGCAACAAGAAACTAATCCAGACAGCCTAATTGAGAACTATCTTCCGGCAGATTATTATGACTCCTTTTCAAAAGAGTTGCATAATAAGAATGCAATCTCCACTGACGAGTTTGCAGATATAGCTTTTAACCAACTACCCTCCTGGATTATCCGGCTTCTAAAAGTAAGAAATAGTATAGTCAAGCCTTTCGGGCTCAATACAAACAGACGAATCACGGATATGGAGTGTGAAAGAAATCAACACGAAATAATCTTTGGTATGTCCGATAAACACTTGACTTTCTACGTATCCCTTTGGTGTAAGGTTTCCGAAGCCAACAGCCAAACTTTACGAATCACCACGATAGTCAAATACCACAACCGTTTGGGAAAACTCTACTTTTTCGTGGTTCGTCCTTTCCATAAAGTTATTATTCGATCATTATTGGAGAGAGTAGAAAAAAGGTATAAACTTATATCTCTGGAGAAAGAAGTGTCTTGATATCACGTAATTAAACATACTTTTTTATTGTTCTGAAATCTTTTTTACTACCGGTTTATCCGCTTCCGCCCAGTCCAAAGTTGCCATCTCCCCAGGAAAGAGCCACTGTGCAGCAATATGTTCTTTCAATACATATTGCTCCCCGATAGGATGACATAGAAAAGCGTGCATCGTAATTTCGAAATCAGGATAGATGTGATGGACTGTCAAAAGCTTTTCTCCCACTTCGATAGTATAATCCATTTCTTCCATAATTTCTCTTTGAAGTGCTTCCTGCAAAGATTCACCTTTCTCCACTTTTCCACCCGGAAATTCGTACCTGAAAGAAGTATATGAAAATTTAGTCCGTCCCCGTTGTACACAAAGATATTTTCCTCCAGATCTGATAACGGCTGCTACGACTTCTATACTTTTCATAATGACTGCGGTATTGGGTTTCGAAGATAATGGATGCAAAAGTAATAAAAGAATGTGGGAAAGGAGGAAATTAAAAGTAATAAAGACTAATCTTAAATATTTTCCCTACCTTTGTTAATCACCGGAATGTAAGTCCCATAACGATAAGACAATTAACAATTAATACATTGAAAAACAATTATCAGCATATAAAATGAACACCACTCCCCAACTCTACCAATCAGGTAACAGTGCACTCATATCGAAGAAGAAAATTGCTTTCTTATGTTCCCGGCAAGTACCTGAAAATAAAACAGCATCTATTTATCGCTGGGCAAATCAATTATTACCGGAAAGAGATTGCATCCTTTGCGGAAATCATTCAAAAATGGAACAAGAGGTCTTTAATATACTATTGGAGAAGAAAATACCAGTCATTCTGGTACTGGCTGAAAGCATGAAAGAAGAATGGAGTAATCATATTAAGTTGGCACTCAAAGAGAAGAGGCTATTGATAGTAACTGCCTGTAATAGCCAGGTACACAGAATTAATCATCAATCAGCCTATGACCGGAATAAAATAATACTTTCATTTGCGGACCATGTTATAATCGGTTATTGTAAACCAGGAGGAAATATCGACAGACAAATTAGCGGAAAAACAAACATTACATTTTTACACAATTCGAATTACCTGCCGACAGAACCTACCCTTATGGAGAGAGCGGCAGACAGTGATGTTATAACCTATAGGACATCCACAAAAGGAGGAGAACTCTTTTTAGATATTAAACAGGACTTAAGCGGACAAGAATATCTAAAAATTACCCAAAGTAAACATCAAGGAAATAAGGGTTTCCACAGAGAAACGATTTTCATCAACAAGGATGAAATACTCCAGTTCAAACAAGAATTAGACCGAGCTATTGAATATTGGGGATTGAACCCTATAAAGCAAAAACAGACTCTTAGTTTCAAAAGAGAAGAGTATGGCAACGCCTATTTGCCATGGGAAAAGAGTGCAGATGATTATCTTCTCCGGTTGTATGCGGAAGGCAAAACCATTAACGAACTGACAGAGATATTCGAACGGAATGACGGAGCGATACGTTCCAGATTACAAAAACTGGGAATTAAATTAAGATAATGATATTATCTGGTTTTAAAACGACATCTCTTATTAAATACGGGTAGAGAGAAAAGGGTTTTACAAATGTGACACTGTAAAAAAATGATAGAAAAAGTAGTCAGCAATTCCAAAGGCATAGAAGAGAATCGAGTGGAAAAACACAGTAAAGGACATTGCAAATGTATTTAGAATCACTCTTAAAAGACATTCGTCCCTATATGAATTCTGACAAGAAATAATATACCGCCATCCCCACCTGCAATACCCCAATTACCGGTATACCATACTTAAATTTAAGATGCCGTGTCTTATGCCGAAACGTATACATCCCTGCCCATGCACCTAACGAACCTCCCGCTACGGCTATTCCCAGCAGGTGGACTTCGGGAGTACGCCATCGTTTTCGGGATGCGTTCCGTTTATCGATACCGTACATAACAAAAGAAACGGTGTTCACGATTACCAGATATAAGATAAGTAACTTCAACGGTTGGCTCTTTTTTAATTCGCCGGCAAAGATACGCATTTTTAATCAAGCCCGATTTGTCGGCCGAAAGATTCTCTGTATCTTTGCCCGCATGGCAGAGAGAAACGAATTACATAAAAGGAACAAGCATAACGGACAGTACGATTTTTCAAGACTGATGGAAGAGTATCCCCCGTTGAAGAAGTTCGTCGCACCGAACGCATACGGGACGACAAGTATCGATTTCTTTAATCCGCAGGCGGTGAAGGCACTCAACAAAGCCTTGTTGATAAGCTGTTACGGCATACGATACTGGGATATTCCTAAGAATTACCTGTGTCCGCCCATTCCGGGAAGAGCGGACTATATCCATTACATAGCGGATTTGATTCAACCCGGAAACACGATACAGGCAGAAGCGGCTACAAAAGCCACTCACCCATGCAGGTGTCTTGATATCGGTGTAGGTGCCAACTGTATCTACCCCATTATCGGACAAACAGAATATGGATGGACTTTCGTCGGTTCCGATATTGATCCTATCTCCATTGATAATGCACGAAAGATTGTAACTTGCAATCCGGCACTGGCCCATAAAATAGAACTCCGGCTGCAACGGGATAGCCAAAAGATATTTGAAGGGATCATTGCTCCGGATGAATACTTCGATGTAACCATCTGTAATCCTCCTTTCCACAGTTCCAGAGAAGAAGCTGAAAACGGGACGCTGCGTAAACTCAGTAGCCTAAAGGGGAGAAAAATAACCAAAGCCCGGCTCAACTTCGGAGGCAATGCCAACGAACTCTGGTGCGAAGGTGGAGAACTTCGTTTTCTGCTGACCATGATCGAAGAGAGCCGGAACTACCGAAAGAATTGCGGATGGTTCACCAGTCTGGTATCGAAAGAAAAGAACCTGGGTAAACTGACCGCCAAACTCAAATCAGTCGGTATATCTGAACATAGGATTATCGAGATGCACCAAGGTAGTAAAACCAGCCGGATTTTGGCATGGAGATTCTGAGAAAGATATAGTTACTAAATTAGCAAGTATCTACTCAAATCTTTCAAGGAGGCGGCCTTAATAAAAGATCATCCGCAATGCAGAGATATCATTGAGGTTAAACAGTTTATCACTCCAAACAAACCAATTCCGGAAAACGTGTTTTAACACTGTATTAAAACTTGTTTTCTACAAACAAAAGACTTGTCCTTTAACTGTGCAAAAGAAGTCCTTTGTTTGCAAACAATCAGAATCATTCATTCCGAGTTAACACTGTTAATAGGAAAACTATACATTATTATGAACATATTAATCCTCAGCAATGCTGACAGTTGCCGCAGCCGGATCGCACAGGCTCTTCTTTCCTCGTTTGAAAAAGGTATGAAAATATATTCTGCAGGAACAGCACCCGCAGCAGAGGTTCATCCGCTTGTCCTGAAACTAATAAAAGAGACAGGTATCGAACCTGACACACGACCTCCCCATTCCATCTACGAATATACCAACAAAAGCTGGGATACTATCATCGTCCTTTCCGAGACAACCGATGAAATCCGTAACCACTTCTCCAAAGAGGTAAAACACTGGTATTATCTTCCTTTCGATGAACCGTTCCCTACCATACCGGCAGACGGAACGGATCTATGGGAAGACTTGCTCCGCCTGAAAGAAGAGATCGGCAAGAAAATATACGAACTGTATCGTGACGAACTGAAGGAGCAGTTGCTCCCACGATGTACTTGCGGAGCCAACGACTTTTGCAGATGTGAGTGAGAGAAATTACTCCCTCACCTCTTGCTTTATCAGCCGTGTCACGCTTGTAATATTTCGCTTGTCTTTATTCAGGATATAAGTATATTTGTAATCGCTTGCCCGGTAAGAAGTAGGCGAGCTATTCACCAAGATAATATTCCGGTTATTGGCAAAGTCCAAAATACCTTTAATATTATTGGGATGCAGTTTTCCGATCTCGTCCATCATGCAGTGCAGCTTGAAGTCGTTGAACTGATGCGATGCCTTTTCCTTGAACACATTCAGCAACATGATGTTAATCATGGCCTTCACCAGAATATCCGTTCCGTCGGAACCTACATTTGCCAGTTTCTCCACCCATCCGCTGTCATTATCGTTCTCCACAATGCGAAACTGAAGTTCGAAAGTATCAGAAAGCGTCAGTTCCTTTTCCTTGTTCAGTGCCAGTTCTTTCACCAGCGACTGCAATAAACTTACCGCCTGCCGATTCTGTTCCACAAGCTCCTCCTGACCGAACAGGCTAAACATGCCCAGAGCACCCGGTTGATTCCGGTCGCAAAACTCTTTGATGGTAACAAAATGTTGCATGATACGATTGCCACTGGGTACAATCTGTAAGGCAATGCTTTTGATGACCCCGGCGAAATTGCGTTCCACAAAGTCACTGTTGATGTCGTTGATAGTTTTGCGAATCAACCCTTCTTTTGAAAGCATATCCGCCGTCTCTTTCCCGATCCGGTGAATCAAGTCGGTATATGCTTCATTCGAACGACGTTCAAAGTCAATGATCTTATCATTATCAATGAACTCTTTGAGATCGGCAGCAAAGGTCATAAACTCGTCGCGCTTTGTAAGACGTGTACGGAAGTTGAACGTATTCTGTTCGGAGAAGTTACCCGTAAAGCGGCCGACCGCTTCCCGGAAGTCCTTTTCTTGTTCAATCTGCCGATAATGATTCTGTGTCAGCTCCTCTATCACTTTCTTGCAGCGCTTCACACTCTCTGCTTCCACTCCCGTTTGCAGTACAGGCGGACAAATATTGAGTGTTTTGAAGTTCTCTGTCTCCCGGATATCCTCTTCTAAATGCTTCAGGCGAGTATTTGTCTCAACTAATTGCTTGTTCAGTCCCGTTACTTTCTGATTCAGTTCTTCTTCCTTCAAGCGGAACTTCTCTTTCTCACCGTCCAGTTCTTTCTCGGCCAACTGCTTTCCATTTCTGAATTCGTCCATACGGTCGAAGAACTCCCGCTTATCCTTTTCGTAATCGTAAACCAGACGGCGGTGCTGCTCGATAAACGCCAACTCCTGTTCCGTGCGGGCCACTTCATTACGCAGGGCAGTGATACGTTCCGTATCCACCCCTTTTCCGGAAAGTTCATGCAACAGGTCCTTATCCATTGTCTCCAGCAGTTCATCGGTTTTCTTCTTTTCAGAAGCAATGGACTGATGGATCTCTTCCTGCTTGTTACGGATCAGAATGTCTTCTTCCTGCATTCTCTGGTTACGTTCCTTCTCTTTCTGACGGATTCGGGTTTCAAGTAAGTGATTGAACTGTTCCAGTTCCGCCGCTGACTCCTGCAAACTGTGTGTAGCCTCAGCCAACTGTTTTTCCAACTGTTCCAGCAATATACGTTTCTCCTCGCCTGCCTTCTGCTCCAGCATGATTTCATCCGCTTTCAGAACCTGAATACGCTTGTCATTCTGTTCCATACAGTAAGCGGACTGAGCCATCTCTTCCTTATAAGTATTAAGGACAGTCTGGTATTTCTTCCGGATGGCAGCCAGCTCTTTCTCTTTTTCCTCTATCGACTTCTCAAGATTCTGCTGCCATTCATGTATCTCCTTACGGATTGCTTCCTGCTCTGCGGCATACTCCTGCACACTTTTCACTTCTTTCCGGATAGCCGAAAGATCGAGTTTGATGCCATAGAAAGAGTCTTGTCCGGTATCCGGAACAGATTGGGGATTGAGTTCCTTACTGAATAAAACAAGTTTTTCGTCTACCACCTTACCAATGGTATTCTCCCATCCCGGACTATTTCGGCTCAACCATTCATAGAGTGATCCCTGACAGTTATCAAGTAACCGGTCTATCTCCGCCACTTTTTCTCTACCAACCGCAATCTGCTGCTCTATTTCCTTCTGACGGACGCCCGACTGTTGCTCACAGGCAGTCTGATCCAGTTCCCATTGCCGACGTACCAGCCCCATTTGTTGTTCTGCCTCTTTCAGCTTCAACCGGTATTCATGATTCTCCTTTTCCAATGCAACGCGTTCCGTCCGGCAGGCCTGTAACTCTTCTTCATGGAAAGTCCGGTGCAGGCACTTCTCCCGTTCCATCTTCAACTGATAGATGCCCTCTTTTTTCTTTTCTGTCTGCTCTCGCAGGAGGGTCAACTTCCCTACCTCCTGCTCACGCACCTCTTTCAATATTTTATCGTACTCCTTTCGTACAGCCTCCTTACGTTCGATAGCACGTAAATGGAGCGTATTCAGCTCGGCATTTTTACCGTTACGGAAACGTTCAAAGGCACTGGAAGCCTGTTCCTTCAGTAGCTTATACTGGCTGTTGATGTCGTCAAAGCGGGCAGTCAACATGGTCAGCTGCTCCTCCAACATCTGTTTGTGAAGTATGGCTTCGGGCTCCGCATTCACCCGGTCGCACACATTATAAATATCCTGCGACTCATACCGTTCCTTTCGTTCACGCGCAGTTTTCAAGTTCTCGTTCTGTACCCTGACAAGCCCCAGCAAACGGTCGCGCTCACTCTGGAATTTCCCGGAAAGTTCCTCAAGCTGATGTTTCTCTTTTGCCAACTCTTTCAATAGTTCCTCTTTCTTCTGTTGCAGTGAAGGGAGCAGTTCCTGTGCCATCCGGAAAGTATAATTCAGTTCCCCGGCCAGCGTACGCGCCTGTTGCTCCAGATAATGCATTTCCCTATAAAGCTCAATTACCCGGTCAGCCTGCCGGCGAACAGTAACCTCGCCATTCTTGTTCTTCCTGAACCACTTGCTGATATCGGTCACCTCTTCATCGAACCGTCGCAGATGATGGGCATATTGCCCCAGATCGATACGCACATCTTCTTCGTTCAGTGACATGATGATGGTTTGCTTGATGAACTCAGCATCGAGCTTTGAATTCAGGAAAACATTCTGAATGGTACGCGGTATATTCTGGTACTGACGGCTCTCGGTAATGGCAAACTTCCGTAACTCCGGAGGAAGCCCCCGGTTGTTGCCGAAAATGATGTCACGATACTCCTCATACGTCTCTACGCGACGGCTCTTATAGACAAAGCTGCCAAGGGCATCGCGTATCTGATCCCACTCTTCGTAAGCCTTTCCTTCGGGAGAAATAAAATATTCTTTTTTGTAACCCGTTCCCAGAAAACGGAAACAAACTCTCCCCTGGGAGCGAAAAGCCAACACACAATACGATGCATCGTCTACGGTCACTTCATAAATAATATATGAATTGAGGTACGGAAAGTAATATTCGTCAAAGCTCTTTTTCTCTTTTGATATGCCCAGCTTCGTCTTGTCGGCATTGTAAAAGAAAAGCAGCGCACGTAACGCCGTACTCTTCCCCACCCCCTGTGTACCGATAAAGTGGACATTGCCGTCTATCTGTATTTCGGCATATTGTATACGGGCACTATTGATGAAAACAATTTTATTCAGGTATCTCATTCTGTATTTCTTCTGATATGTTAATACAAGCGACCAACTCTTCCAGATAGCCGAAAGCCGCTACTACTTTATAGGTGGAAGTGATCTCGTTCTCCAATTCAATGAAGCCGTCACGTTTCAGGTCATTCACTATTTTATCGATCATCTCTTCGTGCTTCTCCCGTCCGACAAGTTTCTTCAATCCGGCGAGTTTCTCTTTCAGTTCCAGGTCGGTACCTACTTTTACGACCATATCGGCCGGCTGGAAACGGAATCCGGATGAAAAAGCCGCATCGTAGGTTTTAATGAAATCGAGCACATCAATCCAGCGGGCGGCAATCTCTAACTTACGCTCCAGATCGACTTTATTTTCCCGACGGGAGAAATAATAATATTCATTCCCGCTCTCAAGGATAAAGTTGATGGCGGCAAAGAAATCGTACAACTCCGACTGATTATCTTCGATCACCGCATAGAGTTGGCGGATATTGGGATTGGTACTGTCGGAAGAGATGAATCCTCCTTTACTCAGTATTTCAAATATTTCAGCAGTTTGTTTAATCATTACTATAATGGCTTTGAGTTCACCACAGATTGCACAGATTAACACAGATCTTTTAATTTAACTCTCAATAAAATAAATTATTAATCTGTGAGAATCCGTGTAATCTGTGGTGAGTTGTATTCGTTTCTAAACTATTTCGCCTGTCCTTTCCGAATAAATCAGTGCATATTCCACCCCACCCATTCTGCCATAATCACCGGTGATACGGAGTTCTTCGTAAAACTGGGATACAATCTGGCAGTAGAACGTTATCCGCTCATCAAAAGAAACCTCTTGTGCGAAAGGATAGGCAGTCACAAACGAAAACAAATCTTCTTCAGCCTGCATAAACCGCTTCTTCACTTCCTCCAGATTGATATAAGCCTCTTCCGATATATGGGTCTCAAGAGAGTCTTCGGCAATGCTGCCGGCCACATTCCGGGTCAGAATGGCACGCTTGCCGATCATGGTTATCACTTTACGGATGCTCTCCAACACTTCATCATCATTACGAAGATATTCTACGGAGAGACGTAACGGATAAGCCGGTGCAGGTTCGAACCAGACACTGTCTTTCTGCATCAACACCTCGCAGATATTGGTTCGTTCCTCCAGTTCGAACTGATCTTTCAGGTATTTCAGCTGCCGGATCTTAACCCGGATCTTGTTCTGATACTCTATTTTGTTCAGATAGCTGATAATCTGCTTTTGTATCTCGATCAGGTTGTGGAAACATTCATTGAGCTGTATCCGTACGTTTGCCACCACAAGCCCCAGTTCCTCGTCCGGTATCCGCCGGAAGAAGCGGTCTTCTTCATTGGCAAGAAGCTCCTCGCTCACTTTTATCAATGCCTCGATATCCCGCCGTTTCTCGTCCAGGCGAACCAGTTTTTTCTTCTTGATCTGATAGTTCGGCTCATTCTTGAAAGTGCTGTCGATGTTACGCTTCAGGTCGATCACATTGCGCAAGGTAGTCAGGGCGATATTACGTAATATCCGCTTGATGGTACGCAGATAGGTCGTTTTCCGTTTCTCGTGGTTTTCTTGCTGATAATAGGAGATAGTATCTTTGAGATAACTGATATGCTCGTTGACAAACGAAGTGTTGATCTCTTCATTCACTTCGAGTACCTGCTCGAAGAAATGCAGATAAATATCCTCCATCTCAAGAAACGAACCATTCTCACGAAGCACTCCGTGATCGATCAGGCTCTGTATACGTTGTAGTTTATATTCTGTCAGTTCCAGTGCATATTCCCGCCGGAAGGATTGCTGTTTCCGCTTGCTGAACATCTGTTTCAGCAGGAGCTGTTCTCGGCTCATCATCTTCAGCAACTCGTCGATAGAGTGAAATGTAGTCATGTATAACGGCTATAAGCTTTTCAGGATTCCTTATCTTATCAGTTTTTTCTTCATTCCCCGGGCTAACTCTTCCTTGATAAAAGTCATCAATGGCTTACCCACTACAATAAACATGACCGCTACCAGAATCATCAGAATGCCAAGCATTAATCTGGGAGTCAGCCGTTCGCCAAAAATCATCACCCCGAAGAAAAGTGCCGTCACCGGCTCCAATGCTCCCAGAATGGCAGTAGGCGTAGAGCCGATGCTATGAATGGAAACAGCCGTACATACCAATGATATGACGGTAGGCAAGAAAGCCATGGCAAGAATATTGCCCCAGGCAGGAAACGAAGGAACAGCCTGAAGATCCGCGCAGAAATTCAGGCGGACTATATAAATGGAAAGACCGAACAACAGCGCGTAAAAAGTCAGCTTGGCCGTAGACATCAACTTCAGCGTGGAATGGTTGACACCGACTATATAGACAGCATAAGACAGTGAGGAAAGGATAACGAGCAACATGCCGACCAGACTCAGCGTTTCGCCTCCCTCCCCTTTGTAAAGCAGTCCGATGCCGGAAAGGGCAAGCAGAATGCAAAAGACGGTCAGCAACGACACTTTTTCGTGGAAAAACAGGAACATGATAAGCGCCACCATCACCGGATAGACAAATAAGATGGTGGAAGCAATGCCTGCATCCATGTGCTTATAGCTCAGAAACAACAGCAGTGAAGAGGCAGAAAAAAGCAGTCCGCCTGCAACCAGAGGCAATATCTCGTTCCTTTTCAGGGCAAACGACTGTCTCTGCACTTTCATCAGAATCCCCAAAATAAGTACGGCAAACCCGTAACGATAGAACAATACAGAGTCCACCGACATTCCTTCTTTATAGAGCGGCAGTGTAAACAACGGATTCATGCCGTAAGTAGCAGCAGCCACAGCTCCGCAAACAAATCCTTTAGCCTTACTATTAATATTCATTATTATATTCAATTTTCGGGGTGCAAAGATACAGTTTTTTGGAGATGTTGGTTACTTTTGCGTCAATTCTAACAGAGATTAAAATTGAGCAAAAACCGTATTGATCAGGAAAAGAGAGTGGTAGAGCTGATGATCCGTCTTTACTGCCGTAAAAAAGAAAAGAATGTCACGCTTTGCCCCCAATGCGAAGAGTTGCTTCGCTATGCGCATGCCCGGCTGGACCGCTGCCCTTTTGGGGAGAAAAAGAAAGCATGCAAGCAATGCAGCGTACACTGCTACAAACCTGCCATGCGGGAACGGATGAAACAAGTAATGCGTTTCTCCGGTCCCCGAATGCTGATTTATGCACCTTGGGAAGCAATCAGGCATCTGTTTGGATAAGCAGGCACAGAGAAGAATATTATTATTATAATTGCATTATTACTTTATAATAATTATCTTTGCTTATTAAAGTAACGAACCATGACTATCATCAGAAACCCCTTTATAACCAGTGGATATGTATCTTCCGATTATTTCTGCGACCGGGAGAAAGAGAGCGAAACCCTGATCCGGGAAGTAAGCAACGGAAACAATCTCGCCCTGATCTCTACCCGGAGAATGGGGAAAACCGGATTGATTCAGCATTGCTTCCGCGAAAGGAAAATCCGGAAGGACTACTATACCTTTTTTATAGATATATATGCCACCAAATCACTTCGTGACTTTGTATTCGCACTGAGCAAAGAGATTCTGGAAGAATTAAAACCTTCCGGCAAGAAAGCTTTGCAACTCTTCTGGAAAAGCGTCAAATCATTGCATACGAGCGTATCTTTCGACATCAACGGCACTCCTTCACTGAGTTTGGGACTGGGAGACATACAAGCTCCGGCAACAACGCTGGACGAAATTTTCCATTACCTGAACCATGCCGACAAGCCCTGCCTGGTAGCCATCGACGAGTTTCAGCAGATAGCCGGATATGCGGAGGATAATGTAGAAGCAACCTTGCGCACCTATGTCCAGCATTGCAGCAATGCCCATTTTATCTTCGCCGGAAGCCAGCGCCACATCATGGGAAATATGTTCCTCACCCCTTCGCGCCCATTCTATCAGAGTGTTTCCATGATGCATCTTGAAAGTATTCCTTTGGCAAAATACACTGCTTTCGCGCAACTGCA
Source organism: Bacteroides sp. NGMCC 1.200775 (assembly GCF_040798045.1). Lineage (NCBI taxonomy): Bacteria > Pseudomonadati > Bacteroidota > Bacteroidia > Bacteroidales > Bacteroidaceae > Bacteroides > Bacteroides sp. NGMCC 1.200775. Next base: position 393,278 of record NZ_JASCQK010000004.1, on the reverse strand, counting down.
CTTCGCCCAAGCAGGAAAAAGCATCATCGATGAAACGGTTGAAACCATCTACCGACGATTTGACGGCATCACCTGGTACATGCAGAAAGTGCTCCACACACTTTACGACATGACTCCCGCACAGGGAACCTGTGAAGTGAAGATGGTGGAGGAGGCCATCCGCCAAATCATCGACTCGTTCAAGTTCACCTATTCCGAAATACTGTTCCGCATACCGGAAAAACAGAAAGAGTTACTAATCGCCATCACAAAAGAGGGAAAAGCGAAGGCCATTACTTCGGCAGCTTTTATCAAGAAGTACAAGCTATCCTCTTCCAGCTCCGTACAATCGGCTCTGAAAGGTCTGCTCGAAAAAGATTTCATCACTCAGGAGTTGGGAATATACCAGATATACGATCAATTTTTAGGTATCTGGCTAAAAGAGAACTATTAAGTTCTTTAAAAGCCAAACACTCCAAGAAAGAATTTCCAATAGATTTCTTTCAAAAAGACAGTAAAACCCCTTATCTGCCGACAGCCTCCATTTACAAAAAGAGACAAATAGAGAGATGGAGCAACAGATAATGAAAAAACATGCAAGGACAAGCCTTTATTCTCTCATAAAAATGCAATAAAAAGCAGATATATGCAGTCCCCCACTCTATCAGAGCCTTTGTTGACAGCAAAGAAAGGGTGCGTTGGTCCTAAACGGACGGTGCATTGGCTTCAAAGAGACGGTGCGTTCCTCTACGAGCAACGCCGCACGGGTAAAAAAGAAGAGTAAGATGGGCTGTTTACGAACTATCAGAGCCACCGTGCCGCACGAATCAAATCTACTAAAAGAAAGTAATCACACACAAAAAAGATCATTTACTAAGATCATAAAAACATATATCACACAATTTTCCAACAATATCCCAAATTCTCCATCACACTGCTTTACCTTAATCCTCCTACAAGCGTTTTTTCAGCCGCCACATCCTCCGGCATAAAACCAAGGCTGCCTGAGAGTGATAGAATATACAAAATGACATTTTATCGCCGCTACAATTTCCCCTCCTTTATTCTGCCAACCTTATAAAAACAGCATTTTAAAACGGAAGGTCGCATTTTAGAAAGATTTAATTATCTTTGTTGCCGCAAACCCAGTTATATTTCACCTTTTCGTAAGGAAATGATATACACAGCATCCTCCGCCGCCGACCAAACCGCCTGCTGGATTACAGGCATTGTTATCGCTGCCCTGATCTTTCTTTTTGTGAAGTTCGCGGCAAAAGGCAGCAAACCATTGGAGAAGATAATGCTGGCATCGGGCTGCGTAATCGTACTGCTGACTACACTCATCGTCAAGGTGCCGGCACCCGGCAGCTTCAACCCGGAAACCGGATTTTCGGAGAAAGAAAGAAGAAAAGACAGACGGATACTCATACGAATATTCTCGTCTATCGGGCTGACAGCCCTGTGGTTCATACCGATACGGAACACTGAATGGTTCGAAGCCCTGATTGAAAAACATATCTGGGTGACTCCCGCAATGCTGGCAGTGTTCCTACTCGCAGGATGGATCCTTACCGGACAACTGACCCGATGGTACACAAAAGAGCGCCGGACGGATAAACACACCGGACGGAAAAAACGTTCTTCTCAAAGAAACAGAACACCATAAAAGTAAATTCAAATATGAAACGAGCCGTTATCATAGGAGCTACTTCAGGCATTGGACGTGAAGTAGCCAAACAACTTCTCCTACAGGGCTGGCACCTCGGTATTGCAGGGCGCCGGCTTCCGTCACTCGAAGCTTTGCAGAGCAGCGCACCGGACCGCGTAGAAGTCGCTGCACTGGACGTTACCCAACCGGATGCAGCTCCCAAATTGAGTAACCTGATCAGGCGAGTCGGAGGTATGGATCTGTTTCTGCTGAGCTCCGGCATCGGTTATCAGAACATAGGGCTGAATCCGGACATCGAACTGGAAACCACCCGTACCAATGTGGAAGGGTTCACCCGTATGGTGGACACTGCTTTCAATTACTTCCGTGAGCACGGCGGCGGACAACTGGCTGTGATCAGTTCCGTTGCGGGGACAAAGGGATTGGGAGTGGCACCTGCCTACTCTGCCACAAAGCGTTTTCAGAACACCTATATCGACGCACTGGAACAGTTGGCATGTATGCAAAAACTGAACATCTGTTTTACGGACATCCGCCCAGGCTTTGTGTCTACTGACCTGCTGAACGACGGAAAACATTATCCGCTATTGATGCAACCGGAAAAGGTAGCCCGGCAGATTGTACGGGCATTGCACCACCGGAAACGAGTGGCAGTGATCGACTGGCGCTATGCTGTCATTGTCTTTTTCTGGCGGATGATTCCGCGCTGGATATGGAAACGGCTGCCGATACGGACAGGAAAGACTATGTGACAAGAATATATATCCCTATTGAATAATTCATTAAAAACAAAGAAAGAATGGAACAGAAATTTTGCCAGAGCTGCGGTATGCCGCTTAGCCCGGAAGTATTGGGAACAGAAAAAGATGGCAGCAAGAACGAAGAATACTGCACCTATTGTTATGCCGACGGACATTTCACCGTGGATTGCACGATGGACGAAATGATCAACCATTGCGCACAATTCGTTGACGAATTTAACAAAGATTCGGAAGTGAAAATGACGAAGGAAGAGGCCATTGCGAACATGAAGCAATTCTTCCCGATGCTGAAGAGATGGAAACAGTGAAACGTAACTCAAACAGACATCTGTGACGCATAAACAAAGGAGAGTGTGTCGAAACTCACCACAGAGGGCACAGAGTAACACAGAGTGAATTTTAAGTCATCGATGATTAACATTCTAATCTGTGACAATCTGTGTAATCCTCTGGTGAAAAGGCTTTTGACACATCTCCTGCTGTATCGGAAGAGGTACCGTTTATTCCACCGGATGCCGCTTCAGCCAGGCTACGGCATACGAACATGTCGCTTTCGGTTTCAGACCTTGTCCGGCAGCATATTTGTAGGTTGCTTCTACCAGAGCTGCCGCAATCCCCTTTCCTTCCAGAGGAGGAGGAACGATGGTATGCATAATGTCCAGCGTTCCATCTTCCACTTCATACTCCACAAAAGCAGTCATTCCATTCTTTTCCAGTTCAAAACGATTCCGCTCCGGGCGGTGAGTTACTTCATATTCTTCCATTTTCCAATCTCCTTTTTGTTTAGGTTAATATAGATTATTTTAAATTCTTCTCCCTCTGCTCCACCCAGATCAACTTATCCACATCATACCCCCTGCGGATGGCAGCATCCAGTAATTTCTTCTTTATCTCTTCCGGCAGAATGGGCGTACGGCTCAATATCCACAGATACTTGTCCGAACTGCTGCCAATCAGTACATAATTATACTCCTCCTGATCCAATTCCAAAACATAATAGTCTGAATAAAAGGACAGAAAAAAGGATACCTTCAGTTTGCCCGGTTGCGACGAATCGGGAACCTTTGCCCGTCCTTCCGCTGTTTTACAGACATCATACGGCTTTTTATGCTTACATCCCCGGTTCTCTACGCGAACGGTTCCGTCGGGCAGCAATGTGTAAGTTGCCGTCACCTCCGACAGTCCCCGCTCAAAGCGGTGGTCGAAACGGGCTATCTCGTACCATGTACCCATATAACGTTGCAGATCCAGTTCGTCCACCGTACTGTGGTCCGTGCCCTCAAAAAAGGCTTCGATAGTCGGTTTATCAAAGCGGAAACCTGCCTCGAGCAAGCGTGTGGGACGCACATTCTGTCCCGACGTTAAAAAGGAAGCCGCTTCACCATATTGCATCCGAAAAAACCAACGTGGTATCACCACCTTCATCCAGGCATGATAGCGCGCTGCCATCGCCCGGGTAAACGCATATTGTGAAACCTGTTGCGGAACCACCAGATTGAACACTCCGCTTAATACTTCGTGGTTGATGATGAACTCCATCGCACGGCAAAGATCCTGGATTCCAATCCAGGGAAAAGGCTGTGTGCCCGGAGCAATCACACCGGCTACCCGTGTTATCCGAAGCGGACGCAACATCTGCTCCATTGCCCCGCCATCGGGTGAGAGCACTATGCCAAAACGGGTGATAGCCAGCCTTGTCTGTGAAGGGCAACGGCGAGCCTCTTTCTCCCAGGCGTAGCAAAGTTCCGCCAGGAAACCGCTGCCGCGAGTATTGGTATATTCGTCAAACGTCCCATCTTCCGGATAATATCCTACGGCAGAGGCGGAAATCATTAACCGCGGCTTTGTCTTTACCGCATCCATGGCCCGGATGATGCGATGCGTCACCTTGATACGGCTGTCATAAAGCTCTTTCTTATACTCCGGCGTCCAGCGTTTACTGATGGGTGCTCCTGCCAGATTGATGACTACATCGCAATGTGACAAGGCCTGAATTAAATGTCCCGATGTACCTTCACGAAACATGGGTCTCCCCAGAGGGACTATCCGGTGCCCCCTTTCCGTAAGGTACTCTGTAAGATGCTTGCCTATGAAACCGGAGGCCCCGCTAATTGCTATATTCATCTGAATCTCCTTTTTTTAGGAATATAACGCAGGCAAAGCGGGTAAAGTTCACCTCATAGTCATCTTACGCAACTCTTCGAGCGAACCGTTAAATACATTCAAATCTACATCATGGTGAATACCAGGCACACTTCCGATATCTGTATGCTGCCAGAAATGCCATTTTCCCTGATACTTCACCGAGTCGACATAGTAATGGGCAATCCAATAGGGATAGGCATTGAAAAGCGAATCGTCCAGATAGTGGGTTTTGAATTTATATGAAGTATAGAGGATAGGCTTCACACCATAATGCGCTTCCACCCGGTCGAGCCATTTCTTGATGCTCTGCTGCAACTCCTTCTTAGATTTCTTGCCTGACAGCTCCACATCGAGCACCGGGGGAAGATCGCCACTATCGAGCTTTACGGTACGGATAAAAAAGTCAGCCTGCTTCAAGGCATCCGTACGGGGAGTAAAGAAATGGTAGGCCCCACGGATAAAGCCATGCTGGCGTGCCTGTTCAAAGTTTTGCTTGAAGGTATCATCGCCATGGTCGCCTCCTTCGGTGGCCTTCATAAAAATAAAGTGAAGCGGGAAATCAGTCTCCTTATTCTGTTTCAGTTCCTCCCAGTCGATGTTTCCCTGATAATGGGAAATATCGATACCATGCACTTCATAACCACAAGGAATGCAAACGCCATACTCTTTCCGCCCGTAGCATTCTTTCCAGCGATAGGAATAAGGACGGATAACGAAATAGTAAAAAGCAACAGAAAACAGACCGACAACAACGAGCGCAAGGGTGTTGCGCAACCAAACAGGCATGGTACGGGAGGCTTTCTTTTTCGCTTTTCTCTTCCGTACCGACGTATGGCGACGGGGAGCGGGTTTATTAGAAACAGAAGTGGTTCGTGAAGACTTCATTGATTGTATTCTTATTTTGAGTTGGATTCATTTCTAAATAGTGCCATCAGCTTCCGCCCTGACCCATTCCAGATAAATGCCCGGATCAGCCTCTGCTGGAGGAGCGATAAAGTGAACATAACTAATTCCGTTTTGCGACTTGTTTCTGAGTGGAAGACGCAGGGACCGAAGCCGTCCGTCTACCCGGACACGTGCCTGCGGACGTTTCTGAGACAAATCCCATTCCAAAGAAACTTCATGCCAACGGTCATCTTTCACTCCCAGTTGCTTGCGGGTCAGAGAAAGTTCGTACATCGATTCATAGCGGGCCACGGTGTCCGAAGGATTCATCCAGCGACCATTCAGTAACAATGAAACCGAATGGCTTCCCTCCGGAATACGCAGGCTGGCAGTGAACGTCCCTTTCTTCATTGCCGGGAAGTTCCACACTGCCCCACGTGTATCTGCTACCAGCGAGGCATCCGGCTGATAAGACAAATGGAGCACCTGACAACCCTCTTTCTCGGGATGGGATTCGAGCCGGCACCCCTGTATGCGGTTATAGGCACAATGACCTTTAATGCCGTCGATATAATTGAATGTGCTCCATTGCGAAAGAGAATCGCTGAATTTATTAAAACGGCTTTTCTCGTACAGCCAATTCACGTCGAACATCATCATGGCACGATGAAGGGGATGTTGACCGATGGACGCCAGCACCTTGCCCGGAGCTACTTCTACAAACTGCGCCTGATGGACACCACGGTCGATTCCACCGCCATTGACAGCATAATCGGAGTCATTGCGCATGGGGTCCATATAAAGTTCACGAAAACCTGTCCACGTCTTGCCGTCATCATCGGACACAGCTACGTGAGTCACGTCGCGGTTGGTGAAAACATCATCCCAGACACCATTCGTCCCTTCTTTTTCAGGCAGAGGAGTAGTATTGCACCAGAAAAGTAACAGTCTACCATCGGCCAACCTGCCAAGGGTGGGCATCGTGATAGTACCGTAAAAAGGCGAAGGTTCCGATTCACTCCATGTCAGACCGCCATCTTGCGAGAAAGCCTGGTAATGGCGGTCCTGTGAAGTACGCATCAGCATCCAGAGTGTTCCGTCTTTCAGTTCAACCACAGTAGGCTCCACAGCACCGTGATTCCAACGAATACCTTTGTGGAAGCCTCCTCCCCGATGGTCGGGCGAAGTGACTGTATTCGAGCACTTCCAAGTCAGTCCGTCATCATCGGAAACGTAAGTATAACAGCCTTTCGGTGTCACGCCTCCATGGGCAGCCACCACAATACGCTTGCCGTTCTTGATAAAAACGGGTGGTTTAATCATGATGGAACTGCGGTCAGCCACTTTCGTAAGGGTACGTCCGCCTGCCAGTCCACCGGAAGTACGAATGCAATAAACCCCCATCGCCCCCACATCTACCAAACGGATATACTCTTTGCTCACAGGGCTTTGACGGTCTGCAAAAGGCATCTCTTTAGCCCGGTTTACCCGTTTCCAGGTCAGACCGTGATCGGTACTCGACAGATAAACAGCTCCTGCCACTGCCTGTTCTCCATAGTTGTAGTGTCTTACTTCACCATTGTCAAGAAGCGACAGACCGATATAAGCATCGGAAGGCGGAGTAGCTACTTTCAAGGGAGCACAGACCGAATCGAGCACTAACGGACGGGCTTGTTGCGCCTGCCCCGAAAGGAAAAAACCTGCCGCCAGCAGGCATAGAGTAGAAAGTCGTTTCATCATATAAATAAGGATATTCGAATGAACTAAAAACCCACCGAAGGGAATTGAATCAATCCGCCCCGATGGGTTTCTGTTATTGTAATGCGGAGAACAGCTTACTTAGCCTGTTCCAGCTGCAATGTCTTAGTCGGCTGGTCGCAAACTTCTGTCGGACCGAAGTACTGGATCGGACCCGGATAAACGTAGTCTGTAGTCAGCGCCCACTGATCGCGTTTGGCAGCAAATGTCAGGAACGGTTTGCCATCCAGTTTCACCAATGCTTTCTGGATTACCGGCTTCATTTCACCGTGACGACGTTCCATGTTCATCATCATCGTGATAGGCACACCGCCTGCGATCCATTCGGCAGCAGGGGCAGTTGTGTTGCGTACTGATGACATGTAACCGGTCTTACCGTTGGCAATCAGCATAGAAGCTGTATAACCCAGTGAATAGCAGTAGTCGGCATCGTAGTTTGACGGAGCAGCACAACGTCCTTCGTAACCGAAGAAGTGGTGCTGTGCAGCAAACTTGCCTACATATTTGCCTTCTTCTTTCCACTGAGCCAGTTTCGTACCAACCATTTCAGACAGCAATTTTTCTGTTTCGATCAGTGATACCTGTACGTTTCCGTGCGGGTCGCGGTCCAGAGAAAGCTGACGTGCCACACCTTCGGGAAGGCTTGCATAGATGTCAGCATTTTCTTTTGACAGCTTGCTGATGATATATTCACGTTGACGAGAACGTTTGATGTTGGCGAACTCAACTGCGTTAGCAGCCAGGAAATCGTTCAACTCAGCGATCAGACGTTTCATAGCCGGGATAAATTCAACCAGACCTTCAGGAATCAGCACAGTACCGAAGTTGTTTCCCTGAGCAGCACGGTCAGCCACGATCTTGGCAATGTAAGTCACTACATCATCCAATGACATGTCTTTTGCTTCTACTTCTTCAGAAATGATACATACATTAGGCTGAACCTGTAAAGCACATTCCAGTGCGATGTGAGAAGCCGAACGTCCCATCAGTTTGATGAAGTGCCAATATTTACGTGCTGAGTTACAGTCGCGCTGGATGTTACCGATCACTTCCGAGTATACTTTACATGCAGTATCAAAACCGAACGAAGTTTCGATCATGTCGTTTTTCAAGTCACCGTCGATAGTTTTCGGGCAACCGATCACCTGTACACCGGCATTCTTTGCAGCATAATATTCAGCCAGAACACAGGCATTTGTATTGGAGTCGTCACCACCAATGATTACCAGTGCTTTGATACCCAGCTTATTGATGATTTCCAGACCCTTCTCGAATTGTTCCGGAGTTTCCAGTTTGGTACGTCCTGAGCCGATGATATCGAAACCACCGGTGTTGCGGTATTCGTCAATAATATCGGCAGTCAGCTCCATATAGTTATGGTCAACCAATCCGCCGGGACCCAGGATAAAGCCGTACAGCTTATTGTCTTTGTTCAGTGTTTTGATACCGTCGAACAGACCAGAGATTACGTTATGTCCGCCCGGAGCCTGTCCTCCTGAAAGGATAACACCTACATTCATGGCAGGAAGCTGGATAGCTTCACCTTCTTCGAATTTAATCAACGGCATTCCGTAAGTGTTCGGGAACAGTTTCTGGATAGCTTCCTGGTCGGCTACAGATTGTGTAGCTGCGCCTTCAACTGCTTTTACTGAGCCTTTCAGCGCTTTCGGAAGTTTGGGCTGGTAAGCAGCCCTGGCAATTTGCAATGCACTTTTAGTCATTTTCTTTATCTTATATTTAAAGGTGTTAGTAATTCGAACTTAAAAGCGTCGCAAATTTCGTGTTTTTTTCCGAATTATGAAAGAAAATGGTGATTTTGTTCTCTGCGGGTATGCCACAGAGCAAACGAAGGGTACAGAGCTAAAATCAACGATCTGAACTCTGTGCCCTTCCCGGCTACTTAAAGGTATATCTTACTTCCTCTTTAAAACGTCACCACTGTCTTGTCGCCTGTAGCAGAGACGGCATACACTTTAAAGCCGTCCTTCCAGGCTGTTTTCATGGTAAACGTGGCAGTATTTGAGGGTGCTAATACTCCATCGGAGATACAAACCTTTTTACCCGTTTCATCCACTACTTCATAAGCTACCACATTTTTCCAATTGGTCATGGTAAATGTCGAACCGCTTCGCGTAGCTGTTCCGGATATTATTCCGGGTTTGGTTTTATAGAGTTCTACCGAATTATCAGTTATATACTCTAAGGCAACATCCGGTTTCGGATATCCCAAAGCCTCTACACGCTTCTTTATCTCGTCGATACGGGACTGAGTGACAGTAAGTTTTCCAACTCCATAATCGTCCAGAGTGACATCTATCGGAGTCAGGAATCCCCATTTCGTGAAGAAATCCAGCAAATTGGCTTTAGCTATCAAACTACAGATATACACAAACTCAGTCTGTTGCTCTCCGGCAGTCTTCAGGTTATCGTGCGTACGTATATATTCGTACACATCCGGATAGAATCCTCCTTTATCAGCCTGCTGAAGCGGTGTCTGCCCAAGCACTTTGCCGAAATAAAGCTCCAGTTGCCAGAAAGGAACGAGTTTGCAGAAAACATCACTGTCACTGCCAAAGTTTCCGTGAGGAGCACCTGCCGCGATGATCTGGGTCCAGGCTTTGGAATATCGGTTCCGGCTACCATCTCCCATATTTTCTGTCTGCAGGCGTGAAGGCTGCCCGAAAATCGTAGTCTGAATATACTCCGACATAATGTTATTCGTCACTTCCGTAGTTCCCAGCCATTTCAATCCGGGACGTGTCTGGTTGCAATGCCCTATTTCATGTGCAGGCCCCCAGCATGAAGAAGTTTTCAGTTTATCCACATTACAAAGTTCCGCCAGTGTACCGTCATTGTACGCGGTGTGATAACTGGTGGCATACATATAGCTGGTATACATCACATGCAGATACATGCGGTTTTTAAACAATTTATTATACTTATATAGCCCCATCAGTTCCATCTCCGAATTCACGATCTGATCATAAGCATCGATCAATGCTTTTCCGTCCGGAGTGTGAGCACGGAAGCGCTCGGTAGGAAATGTGAGATGTGCATAATGTCCCACCACATCAAAATACTTATCGACCGCATTGCTCAACAATTTATTCCAATCGGAAGCCTGATGTTTGGCTACATCGAAATACCCGTTCACCTGTCCGGAAGCAATGTGTATCTTTACAGGCTGAGCTGTTTCATAGTCAGGGGTGTGATACAAAATATACATCAATCCTTTATTCCGGGCCGTAATCTTGTTGGCTCCTTCAGACAACGGATAGAAGGTACCTCCGAAGCCGTCACCACCGGGGACGTCAAGGTTCTGAATCACTGCACTGATAATTTGCCCGTGCGTATCGCCGACCAAGACCATCAACTGTTCCCCGTCTTTTACCGAAATTCCCGTAGGATTGTCGCGCAGGCTGTAGGGACTGGTCTTATGTGTTTTCGACTGATCATCCGGATTGGGCCACGCTTTATAATCTTGAATACGGAACTCTGTCGGATACTTACCTTGCTTCATATAGTAAGCTATGTTCTTGTAGAATGAATAAGGACAGTTTTCTATCTCTTCATCGGTAAGTCCGGGCTTCAGCTCAGAACAAGTTACATCAGTGAAAAGAGTTAACGGGTCAAATGCTCCCGGATTCTTTTTATAAAATTCCATTTCGGCACAGGCCGCAAATCCCTGTCCGTCTCCCGAACCTGATTTTACAATAAACTGAACGGATGTGACGCCGATTTGTGCCTTCGGAAAATTAATACGGACTGCGGCATTGGTACCTCCAAAGTTCTTAGTCATTACAGTATTCCATTCATCGGCCCCTCTGGTATTCGCATTTGACTTCACACGGATCTCTACTTCCTTGAAGTTACCATTCGGTCCCGAAGTACGGGGATAATATATAAAATAATCCATATCCGAACCCGCAGGGAAATTATAAGTCAACGTGATAGGAAAATAATGCTCTCCTGCGTTATTCCAATTAGAGTGGTAAATAGTACTCATATCTCCATCGAATGATTTATCGATATTCGAGCCTCCCTGGAAAGAACTTGCCTCGCCCGATTCTACCGGAACCTTAATATCGTCTTTAATACCTTCCATATCTCCGGATTCATATTCTCCCAGTCCTTTTTGAGTAACAGATACCAGAGCCTCAAGCTCTCCGCCTACCTCTTTTACAGTAATATTGCCAGTGCGTTCACCGTCTTCAGGATTGACCAAGACAATATATCTATGTGTTGTAGTCACCATTTCGGATGCACGCGTATCCGCCGGTTTTTCTTTGACCCATTCCGGCAATGTAATCGTCACCGGCACGTTTGTAGTTACATCGAACGCAATATCACTTCCGCTGGCCTCAACAGTAAATGTCTGTTGGGATATCAGAATAGCAGGATCCGATCCCAATTGGCGTACGTTAACAGTTTCCGTCAATGCATCGGCAGTCACTTTGATCACTGCCTCTCTGGTCTCTTTCCCGTCATATCCGGATACATTCACCGTCAATGTACTTCCGTTGACAGCAACCGAACACCAGTCCTTATCAGACCGTGCCGTCCAATTATCCGCATCGGTAACAATAGCAATGTCACGGGTCCCTGCGTCACTTTTAAAGTCAATTGCAGACTGCGCCACCTCAAGGGTGGTCGATGTTACCGTTTTCTCTTCTTCGGCAGAACAAGCATACAGCAACAAAGGTACGATTGCTGCAAAAATCATTGAAATTAGATGTTTCTTCATGTTATTAGGATAAATTAAACATAAGATAAATAAAACAAAGGAAATACAAATTTTGTTCTGGTAAAAAATGTCATTTGTATTTCCTTTTTGATAATTATTTGATTCTTCTATTTAGCATCAAGCCGACAGCCACCGGTTGCGCAGACTCATGCTACTTTATTTAGTCCCTATTGAATCCTGTTTTATTCAATGGTAGTCTCTCCGGTTTCCGGATCATAGGTTTTCACAATTACTTTAGAAAGGGCGAGTTCGGCCAGCGCAATCCAATTGGAACCGCTTGTAGACGATTTCACCTTAAACCAGAGATAACGGTAAGACGCACCCGCTTTTATAATATCCGACTCGTAAGATGCAGCCTTGGTATTGGGCAAATCACTTAAAGACGCCAACAGGGTTGTCTGGCTTTCATCGTAATTCTTTCCATCAAAAGTATTGCTTCCCAGAATATCCATCTCTTTGGGATTATCCTTATTGTTATTATCACGACAAACATAAGAGAACAGGAAAGTAGACAAAGCATTCTCCTCACCCAAGTCAACCACAATGTAATGTGGGAAAGGTGTGGGACTGCTCCATGACATGTGAAAATAAGTGTCGTTCTTTCCATCTATCAGATTGGCGATAGGACCTTCACTGCTTTCCTGATCATCCGTATACAACTGTTTAGCGGACAAAGTCACATCACTCCGGTCTGTTTTAATCTGCTTCGGCGCAGGTAGGGCCCGTGCTGTTATACTGCAACTCTGTGATCCTTCCCCCGCACGGTTGCATGGTTGCAATGTAAAGTCAATGTCGCCATAGCGGTGCAACAAGTTATCCACCAGCATGGTATCGCTCTTCACACTCGCAAGTCTCAGGCATTTCTTTCCGTCTTCCGGCAACGTATAAGTCACTTTCACATAATAATAATTAGAATCAGCCGGCACTGTCCATTTCAGTTTTATAGCCCCGGCTTTGGCTTCAGCCGACAGTGAATTCTGGTCTATAGTGGTCGGCATGGGGTACTTCTCGTCACTGGAGCACCCTGTCATATTTATCAGGCCCAGTATCGCACATAGGCCAAGCAGTATTTTTTTCATCTTCAATTCTCTTTATAAAGATTAATAACCCGGATTGTTTACTAATTTTTCATTTCTATTAATGTCGTCAGAAGGTATCGGCAGCAGATATTGAGTCGGTGCCTCAAACTTACGTTCAAAGTCAATCGTCTTAATTGCCGCAAAATCTTCAATAGTGGTGGCGGCGATATTCAATCCCTTGGCTTTAGTTCCAAAATATTGCTCTGCCAGCAACCAGCGACGCATATCCCAGAAATTCTGATTCTCAAGATAGAGTTCGTTCATTCTTTCCTGACGAACAATCTGACGGAGCTTCGTCTGATCCAATGCAGCAACGCCACTCCATGCATTTTCTACCGTGGGGATACCGGCACGCTCTCTTACTTTATTCAAGTATTGTTTGGCAGTTTCCAGATCGTTGGTTTCCACACACGCTTCGGCATATGCCAGATAGAGGTCTGCAAGACGGATAATAGGCCAAGGATATGTATTCAGATTGGTCGAATTGGTAGATACAACCGTACTGGGGTCGACTCCTTTTTTATTCAGATAACCACTTGGAGTATAATTTCCGGGACGTTGTACGGTCGCAGTACCACGGCTACAGTTACCTCCCAAAACAAAATCACATATTAATCTGCTGTCCGAATTGTCTTTTTTTCCGTTACTCATCACATAAGCGGGATTAGTCGACCCGTTCATTACTTCGTAATATCCTCCCTGAAAAGCTACCCAAGCATAAAAACGAGGTTCACGTTCCAGATTGAACAGAAGCGTTTTACTACCTTCATGGGCCTCATCAGCATGGTCAGCATCCACATTTACAATCTTCAATTTGTCTTTATCTTTATACTCCGGATCTTCATCCCAAGGCAAACCGTTCTTGGTATAGAAACGATTCAACATAGTCCATGTCGGACCGATACCATTCCATGCCCAGCCATCAGTCACAAACGGCAATGACTTATTCTGTATACCGTATGAACCTTCGCTGCGGGTTTCTGCAAGCAGTACTTCCGGATTACGAGAGTCCCAATCGACCAAACTGGTACGTAGACATCTTACGGGGCCGGCTGCCGGATAAGGGTTCGCATCCTCATTACCTATCTTATAGTCTTGCTTCGTATACAAAGCATGCCCATTCTGCTCGGCAAGGTCAATCGCCTCTTTTATGGCTGTTCTCGCTTTTACCCATTTGTTGGGGTCGTAAGTAACAGGCATTAACATATTGCCCGATTTGTCCGCAAAGTTACTGTAGAATGCCGAGTTTCCGTTGAACAACGGAGAAGCTGCATACAACAACATCTTAGCTTTCACCGCTTTTGCTCCCACACTGGTTGCCAGTCCGTAATCTTCTTTATTGGTACGTATGGCAGGCAATGAAGCTGCAGCTTCATCCAACAGATTGCATATCCACTCTACACATTCGTCATAGGGAGTCCGAGGCAAATATTCTGCCTGCGAAGCATTTACATTCGGCAGTTCTTTAATCAGGATAATAGGTCCGTAGCAACGTGCCAATTGATAATGATAATAAGCAATCAGGAATTTAACCTGTGCAATATAATCAGCCTTCACACTTTCAGTCAGATCAGGTACCTTGTCGACATTCTCTAAAAACAGGTAACATTGGCGCAATCCCTGAAAGAATGTATTCCAATAAGAAATCACCGGCGACGAAGCCGTATAGTTTCCTTTCGGAAAACTGGCAAACGTTTCATGTTCAAAAGCTGTAATCACTTCATCTCCCGTCAGCAAATCAAGACTTGCCGACGCCACATTGCTCTGAGGCAGATAACCATAACAAGAATAAACAAAATTCTTTGCTGCATTCCGATCTTTAAATGCATCTTCCTCGGTCGTTATTTCATCAGGAACGATATTCAGGAAATCACATGAACTATATCCCAGCATCAGGAAAAGCAGGAACAGGAGTTTATATATTATCTTCATAAGTATTTATTATTTAAAAGTTAATTGAATACCAACATTATATGTACGCTGTGTCGGATATTTCATACCGGCACCTCCACCCATTTCGGGATCCCACAACTTAAATGGAGAAAAGGTCAGCAGGTTACTTCCATTCACATAGATTCTTGCCCATTTGAAACGATAGCCAATTTCCGCATTCCGCAATTTCAGGAATGAAGCATCGCGCAGCCAATAGGAAGATGATGCAGTATTGTTGTTATTATTATATTGTGTCAACCTTGGATACTTTGCATTCGGATTCTGGTTATCTTTGCTCCAATGGTCATCAGCAATCCACTTCAGGACATTACTTTTACTCTGTGTTCCAAACGGTTCGAAACCACTCATCATCAGTGACACATGGGTTTGTCCCTGGAAGAAGAAAGAGAAGTCCCAATTCTTCCACGTAACAGAAGGGCCGAATCCGTATATTATCTCCGGAATTGTGGGATACCCCAATACCACTCTGTCATCCGATGTTATTTTCCCATCATAATTTCCGTTAGCATCCGGCTGGTCCACATATTTCACATCTCCCGGCGCAATGGCAATATTGCCGATAGTCGACTGAGGATTATTGGCAATATCAGCCTGATCAATATACAGCCCGTCTGCTACATATCCCCAAATCGAGTTCAAGCTCTTTCCAACCTGCGACAATGCCGGACGAAGTCCTGCCGCTTCATCGTATTTCAAAACTTCATTGTGCGCATAGGTGAATGTTCCTTTCATCTGGATAGAGAGGTCCCGGTTCACCTGTTTTCCGTAGTCCAAAGCAAGATCAAATCCCGTATTCTTCACTTTAGCAAAGTTACCGTAGATTTTAGTATTGGCAGTCCCCAAGTAATTCGGTATCGAATTTTTCTGTTGGAAAATGTTATCCCTGATCTCCCTGAATCCGTCGACAGTAATATTTAATGAATTGAAAAACTGCAAATCGGCACCCACA
The DNA here is from genome assembly GCF_040798045.1 of Bacteroides sp. NGMCC 1.200775. Lineage (NCBI taxonomy): Bacteria > Pseudomonadati > Bacteroidota > Bacteroidia > Bacteroidales > Bacteroidaceae > Bacteroides > Bacteroides sp. NGMCC 1.200775. Next base: position 377,356 of record NZ_JASCQK010000004.1, on the reverse strand, counting down.
TTCAGTTTATGTCCCACTTCCCATGTAAGTTCGTTATTCTGGAAACGATTATAGGTAGGACCCGATAATGAAGTTGTACTCCCGCCATATCCGGTTGTATAAGACGGGCTGCTGTTCAGATTCACAATTGCCAGATAAGCAAAACGATCGCTACCAATCTGGTCATTACCTACCAAGCCATACGAACCACGGAGTTTGAAATTGGAAATAACCGGTTTAATAGATTTCCAGAATTTCTCTTCACTGATATTCCATCCCAACGATATGGATGGAAACAATCCCCAACGATGTCCTTTGGCAAAACTTTCGGAACCATTGTATCCGGCATTTACTTCAAGCATATAACGGTGATCGTAATCATATGACAAACGTGCGGCAACGCCCATCTTACGTTTGGGAAGTGAGCCAATAAGACTGCTGTTTACATTTGTATTATAATCATCCTGGTTATAAAGCAGCATACCGCTTACATTGTGTGAACCGAAGGAACGTTCGTAATTAAGATATCCCTGAATGTAAAACCTGCGGTCGCCGTTAGTACCAAAGAAAGCTTCCATCGTATGATTGCTCGGTTCACCGATAGGTGTATTGGTAAAATCATAGGAACCGTCTTCATTTTGTTTATAGTCGGAAAGCTGGTAACTATTGTATCCCTGCAGACGGAACTTCTGATTGTAGCTCCAATTTTTAAATGAGACCAAAGCCCTGAAGCTCAAACCTTTCGTAATAAAATCCAGTTTCTGGTCCCAATTCACATTGGCCACTACCGTGCTCTCGAATGTATCTTTATATCCTGCACTTGAAAGGGCTACTGGGTTGAGCGGTTGATAGTTACCTGCAAGAATACCTCCCCAATGGTACCATGTATCCGATCCTTGCGGAAACATAACCGGGAAATCAACAGGGTTGGTTCCCATAATAGCACTGAATATATCTCCTACTCCATTTCCGTCCTTTGTAGTCAAAGGACCATGCATGTCATTCAACTGCACATTCAGATGCAGCGAAATAGTAGAGGACTTTGACAGATGAAAATCCACGTTGTTCTGAAACGCATATTTCATATAGTCTATATTGTTTTTATAAGAGAAGAAATCACTGGAACGATCCTTCAACATACCGGTTTCATGGTTCATATTGACATTCATAAAATAAGTGATTTTAGAAGTACCCCCACGTACATTAAAATTCGCCTTTTGATTGAATGTTGCATCTTTGAAGACTTCTTTATACCAGTCTACATTAGGATAAATATAGGGGTTCAGATTATTAATTGTACCGTTAATTCTTTCATCAGAATAAAGTACGGCTCCTGTTCCCTGATTGGTAACCGCTTCGTTGTACAAACGCATATATGTAGGTCCGTCAACGATCTCCGGTTTCTTGATCGGAGTATTCACATATCCTTCTATACGCACGCCAATGATCGGCCTTTCAAGATCACTACCCGATTTGGTTTTAATAATAAGTACACCGTTGGCTCCACGAGTACCATACATCGCCGATGCCGTAGCATCCTTCAATACAGAGAAACTTTCTATTACTTCAGGATCCAACGAATTCAGGTCTGCTTTAGACACTTCAACTCCGTCTAAAATAATCAAAGGAGAAGTCGCCCCATTCATCGTCGCAACACCACGAATAAAAAAATCGGCAGAATTCTGACCGGGCTCACCACTACGCTGGTAAGCAATCACACCTGACAGGCGTCCGGCAAATGAAGAAGAAAGATTGGCGGAAGGCACCAAAAGGTCTGAAGGACGTACGGACTGAATAGACCCGGTGATAGTCTCCTTCTTTTGTCCTGTACCAAACGCTGTCACCACCACTTCATCCAACTGCTGGGCATCTTCGGATAGGGTGACCGAAATAACCTTTTGGCTACCTACTTTCACTTTCTTGGTAACATATCCTATATATGAAATTTGTATTTCATTTTTAGGAGTTGCCGCAAGTTCAAACTTACCATCCACATCGGTAATAACGCCTGTAGTAGTACCCAGTAGCTGTACAGTTGCTCCAATGATAGGTTCACCGGTTTTAGAATCTGTTACCACACCGATAATTTTGGCTTTTTTTTGTTGTGTGCTTTCCGTTTTCTCTACTTTAAGAATAACCTCATTACCTTTAATGAGATAACTGATATTGCTCCCTTTAAATACTTCGTTCAGGACGTCGTTGATGGAACCTTTACAATCGATACTCTTGAGATTTGTGTTTTTCAAATCATTAGCGTTGTAGAAGAAAGTATATGTACTACTTTTCTCTATAAGCCGGATGGCTTGAGGAATGGTGAGAGACTGACCTTTAACCACAATCTGTCCTTGCGCAGCAAGTGCAGACAACGGATAAAGCAGCAGAGCCATGACGATGTATTTAAGACACCGCTTCTGACAAGAAAATAAAAACTTGTTCATGCTTCAATTTTTAGATTTAACATTGGGTTAATAAATATTAGTTGTAAATAAGAATTCCTTCATTCATTTCTTTGCTTCTAAGATTCAGGCTAAAACAGATTTTATCAATAACGTCTTCCAAAGATTCATCATAGCGGATACTTCCGGTGAAAGCACAATTTTTATTCACTTTGTCGCTAATGGTGATATGAGAGCCATACATTTGATTCATAATACGGGTTAAGTGTTCCAAATTAAATTGGGTAAAGTTATAGCGCCCGTTTTGCCATTCTATGTTTTCTATCCGCCTCAGCTGAGTTCTTGCACTAACAGGATTATACACTAATTCCTGGAGTGGTTTCATTGCTATTTTATCATGGGTGGATTCTATATTAAATTCAATACTCCCATTAAATAGTGTAATTTCATTCGCATTAGGGTTATTCTGTTTTATCAGAAAGCAGGTTCCTTTCACTTCGATAAATGCTTTATCAATGTATACTCTGAATTTACTACCCGAATTCTTGCGAACTTCAAAAAGTGAATTGCCTTTCAGCCATACATCCCTGCATTCTTTAAAGTTTTCGGCAAAACGTATGGAGCTCCCCGGCTGCATCCATACTTTCGAACTATCCGGCAATAGATACATTCTGCTTTCTTGTGCCGTAAATTCAATATATTTCTCTATTTGAGTTCTACCCGTATTAGAGTACATCCAAAGTCCACCCACGATCAGAACAAGAGCTACAGAAGCAGCGATATACCATAGTTCTAAAGGAACTAACGTTATTACACATAAAAAAACAAGCAATTATTATTACCGGACAAAAACCACATATATCACTATAAAACAATAAATTAACATCCATAAAAAACCAAGATATGTATGCTATCGATATCATCAGAGACGATTTTCAATTAAAAAGTTATAATTCACATGTGGTGGTAAGCAGGTCTGTTGTGTATTTAGTTTTAGATAACACAAAATAGATTTAAGAAATGGATAAAAACAACAAGGAAATCGATCTGATCAAAAAACTATTATCAGATCGATTAGACAAAAAAGGACGTAAAAAGCTCTATCATTCGAATTTGATAAAGAAACAAATGAGAAAACAATGGAATGAAAACAAAAATAATCCGGTAGATACAGAGATTGGAAATCAGATATGGAATAAGATCGAGAACAGATGCAAAAAAGTTCACAAAAGAATAGTTCCTTTAGAACTTATCCAATAAATATATGTTGCTATTATTTTATTTATATAATAAGTGGATACATTATTCTATTAAGTCCATATAATAAGACAATACAGCTATCATAACATAATATCAATTAAACAAAATATGTTATTTTTTAATATTCTTGTAGAAACTGCATCTATTTAGAACAAAAAGATTACTTTTGCACCTCTAATTACTAAAACAGATGCAAGAGAAAGAAACAGTCAGGAAATTAAAGCATGGCGATCAGGAAGCATTTGCTTTTTTATACAATCATTACTGGAAACAGGTCTATAATTTCACAAAGCTTTATTTCACCGCTTCAATGGACATTGAGGAGATTGTGCAGGAAGTATTTGTGAAAGTATGGGAATCTCACCATTTTTTAGATGAAAACAAAAGTTTTGAGGGCTATCTCTTTATCATAACCCGGAATGTTATATTCAATCATTCACGTAGATACTATAAAGAAACAGCCCTCAAAATAACTGCGATACAAGCAGTCGAGGAATCTTATGATATGGAAGGAGAACTGGATGCCGCTGACTTAAAGAAATACATCGATGAACTTGTCATGCAACTTCCTCCCCGCCAACAAGAAGTATTCCGTATGAGCAGGGAGCTGCACATGAGCAACAAAGAAATAGCAGAACATTTTTCTATTACCGAAAAAGCAATAGAGCGGCATATCAACCTGGCTCTGAGATTTCTAAAAAAGAATCTTAATCTTTTCATGCTGTTCATGGGAGCGTGACTAAAATCGGGATTCCATTATTTTATCTGCCATCCACCTCCCAGTGCCTTATACACCTGTACCACAGCAATCAGTTCATCCCGCATCGCATTGCTAAGTCCGATCTGGGCATCGAAATATCCACGCTGGGCATCGAGTACATCGAGATAATTCGTCACTCCATTGATATATTGCAATTGCGCCAGATCTACGTAACTCTTAGCCGAACGTTCCAATTTGGCACGAAGATCATATACTTCCTTGATTTTATTAAAGTTCACAATCGCGTTCCGAGTCTCTTTGAAAGCGGTCAGGACAGACTTTTCGTAGCTGTGCACTTCAGCCTCGTAAGCAGCTTTCTTAGCTTTGAGGGCAGCACGATTTTTACCCCAGCCAAAAATTGGTGTAAGCAAAGCACCCTCCATTATACTATAAGGCGACTTCAACAGCTCGGAAAGTGCAGTGCTCTCCGATCCTACCCTGCCGGTAAGTGAAATGCGTGGAAACATATTTGTATAGGCCACCCCTACCCGGGCATTGGCGGCAATCAATTTCTGTTCAGCCTGACGAATGTCAGGACGGCGTTCAAGCAGTCCTGAAGGCAAACCGACAGGTAATTCCTGCGGAAAATTGAACTCCTGCAACAAGCGGCTACGTGTAATCTTATTGGGATACTCACCGGCAAGGAAAGCTATATCATTCTCTTTCAACGAGATTTTACGCTCCAGATCGGGTACCAACGTAGCAGTACGTGCCAACTCTACCTGCGACTGGCGATAAGAAGTCTCGGAAGTCAATCCCCCTTCAAAGCGGATACGGGCAAGGCGCATCCCCTCTTCACGTGCCTTCAACGTTTGACGGACAATGTCCAGTTCGGTATCAAGAGCCACCAGTTCATAGTATGCCTGAGCCACTTCAGCTACAATAGTCATCCGAAGAGCGCGTTGTGCCTCAACGGACTGAAGATACTCGGCAATGCTGGCGGAACGTGCCCAACGAAGATTTCCCCAAAGGTCGAGCTCCCAGGAGAAAAGAAGTTGCGCCTCGAAAGTATCGCTACGTTTGAAAGCATCTCCACCATGGTTTTCGTTTTCCCGTTCAGCAGTCACCGTACCTTTAATATCCGGCAACAGATTTGCTGTCGAAATGCGTTTTTGAGCTGCCATTTCCTTGACACGGGCAGCGGCTATCAACATATCTTTGTTATGCTCCAGTGCCCGGTCTATCAGGCTCCGGAGGGTACTGTCAGTATAAATCTGCCACCATTCCCTATCTCCGAAGCTCAGGGTATCCTGATGCTGTGCCAGACTATCGGGCAAGTTAAGGTCGGGACGGACATAACTTTTTCCTATCTTGCAAGAACCCAGGGTAAATGCAGTTAGTAAGAGAGTAATATATAAATAGCTTCTTTTCATAATTCAATCAATTTTCTTTTTAGACTTGAACGGTAACTTCACGTTCACATTCGGCACATTTCTCAGTTTTGCTTTTGTTTTATAGACCAGTACGAAGAAGAACGGAACAAGGATAATGCCCACTACAATGGCAAAAATCATTCCGAAGAATACTCCCGTACCGATGGCCGCACGGCTTGCCGAACCGGGACCGGTTGCCAACACCATCGGAAGCATACCCAGTACAAACGCGAGCGAAGTCATCAAGATGGGGCGGAAACGCAATTGTGCCGCATGGATGGCTGATTGCACCAGATCACCTCCCCGGTCCACCTGTACTTTCGCAAACTCTACAATCAAGATGGCATTCTTGGCCGCCAATCCGACAAGCATCACCAATCCGATCTGGAAATAGACATCATTTTCCAGTCCGCAAATCCATACCCCCAGATAAGCCCCCAAAGCGGCTACCGGCAGCGAAAGCAATACGGCAATGGGCACTGTCCAGCTTTCATACTGTGCAGCCAGGAAGAGAAATACAAAAAGGAACACTAATGCCAGTACCAATCCGGTCTGCCCACCTGCCTTTTTCTCTTGATAAGAGAGACCACTCCATTCCAGGCCGATATTATCAGGCAGATGGTCACGTGCAATCTGCTCCATAATCTCCATAGCCTGACCGGAACTATAGCCCTGCGCCGCCTCACCACGAAAAACAGCAGTGGTAAACATATTAAAACGTTTAATGCTACCCGGGCCGGTGGTATACGATGCATTACCCAGAGAAGTCAGCGGGATCATCGCTCCATTAGAGGCCTTCACAAAAAACAGGTTGATATTGTCTTTATGTTCCCTATAGGGTGCTTCAGCCTGAATGTATACCTTATAAATACGGTTGAACATATTGAAGTCGTTCACATAGACCGATCCCGTATAGGCTTTCATGGTTGAGAAAACATCCGCCAGAGGCACACCAAGCATCTTTACTTTATCACGGTCTACATCGAAGTAGAGTTGTGGGATATCCGACTGAAGTGAAGAGGAAAGTCCTGTCAGTTCCTTGCGTTGGGAAGCGTAATACATCAAAGTATCCGCCGCCTGCACCAAATTATCGAAAGTAGCTTCACCACGCGCTTCGAGTTGCATTTCGAACCCACCCGAGGTTCCCAAACCGGGAATGACAGGAGGAGTGGAGAGATAAACCTTACATTCCGGATACTCACTCAGATCGCGACGAACGTTTGTCATAATCTCGTCTATCGAAGTATTCTTGCGGTCTTCCCACGGCTTCAAAATTACGGTTAACTCACTCCGTGCCTGGTTGCTGCCCACACGGGGACTGCTTCCGGTCACATTCTGTACATACGCTATATACGGATTCTTTTCCAGATAAGTGATGGCACGATCCGTTACCTCCCGGGTACGCTCCAGCGTAGCACCTTCGGGCAACTCCAATTCTATCTTGAAATAGCCTTGGTCTTCCACCGGAAGGAAACTTGTCGGAATCAGACGGTGAATCAACAGAATACCGATCAGCACCACCCCGAAACCGGCCAATACACGACGCGGATTACCAATTACCCGGCGGATAGCGACTACGTACTTATGATTGCCCACGTTCAACCAGTGGTTGATTTTGCGGAAAACAATGTTCTTCTTTTTACCGTTATCCGGTTTCAGAATCAACGAACACATGACCGGACTCAGCGTCAACGCCACTACAGTAGAAATCAGTACGGATACAGCAATAGTAATAGTGAACTGACGGTAAAGCTGCCCCGTAATACCGCTGAGGAAGCTCACCGGAACAAACACCGCACAAAGCACCAGAGAAGTGGCAATCAACGCACCCGCCAATCCGTTCATGGCTTTCTTCGTAGCTTCGTACGGTGAAAGTTTCTCTTCCTCCATAATACGCTCCACGTTTTCCACCACGACAATGGCATCATCCACTACAATACCGATAGCAAGAATCAGCCCCAACAATGTCAATATATTCAGCGAAAAGCCAAAGATCAACATGAAACCGAACGTACCGATCAATGAAATAGGAACGGCAACTATCGGGATCAACGTAGCCCGCCAGCTCTGCAAAGAGAGATAAACGACGAGCACCACAAGAACCAACGCCTCAAACAGGGTTTTGTATACTTCATGAATGGACTCGGAAATATAAGTCGTCATATCGAATGGCACCTCATAGCTCAACCCCTCCGGGAAGTTCTTGCTGATTTCATCCATTGCTTCCTTGACACTTTTTGCAACTTCCATCGCGTTAGCGCCCGGAAGCATATAAATGCCCAGAACGGCAGCATTCTTGCCATTGATCCCACTCTCCGTACTGTATGAAGAAGCTTCGAGAGAAACCCGTGCCACGTCACGCAAACGGATGATAGAACCATTCGTATTGGCACGGATCACAATGTTCTCAAATTGCTCTACAGTAGAAAGACGTCCTTGTGTAGTGATAGGAATCGTTACATCGAGTCCCTTCACCGGCTGCTGACCAAGTACACCTGCAGCCGACTCACGGTTCTGATCTTTCAGCGCATTCTGTAAATCCTGTACAGTCAGTCCGAAGTTTGCCAGTTTATCCGGTTCCGCCCATATCTGCATGGCATAGTAACGGCTACCGATATTCGAAACACGTCCCACTCCCGGAATACGACGGATTACATCGAGTACATTGATCGTGGCAAAGTTACTCAAATAAATTTCGTCGAACTTCGGATCAGACGACATCAGCGTAAGGGTCATCAACTGGCTGGGTGCCTGCTTCTCTACGGAGATACCGTTCTGAATAACTTCAGCCGGCAAACGGCTTTCCGCCAGTTTCACACGGTTCTGGATTTCTACGGCCGCCAAATCCGGATCGGCAGAAACATCAAAAGTAACCGTTGCCGAAAATCCTCCGGAATTGGAACTGTTCGACTCCATATAAAGCATACCCGGTGTTCCGTTAATCTCCTGCTCGATAGGAGTTGCCACTGCCTGTGAAACCGTCAATGCGCTGGCTCCCGGATAAGAAGCACTGATCTTCACTACCGGAGGAGTGATCTGAGGATACTGGTCGACAGGCAACATGGTCAGACCAATGATGCCGATAATGACAATCAGTATCGAGATAACGATCGAGAAAACAGGTCTATCTATAAAAAAACTAACTTTCATATTCTATAAGGCCTCACCCCACCCCTCTCCCAACGAGAGGGAGGAAGAGTTTCTTTTAAATTATACGTTCTTATATATCTCAGGAAAAGAGTCATTCGCTCTCCTTTTTCTCGGTTAGTGACTGAGGTAAAGTAGCCCTCACCTTCATTCCCGGCGTCAGTTTGTGATATCCTTCTATTACCACTTCTTCACCTGCGGCCAATCCTCTCTCCACTACAAGTTTATTGCCAAATTCAGGTCCCAGCTCTATAAATCGTTTCTCTACCGTCGAATCTCTGCGCATGGTATAGATATAGGCTCCACCCTTCTCAATAGTTACCGCCTTGTGCGGTACCACAATCGCTCCTTCGCGTACATCCAGCAACAGCTTTACCTTTGTGAACTGTCCCGGAAGCAACACCTGCTTCGGATTCGGCATCTCTGCCCGGACTGAAAAAGTACCTGTCTGGGGATCTACCTGAGGTTCGGCAAAATCCACATATCCCTTGTAAGGATACACCGTATTGTCTGCTAATGTAATAGTGATGTTCGGCTGCCAGGAACGAGAAGAGTCCTGTTGCCCGATATTAATATTGCGTTCTTTGCTCTTCAAATAATCCAGAGCAGTCATACTGAAATCCACCAGTACAGTGTCACTTTTCACAACTGTAGCCAACAGCGATTTACCACCTGGTCCCACCAGAGTTCCCAAGTCCACGTTACGCTCACTGATATGACCCGACAGCGGAGAACGAACCAATGTATAACCCAGTTCCAACTCGGCCTGTGCCAGATCTGCCTCGCTCATAGCGACGGTCGCCACCGCACTTTCATAAGCTGCCTCCGCATTGTCCAGATCCAACTGACTGGCCGCATTTTGTGCATACAACGGCTTGATACGTTCCAAATCCCGTTTTGCCTTCAATGCTTGTGCTTCATCTTTTTTCAATTGTGCCCGTGCCTTATCTGCTTTGGCACGATACTGATCCTGATTGATCACAAACAGCACCTGATTTTTATTCACATATGTTCCTTCGGCAAAAAGCATACTTTCCAGATATCCTTCCACCCGCGCCCGAACTTCCACAAACTGTTGTGCACGTATACGCCCCACATACTCTCCGAAAATCTCTACATTGTCCCTTTCTGCCGGTTCTACAATCACAGTAGGTATCTCCGGCTTAGCTTTATGTGGCCGCGTCAGAACCCAATAAATGCCTACCACCAGAGCCAAACAGACGATGCCCACTATTGTTCTTTTTCTCCTTAGTTTCAGCTCTTTTCTCGTTAAAAATAGTCTCATGCTTGTTTGTATTATTAAAATTAACTTATCCTTTCTTAGCTACTTTACAAATCAGATACCAAACTATGTCCCGAATATATCTTTTTAACTAAAAAGTTCTCTCCAATGCCCTGCAGAAGCTGTTTTAGTGATTTTCGGAACATAACCGCCACTTATCCAAAGTGTGGAATTGTGTCCCTGATTGGGGAATTATTCCACAAAAGGGGCGCAAAGATAATTCTTTTCTGCATAAGTTCCATAACTTGCACTTTTAGTGTCATTCACTACTTACTTACCAAATAATAATATAAATTTGTAGTGCATTCATAAAAATAACACTATAATGAAAAAACATTTGTCACTGATATTAGTTCTGTTACCGGCTTTTTTTCTGGCATTGCCCGCTATGGCACAGCAACGTAAAAAAGTCGGAGTGGTACTCAGCGGAGGAGGTGCGAAAGGGGTAGCACATATCCAGGCTCTGAAAGTCATTGAAGAAGCCGGTATCCCAATCGATTATATAGTAGGCACCAGTATGGGATCCATAATCGGTGGATTATACTCCATCGGATATACTCCGCATCAACTGGACAGTATGGTACGCAAACAAGACTGGATGTTTTTGCTCAGTGATCGTGTAAAGCGTAGTGCCATGTCACTCAACGAACGCGAAAAATCAGAAAAATATGTCTTTTCATTCCCCTTTACCAAAAGCCCCAAAGACGCCGTTTCCGGTGGAATCATAAAGGGACAGAATCTGGCCAACCTATTTACGGAACTGACAGTAGGCTATCATGACTCCGTTGATTTCAACAAACTGCCTATCCCCTTTGCGTGCGTATCACAAAACATCGTAAATGGCGAACAGATTGTATTCCACAATGGAGTGCTTGCCACAGCAATGCGAGCCAGCATGGCGATTCCCGGAGTGTTCACACCTGTGCGCAAGGATAGCATGATTCTGATTGACGGCGGCATGATTAACAATTATCCCGTAGATGTAGCCAAATCGATGGGCGCCGATGTTATCATCGGTGTAGATGTGCAAAACAACTTGAAAGGGATCGACAAACTTAACAGTGCTCCGGACATACTCTCCCAAATCATTGACCTGACTACCAAAAACAATCATCAAAAAAATATCAGCCTGACCGATACCTATATAAAGGTGAACGTTGAGGGATATTCTTCGGCCAGTTTTACCCCTTCGGCCATTGATTCTCTGATGCACCGGGGAGAAGAGGCAGCTCGCAAGCAATGGAACTCCCTGCTCGCTCTTAAAAAGAAAATCGGTATTGCAGACACTTTCAAACCCGAGTCACATGGTCCTTATACCTTATTTTCAAGCACCCGGACTTTGCCGGTGAAGGAAATTACTTTCTCCGATGTAGAAGAAAACGACAAGAAGTGGTTAATGAAAAAATGCAAACTGCAAGAAAACAGTGAAATCAGCATGCGACAGATTGAACAAGCGCTATTCATTCTGCGCGGGAACCAATCTTACTCAAACGCCAGTTACACGTTAACCAATACCCCTGAAGGCTATAATTTAACCTTCCTGTTAGAGAAAAAGTATGAGAAAACCATCAATGTAGGTCTCCGCTTCGACTCGGAAGAGATAGCTTCGCTATTGATAAATGCCACAGCACAATTAAAGACCCACATTCCTTCCAAAGTTTCTGTCACCGGACGACTGGGCAAACGATACATGGCCCGGGTAGATTATACCCTGGAACCCATGCAACAAAGAAACATCAATTTCTCGTACATGTTCCAGTACAATGACATCAACATTTATGATCATGGCGACCGTGCCTACAACACAACTTATAAATATCATCTGGGTGAATTCGGATTTTCGGATGTGTGGTATAAAAATCTCCGGTTTGGATTCGGCGCACGAATCGAGTATTTCAAATACAAAGATTTCCTTTTCAAGAAACCGGAATTTACAATGGATGTCAACTCCGAATACTTCATCAGTTATTTTGCGCAGTTACGTTACAACACCTTTGACAAAGGATACTTCCCATCCAAAGGCAGCAACTTCTCCGGTGCTTATTCATTGTATACGGACAACTTCGCCCGATATAACGGACATGCCCCCTTCTCCGCACTCAGTGCCTCCTGGGAAAGTGTGTTCTCTGTCAGCAACCGTCTGGCCCTGATCCCGGCTATTTACGGCAGAGTACTGATCGGGCAGGAAATTCCTTATGCCTACGAGAATGCGTTGGGAAGTGACGTGTTCGGACGTTATTTGCCCCAGCAACTCCCGTTCGCCGGAATTTACAATATAGAATTAACGTACAATTCCGTTGCCGTGGCTTCTCTAAAGCTGCGCCAACGCATGGGTAGCAAACATTATATAACGTTAGCCGGAAACTTTGCCTTGAGTGACGATAATTTTTTCAAGATCCTAAAGGGCAACCGGATTTACGGTTGTAGCATCGGATATGGGCTGGACAGCATGTTCGGTCCATTAGAAGCATCATTGGGGTATTCCAACCAATCCAAGGACGTAGGATTTTACGTAAACCTGGGATTTTCTTTCTGACAATACCAACCTCTTTCTTCCGGCAAGGGGTGTAGCCCCACGAGGTAAAGGGTGTAGCCCTCCCGCCAATAGGGTGTAGCCCCGGCATACGGATGGCTACACCCTCTGCTAAAATGCGTCTGTAACCACCAAACAACAAGACAGACACAGCATGGAATTATTTAATTATTTCAAATTTATTACTCAGAACCGAAGAAAGTCGTTATCTTTACCGAAAATATTTTCTATATACTCACATAAAACATTTAGAATTATGGCAAAGAGAAGAGAACTTAAAAAGAACGTAAACTATATCGCAGGTGAATTATTTTCAGAGTGTTTGATCAACAGCATGTTCGTACCGGGTACAGATAAAGCAAAAGCTGACGAACTGATGGCGGAAATCCTGAAAATGCAGGATGAATTTATCAGCCGTATCAGCCACACCGAACCGGGAAATGTGAAAGGATTCTACAAAAAATTCCGTGTAGACTTCAATGCAAAAGTAAACGAAATCATTGACGCCATCGCGAAACTGAACTAAGAATGAAAAAAGCAATATATAGCTTTATTTACTATCGCCTGCTGGGATGGAAGATGAACGTGACAGTACCCAAATATGATAAATGTGTAGTTTGCGCAGCTCCCCATACCACTAATTTAGATTTGTTTATTGGTAAACTATTTTACGGTGCCATGGGAGGAAAGACCAGTTTCATGATGAAAAAAGAATGGTTCTTTTTTCCTTTAGGGCTGCTTTTCAGAGCTGTAGGAGGTATTCCTGTAGATCGTAGTCGCAAGACCTCATTGGTAGAGCAAATGGTTCATCACTTCAATACCAGCAAAAAGTTTCACCTCGCTATTACTCCCGAAGGAACGCGTAAACGCAACCCCAACTGGAAAAAAGGTTTCTATTACATTGCGCTCAAAGCACAGGTACCCATTGTCCTGGTCGGCATCGACTATACAACCAAGACCATTACGTCGACTAAAGCAGTCATGCCAAGTGGAGATATTGACAAGGACATGCGTGAAATAAAACTTTATTTCAAAGATTTCAAAGGGAAACACCCCGAAAACTTCTCCATTGGAGATGTTGAATGATTTATGAAAATCTCGATTGTACAAACAGATATTATCTGGGAAAATAAACAGGAAAATCTCCGTTTGCTCCGCGAAAAGCTACTTCCTCTTCGCGGAACAACGGAGATTGTTGTTTTACCGGAGATGTTCACAACGGGATTCAGCATGAACAGCCGGACATTGGCCGAACCGATTTCCGGTTTCACCATCCGGACCCTCAAAGGGTATGCCGCAGAGTTTCAGTTCGCATTGGTCGGAAGTTTCATCTGCGAAGAAGCAGGTGCTTATTATAACCGGGCCTTTCTGATTACTCCGGACGGTCAGGAATTTTACTATGACAAACGCCATCTCTTCCGCATGGGATGCGAAACTGAACACTTTTCGGCAGGCAACCGGAGGGTGATCGTCCCCTATCGGGGCTGGAATATCTGCCTTCAGGTCTGTTATGATCTTCGCTTTCCTGTCTGGAGCCGGAATATAAACAACGAATACGACCTTCTTATTTACATAGCCAGTTGGCCTACTCCACGCATCCATGCATGGAATACACTACTTTGCGCACGCGCTATCGAGAACCAATGTTACGTATGCGGTGTGAACCGTACAGGACGAGACGGCAACGGACTTCACTATCCGGGATATTCAGCCTTGTATAGTCCTAAAGGCGAGATACTGACAGGGACTCCCGACTCAGAAGAAAAGATACAAACCATCGAACTTGATATAGAAACCCTCACTGCCTTTCGCCATAAATTCCCCAGCTGGAAAGACGCAGACTCTTTTCTCCTTTATTAAATCTACAGGACATAATTTCCGCATTTAATAAAAATATCTCTTGAATTATAGTATATAAATGCAAAAAAGTATCTAATTTTGCCAGACAATCAATTTATTGTACCAAAAAACAAACCCTAATTTAACTCATAACACGAATGTTAACCCAATTAATTAACGCACGTATACTCACCCCCCAAGGATGGATGAAAGACGGTTCCGTGCTTATCAGAGACAATAAGATTTTAGAAGTCACAAACTGCGATCTGGCCGTTATCGGAGCTGAACTTATTGACGTCAAAGGTATGTATGTAGTTCCCGGTGGGGTAGAAATCCACGTGCATGGTGGTGGAGGCCGCGACTTTATGGAATGTACGGAAGATGCCTTCCGGGCAGCGGTCCATACTCACATGAAACATGGCACTACAAGTATTTTTCCTACACTTTCATCATCTACAGTCCCCATGATCCAGCAAGCTGCTGAAACCTGCACCAAACTGATGGAAGAGAAAAACAGCCCTATTCTGGGACTGCACCTTGAAGGTCATTACCTGAACATGAAAATGGCAGGAGGACAAATTCCCGAGAACATCAAGAACCCTGATCCGAATGAATATATTCCGATCGTAGAACAGTATCATTGCATCAAGCGCTGGGACGCCGCTCCGGAACTTCCGGGAGCCATGCAGTTCGGAAAATATATTGCTGCCAAAGGCATTCTCCCTTCCGTGGCACATACACAAGCCGAATTTGAAGACATCCGTACGGCATATGAAGCCGGATATACCCATGCCACCCACTTCTACAATGCAATGCCCGGTTTCCACAAGCGCAGAGAATACAAGTATGAAGGTACAGTCGAAAGTATTTATCTGTTGGATGATATGACCGTAGAAGTAGTAGCCGATGGAATCCATGTACCTCCTACTATCCTGAGACTTGTATATAAAATAAAAGGTGTAGAAAGAACCTGCCTGATTACAGATGCCCTTGCTTGCGCCGACAGTGACAGCAAAGAAGCTTTCGACCCGCGTGTTATTATCGAAGACGGAGTATGTAAGTTGGCCGACCATTCTGCTTTGGCAGGAAGTATTGCCACAATGGACCGCCTGATTCGTACCGTCGTACAGAAAGCAGAAATTCCATTGGAAGACGCAGTCCGTATGGCTTCCGAAACCCCGGCACGTATCATGGGTGTATACGACCGTAAGGGTTCCTTGCAAAAAGGCAAAGATGCCGATATCCTGGTACTCGATGAGGACCTCAACGTAAGAGCCGTATGGGCCATGGGTAAGCTGGTGCCTGAAACCAATACGCTGTTTTAATCGAATAGACGTTTTTTGAACATAAACGGTGAACAATGAACAGACTATTATAACGCAGCCTGTTCATTGTCCACCGTTTATCGTTTAACCTTCATCGTTTTATCACTCCCCTGCTCCCCATTTATAGGTAAAAAAAGATTTTAATTTAAATTCCCTGTCAACCTTATCGCATAGTTGATTGTTTTTATATATATTTGTTCAGAGTTTCCGATAACGACAAAGACTCAGTCAAACTTAATTAATAACAAACTTATGAAGACAAATCTTAGTTCTCAGATTACACTCAACAGGGTCTCCCCCAGGTATTATAGACCGGAGAATGCATTCGAGAGATCGGTATTAACCCGATTAGAGAAAATTCCTACAGATATTTATGAGTCTGTGGAAGAAGGTGCAAATCATATCGCTTGCGAAATAGCACAGGTCATTCGCGATAAACAAAAAGCAGGACGTTTCTGCGTACTGGCATTGCCGGGTGGAAATTCACCACGCAGCGTATACACCGAATTGATTCGCATGCACAAAGAAGAGGGACTCAGTTTCCGTAATGTAATCGTATTCAATATGTACGAATACTATCCATTGTCCCAAGACGCTATCAACAGCAATTTCAACGCATTGAAAGAGATGTTCCTCGATCACGTTGATATTGACAAGCAGAATATCTTCACTCCGGATGGTACGATCGCTAAAGATACCATCTTTGAATACTGCCGCCTGTACGAACAGCGCATCGAGAGTTTCGGCGGTATCGATATCGCCTTACTGGGCATCGGCCGCGTAGGTAATATCGCTTTCAACGAACCGGGTTCACGCTTGAATTCTACCACCCGATTGATTCTGCTGGACAGCGGATCACGCAATGAAGCATCCAAAATATTCGGAACCATTGATAATACGCCAATCAGTTCCATTACAATGGGTGTGGCCACTATTCTGGCAGCAAAGAAAATCTATCTGCTGGCATGGGGTGAAGAAAAGGCGCACATGGTGAAAGAGTGTGTGGAAGGTAATGTAACAGATACCATTCCGGCATCTTATTTACAGACTCACAACAATGCACATGTAGCCATCGACCTGTCGGCAGCTTCCAACCTGACACGTATTCAGCGTCCATGGCTGGTCACTTCTTGCGAATGGAACGATAAACTGATCCGCAGTGCTATTGTATGGTTGTGCCAGTTGACCGGAAAACCAATCCTGAAACTGACCAACAAAGACTATAACGAAAACGGACTGAGCGAACTGCTTGCCCTATTCGGATCTGCTTATAACGTAAATATCAAGATATTCAACGATTTGCAGCACACCATCACCGGATGGCCGGGTGGCAAACCGAAGGCAGACGACACCTATCGTCCCGAACGTGCCAAACCGTATCCGAAACGGGTTGTCGTATTTTCTCCGCATCCCGATGATGACGTGATCTCCATGGGAGGTACGATTCGCCGTCTGGTAGAACAGAAACATGAAGTTCATGTAGCATATCAGACTTCCGGAAACATTGCCGTAGGTGATGAGGAAGTAGTTCGTTTCATGCATTTCATCAACGGATTCAACCAAATCTTCATAAACAGTGAAGATCAGGTGATCAGTGAAAAATATGCCGAAATCCGTAAATTCCTGAAGGATAAGAAAGACGGTGATATGGATACACGCGATATCCTGACCATCAAAGGCTTGATTCGCCGTGGCGAAGCACGTACAGCTTGTACCTATAATAATATCCCACTGGAACGTTGTCACTTCCTGGATCTGCCTTTCTATGAAACCGGTAAAATCCAGAAAAATCCGATCAGCGAGGCTGACGTAGAAATCGTCCGCAATCTGCTCCGTGAAGTGAAACCTCACCAGATTTTTGTAGCCGGTGACCTCGCTGACCCGCACGGCACACACCGTGTGTGTACAGATGCCGTATTTGCTGCTGTAGACCTTGAAAAAGAAGAAGGAGCCGAATGGTTGAAAGATTGCCGTATCTGGATGTATCGTGGTGCATGGGCCGAATGGGAAATTGAAAACATCGAAATGGCTGTGCCTATCAGTCCGGAAGAATTGCGTGCAAAACGTAACTCCATCCTGAAGCACCAGTCCCAGATGGAAAGTGCTCCGTTCCTGGGTAATGACGAACGCCTGTTCTGGCAACGTAGCGAAGACCGCAACCGGGGTACCGCAGCTCTTTACGACAGCTTGGGATTGGCCTCTTACGAAGCAATGGAAGCATTTGTGGAATACATTCCACTATAATCAGAGCTTATTAGTGAAATAAAAATAAAGAAGAGTGAGGAGTTTGAGACTCTTCACTCTTCTTTTCTTTAATAAAAAGACAAATCATACATGAAACAAGAAGAATATCTCCGTCTTCTCCCTGTCGAGGGAGTATATAATATGCGCGACTTGGGAGGTTATCCCGCAGCAGGCCATAAACACGTAAAGTGGAAAACATTTATCCGTTCGGGCGATCTCAATAAACTGACAGAATCCGACCTGGCCTATCTTGCCTCTTTATCCATCCGTACGGATATTGACTTCAGAAGTATACAGGAAAAGAAAGTGGCAGCAGACAGAATACCGGCAACGGTAACGCAATACATTCCTCTGTCCATCGAAGCCGGTGACATGACCGACATGGCTCACTTCAACCTGAACAACATTCCGAAAATACTTGAACAGGCATACGTCTATATCATCCAAAATGCCCAGGATACTTACCGGGAGTTTTTCCGGATTGTTTCGGAAGAACGGAACACTCCTCTTTTATTTCACTGTTCGGCCGGAAAAGACCGTACCGGTATTGCCGCCGCATTATTATTGGGAGCATTGGGTGTAGACAGAAAAGTGATTATGGAAGATTATATGCTGTCTGCCGAATACCTAAAAGGCAAATACGATGCGATCGTACAGGCCCATCCCGAATTCGCGCCTCTTACCACCGTGCGTAAGGAATATCTGGAAGCAGCCTTCCAGACTATCGATTCCGATTACCAAGGCCTGGAGAACTTCCTGAGAAACCAATTAGGAGCAGATATCGACAGACTAAGGGCATTGTATACCGAATAAACGGTTCATTACCAGTCTGAATTGCTAATGACTTATCGGGATCACCGGTTTTTCATTTATTTCTTCTATTTTTGTACCCGGACTATTACTCAACCGAATATATGAAAAAACTATGTATACTCCTCCTGTTGCTTCTTACGGGCACAGATATCTTATTTGCGCAAGAAATTGAAAAGAGCGTAAAAGAACGGCTTAGCAATTACTTTGAGACTTACATCCCGGCATCTGCCAATACCGGAAGTAGTAAGTTAAAAAGCGTAGATATTGACTTTGAAGGTAAAAAACTATCCATCTATGCTTCCGAAAGTTTTGCTTATCAGCCCTTTCTACCGGAAACAGTAGATGAAATTTACCATCAGATAGCAGAGTTACTTCCGGGTCCCGTACGCTTTTTCCGAACCACGGTTTATGTCAACGACCAACCCATCGAAGAGTTAGTCCCCAACTTCTTTCGTGGGAAAAAGAAAGATAAGTCGCGACTCTCGAATGCGGAATACAAAGGAGCACCTTGGGTAAAAAATGTTTCCCGCCCCTATGAAGTAACCAAAGGACTGCAAAACCGTCACATCTCCCTCTGGCAAAGCCATGGCAAATATTTCAAAAACGATAAAGGCGAATGGAGTTGGCAACGTCCACGACTGTTCTGTACCACAGAAGACTTATTCACGCAATCTTTCATCCTGCCTTATGTCATTCCCATGCTTGAAAACGCCGGAGCTAATGTTTATACTCCGCGTGAACGGGATACTCAGAAAAATGAAGTGATTGTAGACAATGACACCCGAAACGGTTCCATCTATCTGGAAATGAAAAGCCGCAAGGCCCGTTGGAATCAAACAAACGGTTATGGATTCGCACAAAGAAAATCTGTCTACAAAGATGGAGAAAATCCCTTCCTGACAGGTACCGCACGCTTCACCCGTACAGAAAAGAAAAAGAATAAGGCATTCGCCGAATGGATCCCTACCATTCCCGAAGCGGGAAATTATGCGGTATATGTATCTTACCAAACACTCCCCAATAGCGTTAGTGACGCCAAGTATCTGGTATTTCACAAAGGTGGTGTAACGGAATTCAAAGTCAACCAGAAGATAGGCAGTGGCACATGGGTATACCTTGGTACATTTGAGTTTGACAAAGGCAGCAATGATTACGGCATGGTGGTACTGAGCAATGAAAGCAATGAAAGCGGAGTTGTCTGTGCCGACGCCGTACGTTTCGGCGGAGGAATGGGAAACATTGTCCGGGGTACTACAGTGAGCGGATTACCCCGCTATCTGGAGGGTGCGCGTTATTCCGCCCAATGGGCAGGAATGCCTTATGACGTTTACGGAGGAAAACAGGGAGAAAACGATTATGCAGACGACATCAATGCACGCTCCAACACCATCAATTATCTGTCGGGGGGCTCCGTATTCAATCCCGTACAGAAAGGATTGGGTGTACCGTTAGAAATGAATGTGGCACTACACAGTGATGCCGGATACAGTAAAACGGACGATATAGTAGGGTCACTCGGCATCTATACAACCAACTTCAATAACGGACTGCTCAACTCGGGAAATAACCGATATGCTTCGCGGGATCTGGCCGACCTCATGCTTACCCAAATACAAAAGGATATTCGTGCCAACTTTAATATACAATGGACCCGACGCAGCATGTGGGACCGCAATTACAGCGAGACCCGCCTGCCTGCCACCCCATCCACCATCATCGAGTTACTGTCGCACCAGAACTTTGCCGACATGAAACTCGGACACGATCCGAATTTCAAGTTTACCGTAGGACGCGCCATTTATAAAGCCGTACTGCAATTTGTCAGCAGCCAGCACAACAAAGAGTATGTGGTACAACCACTTCCCGTAAGCAACTTTGCCATCGGATTCGGTAAAAAGAAAAATACTCTGGAACTTTCATGGCAGGAAAAGAACGATCCATCGGAGCCCACTGCCCGTCCTCGTGAGTATATAGTATACACCCGCATCGGATATGGTGGTTTCGACAACGGGGTACGTGTGGACAAGCCTTCGTACTCTCTAAAAATAGAACCGGGCCTGGTTTATTCATTTAAGGTTACGGCTGTCAACCGGGGAGGAGAAAGTTTCCCGTCTGAAATTCTGGCGGCCTACAAAGCCAAGCGAGAACACGGAAAAGTGCTTATCATTAACGGTTTCAATCGGTTAAGCGGACCGGCAGTTATTGACACACCGGATGAAGCAGGCTTTGATCTGGAACAAGATCCCGGTGTCGCCTACCAATATAATATTTCGTTTTGCGGAGCACAAACAGACTTTGATCGCTCTCAAGCCGGAAAAGAAGGAAAAGGGAGCCTGGGTTATAGCGGCGGCGAACTGGAAGGAATGAAAATTGCCGGGAATACCTTCGACTATCCATTTATACATGGCAAAGCGATTCAGGCTGCCGGAAACTACAGTTTCGTTTCATGCAGTGACGAAGCCGTTGAAAACGGACGTGTCCAACTGGAACACTATCCGATCGTAGATTTCATTCTGGGCCTGGAGAAAGATGATATCCAAAGTGATCCGGCCCGCAAAACGTATTATAAAACATTCTCTTCACCTATGCAGCGCTTACTGACAGCTTATTGCCAGTCAGGAGGAAACCTGCTTGTCAGCGGATCCTATATAGGCAGCGACATGAGTAATTCGCAAGGTAACCGAGAATTCACAGAGACTGTACTGAAATACGGCTATCAGAGTTCATTAAGTGATACCCGTTCCGGACAGATCACGGGCCTGGGACGTACCATACAGATTCCCCGCTTGCTTAACGAAAAGTCTTATGCGGTAACTGCTCCCGACTGCATTGTGCCGGTAGGTTCTGCTTTCCCGGTATTCGCATATCAACCCGGGCAACGCAGTGCCGGAATTGCCTATAAAGGAGATTATCGGGTATTCGCAATGGGATTCCCATTCGAAAGCATTGAAAGCGAAACGGACCGTGCCACAGTAATGGCAGCAATACTAAAATTCTTCGGAGAAAAATAAACTTTCAATAAACATGGTTATGTCCCGGCATTGGGTATTAGTCTTTTGTCTGCAAAGAACTTGTTCTTTGCAGACAAAACTGTCATAATGTCTGTTATTTACGTGAATTTATTTTAAGACTTACTGCCATCTGACATAATGGCTGCTATCGTTTTTGTTCCTGTCATCATTCGGTTGTCCCATTACCATTACTGTTTTTGCCATCTTATCTTTTTCTAATTTCATAATAGAGTCTTCTAATCTGATTATTTATGGTTGGATAATCATTTGTGGCATTTTAGATGAACCAATTTTTTATAATTATGAAAACAAAAATGTTTTTTTTAGTAGTAGTCATGCTACTTTGTAGAGGCGTAGCTTATGCATACAGCCCTTCCGTGAACGTTCCGATTTTAAAGGTGGAAGGAATCGAACAAGATATTCCACCTCCTCATGTTCCGCCTCCCCCACTGCCAAGCCAGGTCTTTCTTCATGTGGGCGAAATAGCTGAAATTCCATATCCCATGTTTGGAGCAATGGTATGGGAATGCGACAACCCGCCGGAAGGCATAGAACAGGAAGCGTCATACGTACTTGGCTCCATGATTATTCTGCGCATCAGAGGAGTTTTGGCAGGAAGATATCAGGTTAATATGAAATGGTACAATCCGCTCAATCCGGGGCAGCCCCCATTAGGACGGCAAACCATTCAGATTATTGTTCAGCCATGGCCTTGACAATTGACGGATAAACAGTCATAAGGTTCCCTCCGTGAGCATGTCTGCTCACGGAGGGAATTCTATGAAAATATGAATTCATCAAAAAAAATCCCTGCTGCATACTCCATTCTTCATTTTAAATTCTATCTTTGCTCCTAATAATAACTATTAAAATAAAAACACTATGTACACAATACAAGCAAATCCGAGCGGTACACGCAGCATGGAAATATCTGAAGAGAATTTGGTAACCATCGAAAAATACTCTCTATTCCAGCATCTGATAGACAGCAATGGCATTGTAGATGAAGCCGTTCTGGAGAAGCTGAAACTGAATATACGTTCGCTGATAGCAAGTCAGGAAGAAGACAGTAAGGACCTGCTCGACCTCTGCATAGACGTGATTTATCACAATAATATGAAAGCATTCGGGTTGCAGCAACTCATCAAACTTTATCTCACCTGGCTATCGAAGCAGGAAGCAGAAGAAGAGGAGGAAGTATGATTACCATTGATACCTGCGGAATGACAAACTATAGCCCGTTGATTCCGGCCATAAAAGCGATGTGTAATGCCAGTTCCGGTGACAAGATGGAGATTGTAACGGATCAGGTAGCCGCATTTCAGGATCTTAAGGAATATTTATCAGAACAAGGTATCGGATTCCGCGAAATATATGATGGAGAGCGGATGACTTTACAGTTTACTATCTTATGAGCGAAGTACAAAATCAAATAAAGAAATGGCCGGTAACGGCAATCAAAAAAATAAAAAATACATTCGGTAGCGCAGAAAAGTTCTACGCTACCGTTTATCTTATTGCCCGCAACGAGCATCATTGTCAAATGATGGGAGTAGCCGGAGCCGAACAGCGCTTAAAAACGATTCATGCCTATCAGGGTATGATCCGTTTTATGCTTGATGAAGAAGGACTTAACGGTAAGGAAGTTCTTGAAGCCATAGCCAGCGACTATCTGGAGGATTTCGTGAACTATCGTGAGCAAGACTTCGGAATGACCAACGAGGAATTCATTGCTATTATTAAAAGAATCGGCTGAGCGCATGAATTTATTCCTGATTATTTTGGGCAGTATCTGCCTGCTTGTCGGATTGGCCGGATGTATTGTCCCCATGTTGCCGGGACCTCCTGTTGCCTATCTGGCATTGGTATGTCTACACTTCACCGATAAAGTTTCCTTCACTATTCCGCAACTGTTCCTTTGGCTGTTCATTGTGGTACTGATACAAATACTCGACTATTTCATTCCAATGTTTGGAGTGAAAAGGCTCGGAGGTACTTCATGGGGTAAATGGGGATGTATCATCGGTACCTTTGCCGGTATTTTCCTGTTTCCTCCCTGGGGGGTATTCATCGGTCCGTTTGCAGGTGCAGTAGCAGGCGAATTGCTGGGCGGTAAAGAGACCAAATACGCCCTGAAAGCCGGATTCGGAGCATTTGCAGGTTTTCTGTTGGGTACTGTGCTGAAGGTGGCCGTATGTGGTTGGTTCATCTTCTGCTTTATCCGTGCCCTCGTATAGCAAAATTATCCGTATCTTTGCTCCCATGAAAGAATATCGACTTACTGATTGGTTACCCACCACTAAGAAAGAAGTAGAGCTTCGCGGCTGGGACGAACTGGATGTCATCCTTTTTAGCGGTGATGCTTATGTAGACCATCCTTCCTTCGGAGCGGCCGTCATTGGTCGTATCCTTGAAGCCGAAGGTTTACGGGTGGCCATCGTACCTCAGCCCAATTGGCGTGACGACTTGCGCGACTTCCGCAAACTGGGACGTCCCCGCCTTTTTTTCGGCATCAGTGCAGGTTGCATGGACTCCATGGTGAACAAATATACAGCTAATAAACGTTTGCGCAGCGATGACGCCTACACACCGGACGGACGTCCGGATATGCGACCGGAATACCCCTCAATCGTGTACAGTCAGATCCTGAAAAAACTCTATCCCGATGTACCGGTCATTTTAGGAGGTATTGAAGCAAGTATGCGCCGCCTCAGCCATTATGACTATTGGCAAGATCAGCTTAAAAAAAGCATCCTTTGTGAAAGCGGTGCCGACATGCTGATTTATGGTATGGGTGAAAAGCCCATTTGCGAACTGGTCCGCAGATTAACAACACACAATGAATACCGGGACAGTACGACTTCACCGTTTAACATCTGCCGTTCTTCACTGACTACTATTCCGCAGATTGCTTATCTGACCGATGAATATGAGCCTGATGAGCAAGATATTGCCCTCCATTCCCACGAAGAATGCCTCGCTGACAAAAAGAAGCAGTCCGCCAACTTCAGGCACATTGAAGAAGAAAGCAATAAATATGCAGCAGCCCGGATTGTTCAAGCCGTAGACAACAAAGTAGTAGTGGTAAACCCACCCTATCCACCGATGACACAGGAAGAATTGGACCATTCATTCGATCTTCCTTATACACGCTTGCCCCATCCCAAATACAAGGGAAAACGTATTCCGGCTTACGACATGATTAAATTCTCCATCAATATCCATCGGGGATGTTTTGGAGGATGTGCCTTTTGTACGATCTCCGCCCACCAGGGAAAATTTATTGTGAGCCGAAGCAAAGAGAGCATTCTGAAAGAGGTAAAAGAGGTGGTACAACTACCCGACTTCAAAGGAAATCTTAGCGATTTAGGAGGACCTTCTGCCAACATGTATAAAATGGGTGGAAAAGACCTGGCACTTTGCAAACATTGCAAACGTCCTTCGTGTATCCATCCCAAAGTATGCCCGAACCTCAATACAGATCATCGGCCATTGCTGGATATCTACCATGCAGTAGATTCTTTACCGGAAATCAAACGGAGCTTTATCGGCAGCGGAGTACGCTATGATTTACTGCTTCATCAAAGCAAAGACCCTTTCGTCAATAAAAGTACGGCGGAATACACCCGCGAACTAATAGCACGCCACGTCAGTGGCCGCCTGAAAGTAGCACCGGAACACACCAGTGACCGGGTACTGAGTATCATGCGTAAACCTGCCTTCAGCCAATTCGGGGAGTTTAAAAAGATATTTGACAGAATCAACCGGGAACTTGGCTTACGCCAACAATTAATCCCCTATTTCATCTCCAGCCATCCCGGATGTAGAGAAGAGGATATGGCAGAGCTGGCAGTAATTACCAAGCGGCAGGATTTTCATTTGGAACAGGTGCAGGACTTCACTCCCACCCCTATGACCGTAGCTACCGAAGCCTGGTACACCGGCTTCCACCCATACACACTCGAACCGGTATTCAGTGCCAAAACCCAACGGGAAAAATTGGCCCAAAGACAATTCTTTTTTTGGTATAAACCGGAAGAACGACGGAACATCATCAATGAACTGCGCCGCATCGGACGGGCAGACCTGATAGACAAGTTGTACGGAAAAAGATAATTCATGCTTTATTCACTCCGGAGAACACAGAGGACACAAAAGTTTCGCTGTTTGAAGATAAAATTTATCCTCTGTATATACTCTGTGTCCTCCGAGGTGAACTGTCTATTCTTTTTCTCTCACCGGCAATGCCACTATCTCCTGAAGCACACTGACGGCGGTTTCCACATTCGGAATGTCTTTCACCAACATAGACCGACGTCCGTTCTGCTCCCTCAAATCGCATCGGCGGGTATATTTCATCATATAATCGATCATCTTGCCAAAAGCGGCACTCTGATAATACGGGCTATCCGGATTGCTGACAAAGAACAGAGTCATACGCCCCCCTTTCAGGAATACTTTTTCCACTCCCAAACGTGCAGCCAGACGCCTTAGCGGTACAATACGTAACAATTCCTCCGTTTCGGGAGGAACAGGGCCAAAACGATCCTCCAACCGTAAACGGAAAGCATTTACATCTTTATCAAGAGTCAATCCGTCCAATTCACGATACAGTAACATACGTTCGCTGCTGCCTGTCACATAATTGGCCGGTAACAACAATTCCAGATCGCTTTCCATCTGACACTCTTCTACAAACTCTTCACCACTTATGATGCCTTCCCCCTTTAATTCGTCGGCATAGAGCTCTGCAAATTCATCTGTTTTCAGTTCATGTACAGCCTCGGATAATATTTTCTGGTAAGTTTCATAGCCCAGATCAGCAATAAAACCACTTTGTTCGGCTCCCAACATATTTCCTGCACCACGAATATCCAGATCCTGCATGGCAATATGAATGCCACTCCCCAAATCACTGAAATTCTCAATAGCTTGCAGACGACGTTTAGCTTCAGGCGTCAACGACGATAACGGGGGAGCCAGTAAATAACAAAAAGCTTTTTTATTGCTACGTCCTACACGTCCGCGCATCTGATGCAAGTCACTCAGACCAAAGTTCTGAGCCTGATTGATAATAATAGTATTGGCATTCGGTATGTCGATTCCACTCTCAATAATGGTGGTGGCAATCAACACATCATAATCATAATTGACAAAACCGAAGATAATCTGCTCCAATTCCACCGGCTCCATCTGCCCATGCCCGATAGCAATCCGGCAATCCGGAATACGACGGAGAATCATCGCTTTGAGTTCCGGGAGATTGGCTATACGATTATTGACCAGAAAAACCTGCCCATTGCGGCTCATTTCAAAATTAATGGCATCGGCAATCACCTCTTCACTGAACGTATGCACTTCCGTCTGTATCGGATAGCGGTTGGGAGGCGGAGTAGAAATCACACTTAAATCACGTGCTCCCATCAATGAAAACTGCAACGTACGCGGAATCGGAGTTGCCGTCATCGTCAATGTATCCACATTCACTTTCATCTGGCGCAGTTTCTCCTTGACCGACACACCGAATTTCTGCTCTTCATCAATGATCAACAGGCCAAGGTCCTTGAACTTGACATCTTTACCCAGAATACGGTGAGTACCGATCAGAATATTTACATCTCCGGTTTCCAATCCTTTGATAACTGCCTTTGCCTGTGCTGCCGTACGGGCACGACTGAGATATTCTACCCGACAGGGAAGCCCTTTCAGACGGTCACGGAAAGTCTGGAAGTGTTGGTATGCCAATACCGTAGTAGGCACCAGGACGGCTACCTGCTTATTGTCCGCTACAGCTTTAAACGCGGCACGTATGGCCACTTCTGTCTTGCCAAACCCCACATCTCCGCACACCAACCGGTCCATCGGCATATCCCGTTCCATGTCCTGTTTCACATCTGCCGTAGCTTTACTCTGATCGGGGGTATCTTCATAAATGAACGAAGCTTCCAGCTCCCGTTGCAAAAAGCTGTCGGGACTGTATGCAAACCCCTTCTCCTCACGACGTTGTGAGTAAAGTTTAATCAGATCACGGGCTATATCTTTAATCTTTGTCTTGGTACGCTCCTTCAACTTCTCCCAGGCACCGGTGCCCAACTTGTTCAACCGGGGAGCTTCTCCTTCTTTCCCTTTATATTTTGAGACTTTATGCAACGAGTGGATGGTGACAAATACCACATCTTCATTCTGGTAAACCAGTTTCATCACTTCCTGCGTCGTATCTCCGTTAGGAATACGCACCAGACCGGAAAAACGTCCTACTCCATGATCGGTATGCACCACATAATCGCCGGGAGTAAACTGATTCAGTTCTTTCAGTGAAAGAGCAACTTTTCCCGAACGGGCTTTATCACTCTTCAAGTTATATTTATGGAAACGGTCGAATAATTGATGATCCGTAAACAGGCAAAGTTTCAGAGTGTCATCCGCAAACCCCTCATGCAGTGTCCGTTCCACAGCTGTAAACTGAATCCGGTCTCCACGGTCCTCAAAAATAGCCCTGATACGGTCTGTCTGTTTCGTACTGTCACTACAGATATAAAGTGTGTATCCCCGGCTCAGATAATCTTTGAAAGACTCTGCCACCAAATCGAAATTCTTATGGAAGATGGGCTGTGCCGTAGTATGGAAAGGCAACGTGGCATCCGGTGTACCGGTTGGCTTGTTGCCAAACTCCATCCGCCGGAAATCTAAGGCACGGACAGTAAATTCACTACCATCAATCAGTTTGCCTTCCAGAGTGATGCCTCCGTTCTCTTCCGCCTCTTGTGCAGCAAGAGCCTGTGGTGTAAGCGATTCATCGTGAACAGCCTGAATGCGTTCCCGCAACCAGAGAAAATCACGCATTGCCAGAGTCGTGTCTTTCGGAATAAAGTCAAGGAAAGAAGTAGTAACTTTTCCGGTTACGGCAAGGTCGGGTACAATGACAATGCTTTCCTTTTTCTCTTTCGATAGCTGTGACTCTACCTCAAAAGTACGGATACTCTCCACATCATCACCAAAAAAATCGATACGATAGGGATACTCGGACGAAAAAGAAAATACGTCAATAATACTGCCGCGAACAGCATACTGTCCCGGTTCATACACATAGTCGACATACTCAAACCCGTAACTATGTAATACATCCGTGATAAAACCGGTGTCCACCTTCTCGCCCACATGTAACTTCAATGTGTTTTCACTCAATTCCTGGCGCGAGACTACCTTTTCGGCCAACGCATCCGGATAAGTGACGATGCACAACCCTTGCTCACCTTTCTGAAGCCGGCTGAGTACCTCGGTACGCAATATCTCGTTGGCCGCATCTTTTTGTCCATACTTCACCGAACGGCGAAACGAAGAAGGAAAAAACAAAATCTGCTCCGTACCCAATACCTGAGTAAGATCATGATAAAAATAACCGGCTTCTTCCAGATCACCCAATATGAAAACAAACGGGCAAGGACTCTTCTCTACCAGTGCCGAAGCGAATAAGGAAGCAGCGGAAGCATACAGGCCACCGCAATAGATATGTCTGACTGCGGGCTCCCCCAACAGTTTGTTCAAGGCTTCCACATTCGGATGCCCGGCATATTGATGTTGCAGTTCAGTAATCGTCATAAATAGCATTTTAGTCCATCACAAACGCACCAACTCACACAGATCGCTCAAAATCAATTTCCAATCTGTGTGAATCCATGTAACCCGTGATGCAAATTCACCGCAAAAGTACTAAATTATCCTTAGTTTTAATGCGCTATCTTTGGTTAGTAGCGGAAAAGCGTTACATTTGTCTTCAAATTTAGACACAATATGCAGACATCGGACAGCATCGTAATCATCCCTACCTACAACGAACGGGAAAACATAGAGAACATTATCCGTGCCGTTTTCGGACTGGAAAAGATTTTTCATATTCTTATCATAGAAGATGGCTCTCCGGATGGAACCGCCACCATCGTAAAAACCTTGCAGCAAGAGTTCCCCGACCGTCTCTTTATGATAGAACGCAAAGGAAAACTGGGATTGGGAACAGCATATATCACTGGGTTCAAGTGGGCACTGGAACATTCATACGAATACATTTTTGAGATGGACGCCGATTTCAGCCACAACCCCAATGACTTGCCACGGCTCTACGATGCTTGTGCCAACCAAGGAGGAGATGTAGCCATCGGTTCCCGCTACGTAAGCGGAGTGAACGTAGTGAATTGGCCGATGGGACGCGTCCTCATGTCTTATTTTGCATCTAAATATGTTCGCATCGTTACCGGACTACCGATACATGACACTACTGCCGGTTTTAAGTGTTATCGTCGTCAGGTACTCGAAACCATCGATCTTGACCACATCCGTTTCAAGGGTTACGCTTTTCAGATAGAAATGAAATTCACCGCTTACAAATGCGGGTTCAAGATTATCGAAGTACCGGTGATCTTCATTAACCGTGAACTGGGCACATCAAAAATGAATAGCAGTATTTTCGGAGAAGCGGTATTTGGAGTTATCAAACTGAAAGTAAACAGCTGGTTCCACAAATTTCCGCAGAAAACAAAATGAATTAAGATATGAAAAGAACATTAATACAAAACGCCATCATAGTAAACGAAGGACGCTCCGCACGCGGTTCGGTAGTCATCGAAGGTGAAAAAATAGCCGAGATACTGGAGAAAGGACAGAAACCGGCCACTCCCTGTGAAGAGACAATCCATGCCAACGGATGCTATCTGCTTCCGGGTGTCATCGACGATCATGTGCATTTTCGCGATCCGGGCCTAACCCATAAGGCCGACATATCTACCGAAAGCCGGGCTGCAGCAGCAGGAGGGGTAACCTCTATTATGGACATGCCCAATACCAATCCGCAAACCACCACACTGGACGCACTCAATGCCAAGTTCGATTTGCTTGCCGAGAAATGCAGTGTCAACTATTCATGCTATTTCGGAGCAACAAACAATAACTATACCGAGTTTGACAAACTGGATAAAAGCCGTGTATGCGGAATCAAGCTCTTTATGGGATCGAGTACAGGCAATATGCTGGTAGACAAGATGAACAGCTTGCTGAACATCTTCAATGGAACCGATTTGCTGATTGCCGCCCACTGTGAGAATCATGAAACAATTAAAAAGAATACGGAAAAATACGTAAGAGAATATATTGAAAAATATCCTTATCAGTACTACCATGTTCACCACGAAACCCTTCCGATGGGTTACCATGCAAAGATACGTTCGATAGCAGCCTGCTACGAGTCGTCCGAACTGGCTGTACGCCTGGCACGCATTGCAGACGCTCGTCTGCATATCCTGCATATCTCCACAGCCAAAGAGCTTTCTCTTTTTGATAATGATATTCCATTGGAAGAAAAAAGGATTACGGCAGAAGCTTGTGTTTCGCACCTGTTATTCGACTCTTCGGATTATGCGGAATTAGGTACACGTATCAAATGTAACCCTTCCATCAAAGCTAAAACCAACCGGGATGCACTTCGTCAGGCTGTCAACTCCAACCTGATAGACGTGATTGCCACCGATCATGCACCACACCTGCTCAGTGAAAAAGAAGGAGGCCCGTTAAAGGCAATGTCAGGCATGCCTATGATCCAGTTCTCTCTGATCAGTATGCTTGAACTGGTGAACGAAGGTATCTTCACGATTGAAAAAGTCGTTGAGAAAATGTGCCATGCACCCGCTCAGATATATAATATCCATAACCGCGGTTTCATTCGTCCCGGTTATCAGGCAGACCTGGTACTGGTTCGGCCGGACGCATTATGGACGGTAAGTGCAGAACAAATCTTAAGCAAATGTGGATGGAGTCCGCTCGAAGGACGTACCTTTGACTGGAAAGTAGAAAAGACATTTGCCAACGGACACCTATTGTATACTGACGGACAGGTAGATGAAGCTTATCGCGGACAAGAAATCTATTTTAAACGATGAACAATTTCTGAACGATCAACCATCCAATGATAAACAAGGAGCAGGGAATAGACCGGGAACGATAAATGCAGAAGAATGGGAAATATATTGAAAGATAAAAGCAGGGCTTTCGCGATACGAATCGTAAACCTACATAAGTCTCTGAATGAAAGAATTGTTATTTAAAACCGAATATTTATCTGAAACAGAATATTCAAGTATGTTTGCCAACGCAAACGGATCAATGAAACTTATTATCACCAGCATTAAAACAGTCAAATATGGAAAAGCATAACCCGTCATCATCCCCCGTCCATCGTTCAGAAACCGTTGATCGCTCAGCGTTTGAAAACCGTCTATCGTTCAGTGTTCATGATTTATCCCCCTACATCAACTGGATTTATTTTTTTCACGCCTGGGGGTTTCAGCCGCGTTATGCCGCCATAGCCAATATCCACGGATGTGACGCCTGTCGTGCTTCCTGGCTGACAACCTTTCCGGAAGAGGAACGGGGCAAAGCTTCCGAAGCCATGCAACTCTATAAAGAAGCCAACCGGATGCTGGACGAATTGGACAGGGACTTTGAAGTGAAAAGCGTTTTTAAACTTTGCCCGGCCAATGCCGACGGAGACAACCTGATTATCGACGGTATCACTTTCCCGCTGCTCCGGCAGCAAGTCAAGAAAAAAGAGAACGAACCTTTCTTATGCCTCAGCGACTTTGTACGCCCTCTGTCTTCGGGAATCACTGATACAGTAGGAGTTTTTGCCTCTTCCATTGATGCGGATATGGAGGGACTTTACGAACAAGACCCTTATAAACATCTTCTGGTACAAACACTCTCCGACCGTCTGGCCGAAGCTGCCACCGAAAAGATGCACGAATATGTCCGCAAAGAAGTATGGGGGTATGCAAAAGACGAAAATCTCTCTATTCCCGATCTTCTTGTCGAAAAATACCAGGGTATCCGCCCTGCTGTAGGCTACCCATCTTTACCCGATCAGTCTGTAAACTTTATTCTCGACGAAATTCTTGATATGAAACAGATCGGTATCCGCCTGACAGAGAACGGAGCCATGTATCCTCACGCTTCAGTATGCGGATTGATGTTTGCACATCCGGCTTCTCACTATTTCTCGGTGGGGAAGATCGGTGAAGACCAATTGGCGGATTATGCCGCGCGAAGAGGAAAAAGCGTTGGAGAGATGCGTAAATTTCTGGCAGCAAACTTGCAGTAAATCTTTTCTTTCGATATATTTGTAACTGATCCTATACTTTAAAATAGAAAAAATTATGAAAAAGGTTCTTATTCTGTTATTATGGTTACTTCCCTCCTGTAGCGTAGTGATCCTTGCACAGACTCAGCGGATAGCGGGTACTGTTGTAGTTGGTGACGGCCAACCCGCCGTCGGTGCCGCCATTGTTGTCAAAGGCACTAATATTGGTGCCGTAACCAACGTGGATGGCAAGTTTATAATAGCAGAAGCACCTGCTTCAGCACAGCAGCTTGTTGTCTATCACGTAGGCATGGAACGCAAAGAGATAGCCGTAGCTCCCAACGTCTATATTCAGCTCCAGCCCGTAGAGAAAGGTTTTTCATGGAATGTGAAAGCGGGAGTCAGCCTGTTCAGTTTCCGCCGCCCGGACGGCTTGGACGAACGCACCGGATTCAGTGCCGGTGTCGGTGCGGAATATAATTTCAGCAGGCATTGGGCTATTCAATCGGGACTGATGGTCACCAGCAAAGGAGCAACTGCCGAGTACGACGGGTATTCTCCGCTGTCCTCGTCTACCGAACCTATCTCTTATAAAGCCAAAATAGCTCCTATTTATCTGGACATCCCTATTCTGGCAGCTTTTAAGATGGATGTGTCAAACCATGTTAAGTTTGTAATCAATATCGGACCTTATTTAGCCGTAGGCATGGGTGGAAAGTATGAACTGACAAACAAAGGCGGCCATAAAGGTGAATCGCATAACCCTTTCAAATCCTACTCTTCCTTAGCTGAAGCGAAAAATAAAGATGCCTTGTTGAAACGTTTCGACATCGGGGTTCAGGGAGGCATCGGTTTTGAAATATGGAAACATTACCTGGTCAATGCCTCTTTCCAGCACGGATTCATGGAGCCGGTTAAAGGAGGAACACTGTACGCAGGCGATACCGAGAAACATTACCCGATCGGAGGGATTCTGACAGTAGGATACAGATTTTAAATACAATACGTTATCACCACAGATTTCACAGATTATCACAGATCATAATTGCCAATAATCTGTGAAAATCCGTGTAATCTATGGTGAACTTAGAAACGATATCCTATTTCAAAAGCGACATCCAGAAAACCTTCCGAGTGATTCCATGAAGTACACCCCACTCTTCCGGTTCCTCCTATCAGGAAGTGCCCGTATTCCACTCCGATTCCATAGGCAAATCCTCCGGTAAACCGTTTGCCGAACAATGACTGGCTTTCAGTAACATATTCCACTCTATTATAATTTCCACTACTATCATAAGAACGCTTGCGAAATTCTTTCTTAACGTCTCCACTGATCCCCAAGTCAATATAAGGACCGAAACTGAATACCAGATTCAGATCATTTCCTATTCTATACTTCAGTGCAAACAGTAAAGGAATCTCCAGATAGAACGGATTGTAAGTACCACTCACCTGATCATAAGAAACGGATGAAGAGCCATCACCGTTATTTTCCGTATAATAATCATAGAAATCATACCCTTTCATTTTACGGGAAACCAACAAAAGTGAGGGTTGGAAAGCCCAGTGTTTCGACATCCGGATATCGGCCCCTACTCCTCCATAGATACTAAGACCGTCTTTCAGTTTCGATTCGGGTCCTTGCATAAACTTACCTGCTCCAATTCCGGCCTTCACGATCAACGAGAAGCGTTGCATCACTTGTGTACGCATTTGTATACGCATCGGGAGATCTACATATCCGCTGCGTTTACCTTTTGTCACCTGTAGTGAGTCAAAATAGACAGGTACTTCCTCCAGTACAAAAACTCCATTTTTATCGGTGACAGCCTGTTGGTTCGTACGTTTCAAGGTAACTACCGCCCCGTCTACCGGATAGTAATCTTCATCCACGATCTTCTCTACCACTTTTTGTTTTTGGGCCATAACGTCTGTCAGTGCCAGGCAGACCAATGCCAATGCTATATATCTTTTCATATCTTTTTATTTTTTACATTCAACATCCGATTATTCATATCCGCTTGATCAGAAACGGTAAGTAAGTCCCAAAGTAAGTGCCAGGTTATGTTCTTTCGCTTCAAAACCTTCATCATCCTGTCCCAAACACATACTCTTTCCAGAAACACCTACCAACCACTTCTTGTATTCCACACCTATGCCATAGGCAACACCAAAGCTGAAAGGATGTAACAAAGAATGTTTCCCGCCATAATAATCATATTCATACTCTTTGCTATAAATGTCATACTCTTCATCGGGTTTACCTGTTTCCGTAGCTTTTACTTTTCCTGCAAAGCCATACGAAAACACAGGTCCCACAGAAAAGGCCAGATTCATTTTACGGGCTACCGGATAACGAAGAATGAACAACATCGGCAAATCCAATGAAACCGGATTCCAAGTTTCCTGATATTTCACACCGTTTCTTTCGGCATTGAACTCTGCTCCACGGTTACAAATTTGCAGAGTAGGCTGGAAAGCCCATCGTTTTGACATGCGCACTTCAATACCCAAACCAAACTCATATCCCACCTTAAAATCGGAACCATATGTAGTGTACTTACTCATGCTGATCCCGGCATGTGCCACAAACGAAAGCTTCTTACGCTTTCCGGTGAGCTGTACCGGTACATTCAGGTCCACTTCCCGGGTCTCCATACCGATGGAAGTAACAATCACCTTTTTGACCGAAAGAGGAACTTCCTGCAAGAAGAACTTACCGTCGACATCGGTTATTGTGCTGATATTGGTCCCTTTGGCTGTGACTAATGCACCCACAATGGGTTGCTGCTTTCTGTCAAATACTACTCCTTTTACATCGTGTGTCTGTACCTGAGCCATCACGGTGATTGCACAAATACAGGCAATCACTCCTATTATTATTCTTTTCATCTGTTTTCGTTCTTTAAATCTATATTTTATTCTGCAGGGATCTCAATGGTCCGGTAATTACTGTAACTAATCCCTACTCCATTTTTCGCATAAACACGGAAAGCATAAAGCGTCCCGGGACGCAATCCGGTAACGATTTCATCAAACGTCTGTCTATAATCATCAGTAAAAGGTACTTCTATCATCTGTTCATTCGTCACCACTCCCGTTTCCTGTGAATAAACGCCATAACTATAACCATAATTTGTAATAAGGAAATCATTTGTATAGAAAGAAGCATACAACTCTACCGCCGTACCATTATATTGATACAACGAAAAATTATTGATAACCGGCTCTGTACCCCGTTCGGTCGTGAACTCAGCCACCGGCCCATAGCCTGTCCCCTCCTCAGTAGTCACATAGGGGCGTATATAATAGTGGGTAGCAGGTAGCAGGTCCATCACCTCCACCTCAAAATTCGAGTAATTATACATCCGCGTTCCCCGTGCCAATGCCTTCTGATCGGTAATTCCCGGCAATTCTTTGACTGAACTATAACAAGCACCTTGCTCTATAATTCCGGCATCGGTTTTAAAACGTACTTCCGCAGATAAATAATAACTGTATCCTGTGAACTGGGTATCGTGTACAATCAGTTTTGGCAGACCAGAAAGGCGGAATGCTTTTACTTCACTAAAACGTTCTTTGTTTGAATTTTCGCCCAATACATGATCCAGCAACCCCGGGCGTCCGCTATAGCCATACTGATAATCGTTCATTGCACAATAATAAGTTTCGCCCAAAGTCAACATATCCGGATCCAGAAAAGCATAAAAGGTATTTCCTGTATTATGACGGATATAGGCTTCCATAATCACTTCCTTCATTTCTTTATCTTTAGCAATCAGAAACCTGGGATAGTAATAATGACCTGCTTCCCCACCTGTCACTTTTCCTATCATGACAGCGTCTGCCCGATACAGTTCTTCTGTATTCACTCCCATAATATCAGATAGCAGATTTACGGAATCTTGTGAAAGCGTAGCCATATCACAAATGCGCTCCAGCGTCAATGTTGTCTTGGAAGTTTCCATGGCTCCCCAATAATCCCCCTTATTGTCACAGGAGGTGGCCAGCAATGCCATCAGGCAGAGCAAGCCCAGTAATCTTCTCTTGTTCATCTTTGTCTATTTATAGTGTTAATTGCCGGCAAAGTTACAATATTTATTATAAATATAACAAAAGAAAACAGTTTGATTCCAAACAAATCCGAAGTACCTCTGTCCTCTCTTCCAGTGACATACAAGAAGACGTGACAAAGCCACATATCCGAAAGAAGCATTACAAAGATACAGAGACAAACTGTTGTGAAGAAAGCATGATTCAGGTATGGATGGGATATTATGGGACTCAATATCCCGGCATCCTCCTGTAGGGAAAAGATCCGGCCATTCCCATTCTGTCCGCCATTATCAGGCAGGACAAAAAGACCAATGGGTATGTATGATTTTCCACTGTTCAGACGAATCCAGTTTATATACTTCCGTACAATGCATCCTGAATGTCCGGTCATCTCTATAAGCTTCATAATCATATGCCAGAACAACGACATCGGATGACAGCAATACAGTGGGTTCTATCATATTATACCTGTCGATCTCGACTTTTCCCCGAATGCTGTTATAATACTCTTCCAGAGCCTTTTTACCTTCCAGTTTGTTCTTGAAAGCGGGGTCGATATAGACAACATCATCAGATGACAGTTCTATAAACCCATCCGGGTTTCCACGATTCCATAACTTCAGAGCTTGTTCTTCCAAAGATAAAATAAAGGCCTTCAGGTCCTCGCTATTTGAAGCCATACTTGTACATCCAGTCATAAAAATACGGATTTATTTAAAACGTTTCATACTTGACAAACTCCGTCACCCACAGATTCTTATCGTTTCCAAATATAATAAATATCCGGAAATAGTCCAAATTCCCACTAATTTCCGCTTTTATTTTGTGATTATTTCCTTTCCTTTGCGACTAACCATACAAAAGTAATCCCGAAAAGAAGACAATGAACCCCACCAGTCCGCCGCAAGCCAACGAACCCGTAGAACAAGAGTTCCTCTCCGTAGTCAGGGAGTACGAGCGGGTGATTTACAAGGTGTGCTATCTTTATACCACCCAGCACGCCACACTCGGCGATCTTTATCAGGAAGTGATTCTCAATCTGTGGAAGGCTTATCCCAGATTCCGGAAAGAGTGCAAAGTCTCGACCTGGATTTACCGGATCGCACTGAACACTTGCATCAGCTTTATCCGCAAAGAGAAAAACATTCCGGAAATCGTGGCACTCACCCGCGAAGCCGACTGGCTGACGGAAGAGAAAGACGAACTGACGGAAATGCTCCGGCAACTGTACCGGATGATCAATCAACTGGGACAACTGGATAAGTCGATCATATTGCTTTATCTGGAAGAGAAAAGTTACGAGGAAATCTCGGAAATCACCGGACTGACAGTGACCAATGTAGCAACCAAGCTGAGCCGGATTAAAGACAAACTAAAAAAGATGAAAAAGGAGGAATAAGATATGGAACTGGATGATCTGAAGAAATCGTGGAACGCACTGGATGAACACCTCAAAGGCAAGGAGTTCATCAAGGAAGAAGAAATGAAACAATTGTTGGGACGCACCCGGAACAACATTAACAGCATAGAACGGTTCAACAGAAAGCTGCGTTTTGCCGCAATCGGCATACTGGCATTGGCAGTGATCTTCTGGATATGTGATGATGCACTTACGGACTTTTATTATTGGATCGCCCTCTTCCTGTGCATCCCGGCCCTTTGCTGGGATTTGTATTCCGCCCATTACCTGGGGCGGACCCGGATAGATGAAATGCCTCTGGTCACAGTAATCTCCCGTATCAACCGATATCACAGATGGATGGTTCGCGAATGGATCATAGGCATACTCTACCTGCTTGTGATGGCTACCTTTTTCTCTTTCTACAAACAGGTCTGGCAATACGGTGCTGCAGGAATCATCAGCAGTCTGATCGTGTGGGCCGTCGGACTTGGAATCTGCCTGTGGGTGTATCGCCGGAACCTCAGACATATAAAAGAAATAAAGAAGAACCTAAACGAGTTAAAAGAATTAAATCATACAGCTTAACTTAAACCGTACTTTACAAATTCTCTCTAACTTTGAAGAGGCGTTCGCAAGTCCCCCCGAGACATATCCTACGCCTCTTTTTATTTATTCAACCCATAGCTAAGAAAATATGCTGCAACGAGTTTTAGGTTTTCTGATCGTAATCCTTGTATTGCCGGACATTTACATTTACCGGACATTTATCAAACAAATGACTCTAAGTCTTTTTTGGCGAATCCTTTACTTCTTTCCCACTCTTTTCCTGATGGCGGGAGTAGTATCGTTAGCTTTCTTTGCCAACTATGAATACGCCGAACAACATACATTATGGATAGGACGCTTCGCCGTTGTCTTCTTCTTGTTTGCCTCTCCGAAACTGCTCTTTACGATTTGTTCCATCATCGGACGCCCGTTCAACCGATGGCTGCACTGGCCCCGGACTCCTTTTATAGCAACCGGACTGGTACTGGCCGTGCTCAACGCAGTCCTGATACTTTATGGTTCGATGGTGGGCAAAGACCGTTTTGAAGTAAAGGAGGTCACCTTCCGTTCTTCCCGCCTGCCCGAAGCTTTCAACGGATACCGCATTGTCCAGTTGTCGGACATACACATCGGGAGCTGGCAAGGAAATGCCAAGAGCCTGCAACAGATGGTGGACCTGGTTAACGCGCAAAAGCCGGACTTGATCGTATTCACCGGTGACCTGATAAACAACCGGGCCATAGAATTGGACGGATTTGAAGAGATACTCTCGCAACTACATGCCCGGGACGGCGTATACTCCATCCTGGGAAACCATGACTACGGCCCCTACTATCGATGGAAAAGTAAACGCGACCAGGTAAACAACCTGAACGACCTGAAGAAACGGCAAGCCGACATGGGCTGGGTGTTACTGAACAACGAGCACACTCTACTGCACCGCGGAAACGACAGCATCGCCCTGATCGGGGTAGAAAACGAAGGAGAACCTCCTTTCTCACAGCACGGTGACTTGCCCAAGGCACAGGCAGGAACAAACGGCCTGTTCAAGCTGTTATTAAGTCATAATCCTACACACTGGAGACGTGAAGTGTTGCCCGAATCGGACATCGACCTGATGCTGGCCGGACACACGCATGCCATGCAGCTGGCCATCGGACATCATTCACCTGCTTCCTGGATCTATCCGGAATGGGGAGGCATGTACAAAGAAGGCAACCGGGGACTATACGTAAACGTAGGGATGGGATTCGTCGGACTGCCTTTCCGTTTCGGGGCATGGCCGGAGATTACCGTGATTACACTGGATAAATGAAAAAATACTGGCAAATACTGAAAGGCTACAAAGCAAGTCTGCTGGCATGTCCGCTACTGGTACTTGTGTCTGTAATGTGCGAAACCATTCAGCCGATGTACATGGCGGATATTATAGACAACGGAGTGATGCAGCGGGATCTCTCCGTCATTACTGCCGTAGGCGGAAAGATGGTACTTATCTCCATTGTCGGACTGATATTCAGTATTGCCAATGTATATGTCTCTTCGCAAGCCTCCATCGGTTTCGGAACCGATCTGCGCACCAAGCTGTTCGGCAAGATACAACAACTCTCTTTTTTCGATATAGACCGGTTCAGTACGGCTTCACTGATCACCCGGCTGACAAGTGACATCAGCCGCATTCAGCAAGTTATCCAGGTATCGATGCGTCTGATGCTGCGCTCTCCGCTGATGCTCGTCATGGCAGTGTTCTTCGTGGTACGTATCAACCTGGAACTGGCAGGCGTCCTGCTGGCTGCCATCCCGGTGTTGGGTTTCAGTGTATTCTTCATCCTGCGGAAAGGGTTCCCCTTCTTCTTGAAAGTGCAACAGAAAGTAGACCAACTGAACGAAGTGGTACGCGAAAACCTGATCAACATCCGGGTGGTGAAATCATTTGTGCGGGAGGACTTCGAAGCACACAAGTTCAAGGACAAGAGCGAAAGCCTGCGCGACACGGTGATTCACGCTTCCAACATCATTGTCGCCATCTTTCCGGTGATGCAACTGGTGATGAACCTGTCGATCATCGCTATCCTTTGGATGGGTGGGCAGAAGGTGATGGCAGGAGAGTTGAAAGTGGGCGAACTGATATCATTTGTCAACTATCTGGCACAAGTGCTGATGTCGTTGATGATGCTGTCCATGATTATCATGACTTATGCCCGTGCCTCAGCCTCATCGAAACGTATCCTGGAGGTATTGGATACACAGCCTTCACTGACCGATACGCCCGAAGGAATGCGGAGCACCCGGCAGATCGAAAAGGGAGAGATTCGCTTTGAGAAGGTCAGCTTCCGTTATGGCGGAGGCGAGACGGATGTGCTGCGGAACATAAGTTTCCACGTCCGTCCGGGCGAGACGGTGGCTGTGGCAGGCGCTACCGGATCGGCTAAAAGTTCGCTCGTACAACTGATCCCCCGCCTGTATGATGTCAGTTCCGGTGAAATACGGATCGACGGCATCCCCGTACAAGACTACAACCTGCACGAACTTCATGCCCGCATCGGCATGGTGTTGCAGAAAAACGAGCTCTTTACGGGAACCATTGCAGAAAACCTGCGGTGGGGAAAAACCGATGCCACACAGGAAGAACTCGAAGAGGCCGCACGTGCCGCCGAAGCCCATGAGTTCATCTGCTCGCTGCCTGCCGGATATGACACTCAGTTAGGACGAGGCGGAGTAAACCTTTCCGGCGGACAGAAGCAACGCATCTGCATCGCCAGGGCTTTGCTGCGTAAACCCAAGATATTGATACTGGATGACAGCACCAGTGCCGTAGACTCTGAAACAGAACTCCGCATCCGGAACAACCTGAATGCATGGCTGCACGATACCACGGTGCTTATCATCACGCAACGCATATATACCATGCAATCGGCCAACCGGGTCATTCTGCTGGACGACGGAGAAGTAGAATCCATCGGAACACCGGAAGAATTGCTGGAACGCTCGGAGATGTACCGGGAAATCTATCACTCACAACAAATCGTTATCTGACCATGGCACACGGAGATCATCTGAAATACAGCGGAAAGCCTAAGGCGGGAAAGAAAACTTTCCTCCGCCTGGTATCGTACGTGGCCTGCGACCGACGGTTGCTGATCGTAATCGGTGTACTGATCGTTGTGAGCATCGCAGCCAATCTCACCGGATCGTACATGCTCCGACCGATTATCAATAACTACATCCTGCCGGGAGACTTCCACGGATTGGTACGCATCCTGCTGATACTGGCAGGCATTTACCTGACAGGGGTAGCGGCTACTTACATCGAATATATTCTGCTGAATAAGATCGGGCAACGCACCGTAACCCGGATGCGCGAAGAACTGTTCGGAAAGATGGAACGCTTGCCTGTCAAATACTTCGATACCCATCAGCACGGAGATGTCATGAGCCGGTACACCAATGATATAGACCGTATCAGCGACGCACTGACCGACAGCCTGTCCGACATGTTGTCGAGCGCACTGACAGTTGCGGGCATTTTCTGTCTGATGCTCTTCATCAGTCCGATACTGACAGCAGTAACACTGATTACTGTCCCCCTGATGTTCCTCAGCGCCAAAGGAATCGTAAAACGAAGCCGGAAATACTTCAAAGCACAACAGGAGTCATTGGGGATGATGAACGGCTATGTGGAAGAAATGATCAGCGGACAGAAAGTGGTGAAGGTCTTCGGACACGAACAAAAAGTGGAAACGGACTTCGGGATACTGAACCAAAGCCTGAAGGAGAAATCGCTGAAGGCACAATTCTACTCGGGTCTGATGATGCCGGTCATGCAAAACCTGAATACGCTGAACTATGTGATCATCACCATCGTGGGAGCCTTACTGGCCATCTTCCGCGGGTTCGACGTGGGCGGACTGGCAGCTTTCCTGCAATATTCCCGGCAATTCGGACGCCCCATCAATGAACTGGCGAGCCTCTACAACAGCATACAGGCAGCCATTGCCGGAGCCGAACGCATCTTCGAGATCATAGACGAAGCACCGGAGCAGAAGGATGCGCCGGATGCCATCACACTCGAAAAAACAAAAGGAGATGTAGCCTTAAAGAATGTATATTTCGGCTACCGTCCGGAAAAAACCATCCTGAAAGGAGTATCCCTGCATGCGGCTGCCGGAAAGAAGATAGCTTTGGTGGGCGCTACCGGAGCAGGAAAGACAACCATACTGAACCTGCTGCCGCGCTTCTTTGACATTCAGTCCGGAGAGATTACCATCGACAATCATCCCATCGACCGTATCAGGCGTGACAGCCTTCGCCGATCGATGGCCATCGTACTGCAGGATACACATCTTTTCACGGGTACGGTACGGGAGAACATCCGTTTCGGCCGCCTCAACGCGACCGATGAAGAGGTAGTGGCGGCTGCACGGCTGACAGCGGCCCATTCATTCATCAAACGTTTGCCACAGGGCTACGACACGCTACTCGAAAATGACGGGGCAAACCTGAGTCAGGGACAACGGCAGCTACTGAACATCGCCCGCGCGGCAGTGGCCGATCCGGCCATCCTGCTGCTGGACGAGGCAACAAGCAACATCGATACACGCAGTGAAATACTGATTCAAAAAGGACTGGACCAATTGATGCAAGGACGCACCAGCCTGATTATTGCTCACCGCCTGTCTACCATCCGCAATGCT
The DNA here is from genome assembly GCF_040798045.1 of Bacteroides sp. NGMCC 1.200775. Lineage (NCBI taxonomy): Bacteria > Pseudomonadati > Bacteroidota > Bacteroidia > Bacteroidales > Bacteroidaceae > Bacteroides > Bacteroides sp. NGMCC 1.200775. Next base: position 333,574 of record NZ_JASCQK010000004.1, on the reverse strand, counting down.
GATACGATTCTGGTGCTGGAACACGGGGAGATTATCGAGCAAGGCAGCCATCAGGAGCTACTCGCACTGAAAGGAAAATACTACTCGCTGAACGAAGAGCAGTTCAAGTAAAGTATCCGCCACAAAGGAGGATATGGAGGAGAACCGGGTTCGATATCCGGGACATGGGAAATATCATAAAGAAAGGAATCACGACAGATAGGAATACATTAAGAAAGGAAATAAGCTGTTTTACAAACAGACTCTCTTTAAAAAAACGGCAAACCAGAGGAAGAAAAGCCGGAAAGCCGGTCTTACGGAGGTGAAGAGCCGGGGTTAAAGAGGTGAAGAGCCGGGATTTTCGGCAAAAGAAGTAAGCATTTCCCGGAAAAGAAGTAAGCATACGGTCCGAAAGAAGTAAGCATTTTCGGAATATGCTTACTTCTTTTTCAAATATCTCCTATTGTTTTTGTTCATTACATCTGTTGTTAGCATTTTTTTAGCTTATCGGACCTGTTTTTTCTCCAGTTGTGAGTCCTTACAAGAGTTTACCCGAACAATAAAAAGACACGGTTCTACCTTTCTTACGTACGTTACGGAAGAGATTGCGGAGCCTCACTTACATTCTACCGGCAAACACGAAAATTCTCTTTCCATCCGGTAATCAGAAAAGCTAAAATAAGGCGTTTTTTCCGTTCAGCCCGCCGTCTGCCCTGAAAAAACGCAGCCAAACGATTTCCGATTATCAATTTGTCAAAGTGATAGCACTCTTCCCATTCGCCGCACGATGGAGTTGTACCTGTACGACAATGCGCTCACTCATCTCCTGCACATGCGAGATAACTCCAATCTTCCGTCCTTGCATCTGCAACTGCTCGAGAGCTTCCATCACAGTGCGTAAACTATCGGCATCGAGCGAACCGAATCCTTCGTCGATGAAAAGTGACTCCACTCTCAGGTTATTGCTCGAAAGAGACGACAGCCCGAGGGCCAGCGCCAGGGAGATAAGAAAAGATTCTCCGCCGGAAAGAGAGTAGACGGTACGCACCTCGTCACACATATCGCAGTCGATCACTTGCAGGGCGAGTGTTCCCGGCACCTGCTGCAAACGGTAACGTTTCGAGAGATAAGACAGATGTTTGTTGGCATGCATCAGTAACAGATTCAACGTATAGCTTTGCGCAATCACCTTAAATTTTGTCCCGTCCGCACTGCCAATCAGTTTATTGAGTTTTCCCCATCGGTTGGCCGTCTCCTGTTTTTCGGTCAGTTCCTGTTCCAGCTGCCTCAGCTTCTTCTGGTTTTGCTCCTGTTGCAAAAGACGTGCCTCTACGGTAGACAGACGACGTTCCGTCTCCTGATTGGTTGCTTGCTGGCGGGCGATCGTCTCCGGCAGATGTTCCGGATCGGCTATCTGTTCTTTCCGAAGCATCAGTTCGTCGATGGAACTGTTCAGTTGCCTGATCTCTCCCTGTATGCCGGAAATACGCGACTGGACTTCTTCTCCCTCCTTGCGCACCTGTTCCAGGGAGTCGTTTAATTGTTTCTCTTTTTTCCGAATGGCGGCTTCCGCATCCTCGACAGATTTACCTTTCAACAGAGGAGCCCGTTCCTGACGGAGAGTTATCAACCGCTCACTGACCACCCGGAACTGTTCCCGAGCAGTCATCTCCGCCGTTTTCAGTAACGTAAATTGCTCTTTAGCAGCCAGAACCTGCTGCATCAACAGATGGCAGCGGGCTACACCTTCACGCAAAGCCTCACAAGCCGAGCGAAGTGTCCTGATCCGCTCCTCGTGCTGTTGCCATTCCTTATGGAGTTGCTGGTATTGGCGCATTTTCTCTGCGAGCAGATTTAGCTTCCCTTGTACGGTATGCAGTTGTTTCTCAAAATAGTCCGGATTTTGCTCCTCTTCCGATGAAGGACGTTTCTGCTCAACCTCCTGGAGCAACGCCTGCAACTGTGCGGTTATCTGTCCGGACAGTTCCGTCTGATGGAGCAAATCCTGTTTCAAGGCGATATTCCGGTTATTTAGTTGCTGATACTCACCAGATGCGGTTTGATACTCCAGTTCGATGTTGTGATACAGGGTATGGACTACCTGCTCCTCGTTTCTATAAGGATGATCAGTGCTCCCACATACCGGACACGGTTCATTCTCACGCAAATTCTGCCGCAATGTCCGAACGTCCTTTCCCATCGCGATACGGGCATTCTCAAAAAGGCGTTGCAGCACTTTCAGTTCAGTCTCCTTCTCCGCCAACCGGGTGGTCAGAGCGGCCATTTCTTTCCGCATCTGTTCTTGTTTGTACACCACCTCTTCCTGCTGTACTTTCAGACGTTCGGCTTCTGTCCTCGCCTTTCCCCATTCCAACATTTGCTGGCGGGCATTCTGCAAACGGGTTTGTTCCTGCATCCATCGGGCTTGCTCGTCGGTCACCGCTTCAACCCCAAAAGCGTTCAGACGGTTCACACGCTCTTCGTTCTCTTTCTGAAGAATGGTAAGGTGGTCTTCCTGCTCTTTCAGCCTGTTCCGGACAGATTCAAGAAACAGCCCCGTCTCTTCCGTAACCGGCAGATCGATCTCTCCCGTCAGGTTCTTCAACGCATGGCAGGAAGTATGCAGAGTTCCCTGCACAGATTGCAATTTATCGGCTTGTGCAGTCGCTGCCTTTTCAGCACCTTGCAGTATCTCCTCCGCCTGCTTAGATTGGCTGACCAGTGATTGGATCTGAACATCCAGTTCACGTGCCCGGCTAAGATCGGGTTGCACGGCTTCGCACTGTTCCCTGAAGTGAATAAGATAGTCGGACTGGCGTGTGTGTTCTTCCCGGAGCTTCTTACTTTTTTCTTCATCCAGCCGCATGTCCTGCACTTTCTTATCACGCTGCTCCTGTTGCAACTTCAAAGTATGCAGCACCGATAGTTGCGCATTCAATTCTACCAAGGCTTTACTTCCCTGTTCACGAAGGTTGGTCAGACTCTCTTTTTCGGTCCGTAGAAGACTGATTTCCTCTTCGGAAAGCAGTTCGATCAGGGCGGCATTGCTTTTCAACAGATTCAGTTCTGCATCAGCTGTTTTGCTACGCAGATAGATTTCACTGGAAATGCGAGAGTATATCTCCGTTCCGGTCAGCTTCTCGAGCAACTCGGCTTTAGCGGACTCACGGGATTTCAAGAAAGTAGCAAAGTCATTCTGGGCAAGCAGCACCGTACGGGTAAACTGTTCGTAAGTCAAACCAACCAAAGTCACCAATTGTGCCAACAACTCTTTCCTTGTTCCCTGCAGTTCCTGATTGGCAGTCAGATCGGTCACTTGTATCGTCTGCGACCGCAGAGAACCGTTAGCCCGGCTTCCTGTCCGGCGTACCGACCAACGAGAACGATAACAGTGTCCGGACGCTCCTAAAAAATCAACCTCGGCAAATCCCTCTCCCGTCCCTCTCCGAAGGATATTCTTCACATCGGCCTGATTCACCCGACTTTCACCGATATCTGACATATAAAGACTCTCGACCGAAGCAGAAAAGCGAGGTGTCTTATCATACAGTGCCAGACAGAGTGCATCCAGTATTGTCGATTTTCCGGCTCCCGTAGGACCGGATATCGCAAAAATCCCGGCAGAACGTAAAGGCTCGGCTTGGAAATCAATTTCAAAGGTTCCTTCTATGGAAGCCAGGTTCTTTAATCGTATGGTTAGTATCTTCATGGTTATTCGGTTTGCTTTCACCACAGATTACACGGATTAACACAGATCAATAGATGATCTCGTTGATAGTAAAGATTAAAAGATCTGTGTGAATCCTAATGGTGATCTGTGTAATCTCTGGTAATCTGTGGTGAATTCCTATTTGATTCATTCTAAATTGATGGTCCGGCAAGCCTCCTGGAACAAATTTACCAGTTCTTCCGGCATCTCCGCCTGGTAACTGTTCTCAAAGGTTGCTTTCACAATCTGTAAGGGATTCATCTCCTGCAATCCGGCGGTCAGGACTTCTTCTTCCACGCTCCCCTCTGTCGCCTGCCTGTAAGAAGAAACAATACGGGCCAGCCGGACCGGCTTGCCTTCCAGTATTTCTTCTATTTGCTGCCGCAACATCGGCTCCGGTTCGCTTAGTTTCACCTTGACTTCCAGATAGGGCATCGGTTCATCTTCCGGTAGTTCCAGCCCGCGCAATTCATCCAGCACCTCATCCGGAGCCGCAGCTTCTGTGGCAGGGATACTTAGCAAACGCACCAACGGAGTATATTCAAGTTTCTCTATCTCAACCGCCCAACCTTCATCCAGGGTCACTTTTACCACTCCGTGGTGATAATGCTTCTCGGCAAACGACATAGGTAAGGGACTACCGGCATAACGGATATTCTCCCTTCCCGATACGCGCTGAGCCTTATGGATATGCCCTAAAGCCGTATAAACAATCTGTTCGGGAAAAGACTCGGGCGATACACTCTCCAAACCGCCGATGATGATGCGCTCACTATGATCTTTTTCGGCAATCTCCGAACCGGTTGCCAGCAAATGTCCGATGGCCACCAATGCCTGCCCGTCCGTCCGCTTCTTCAAAGCATATTCCACCAAACGGGCATACAGTTCCTTCACCCCTTCCGCATACGGATTGCCTTCAGTCTCTACCACCGGATAGTCTCCCTGTCGCAAGAAAGGTACCGCCAGGCATAGTGCTTCTACCTCCCCCGCCGCATTCTTCAATTCTACCAGCAAATGCTCATAATCTATTTTGCCATTCTGTTTACGGACAATCCCCTTAATCTCCGTCCGCATCTCCTGCAACAACGGCAGAGGTGACTCCAACCGGGCAGCCGAATCATGGTTTCCGGCTACAATGACCAACTGCAATCCCGGGTTCTCGGTTGTCACCCGGTGAATGAAACGATAGAACATTCGCTGCGAGGCGGCAGACGGATTGGAAACATCGAAAACGTCTCCGGCAACAATCAGTACATCAATTTTGTTCTTAGTCAGGACACCGGCCAGCCAGTCCAGAAAGTGTTCATGTTCCTGTGTCCGGTCATATCCGAAAAAGGTTTGTCCCAAATGCCAATCGGCTGTATGTAGTATACGTATCATGCTATTGAAATTTGAAACAAAGTTAGCAATTATTCAGGACAGCAATATTATTTTGTTTATTTTTGCACAAGCTAAAACCAAAATCATTATGAAGATACTATACTATATTTATCAAATCTGCATTGCATTGCCCATTTTGTTAGTATTGACTATCCTCACGGCGATTGTCACCATCATTGGCTCATTATTGGGAGGTGCCCACATCTGGGGATATTATCCGGGGAAAATCTGGTCACAGTTGATCTGCCTTTTCCTGTTGATTCCGGTAAAAGTGCGTGGACGCGAAAAGCTACATGGAAGAACCTCTTACATCTTCGTACCCAATCATCAAGGCTCGTTCGACATCTTCCTCATTTACGGCTTTTTAGGACGTAACTTTAAATGGATGATGAAGAAAAGTCTACGTAAAATACCTTTTGTAGGAAAAGCATGCGAAAGTGCCGGACATATTTTCGTAGACCGGTCGGGTCCGAAGAAGGTACTTGAAACCATTCGCCAGGCCAAAGACTCTCTGAAGGACGGTGTGTCATTAGTGGTCTTCCCGGAAGGGGCACGGTCTTTCACTGGCCATATGGGATATTTTAAGAAAGGAGCTTTTCAACTGGCGGACGACCTCCAACTTGCCGTAGTTCCTGTGACCATAGACGGATCTTTTGAAATCCTGCCACGAACCGGCAAATGGATTCACCGCCACCGCATGATTCTGACCATACATGACCCTATCCCCCCTAAAGGTCAGGGAGCGGATAACATTAAAGCTACCATGGCAGAAGCCTATACTGCTGTAGAAAGTGCACTTCCCGATAAATTCAAAGGGATGGTGAAGAATGAAGATCAAGACTTATAAACGGTTTTGAACGATGAACAGGATTCACCACAGAGGGCACAGAGTAACACAGAGTTTTTTTATTGATAAGCAGGGATATTCAGTAAATGTCCCTGCTTAAAGATACAAAAAAGGCAACTAACCCGCAATGAATCAGTTGCCTTTAATTTTCTTATTTTAGGAATATCCCCAATCAATAACTTCATTTCTTCTCTGTGTTACTCTGTGCCCTCTGTGGTGGAAAGAGTATTTGTTCATCGTTTCCCCACTCTCTTCTTCAGCACAAATACCGGAAGGAAGAAGAAGATTCCGATGATTGACATGACTAACCCACCGATGGTTCCTGCGGCCAATGGGAACCAGAATGCTTCCTTATCTGTACCTACCATGAAAGGTATAAAGCCAAGGATCGTAGAGACAACTGTCAGGAAGATAGGAATGATCTTCGCATTCCAAGCCTTGGTATAGGCCCTCAAGGCCGACATTCGGGGAGAACGTCTACGAATGGCGTTATACTCGTTAAGAATATAGATACTGGCGTTCACCGTAATACCACACAATAAAACAAACGAAGCAAAACCTCCCTGGTCAAAGTTCAGCTTAAACCAATAGAACGTCAGGAATACACCGATATATGACACCGGAATAATAAATATGATAGCCAAAGGCTGTTTCAATGAATTAAACAAGATACTTGTCGTGAAAAAGATAATGGCAATCACTACCAGCAAAAGCAGATATTGCTTATTATCTTTCTTTCCCCATCCCCAGCTATCCCGCTCCGATTGAGCCGTATACCCCATCGGGAGTTCTTTGTTAAACTCCTCCAGGTCACGTTTCAGAATTTTATTTCCTTGTTCCCCCGAACCGATATATTCGTATTGCAGGCACAACCTGTATTGCTGATTCTCTTTGGCAACCTGTTGCGGCATTTGTCCCTTTTCCATAGTAGCCAGTTCAGACAGTTTATACTGTTTGTCATCCGTTCCGTACGGAAAATATTGCATGGCCCAAATGTCATACTCCTGAGACTGTTTGGAGGAAAGCTTTATTTTTTCCGAACCATTATCCGCCACTACCGATCCGATCTCCATATTCTTACCATAAATAGGCCGGATCGTAGAGAACAGAATATTGGCATTGATGTTCTCCTGTGCCATACGTTCTCGGTTGAGGTCAAAGTAGAACTCTTGATAATCGTCTTTCCAATAAGAGAAATAAGAGTTTATTATAACTTCCTTGATCCGTCGGTGAGTCAGCAATTTGGCTTTCAACTTCTCAGCCCATTCATACAATTCATCGTAATTGTATCCATACATCTTCACCTGGAAAGAACCGGCTCCCTCACGCACATCATTACTGAACCCCTGATCCTGCAAACCGTATACCCCCCAGCTGCCTCCACCCAATTGCAAGGCTTTGCTGATAATATTTGCTTTCAGTGTATAGGGGAAACCGCTATTCTGATGCTCTTTGGTAAAATAGACATTAATATTACCACGACGGGCACTGTACACCGAAGTCTGGAACTGTTTGATTTCCTTAAACTGACTCAGATAAATCTCCATCTTTTTAATCAGTTCATTCATCTGCTCCAACGTACTGCCGTTCGGAAGATTGGCATAAACATACAATACTACTTCTTCGTTCCGGGTGAAATAACTGCCTTCGTATACCTTCTGGATAAACAGGCGCAAACTGCCTCCCAGTGCTTTGTCCACAACCGGTTTCACTTTTTCTTTGTAAGTAGATGATCCTAAGGTCTTGTTATACCATTCCACGGCACGCCCTTCACCTTCCATCTTTTCCGGCAGCATAAATACCGGGAGTCCGAACAACAGTACCAACAAGATGCAGACAACCACACGCCAACGGCATAATTTACGTATCATCCAGCCATAGAAACGGGTAAAGTAAACTGTTATTCTCCGCGGAAGAGAAGCACGAAGAAGGAAGAAACGGGATTTGGTCTGACGGCGCTTTCTCTTTCTTAACCCGATCTTTTCGATCAGAGCCGGTACGAAGAAAAGAGCTACGAACAGAGATACAGCCAGATTGATAATCACTACGGCTGCAAAATCTTGCAGATTCAACCGTATCTTCTCGTCAAGGAAGAAAATGATGACCAAAGCTCCCATTGTAGTCAGGGTCGCAGCCAGAATGGACATAAAGGCTTTCAGGTTACGCCGGTGCAGGATATGGTCGGTCATCACAATCGTATTGTCTATCACCAGATTGAGCGAAACCGTAATACCGGCGAGCGAGTAGAGTTGCATTTCCAGTCCGAAAAGGTAATAGAAAATCACCGCCACGGCTATATTGATACTCAGACTGACCACGATCAAAAACAAATAGCGTGGATTCAACGTGATAAGCAGCACAAAAAACAGCAGAATCAGGACCGTAAGCCCGGTACGCAAATAAATCTTATTCAGCTCTTCGTGAATAAATTCCGTAGCATCGTAGCTTGTGTGGATCTCATATCCGGCAGGCAACACTTTCTGTATCGCCTCCATCTCTTCTTTAACCTGTGTACTCAGTTGCAACTGGTTGGCAGTTTCCTCGGCTGTAATCGACAAATAAATGGAGTTAAGTCCGTTGATACGATAATAGCTCTGAGGAGCTTCCTCCATGTGGCTCACCGTCACAAGCTCGTTCAGACTGATCAATTTTCCTTCTGCACTTTTCACCCGGATACGGGAAGCATCGAATCCTTCCTCTTTATACTCGGGCATCAGGGCCAGCCGGATCCACTCTTTACCACCTGAAGCCGACTCTATATTATAAGTACCCAGAAATTCTTTTTGATAATAGCGGGCAACAGCCTGCTGGATATCGCTCAAAGAAATACCCAATCGTCTCAGTTGTTCGCTATCATACTCCAACACCCACTCCATGGGTGTGGCTCCGCTCAAGTCTATCTTATAGATACCCTGAATCTGTGCCAGCCTCGTCTTGATATGTTCATCGGCATATTGCTGAATCAAGATGGGAGTAGAAGGAGCATTAAGTGTAAACGACATGAAAGGACGTGAGGCATTATCGTCCGGACGCTTCATCCTGATATAGGGATAGCTCACTCCGTCGGGAAGCTGAGGCCAGGTCTGCCGGATAATGGTTGATGCCTCAAAACGTACCGCATCTATATCCGCATACTTGTCCAATTCAATGGTGATGCTCCCCGAACCGTTATCGGAGGTAGAATAGATGTTCTTTATACCTTTAATACGTGCCAACATGGCCTCCAGTTTACTGGTTGCCTCTATCTCCACTACCCTCGACGAAGTGCCGGGGATACCGAACTGTACCGTAAAACCCGGTAAAGTTCTTGAAGGATTCAGTTTTACGGGGAGCAGGGGAATCAAGGCCAAACCAATCAACGCCACGCATATAAAGGCGACAATCAGCGTGAAAGAAGAGGCTTTCGTCTGCGCTTTTATTTTAGAAGGATTATCCATCGTTTCAATGTTAGGTAGCACTATCTCACCAATTGTCCCCCCGCATAGTCAAACTTTTCAGTCAGCGGGATTCCGGTAGCAAAGTCATGCAACGTCAGTTTACGTATCTTATAATAGTTCAGCCAATAGTTCTGTAAAGCGGAAATATAGTTCTGCTGTGCTTCCTGCTGACGGTTCAGGGACAGAGTCAGACTGTTGATGTCCGCTTTCCCGATGATAAACCGCTGGCGGGTTTCGTTATAAGCCAGAATGGAAAGATCAAGTGCTTCTTCGGCACTGGTTATCAGGTTTTGCTGGATATTGAAATCGTTTACAGTCATAATCACTTCTTCATCCAGACTGATTTCATCCTGACGGGCAGAAGTCTTCACCACATTCAGGTTATTGCGGGCCATGTTATACTTACCCTTTCTTACCCCCCAGTCCACCAATGGAATGCTGACACTGACCGACACCAAATCCTGCTGCATGGGTTTATGATACACATCCCCAAAGTTATCAGCTACCTGGTTGAAACCGATACTGGCGTTCACACTCGCATTAAAACGTGATTCTTTTTTGGTTTTATCCACATTGCGTTCGGCTTCAAGTACATTCTGCTTCAATCCCAGTAGCTGAGGATTGTTTTCATGTGCCATCTGCAAAGCCTTATCCACAGGTATCACCAATTCCTGCGGACGTACGGGCAAATCGATATCAATAACCGTATTCTTATCCAAATTCAGGAAAGAAACCAAAGAAAACATAGCACGTTTCAGGGCACTCGCTTTATTTTGCAATGTATTGCGTGCATTTACCACGTCCAGTTTCAATGTCAACAGGTCCGCCTTCGAAATGGCTGCTATCTTCTGACGCTGTACTCCAATGCTGTATAACGTATCCGACGACACCATATTCTCTTTGGCCAGATTATATTCAGCCTGCGCCATTGCCAGGTTAAAGAAATAGGTAGTAGCCTGCACGGATACAGCCTCCACATTATATACAAACTCCTTCTTTACTTTCTCGTATTTAAGGGGTTCTATTTTTCTTTCCCACTTGAACGAATTATATCCTACCAGACTTTGTGAATATCCCAGTCGGATGGGCACACTGGTAAACTGTGTCGACTTACTTCCGCCAAAACTGCGCATATATCCCAATTGAGATTGCAGATAGAAAGTACCACCCGTCAAGTCGAAATTCTGCTGGATAGCCAGATTACCGGAAGCATAAAACGACTGTTGACTACGATAAACATCCAAGTCATTTTCCGAATCGTATCGCTTGGTAATATCCCGGTTATATTCGGCGGGAGTCATATTCAAAGTAAGGCTCGGCAGACGGTTGGCCTTGTAAGTCCGGTACTCCCAGTAACCGGAAAGATACATATTCTGTGTGCGGAATGCTTCCAGTGAACTATCATTGGCCAATTGTATCGTTTTCTGCAAATCAAGTTTTATATGATCCTGAGACTTCGCTACAGAAACTCCAAGCAGCAAGGTTGCCATTACTATATAATATCTTTTCTTCATATCTATCGTTTTACTTTATTTCTATAAATAAACCAGTACAGTAAAGGGATGATAAACAAACTCACCAGTGTACCGATCGTCATGGTGCCAATCATGGCAATGGAAAGCGGCTTCTGAAGCTCGGACCCAAGGTCGTACGAGAACAGCAACGGGACCATTGCGAAGATGGTGGTCAATGATGTCATAATGATCGGACGTAACCTTCTGCGCCCGGCTTCGTGAATGGCTTCCAGCAAAGGTACCCCTTCTTTACGCAATTCATTAATAGCATCCAACTTCAGGATAGAGTCATTGATCACGATACCGCAAGTCACAATCAACCCGATGGCCGACATCAGATTCAATGTATGTCCGCATATCCAGAGCAGTACCAATGCAAATGCCACGTCAATCGGTATTTCCATCAATACCAGCAAGGGTTGCATAAAGCTCTCGAACTGGGCTGCCAAAATAAAATACATCAGCAACAATGAAATGAACAGAATCACGACCAACTCGTCCAGCATCTTCTGATTGGAAAAGAAACTACCGGAAAAGCCGATGTCCCAATCTCCTGTTTCATTAGTCACTTCTTTCACCTCAGTCATTAACTGTTCAGCATCCTCCACTCCATAGAATTTATAAGGAATATACTCTCCGTTTCTTCCGGCCGTGATGCTCTTTAAATCTTCGGCGGGAGTTACCTTTATCAACTCACGCAAGGGGATGAAGTTCACCTCTCCCGTCTTACTATCCGGCTGGGTCTGAATCAATGTTTCCTGCAAAACCTGATTGACCGTTTTTTCGTCTCCTGCAATGCTGATAGGCAGATATTGTTGATAAGAATGCAACATAGCTACACTGTTCTCTTTGAAAGCAGTTCTCAGCACCCGGTACAGTTCATTATAAGAGATTTGATACAACAATAACTTTTCCTGGTTAATGCTAAGGTTCAACTGATTTTCGAAAGCAATACCCGTCGGAGGTATTCCCGTTTTTTGCCTGAACGTCTGTTCCAGTCCGCGTAAGGTACCAGGTTCGGGTGCCTTGTCTTTATTACGGGCATACAACTCGGCCACAATATCAGCCTCCCCTGTCACAAACAGTTTTTCAAAAACAGTCTCCGGTGGAGAAAACGAAATTACCGCCAAGGGATAGCGCTCTTTCAGCCTTTTATAAATCTCTGACTGCAACGGAGCAATCTCTTTCGAAGTTTCTGTCTTAAAATACAGTTCTGCCTCTGATGACGACAACTCCTGCTCACGATTTAAGATGTAATCCTGCAGCCCGATGGAGGCCGTCTGCTCTACAGATTGCCCCTGCAACTCACGGAACAACTCGTCTACACGACGCTGATTTTCGTCCACATGGATGTTCTCGTTCCATTCGATACGGGTGATCAATTCATTTTCATCGATGTCCGGCATTCTCTCCTTATCAATAAAGAAGAAAAAGAAAATACATAGCGGGAAAGAAATAACGCAGAACAGTACACTCAGCGTTTTATGGCTAAATACCCAATCGACTCCTTTATCATAGAAACGATCCAAGGTATGTTCTTTCAACGGATTGTTAATCTTCAGCCTCAGCCATTTCGGGCCTCCTTTTATTCCGGTACGATAGACCAACATATACAAAACAGGAAGCAACATGATACCTGTAAAATATGAAACCATCAGTCCTACCGTTACGGCAAAGGCCTGATCGTAAAAAATAGCACCTGCGATACCGCTCATAAATACCAAAGGCACAAATACGGCAATTGTCGTAAAAGAAGAACTAAGCATAGGAGTTACCACCTCGCTTGTTCCTGCCACACAGGCTCTCCTCAACGAATAGCCCTTTTCCCGGTATTGTGATATATTTTCAGTTACAATAATCGAACTGTCGATCATCATACCCAATGCAAGGATCAATCCGGACAGGGAGATGATGTTGAGAGACATCTTACACAAGTAGAAAAACAAGAAACTGATGACAATGGATACCACCATACTCAGTCCAATAATAAAAGGAGATTTGATATCGCCCAGGAACAGTACGGCAACAATACAAATAAAGAAGAAACCAAGTGAAAGATTCTGCTGGAGATTGGATATCGTATAATCCAGCAGTTCAGTTTGATTTCGGCTCACACTAAACTCGATATCCGGATAGATCTTTTTGAAATAGTCCATCGTTTCCGACAGTGCCTCCTTCATTTTATCCATGTTTTCGTCAGCTTGCTTAATGATGGCAAGAGTCACCGCTCTCTTTCCGTTCGAAACGGATACTCCTTTTTCTTTAACCGGCACCACCGCTATGCGACAGAATTCTTTCAACTGTATGATACGGTCTCCCTTCCGGATATAAATGTTCTCCACATCTTCCGAGGTACGAAGTAAAGTAGAAAATTTAATGTTGTATTCATAGTATCCATCCCGCACAGTCATACTCCCCGGCTCCACATTGTTTTGTGCCAAAGCCGTTTCAATATCTTCAATAGACAATTCGAGCATAGCCAGTTTGTCCATATCAGGCACAATCTGCAACTGTCTTTCCAACAATCCGGTAACGTCTACCATTGCCACTTCGGGCAATTGTTCGATACGGCGCTTGATGACCGATTCGGAAAACTCACATAAATTCAGAAATGCCCTTTGATCTGTCTCTTCATAAGCACTGTCCGTCTTCAGGGTCAGGTTCAGATAGAACACCGGAATATCGGTTGCACTTGCCTTAATCACCTTCGGACGGTCTGTATCTTTTGGCAGATAATTCATAGCCGCATCAATTTTTTCATTGACCTCTATGAACGCCAAATCCGTATTGGTACCAAAATCAAAATTAAGCCGGATAATACCTGCACCATCACGTGTTTCGCTGGACATGTCTTTCAAAGCAGCCACTTGAATCAATTGCTGGCGGATAGGCTTCACTACTGTGTTTTCCAATTCACGTGCCGAAGTATTCTTCGCTGCTACCTGTACGGTAATCTCTGGGATAGAGATATCCGGCAGCAACGATACCGGCAACGTGAAATACGTCACCAACCCCACTATGAAGCAAGCCGTAAAAGCCATCAATACGGCAATGGGACGTTGTATCAGGAATTTAATCATAATTGTTTTGTTTAGTGATTCATCCTTATTCAATGATAGTGACCGGAGCTTCGTGTGCCAGATTGATGTTTCCGGTTACAATTACAGTATCTCCTTCTGTCAGTCCATCGGCAACACTATAGCTGTCAGCATTTTCCAGAGCGGTATGAATATAGTTCCACTGAGCCATCTTTCCATCTTTCAAAGTAAACACAACCTGTTTGCCCGACCGAAGCACCACTGCACTTTTAGGAATCACCAACTGCTCTCCCAACGAACGGTGCACACTGACACGCACATTCATTCCGCTAAACAGTCTGCCTGCCCCGTTCACCCGGGCTTTCACCTTCACCATTCCTTTATCGTCCACCAATGGATTGATTTCCGATATATTTCCTTCATGTACTGTCGCCGCATCAGAATAAGGTTTAATCACCACCTTATCTCCATTCTTTATTAAAGGCAACTCACTTTCCAGCACGGTAAAGTCTACTTCCATTCCCTGCATATCGATCACCGTGCAGAATATTTCCGAAGTATTCGCCAGATTATAAGGCTTCGAAAACAAGTTAGCAACTACCCCGGCAAAAGGTGCTATCAATGTAGCATGCTCTGCATTGTATTTTGCCATTTCATATTGCGATTTACTTTGGTCATAACCACTCTTCACCTTCGCCAATTTCATGGTTTCTTCAGGTACCTGACTGATATCATCTGCCGGATAACCTTGACTGATAAGCACATCACGCAACTCGAGCTCGGATTTTTTCAAAGCATCTTCTGCCTGTGACAACAGATTGTCAAGTTTGAACTTATCCAACTCTGCCAACTTTTGTCCCTTCTGCACCCGGTCTCCGTTCTTCACCCAAATATGAGCTATCACCTCACCACTTTCAAATCTCAGATCAGCCATTCCCTTGGCAGATACTTTTCCATTACTCACCAGTTCATGGTTGAATACCTGCTTCTTCAAGGTCATAACGGACACTTCATTTTTCGTGTCGGGCAACACAGTTTCCACTCCTTTTTCAGAAGCACTTTCTTTCTTCTCACCGGAACAAGCTGTCAGCATTGCCAATGCCAGGCAAAGCGTATAGAAGGGATATTGGTTTTTCATAATGTTATTAAACTTTTCTCTATTAATTTATGGTTGCAAATATAGTTGGTTATTTTCTAACACACAAAATAAATGGCGGACTAAATTCTGCTGGCACACTGCCATTAAAATACTGATAATTTGCCATTTACGATTTTTACGTTACAAACAGAGGTGGACAAAAAACATTTCACCCCGGTTAATCCGTAAAAAATCAGATAATCCTATCACATTTCATCCTCTATTCTCACTATTATGCTCATTCCTCTTCACGGTAGAAACCTGCTTATCTGATATCCTATTTCCGGAGAACAAATATAGCCGGCACTGAAACCAAAGCCGGAATGACCTCAATCGAGACCCTAAATATAATTGCTAATATTTAAAATGCCAAAAGAAAAAGCAGACTTTTTTTTGCATTTAAAACATATTAATCATTTACTTTTCTGCTTTTTACGATTTTTTCGTTACTTACATTTACAAGTAGCTTCCTAATTTCTTCTCTCATCTCTCTTACGGCAGTCGACTGCACTTTAGGTTCTTTAGTCAAGACCAATTCCGCCATTTTCTGTAATTTATCCCGTTGTAAATACTCAGGAACAGCATACAGTTTTGCCAGCAAGTAATATGGATAAATCCGGCCCGGCAATAAATGAGTGGAACGTAATAACCATTTTTCGGCTTCAGCATATTCTCCCTTTTCCTGAAAATTCTTACCAATAATATTTAGTATCATCGGATCGCAACTTCGGGTAGAAGCCTCTTTTAATAATAAAATTGAAGCATCCGCCTCCTTTAATTTATGCAAACAATGCCCGTACTCAAATAAAAAGGCCCCTCTTTTCTTCAACTTCGGATATAAACGCTCATAGCCTTCTTTGGCACTTTGATAAGCTCCTGCCTGATATAACATGCGACAATTAGCCCAGTCTTTACACTCTTTATATACGTCCGCCTGCTGCCAATAGTATCCGGAAATCCCCAATACACAGGCAAAGACCAGTTGCCAGGCAAGAAAACGATCTGCGACACAAGCCATCAATAAAACCACGAAAGAGATAACAAAGGCGGGCAACTGCATCGGATAAGAAGAAAAAGCAAACACCAGCAACGAGATTATTCCACCACATGCGCCTAAACGCTTCAAGCCGACACCTCGCCACAGGCAAAAACCAACAAAAGCCAGGAAACAGAACAAAACCGGAATTCCCCGTTCGACTGCAATCTGCAAATATTCATTAAAAGCATACTCCGGACTTCCTGCCACCAGTTCTTCACGTAGAGAATAATCTCCTTTTGCAAAGTAAGTTTCCTGAGCTGTCCCGTATGCAAGTGCAAAACTCCCTTGACCATAGCCTGTAAATGGTTTTTCCATAACAGCCTGCGTACTGATTTTCCACATGAACAATCGTCCACTGGCTGAATCTTTTTTCAGATAAAACAGACAAACTCCCCCCACCAGCACGACTATGCACAGAGCCGAAGCAATTGCTATCATCTTTGCTTTTTTACGCATCCATATCCTCTTCAGATGTACCGGCCAGGACTTATGTACACCATATACCCAAATACCGGAAACAATGGCAGCCAACCATGCCGAACGGCTCATACCTGCCGGAAGCACACAAAGTATAAGAAACAATACTGCCAATGTCCCATAATATCCGGTCCACTCGATCCAGTTTTTATTTATCCTTTTTCGCAATTTTAGCCATTGATCCAGACAAAGCGGAAAGACCATGGCCAGATAACCGGAATAAGGCCCCGGATTAAAAAAAGACCCGGTCAGGGAATATAGAGAATGATGGGAAGAAGTAAAACCATAAAGTTGTCTTAATCCATAAACAGCCTCGGAAGCGGCCAACGCTATAAGACTCCAGACAACTACCTGATAAAAATCCCTCCCCATATCATACCTCTTTTTATAATAGACAAAAGCCAACAATAAAAGTCCTGTAGCAGCCCCCATAGCGGCCTTTGCCAGATAAGCCCATTGTCCGGACAGTTCACCTGCCGGAAGCATCGGATCATTTACCCATACCACAGACAGCAATGTGCACACTATCGCTAAAAGTCCCCCACGGAGTATAATATGTATATAATCTACCTTCATCTCCGTCATTTTATTTTTTTAAATACCCTATCCCAACGAATTTTTTCACGCAAAGGATCATCCGAACGCCATATCGTAAATGCTCTTCCCACAATATATGATTCGGGCAGCATGCCCCAGTAGCGGGAATCTTTTGAGTTTTCCATATTATCCCCCGATACGAAATAATAATTCTCCATAAACTTATATTCTCTTATCACACTATCGCCCAGACAAACTGAATTCCCCTTTTGTTGCAATCTCTTTTTCTGTTCCCAATGAATCAATCTTCCATAAAGTAAACGGGACAACGTATCAATCTTCACTACCTGCCCCTTTGCCGGCACCGGAAGAGGACCGAACTCCTGAATGGTCCATCCCAAACGTCCGTCCCACGGAAAAGCATCTATCACAATCCCTCGCGAATCCTCTCTTCTGACCCGGGAAATCCGATGTTGTGCCTTCACATTCCCCAAACTGTCTTTTATCCCCTTGATATGATAATATCCCCTGCGTATTTCCAACGTATCTCCCGGAAGAGCAATGCACCGCTTCACATAATACTTCATTATATCGAATCCGATACTATCACTCCCATCCTGATAAGGGAAATTAAATACAAGCACATCGTTCCTTTTAAACGAGCCAAAGCCCGGCAGACGATAGATAGGAACGTCCTCACCCCGTAACGATGCAAAGATATTGAACAGTCGTGCCCCTCCGGTCCATTTATCCACTAATATCTTATCTCCCGAAAGTAAGGCCGGTTCCATCGAGTTTGAAGGGATCTTGAAAGAAGTCAGGCAAAATACCTGTAATACCATCCAGGCTACAAAAGCCACACAAGAATAGAAACAGATATTCACAATCCAGTTTCCGATTCGTTTCACCAGTTTCACCCAAACTTCTTTCTTCATATCTACATATATATTTTAATACGATCTCCCGTCAAGAATCGAAAGTAAAAGAGACCAAATAAAATTCCCGGGTTTTAGAAAAAGCAATCCCATAAAGTTTATTAGGTTCCCGGATTGAAGCACAAATTCTCAGAATGAGGCAATCAGTATTATATTTGATTAATTCCCGGCCGTCCCAATCAAAAACAGATAAGTTATTGAATAAATTGGGATTCTTGTCACCTATAAATACACTATAAACCTTTTCATCCGTGGCACATAACGCAGAGAAGCCCCAAACAGTCTCCTTTGTGTTTTGGATAGTTCCGGATAAATATTGCACAACCGGAGGATAAAATTTTCGGATAGCTTTTAATTCTATGCTTTTTGATAAATCAAATAATTCAAGGACTCCTCCATATAAAGTTCCTACAACCATTTTTTTACAATCCGGAGATACCGCAATTGCAGGCGATGACCAAACGGCACGTTCTTCCGGAGTATCTATAGGAAAATCACTGTAATCAGCCACCACTTCGGCATCTGCCAGCATCTGAAAACGTTTTTGCTGATCCGACTTTGTTCCCAACTGACCATCCACCAGAAATTTATCATCCCGAAGTCCCCACACCCGGCGTACTGTAGCTCCTAAATTATAAAAAGGCTGTTCTTCTATCAATGTTCCCCAATTATCATCCCCTTTATCAAACTGATAAGTCAATAACTTCATAGAAGATTCATCATACACCGAAATTTTCTTTTCACGTGCATCATAATAGCACATGTTTGCAGTAGTCACTTCACCCGGTCCCTGTCCCCTTCTTACAAAACTTCCAAGCAATTGGCCTGTGCTCTTATCATATACTTGCAACCATGTATTATCAACCAAAGCCAATATAAAGATATAGTTCTCACTAACAGCCATATCCAAAGGATAGCTGATCAACAGTTCGTCCGACAAACGATGAGCATGTATGTTCTTTACTTCCGGAAACGTAGGAGGTGCATAAGCACTATGTTGTTTCTGACAAGAACACAAAATAGTTATTAAACAAACATACAATAACAACTTCTTCCACATATATTAGTCAAGGCTACATATTATGATATTTTTTCTATACTCGCAAAAATAATACATTTTAAATTATAAACACATCTTATTCGTAAAAACATTACCAAATGTTTTAGATCCTGTTTAAAAATGATTGAAACAAAAGATTAAGAAGGTTTCCGTATTGTGCAATCCTGGGTGAAAAGACACTTTCCTACAAAAAACGCATTTCGATCTTCCATCTTCCACCTTTTTAAGTTTAATTTATTAATAATCAATATAATAGCATGGTGGAAGATCGTGTTTTTAAGCCATTTATCTTCCACCTCCATCTTCCATCTTCCACCTCCGTTTTTAAGGGATAAATAAGCTATAAATATCTGATATGCACATACATATAGTTGGTTTTTTATCTATTTATGTCTATTATTGTATTTTGTTTTTCTTGCTATCTTTAGTGAAAATGGTCTTTTCTTTATCCCGTCCCGCATACCTGTGCCCATGAGCCCAGGTATGCGGGACCATAAGCCCGGGTACACAGGCTCACAAGCCCGGGTACACGGGCTTAGATAACGGTGCAGAATAAAGACGTAATATTCTTATTATAAGCGTGTTAATAAAGGAATATTTTCTATATCATTTTAGAATAATCTTCGTTGTGGATATGGATAGTTTGTTCAAAACTGTTCCCTGGATCCCCAAAATCCCACTCTACTTTTTTAGGATTGCTAACCTGCAATACTACAGGATAACTATCAATCCGCTCATCGTTAAACAAGAAATCATTATTTTCGTCCACATATACATTTTTCTGCTGAAGCTTATCCCCCATTCTTAAACGCAGTGCTTTCAAAGATGAAATATTCGTAAAAACAAAAAAGATACTATCATTTGTATTCCTTTTCAAAAAAGCCTCTGACCCCGAAATACATCCACCACAGCCCACATTAGATATAATCACAATATTTCCATACGATATCCAGTTTCCTCATAATTTTAATAGTCCAAATGTTTTAAAACGCATTATATCATCATCCTCTGACTCCACTTGAATGTGAAATCCATCCGGACCGACAAAACATTGATTTAATAAATAAAGTTCTTGGGGTAACATTGTTTCTCCCACAATTTGAAAGTTCTTATCTAAAATAGTCACTGACATTGGTTTGCGCAGCACCCCCTCTTTAGGATCAATACTACTGTCTGGATGTCCTGCCAAACGATAGTAAACCTCTCTATATGAGTCATAGTGAATGCATCCATAATTCAAACTATGGACATAGTGATCTCTATCGGCTTCTGGAGAAAAATGTTCGAAATCAAGACTTTTCTCAACTGGTTCAATAACGATATCTTCTTTAGTTCCGGTATAAAACTCATGATATTGCAGTGAGTCTACATGATGTACTCTTATATTATGATCGGCAGCAAAACTAATAACCAGTTCATTATTAGGAGACAAGGTATAATAAGGGAAACGATATGTAAAACTTCCTCCCCAATTTCCCGAATGATACATAGATGGATAACTATCAGAATACCTAATAGTGTTCTTCTGCAAATTATAGAAAGCCATCACAGGACGATTTGAATCATTCTCACCCTCAAATTCATAAAAAAGAGTTCCGGACAACAACAATTCATCACCTATTTTTAAAATAGGAGAATTTGTACGCGGAAACAATTCAGAAGGTGCAAAAATGGAATCTCCTTTCAAACGTCTGACAATGTCTATTCGTTTCTTATCTTTCACATGACTACTATCATTCGTCAGGTACAGATAACGTGTCATCCTATCATACAAATAAATCGAATCTTTATTCAAAAACAAGTATGAAGTAATACTGCCAACTCCATTCGAGCCCTCCTGCTCAAACTTAATCTTACCCATATTTTTCACAGTCCCGTAATCATACAGTACAATCGAGTTATCATAGTTATTTATAAACGAAAAAACCAGTTTTCCATCCATATAGATCAATTGTAAATAATCTGATAATTGAACCGTTTCACTGTCCAACGGAAAACATTTATCTTCATTCGCTACTAATGTATAATCATCAGTTCTATGAATTACAGTTTTCTTATCCTGCTGACAAGAACCTACAACTATCCCCAATAAAACTACAAATACAAAACTCCTAATCATTATCATAATACCAATAAAATGCTATATTTATACTATACTAAATTATCAATTCCGCTCAGATTTCCTTTAACGATGCTACAATCCCTTTGACCTGTGGAAGTAACTCCAGAAACATAGAACAGGATGAGAAACTAATATAATACACGCATTTATTCCCTTGCAAATACCATTCGACTTTCTGTAGCGCTGATAATTCATTAGTTTCCGGATGGCGATCGGCTTTATAAGAAGAGACAATCATCTTTTTTCTACCATTAATCGATCTATATATAACCTTTACCCGAGTAGCATCTGCTAATGCCGAAACACTGTCTCTCTCAAATATTTCCTGATAACATTTACAGTTTTGTACTTCTATAATAGTCAAAACAGAACCACAACGATCTTTACGCTTAGAATATACCCTCATAAACTTTGTCGTTTCATACCCTTCTCTTCTACGCCTCAAAGGTTCATCACAGGAACGCACAGCAGAAGGGCGATTCCATCCTTTAGGCACTTCAATCACATACGTCTCACCACGCAAAAGATCTCCGTGGGGTTGAGAAACTTGCGCAACAACCTGAGCACAAAATAAAAAACTTAAAAGAAGCAAGGCTGTCAATTTCATAACTGGGGTAAATTGAATACATAAATATGATCTTCGTCCTCCACAAAAACGCCATAAATCTTATGTGCAACTTCATCAACAGCAAAAGTGTTAATAAAACAGTCGAGTTTATATTGTATGAGTGGTTTCCCTTCCCAATCAAAGACTTGAATATTAGGGGTTGTTTTCCTATCCTCTACATCTTCTGTTGTCATATCCAGATTTAGCGTATAAATGTAATTATCCGTCGTGTACACACATATAGGATGTATAAGCCTCATATTATCATCTACCTCCGGACATTCCTGTCCCGGGAAAAGATCTAAAATTACATCTCTTTTTAGTTTTCCATCCTGGCCATAAATTCTGAAACGGCGTATATGTTGGTAGAACGAAACGAAACAACTCTTATCAGGCTTGGCGACGGTCATCTTTATATACGCTTGATTCCTGCCCAAAACAGATCCGAAACGTTCCTCTGTTTCGGGATATTCTCCCCATGATTCATGATTTCCGTCAGGATAAAGAAACCTAAATTCTTTTTCATTCTCAAAGCCGCCATTACAACAGTAGCTGCTATCGGAAATACTTATCAAGTCATTAAAACAATTAAATCCATAATTTAAAGTCGAAGTCTGTACGGTAGCTTTATCTTTCTCAACACTAATATGTTTCAGGTTAATTCCGTCTAACATGACAAATCCATTCTTTTGATATTTCACAGGGGTAATAGAAGGGAGAACGAAATCATTCGGTCCCTGCCCCTGTGTTCCAAAACTATATTGAAAAGTCAAATCCGGCAAATGGAAGCATTGAAACATAGTATCCATTTTTTCATTGAATACTATCAGATTACTATCACATAAAACTAAACTCCGTGGATACAATAACACCGAAGGAACCTGTACTCTACCGGATTTCAAATTTATGGTATGCTCAAATTGAGCATAATGCATAATCCTATCAGATTCTATACAACTTGATACAGCTATCAATAAAATCCCCCATAAAATTCCACGAACTCTCAATCTTTTTTTCATGATAATCAAACTTTTATGTCAGCTTTACGCCACAAAGTTTGAGAAAAAAAAGGGCTTTAAGGGACAATTACAGGTCAAAAAGCAGTAAATTCAGGTCATTTGAGCATTTGTATCATACCCGACAAAGAAAATCAACATAGCTTTCTTTTTATGGTCTGATATTTTCATCTTTCTACCACTTCACAAAGAAAACCTGCCGACCTGCCTCGTTCCGAAATACAGTTTCCTCTTTTCCTCTTGATAAATTTCGGAGCCAAAGCACTGCATTTTGGGGAATATTATCATAATGCAATGTTAATTCTGTAGCCACTTGCTTACCCAACGAGATCCAACCATTAAATCCATCCTGATAATACAACTCATACTGATCTCCTAACCGAATAAAGTTATCATCGTTACGAGGCATATAGACAATCTTTCCAATCTTTTCTGTTTTCCCTAAATCAAGTGTCACAAAAGCTCCTTTTTCTTTGGTGAGAAAAAAAGTCAGCCCATCGCCATCATTCACTTTTAAACTATCGAACCGGTCATCCGCAATAAAAGTATGACTGCCACCAACAACTTTCGCAGAAAGCTTCTCTTGATCATCTGAATTTCGGAACAACTGTAGTTCAGCCAGTTGAAGTGGCTTATCGGGAGGTGATGTGTAACGAATATACCGATACTTCTTTTCCGATGGCGGATAAGCTGCCTGATAGCTTACCTTAGGAGTATCTACTATCTGATACAGCAGGCAAGCATCCGAGAAGTCCAAATGATTAGCCCCTTCTATCTTACTTCCCACCACAGCACTGAGATAATCTTTCAGATATTGCCGTAGCAAGAATTTACGATTCAGATCCATACTTTCTTTTTTGGAAAAATCAGGCTTATGATACTTCACCTCTCCCTTTTCATCCACAAGAAAAGGGTATCCGGCCGCTACCCACTTAAGGCCATTAAAATAAAGTGGTTGAAACAAAATGCCCGGTTCCACATTTGTAAATGTAGCTTTGTTTCCTTTCTGCAATGTAATATCTATTGGCATACACCCTTCCAACGTAAACACGCCTAAACAAATGTATTTCTTGTTAACCTGAGAATCAATTTCGATTTCAACCTGGTTTGCCGGAAAATAATCATCAGTCACATCTTTCAGATACGGATCTTTCAGTGGGAACGGAACCGACTGATCACGCCGGATACCCGATATCTTTTCCTGCTGCGCTCCAAAGCATTGCCTGTACACCTTCCCTTTTTCACGTTTATCATTTCCTCCCCGTTCCACTTTAGTCTGAATAAACCAGAAAGGTACATATCCCCCTGTTGTATCCCTCAATACATTCCAGACATGTCCGGCCCCTTTCCCGGGACCATAATGATAAATGTCTGTAGCGGCGGGAATACCCAGAGCACGTAAGACATAAACCGTAAAATCACAAGAAGCCTCACAACTTCCAACCCTATTGGCCAGCAAAAATCCTGCACCCAGATGCGGTAGTTCCAGCTCGACACTATACCTGAAATCTTTTTCCTGACGCAAATAGGTTCCCAAACAATCAGTAGCTTCCACAACATCTGTCCCTTGGTAGAGCGAATCCAATATAGATTCATAACGCTCTTTATACCAACTACGCCACTCCTCTAAAGGTTCATCCCCGACCCGATACGGTAAAATCAACTCGCAAAAATCATCAAACGGCAAATATTTATTCCAAGGTCGTTTTTCCCAAACCTCAAATGCTTGATCAATGTGATGAATCAGGAACTCAGCTCTAATTACCTTAGCATCATATACCCTTTTTAAAGTCCGATAAGAGAAATGCTCCCACTTTTTACGAGCTTCCTTATTTACCCAACCATCCGTATGTACTGTAGCCGCATGAATTGCTTTTAAAGTATCCAACTGCCACCCCTCATAACTAAAATAACGAGGCATATTTTCAATCAGAAATCGTGCGGCATCCTGTTTCAGCCCGCTATCCTTATAGTGTTCCAAAACTTTCTCAAGTTCTCCCCTATTCTCTCCGGCAAACTCCAAAGCATACTTCAGCCGCTTGTTCTCCGTACAAGAACAGCAGACAACAGCACCCAATAATCCGCAAAGCAAATAGGTCTTCATCATAATTTTCTTCTTTCCTGATACCCCAATCATACTATGTTTCATAAAAAGCCGGCTTACAATGAATTGCAGCAAGTTTACCAACTACTCCTAGAAATAAACCATTGAACAAAATCGCCCCCCTTGGTTATTTGTCCACCACAACCCGATCGTCAGCCGGCAATATTTTTACCTTTATTTAGCGTCTCCTTTTATCTTCAGTTGCAAAGGCGAAGATTCCGAATTGCAATAAACCGTGATTGTTTTGTTAAAATGCTCCGGATGCTCAGCTTTATAAGTTACCGCTATATCTATCGATTTTCCTGATTGAACCGGTTCTTTTGAATACTCTACGGTAGTACATCCGCACGAAGTGTTGATATCATCAATCACTAATAGATTCTTACCGGTATTCTGTATAGTAAAAATACATTTTTGTTCTTTCTTCCAATCAAACATACCCAAATCCATAGACAAAGCATCTATCTTCACCTCTGTTTGAGGACATTTTTCATCTGGATGAAATTGGCCGCCGGAAATTATATTCAAAAATAAATCTTTAATTTTAGAATTATGAATGGGGTTACCTATTGCTACAATTTTATTATCTTCATCAAGTAGAAATGTCTGAAGCATCATATCACCAGGAATTTTATTGGTATCATAAAATGTATTTTCCAAATCCAAACAGATTGGATAAGTAAAATTATCATTTTTAAGTGCATAAAAAATATCTTTCTTCATTTTAGGATAAAAAATAAAAAGAAAAGAAGTGTTTTTTTCGGACAGGCTATCAACATCGACAATAAATTGTTTCCATTTAGCTAACTTTAATTTACAGCTAATACAACCAATAGAATCCACATACATTACAATCCTATATTTAGTTTTTGGAATTGTAACATCTATATTTTGACCATCCATATTAAAAAACACTAAACTATCGGGAAGTATAAGATTTTGGCCCACCAAATCCTTAACTATAAAAAGATTTCTTTCTACATTTTGATTTTTACATGAACATACCCCTAATACAAGCGAAATCAACAACAATATGTTATAATATTTCATTTCTAATCTTTTTTATTCCCTACCACCTTTAATGCATAATTTTCTTGTAAAGTATTCAACTGAACCACAGAAGCAACCTCAAAATATCCATTTTTACTAGATGTATCTACAATCATATATATATAAGATGACTCTCCTGTTCTCAGTAAAGAATCTGTAACAAAAACTTTAGTGCAATTACAAGACCGATAGATTTTATTTACTTTTATATCATGAGAACTAACATTGGTAAATTTGAAAGAACATTTCAGTAATGTGTCATTCATAATAGTGCCAACGTCAACTCTTCTTTTATTAAAAATAACCTCATCTTTACTTTTCTGACCAAAACATATACAGATATTCACAAATAAAAAAGTGATAAAACATGAAAAAGTTTTCATTCTATTCGGAATTTATAAAAAACAAAACGTATATCATTCTCTGTTTCTAAAGGTAATTTACGTACTCCATAGTACCAGCCGTTATTGTATCCAAGAAACATAAAGTAATTGGGTACATCTATATCAGCCAACATATTTGAGTTTTGATACAACTGCACTCCTGTTTTTCTTATAATTCTCTCTTTCACATAAGTTCGAATCAACATATTAGTTTCAGGTACATAATCTAATCCAGCACTTGAACCAACAGTCTTATAATCTTTCATAAATGTCTTCCCCTCGTCAAGTTCTGTTGTTTGCGTATAATTACGATCAACATCTCTACCTTCAAACCCCATAGTATAAATAAGTTCATCCGGATACAAATAAACATAAATCAACGAATCCACATAATGATTTACATATACAGTATCTCCTCTCATTGCAAAACGAAAAGATTCAAAATTCGGAATAGGTTTTTCGTGATAAATTTCCGGCATTTTTCCCGTGACACGTTCAACCATCATAGTATTTACGTTCAATTCCCCAAAAATGTGCAATTTATCATAACGATCTGATTCTATCTCTTTCTCCGAAACGAAACGATCTATTAAGTTTACAGGAAAAATTATAATAGAGTCATTTAGATAGTAGAAATCAACTCCATAGTCAGTTAAATACATCATATTATAAGCTCTCGGAGAGTCATAATCTTTACATACTCCATTCCAACCGAAATTAATTCGTCCATGATGAAATAATTCATAATCCTGTTGTTTAAAGGAATGAAGCATTATTGAATTATCAACAATTAAACACTGATCCTTTTTATTTCGAATAGGATAAGCAAACATAAATTCATTTAATTCTCCAGGGCCATTGCCTTTTCTAAAATGTTCAGCAACAAAATCACCAGAATTAGCCTTATAATCATAAAATTTAGAATAATATGTATCAGCAAACGTAATAATAGAGTCAACTAAATAAAAATTTCCCCAACCACTGGTATAACTGGCATCAACAATTACCGAATCCAAATATATTTTCTTATTTAACAGGCTCTCTCCAGAATGAGGAATATTCTTTGCTTGACGACTACATGCAAACAAAAAACAAATAAGCAACAAGAATGCTATTTTTTTCATAATATAAACCAATAACTTTATTTCAAAGACTAAGATTCATATGTTTTTACTATCACATATGAATCTTAGTTCATTATTAACCTACTTGTTTAACGACAATTTCCATCATGATTAGAACAAGGATCAGCTCCACAATAAGCCAGGTTCCCAAGAGCGGAGCAAACATATCTGCCATCTGAAGCCCTACAATAACATTTAACGGTTTCACCACCTCCTTCACCTGTATCGGCCAAAGCCTCTACATTAGCTAAAGTCAAATCAGACAAGGTTGTTTCAGCTTTTTGGTTCTGATAAATGTTATAACCAGCAGACATAATAACAATAGCAATACTCAATGCCACATAAACTCTCTTTTTCATATATATATTCATTTTTACTAACGTAGTTTTGTATATTTCTGTCTCCTTTCTTGGAAGAGCCAGCTCCCTCCAGCAGAAAATCTAAATGCTTCATTTATGTTTTCCATCAGTTTTTTATTATATTTGTGCCTGTTAAACCTCCTTTTCTAAAGGTTGTCAGGAGCGGAGAAATAGCTTCCCTATCGACAAGTCGGCTTTACCCGCTCCTTTTCGAACCTGTTACACTTGACCTTAACTAAAGCGGAACTCCACAATGGGCTGGTCATTATTAACATCTGTCGCTGTAATAGTCTTATTTTTTTCATCTACATGGAAACCTGTGATATAACGATCTAAGGTGTATTTACACAAAGGTTCACCCTCAAGATTAAATACATAAATATACTGTCCACCATCTGTAGCTCTTCCTTCCTTCTGGTGTTGCGCCATGATCTCTTTAAATGTGCGTCCATGAAAAATAGCGTAAATAGCATCATCTGTAACCTGTACATCCGAGAATCCCATGATCCCGTCAGGAATTGCATAGCCACCTGCCAACTTAAATTCCGGCTCTCCTTTTGGACCTTGACAGACTTTATGAGAACCATTTTGAAGATTATAAATTTCAAGAATCTCTCCTAATTGAGTAGCGGCAATCAACACACCATTGTGAGGATTGTAGTCGATAAAACTACGCCAAGCTTGTGCCAAAGCCGGACGAGCTTCCTTCAAGGCTTCTTCATTGGAAGAAGGAATTGTTCCACTTTTCTTCAAGAACTTTCCCTGCCGGTTCACCCAGCAAAAACGACTATCTCCCGAATAGTCGGGAATTAGAAAAGTAGTATCATTGAATGCAACAAAATCGAGAGCACGCAGAATGCTGTCTTTATCGAAAGAGATCGCTTCTGCACGCAGAAGCGAATCTCTATCCGAAACAAACTCAAACCTAGTTAACTCGCCTTTGTTGGCATCTAAAGTCCAATACGAACCATCTATACATTTCACTGTTTCTACTGAAAGCATCTCTTCCGGTGAGTCTCCCCGCCTGCCAAACGAAGACAGATAGTGGAAATCAGGGTAATGAAAAAGATGACAATACACATCACTACCATGTAAATCCAAAACGACCGCCTGATCACCGGACACATGAATCCGAAACGGATAACGCATATAAACTGAATCAAGCTGAATGACCTTGGAGTGTAGTGTCTCTTCCTTAGGGAAAGAAGCATACAACACTCGATCTTTTGGCAAATCCGAAGTGCACCCGGTAAATATTACCAAAAGAACGAGAAATGTCAGATAGTGTTTCATAAGGTTTATTAATAGTAATATAATACTTTAGATCCATCATTGGGACAAACCACTGAACCATATCCAAAACATATAGCGGGTGAAGTCCCTTCACCTGTCGCCAATGCCTCTATATTCATCATTACTAAAGATGAAGAATCTTTTCGCTTTTCTCTTATAAACATAGAAACTACAACTACTGTAACAACGGCCAATACTGCCAAAATCTTTATTTTCATTTTACCAATAAATTAATAAATATCAGCAAAGATAAGCGAGCGAGTAGAAGCATGCAAACATTCTACGTCAACACTTTTATTGATAACGTCATTTTATTAAATGACGTCTAAATATCAATATATTAAGTTCTAATAAGGTAGCAATTGATTTTATTATTAATTCAACAAATAAGACGGAAAATTAAAACTTTTAAAGTAACTTTGCAGCACCAACACAAGATATGGCAATATGAATAAAAGAATATTTTTAATAATCGGAGTCATTATACTATTCATTATGATTGCTATAGGGGTCTCAACCTATACAATCATCCACTCCCTTATTCAAAAAGAAAAAGAAACATTCAAGCCACAAGTCGAAAATATTTTAAAAGAAGCGGTAATTAACAACATTGCACAAAAATGCAAGGATTTACCTTTGAATGGACTTAGCAATTCACCTAAGAAAATAGGAACATACGAAACTCGTACTTTTTGTTCAAAAGATACGCTATTTACCTATCAACATAAAATTCAAGATATCGATACCGAAATATTCTTAGCCCGCCAATTAGGCTTACTTATGATGGACAGTTTACAGAGTACTGACATACAGAACTTAATAATTAAAAACTTAAATAAAAATGATATAAAGGGATATGTCAACACCGCAATCATTGTCTCCAAACATTTACAGAGAGAAATATGGAGTCAGCCCCCAAGTAGTATCCCCCACAATGCAGAAACGATTATCTATCGTTTAGAAAATGAAATTGTCAATGTAGATTACATTATGTATATCGACTATAATTTCTCAACTTTGTGGAAGCGAATGCCTAAAACCAATATCTACATCAATTTAATAGTGGAACTGATTCTCATCTACATCATCATTCTGTTTATACGGTATCATAGAAAGTATCGAAAAAAGACATCAGTACCAGCAGCCGATACAGCAGAGCCTGCACCTCATATCATCGAAACCATACCAGTCGGCAGTAGTGTAGAAACAGAAAAGCAAACTAATTCTACCATAAAAGAAGAGTTATCATTAAAGGATCAATTTGTTTTTGAAAAAGATTTTGTCTTATTCAACAACCATCCGATCAAAATGCCTAATCAGCAACAAAAAATATTAACTTTTTTCTTAAACAGTCCAAATTACAGAATAAATAAAAGTGATTTAAAGAAAGAATTCTGGCCTCAAAATGCTGATCCAACCAATAATATGACAAGTGCCATCAACAAATTAAAAAGAATTTTGGAAGAAATAGGCAGCAAATATACGATCATAACAGATAAAAAAAACGAAGAATGTTATATATTGGTAGATGACAAAACCACATAAAAACAGGAAGTTAACATTGTAACTTTACGAAGTTAACATCGTAATTGCAAGAAGTTAACTTCGTAATTGCAAGAAGTTAACTTCGTAAAATTACGATGTTAACTTCTTGTATACTATCTTATTAATTTCTTCCTCTCCATAAGAACCCTAAAAGCACACAGAATAAAAAATGTGCGAGATACATCACGCACCCCGCACACAGCAACCATTTAAGTATTAAACAATTAAACTAAAAACATATGATAGTACTATATAAAAAAACAAGTCCCAATCCAGTGCTACATCAATGTTAACACCGAGATGAAACTACTCTTAGAATCTTCTCACACATATGCTCATTCTCCTGTAGGAGTTTATTAGAGCAACTTTTCAACTCAGACTGCTCCATTTCAAATGCCTTATTTATCGCAATAGATAAATCATATAATGGGAAATACCCTCTATCACTCTGAACAGGTTTTGCAGTAAAACCGGCAACATATTGACTCATAAACGTAGCATCAGTAACTAAACCATTCCAACCATAAGAGTCAACAATAATCACAGGCTTATGATTTAAAACAGCTTGAGCAGCGAAAAGTCCATCACTTATGATTAAATCAGCTTTCGAAGCATGCTCCATCACTTCGGAGGTCTGGCATAGCTGCGCTTGGAAGGTTTGTACAACCCGAGTGAAATCACGTAATTTCAAATCGACTACAGACGCAGTACTCCACGTGGAATATCCTTTCAACAGAGCTAAGATCCTCAATATAGAATGAAACTCATTAACCCAAATCAAAATAGATTTCTTCTCATTATCATTCACATTATTCGTCCATCTGTCACGAGAGGGCAACAAACAAGTATCACCCATTAATTCATTGACTGACAACAAATTATTTTGTAAATTCATTTCTTTAATACGAACATACTCCTCATCTTTAAAAGCGATAATCAAAGGATAATTACCCCACTCTTGTTCACTTACTTCCGATGTATAGTTCACGTCATACCCCGCACCTTTCAATAAGGAAACCAAGGCTTCCTGATTACCTAATTGCGTATACGTTCTGTCGCATGTTGATAATAAAATTCTCTTCATTATAACAACTATTCTACAATAAACTGTCCATATACATACCCACCAGCTGCATTGGTAAATTCAAGCACATAAGTTCCCGGAGTTAAATCAGCAATAGAGAACGAAGTAACCTGACCGGCAGCTGTTACATCCATAGAAGACGAATAAACTTCTTTTTTAGCATCAGTAATTTCTTTCACTGCAATATCTACATTACCTATAGCTTCTATAAACTCAATAGATAAAATAGTACCATCAATATCTGCAGAAATAGGAATGGATGGCTTTAAGGAACGAGTTCCATTATCAATCAATTCACCATCAAGAACAATAGGTCTACGGAGGACTTGAGTTGACATAGCACATATGGATTGCCCAATGAGCAATACCATAATTAATGATAAAATAACACGCAATTTCATATTCTATATTGTTTTGGTTTCGTCAAATGTAGTGCATTTGAATAAGATAACAAAAAAAATTACCCGGACAAATACAGGAAGGGTTAATACAAGATAATATACTATATATAAACAATTTAAGTAATCAAACATAGATATATACCCGGACAATTCAAATCTGCCAAAACTAATATTTTCGCAAAA
Organism: Bacteroides sp. NGMCC 1.200775; assembly: GCF_040798045.1. Taxonomy (NCBI): domain Bacteria; kingdom Pseudomonadati; phylum Bacteroidota; class Bacteroidia; order Bacteroidales; family Bacteroidaceae; genus Bacteroides; species Bacteroides sp. NGMCC 1.200775. The sequence goes on along the minus strand of NZ_JASCQK010000004.1, from coordinate 301,213 downwards.
AATCATCCAAATCATCGGATGTAGATAAGTTTAATCGTTTTTTTAAACGTCCTTTAGCTTTTGTCACCGACTCAGAAGTTGTTAGAAAAGCGAGCCCCAAAACATCATGCGTAATGCCAAATCTCAGCAAGCAACAAATTTCAAGATCGTGCTTAGTCAAATTAGGAAATTCCTTCTTAATACGCATGATGAAATCATTGTGTAAAGCATTGGAAAGATGAAACAACTTATCCCAATCACCATCCAAAAGTTGTTTTTTATCAGGATTATTATCCATATCCTCCTTCTTTCTCAACATAAGCAGTATACGAAGTCCTTGCATGTAGATAGCATAAAGATCATTATCGTCACTATCTGGTATGTTCCCTTTCTTTTCAACTAAATGAATAGATAATGTCTTATTCTGGTCCTCAAGCACAGACACTTTTCCTTGCAATTCTCCTATCTGATTTCGATAATCTTTTAATGTTTCTTTTTGTAAATTTCTATAATTGAGTATTTGCTCTTGATACATCTCTATCTCAGTAGCATTCTGACGAATCCTTTGGCTGATATCTCTGATTAACTTCTGGTTAATTCGATATTTATAATAAATATATATAATGACTAATATAGCAATAAAGCCTACAAATGAACCTGTCAAAAGAATATTCTTTTTCTCAATACTGGCTTGCAAACTTTCTTTTTGCCATTTTTCACTATCATATTTACTCCGCAAATCAGCTATGGTATTTCGAATATCAATATCTTGAGTTATTGATTGTAAAGAGTCAGCTATATCTTTATAACCAATAGCTACTCCAAAGTTATTTAATTCTTTCTCTAAATCATATAAACATTCACAAGCATCTCTCTTTACAATAATATTTGGACTTTTAAGACATAAAGCTAAATACATTTTAGCCTCTTTTAGCCGATTCATATAAAGATATAAGTTTCCCAAAGCTAAATAACCTGAATACAGGTTGTCTTTATTAATTTCCCTTTCTATAAAAGATAAAAAACAATTCTCAGCGCCCAAATAATCATTTGCAGACCGATGTATTACTCCGACTTCTAACAATATCGAGGATGCAGACGGATATTTTTTAATATCAGCTATATGCAAAGCTTTATCAAAATAGTGATATGCACTATCCAATTGTTCCTTATATAGAAATACCCTACCGATATTCCTATAAGCAAAACTAATCCCTAAAGAATCTGGTATTTGAGAATAAAATTGTAAAGAAGCTCTGAAGTCATTTAATGCAGCATCAAAAAGCTTTTGTTTTCTATTTAAGTTTCCTATTCCCTCAGACATCAATCCTAACAATTTATATTCATGGCTATTTCCTAATACATCTTTCGCCTTCAAATAAAATTTCATAGCGTCTTCCACTTTATCAAGACTTTCCATCACTCTTCCATAATAATAGAAAGCTTTTCCTTTGGATACAATATCTTCAGTATAAGATCCATAATAACCAACCGCAAATTTAATAAGGGAATCCGAAGTAAATTTCATGTAATTCTTGTCCATAGCCTGAGTCATTAGCAGGCTATAATCTGCTTGAGCTCTGCCATGAAGGCTTTCAGGAGTTGGGATGTGCTTTAAAATAGTCATAGCACTATCCGGATCAGATTCCATTATTCTCTCAGCTTGAGACAATGATAATACAACTGTATCCGGTGTCGAATGACATGATACAACCAAAAGACCAAATAAAACAACAAAAAGATAACCAAATCGTAAGTGCGTGTTCATTTTCATTAAGTTTTTCGCAAAAATACGGAAAAAACTTAAAGTTTAACGATTTAAAGTTGCATTTTGTTCCATGCGCTGATGCTCTTCAATCAGCTCCATGTTTGATTTCGCTTTTGTAACAAAATCTTTTACTAATTTATTATTTTTAAAAGAATAAGGAGCATCTTTCATGATGTCCTCAATTTGAGGAGTCATAACCGGATAAGGCAAAGTACTGCAAAGCATCATAAATACACTTGGACCTAAAACCGTTTCGTAATTATCGGAAATAAATTTTTTGATAAAACCATTCATATCCTGCATCAACGAATCACCTTCGTGAGTCAGTTGTTCATGAATATCTGCCAAGTCAGCACCATCCATCACCATGCGTGCCTCTTTACGTTGCAACTCTTCTATCTGGATATCTAATGAGTTCTTTTTATCAATAAAAGCATAAAGTGCATTGTTCAAGGAGGTGCCTTTCGCAACCAATTCAGTATTTGTAATTGAAACTTGAATATTACCTTTTTCAATTACCAAAGGCATGATACTCTCGTCGCCAATATAAAGTGTAGCCATCACTACCGAATCCACTTTGCCTTTCATCGAAAACAATCCATGTATCACTTCTGCAGAATCAATATTAAGCCACTCACCGTTCTGAAGCACTTTAATAAAAAGCATCTTACCATCCAGGCTGGTTACAGAAGAGGCGCCTTCAATCTTATACTTACGGCTACAAGAAGTGAAAACAAAAAGCAAAAGTAAAAAAGGCAATACTTTATTCATAGGATACACAACTTTTTCGGTGACAAAGGTACAACGGATTCGTAAGCAAATGAAACATTTTATCAATATTTAAAACTTGTAAGACTCTTTTCTTTAATAATCCTTATAAACATCTATATAAGGACGGATTTTTCATTTACTTTATCTAAATTTGCACTTTCGGAGTTGACAAATAGTCAATGAGTTATTGAATTAGTCAGCCCGTTAACCCGTAAAATTGTAATCGTATAATATAGAAAATGTCTACTACCTACGCACCCTTTGCCAAGCCGCTATACGTAATGCTCAAGCCCGTAGGGGCTGTATGCAACCTTGCATGTGATTATTGTTATTATCTGGAAAAGTCCAGACTTTATCAAGAAAATCCCAAACATGTGATGAGTGATGAATTACTCGAAAAGTTCATCGAACAATACATCAATTCGCAAACTATGCCGCAGGTACTCTTCACCTGGCACGGAGGAGAGACATTGATGCGTCCACTCTCTTTCTATAAGAAAGCGATGGAACTGCAAAAGAAATATGCTCGCGGAAGAAGCATAGACAACTGTATACAGACCAACGGTACCATGCTAACCGACGAGTGGTGCGATTTTTTTCGTGAGAACAATTGGTTGGTAGGAGTTTCGATAGATGGGCCTCAGGAATTTCACGACGAATACCGAAAGAACAAACTTGGAAAGCCATCGTTTGTGAAAGTCATGAATGGTATCAATCTTTTAAAAAAGCATGGAGTAGAATGGAATGCTATGGCGGTAGTGAATGATTTTAATGCAGACTATCCGCTCGACTTTTATCATTTTTTCAAGGAGTTAGATTGCCATTATATTCAGTTTGCCCCAATAGTGGAACGAATTTTTCCCCATAAAGACGGACGCCATCTGGCATCCCTGACACAACGGGAAGATGGAAAAATAGCTGAATTCTCCGTTACTCCTGAACAATGGGGAAACTTTCTCTGTACACTTTTCGACGAGTGGGTGAAAGAAGATGTAGGTAACTATTATATCCAACTTTTCGACTCTACTCTTGCCAACTGGGTAGGAGAACAACCGGGTGTCTGTTCTATGGCAAAAACTTGCGGACATGCCGGTGTAATGGAGTTCAATGGCGATGTATATTCATGTGACCATTTTGTGTTTCCGGAATTCAAATTGGGAAACATTTACAATCAGACTCTGGTAGAAATGATGTACAGCGAACGCCAGACGTCTTTCGGACAAATGAAACAGAATTCACTGCCCACCCAATGCAAGGAATGCGAATTTCTGTTTGCCTGCAATGGCGAATGCCCTAAGAATCGTTTCAGCCGCACAGCAAACGGCGAACCGGGGCTCAACTACCTGTGCAAAGGATATCATCAGTTCTTCAAACATGTGGCTCCTTACATGGACTTTATGAAAAATGAACTAATAAACCAACGTCCGCCCGCTAATGTGATGGACGCTATCAAAGGAAACAAATTGATCATAGATTAAAATAGAAAAGCAACAAATCATACTAATTTTTTAATAAACTAATGAACAGACTCAAACTTTACTTACTGGCGCTGACTGCGTTGGTCGTTTGTTCCGCAAAGGCGGACGAGGGTATGTGGTTACTGCAACTGATGCAGGAACAACACTCTATCGATATGATGAAAAAACAGGGACTGAAACTTGAAGCCCAAGACCTGTATAATCCGAACGGAGTTTCACTGAAAGATGCTGTAGGTATCTTCGGTGGGGGATGTACCGGAGAAATCATTTCACCGGAAGGATTGATATTAACTAACCATCACTGCGGATACGCTTCTATCCAACAACATAGTTCTGTTGAACACGATTATCTGACAGATGGCTTTTGGGCAACCTCAAGAGACAAAGAGCTGCCTACACCGGGGTTAAAGTTTACATTTATCGAACGTATAGAAGACATCACTAATATCGTAAATGCCAAAATCGCTGCAAAAGAAATCACCGAGACAGAATCATTCAGCAGTGCTTTTCTCAATAAACTGGCCAAGGAATTGTTCGAAAAGAGTGACCTGAAAGGAAAAAAAGGAATCGTTCCGCAAGCATTGCCTTTCTATGCCGGAAACAAATTCTACATGTTTTATAAGAAAGTATATCCGGATGTACGCATGGTTGCCGCCCCGCCTTCATCAATCGGCAAGTTCGGCGGAGAAACCGACAACTGGATGTGGCCACGCCATACCGGTGACTTCTCAATGTTCAGAATCTACGCCGATGCCAACGGAGAACCGACAGAATACAATGCTTCCAATGTACCCTTGAAAACTAAAAAGCACCTGAACATTTCTATCAAAGGGCTGAAAGAGGGAGATTATGCAATGATTATGGGATTCCCGGGAAGTACCAGCCGTTACCTCACTGTATCGGAAGTGAAAGAGCGTATGGAAGCAAGCAATGCTCCCCGTATCCGCATCCGCGGCACCCGTCAGGACGTACTGAAAGAAGCCATGAATGCCAGCGACAAAGTACGTATTCAATATGCCAACAAATATGCAGGTTCCAGCAATTATTGGAAAAATTCTATCGGTATGAACAAAGCCATTATCGATAATAATGTTTTAGGCACGAAAGCAGACCAGGAAGCAAAATTTGCACAATTCGCCAAAGAAAAAAATAACACTGACTATATGCAGGTTGTATCTAAGATCAATGAAGCCGTATCAAAAACCTCTCCGATCAAATATCAGCAGACCTGCCTGACCGAAACATTCTTCGGCGGTATTGAATTTGGCAGTCCTTATCTGGTGATGGATAAACTGAAAGAAGCGTTAGAGCAGAAAAACGACTCTAATATTCAGGCTAACATCAAGGTATTAAAAGAGGTGTTTGACAACATCCATAATAAAGATTACGACCACGAAGTAGATCGTAAAGTAGCCAAAGCTTTGCTACCACTTTATGCAGAGATGGTTCCTGCCGGACAGCGTCCCGCTATCTACGAGGTGATTGAAAAAGAATATAAAGGAGACTACAATGCATACGTGGATGCAATGTATGATACTTCAATTTTAGCAAATCAGTCTAATTTTGATAAGTTTATCAAAAAGCCAACTGTAAAGGCAATCGAAAAAGATATAGCCACACAATACTCACGTGCTAAATTTGATAAATATACCGACCTGGCTGCACAGATGGGCAAACTGCCGGAAGAACTGGCTTTATTACATAAAACATATATCCGTGGATTGGGTGAAATGAAATTGCCTACACCATCTTATCCCGATGCAAATTTCACAATCCGACTGACTTACGGAAATGTGAAGCCATATAGCCCCAAAGACGGTGTATATTATAAATATTACACAACAACCGATGGAATCCTTGAAAAAGAGAACCCGGAAGACCGTGAGTTCGTGGTCCCGGCCAAACTGAAAGAGCTGATTGAGAAAAAGGACTTCGGACGCTACGCATTACCGAATGGTGAAATGCCTGTTTGCTTCCTGTCTACTAACGATATTACCGGCGGTAACTCCGGAAGTCCGGTATTGAATGAAAATGGAGAACTGATTGGCTGTGCGTTTGATGGTAACTGGGAGTCACTGAGTGGCGACATCAATTTCGATAACAACCTGCAACGCTGTATCAATCTGGATATTCGCTATGTACTATTTATCCTTGAAAAACTGGGAGGATGCGGACATTTGATTAACGAAATGACGATTGTTGAATAATGATGAAAAAGCAATTATTATCTACTACGTTCGCACTGATGGCACTGACCATCAGTGCCGACGAAGGAATGTGGATGCTTACTGACCTGAAAGCGCAGAATGAAGCTGCCATGATGGACCTTGGATTACAAATCCCCATTGAAGAGGTTTACAATCCGGACGGAATAGCTTTAAAAGATGCTGTTGTGCATTTTGGAGGCGGATGTACCGGTGAAATTATCTCAGCGGAAGGATTGGTACTGACCAACCACCATTGCGGATATGGGGCGATCCAGCAACACAGCAGTGTAGATCATGACTATCTGACAGACGGATTCTGGGCAATGAGCCGAAACGAAGAGTTACCATGCAAAGGACTGACAGTAACCTTTATCGACCGTATTCTCGACGTAACGGACTATGTAAATGAACAGCTCAAAAAAGATGATGATCCTAACGGAGTCAATTATTTGTCTCCCAAATATCTGGCAACGGTTGCCGACCGTTTCGCAAAGGCGGAAAAAATCCAAATCACACCGGCAACACGCCTGGAACTGAAACCGTTTTATGGCGGTAACAAGTACTATCTGTTTGTAAAGACCGTCTACAGTGACATCCGCATGGTAGGTGCTCCTCCCTCCTCTATTGGCAAATTCGGAGCTGACACAGATAACTGGATGTGGCCGCGTCACACAGGAGACTTCTCTTTATTCCGCATTTACGCAGACCCAAGTGGCCAGCCGGCAGAATATTCTAAAGACAACGTGCCCCTACAAGTAAAAAAACACCTGACAATTAGTTTGGCAGGAGTAAAAGAGGGTGACTTCACCTTCGTTATGGGATTTCCCGGACGTAACTGGCGCTACATGATTGCCGACGAAGTAAAAGAACGGATGCAAACCACTAACTTCATGCGCCATCATGTACGCGAAGCAAGACAAGCTGTACTGATGGAACAAATGCTGAAAGATCCTGCGGTGCGCATACATTACGCAAGCAAATATGCCTCTTCAGCTAATTACTGGAAAAATGCCATTGGCATGAACGAAGGGCTTGTTCGCCTAAAAGTGTTGGATACCAAAGAAAAGCAACAAGAACAGTTATTGGCAATGGGACGTGAGAAGAAAGATGATTCTTACCAGAAGGCCTTCGACGAAATACGTTCGATTGTAGCTCACCGCCATGATGCGATGTATCATCAACAAGCTATTAACGAAGCATTGGTAACTGCACTTGATTTTATGAAAATCCCTTCAACCGACGGATTGAAAAAAGCGCTTGAAAGTAAAAATGCTTCAAAAATTAAAGAAGAAACCGATAAACTGAAAATTGCAGCAGATAAATATTTTGCATCTGTCCCTTTCCCGGAAGTAGAACAAATCGTAGGCAAAAAAATGCTCGAAACCTATGCCGGATATATTCCGGAAGATCAACAGATAGGTATTTTCAAAGTAATAAACAGCCGTTTCAAAGGAGATAAGAATGCCTTTATCGATGCTTGCTTCAAGTATTCAATCTTCGGGTCGAAAGAAAACTTCGACAAGTTTATCGCTCGTCCTACCCTGAACAAACTCGATAAGGACTGGATGGTTCTCTTCAAATACTCCATCACAGACGGATTGCTGCAAACAGCTCTCGCAATGAAAGATGCCAATAAAAACTATGATGCCGCCCACAAAGTATGGGTGAAAGGTATGATGGACATGCACCAGGCCGCCGGCACACCTATCTATCCGGATGCAAACTCGACTCTCAGATTGACTTATGGTCAGATATTGCCGTACGAACCTGCTGACGGAACAGTATACAACTACTATACGACTCTGAAAGGTGTGATGCAGAAAGAAGATCCTGGCAATTGGGAGTTTGTAGTACCCACCAAACTGAAACAACTATATCAGGCGAAAGACTTCGGACGCTACGCTATGAAAAACGGAGAAATGCCAGTATGTTTCATTGTCAATACAGACAACACAGGAGGAAACTCCGGAAGTCCGGTATTCAATGGAAAAGGTCAACTGATTGGTACCGGATTCGACCGTAATTATGAAGGTTTGACAGGAGATATTGCTTTCCGTCCTTCTTCACAACGTGCAGCAGTGGTTGACATCCGCTATACTCTATTTATTATTGATAAATATGCAGGCGCTTCACATATCATCAAAGAACTCGATATTGTGGAATAATATAAAAAGAGAGTGCACTTCGCTTAAAGTGTACTCTCTTTCTTTAAAATATCAATGGAAGTATTTCTCAATAAAATTCTTCACTCCCACTGATTACCTGATAGCTTCAGACAAAATCTTCTACCAAATACATCTCTTCAACCATATCTTCCATGGTTTGTTCCAGATTTATTACCGCTTCTTCAGGTGAATCACCATACGCATTACACTGCATACTTACAATAAGCCAGGCATAATAACCTCCATCGGATGTACGTTCAAGCACATAATCAGTTTTATTCAATTTCATATCGGAAAATAATTAGTTAATGTAGGTACAGTAATGACCGACTGCTGGTCGATAAGTCGTTCGAGTTCTCCTATAATCTGCCGCTCACTACTACGGGCCCAACGAATAAACTCTTTGTTGGGAACATACGTCCCGGCAAAACGTAGCAACGACTCCAAATCAAAAGATTCGCCAATAATTCCGGCACCGGACCGGTAAGCATCATAGGCATTGCAATCCTGTTCGATATGGGCAGGTACCATCAGTACAGGTTTTCCCAAATACATTGCCTCACAAATAGATTCAAAACCGGCCGTACTGGCATATGCTCTGCAACCGGCCATTCGGTTGAGGAATTTCACATCATCAATCTGATGGAAACTTAGGGTAGCATCTACCTTGATTACCTCGTCAACATCCTGTTTATCCCAGAAAAAATGCATAGGTACTTCAGGATGTAAGACATGAAAGGCTTCTACACTATCTGCAAAACCGGAATTAACCATATATCCGTGAATATAATTGCCTTGTTCCGGTTGGATGGCAGCCACTTCCCTACGAAGCAGAGGAGGAACGACGGTTATACCTTCTGCCCGGTCCGGATTCATCTTATGGAAAGAAAGCGCTAACCGCCTATTGGCACGCAGACTCGTCAAACGTGTAAAAAAGCGAAGTATGGAAAGTTGGATCATAGATTTCCGTGGAAACTCAAAGTTTTTATGCAAGAACAGATATTGATGCCCGACGCAGACATAAGGAACAGAGGGACGGAAGAGTGCGTAGGTAAGTCCAGTCAGAAGTTCGTAGAAGTTGATCACGACTTCCGCCCCTGTTTCCTTAATACGCTGATCGATATAACACATGCTGCGAAAGTATTCCGGTGTACGTATCAGGTTATAAACAAAACTCTTTTTCAGATTAGCCCGCTTATTTTCAGTGGTAGGCAAAAAATTCGGACTGGTGAAGCGCTTTACGGGTGCCTGAATACTTCGGTTAAAGAAACCGGGTAAAGTACGTGATGAACTTTTCCCGACAAGTACTTCCACTACTTCGTGTCCATTACGCAACAACATATCTTCCAGAGTAATGGCTTGGGTAAAATGTCCCCTCCCCTCTCCTTGAACGATAAACAAAAATTTCATGATGCTTTAGTTATTGGTGTAGTTTTTTTCTCTTTGTTATTATTTTCTTTCAATAGTTCACTATCAAAATAACGGATAGTCCAGTTTCCTTCTTCATCTTCTGTCAAAGCCGAAAGTGTTTCTACCCAGTCACCCGAATTAAGATAATGAATACCATCACAATAAGTATTGGCAGGGTGATGAATATGCCCGCATATCACCCCATCACACCTTTTAACTTTTGCCAGTCCTACAAGCTCTTTTTCAAAATCAGAAATATAAGAAACAGCGGTCTTCACTTTATTCTTGATAGATTGAGAAAGAGAATAATAAGGCTTACCCTGCTTCATTCTGCGGGCGTTATAAACTTTATTCAACCACAACAGAAAAGTATATCCAGTGTCTCCCAGTTTCGCCAACCACTTCATTTGGGTGGTCACTGTATCGAAAATATCTCCATGGGTCACATAATAACGTTTGCCATGACTCTCATAGATGCAGTCTTTCACAATTTGGACATTATAAAAGTTCAAAGGTGCCAGATTATCCAGAAAGTCATCATGATTGCCACGAACATAAATCACCTGTGTTCCGAAATTCTCCATCATTTTCATAATCACTTTAAAGAAGTCCGTATGTTTAGCTTTCCATTTTCCCAAACCGCTTTTCTGTAAATGCCATCCATCGATGATATCACCATTCAGGATCAGGCGGTCACAATTAATCGATTTCAAAAAGTGAGTAACCTCTTCTGTTTTAGAATGCTGTGTTCCCAGATGAATATCCGAAAGAACTACTGTGGGATAATACGTGCGTAAATGCATAACTTTTTGTTTTTTCGTTACGCAAAGATCCTGTTTTCAGATTACAGGAGGATGAATGCAAGGTTACTATATGATGAACAAAATCGGGGTTTCTCTGTTATTATAATAAAACAAATAGCTATATTTGCCCTGTCTAAACGAGGGCTTATATTTATCAAAAGAAAGGAAAAAATTATGGAAAAATTCGAAGATTTAATACAGTCACAAAGTCCCGTTTTAGTAGATTTTTTTGCAGAATGGTGTGGACCTTGCAAAGCAATGAAACCGATTCTTGAAGATTTGAAACAACAGATAGGAGAAAAAGCCCGCATTGTAAAAATAGATGTGGATACCCATGAGGACTTGGCGGTAAAATACAGAATCCAGGCAGTGCCTACTTTCATCCTTTTCAAAACGGGAGAAGCAGTCTGGAGACATTCCGGTATGATCCAAGGTAGCGAACTGAAAGGAGTTATTGAACAATACACAATAAAAGACAAAGAATGAAGAAAGTATTATCATTAGTAGCTTTGGCCATGATCAGCACCATTATGTTTGCTGTAAACGATGGAGCCAAGACAAATCAAAACAAAAAGGAAGCAAAAAGCGGTGAAGTCATTGTGATGAATAAAGAGATGTTTATCAACGATGTGTTTGATTACCAAAACTCAAAAGAGTGGAAATACAAAGGTGATAAACCAGCTATCATCGACTTATATGCCGATTGGTGTGGTCCTTGCCGCATGACAGCCCCTATCATGAAATCGCTCGCTAAAGAGTATGACGGGAAGATCGTGATATATAAAGTGAATGTAGATAAAGAAAAAGAATTGGCTGCCCTGTTCAATGCAACAAGCATTCCTCTTTTTGTATTTATTCCCATGGAAGGCGAACCTCAATTGTTCCGTGGAGCAGCAGATAAAGCCACTTATAAAAAAGCAATAGACGAATTTTTGCTGAAACAGAAATAAAGTTTTAATAAAAAACATGATAAAAGGGTATGGTGCCGTCTTTGGCAAACCATACCCTTTTATCAATTACTTAAAGTATCCAACCGGATGATTCATCATCGGAATCTGACCATCTTTCAATTTCAAGGCACTTCTGAGCTGGGTTGTATCCATTGTTGCGCGTGGAACCGTAGCCAGTCGCGCTGCGGAACAAAATAATGAAATATTCTGAGAAACAATCCCTACATCCATAGCTCCTGTCATTTGAGTGCGATTATTTTTCACATCTCCCAATTTTGATAAATCACTGACCAGTACCAATGATAGCGGAGCACTATTGACAAAAGCCTGTCCCCCTGCAACTGCCGAACGATAATCGCCCTCAGAAATCAAGTTAAGCTTATGTCCTTTAGCATCATACAAATAAGTACCTTGCGGAAGGACTACGTAGATATCAACATCTTGACGATTCATGGCCGACGGAGCAGTGCGCTTGCCCTCTGCCGGACGACTAATTCCATTGGCGGCCCACAACAGGTCGGATAAATCGGTGTTGCTCAGAGCTTGGGAAGCATATTCACGGACAGAATGGCGCTCGGATAACGCTTTCATTAACTGTCCGCTACGATTTATATTGGGCTTGGGCAGCTGAATCACCTGATCGGCAGCATAAATTGTCATTGACAAAAGAAGAAAACACACTAAAGACTGTAGTTTTTTCATAATCCTTTTTCTTTTAAGTGAAATACAAATATAAAAAAATCATCAGTTAACGGCCCCATTTCAAAAGAAAGTTTAACAAAAAAGGCCTGTATCCGTATAGATACAAGCCTTTTTCTATAATCATCTATATGATTTATTTCTTACCGAAATAACGGTTATAAAGTCCTTCAAAACCTTTACCGTGACGAGCTTCGTCTTTACACATTTCGTGCACTGTATCATGGATAGCATCCAAATTCAAAGCTTTAGCACGTGTAGCAATGCGCTTTTTATCTTCGCAAGCACCGGCTTCAGCATTCATTCTCTTTTCAAGGTTTGTCTTAGTATCCCATACGCAATCTCCCAGCAGTTCGGCAAACTTAGAAGCATGCTCAGCTTCTTCCCAAGCGTAACGTTTGAAAGCCTCAGCTACTTCAGGATAGCCTTCACGGTCAGCCTGACGGCTCATAGCCAGATACATACCAACTTCAGTACATTCGCCCATGAAGTGATTGTTCAAGTCTTTGATCATTTCTTCGTCACAACCCTTAGCCACACCGATTACGTGCTCGTCAACAAAAGTGAGTGCACCACCTTCTTCTTCAACAACTTCTACGAATTTGCTTGCAGGAGCTTTACACAAAGGACATTTCTCAGGAGCTGCGTCACCTTCATAAACATAACCGCAGACAGTACATCTAAACTTTTTCATTTCGTCTTAATTTTAAATTAATTAGTCAATACGTATATCATTTAAACAATTCTTACAAATACCTTTATAATAGTAATGCATTTCACTTACTTCATGTCCATTCATTTGAAGTCCTTCTACTTGTTTCATTTCAACCTGGCACTTCAAATCATAAATACGTCCACAACGTTTACACAAAAAATGAGCGTGTTGTGAAGTATCTCCGTCAAAATTGGTATTCCGTTCGTCGATAGTAAGCATTTGTGCCGCTCCCTGTTCCGAAAACAGTCTAAGAGTATTATAAACCGTTGTCTTCGAAAGTGTTGGCATAGAGGGAGATAATGCAGTGTATATTTCATCAGCCGACGGATGTGTCCTATGTTCCATCAAATAGTTCATGATAGCAATACGCTGCATGGACGGTTTAATGTTATGCTCTAATAATCGGTTGTATGATTCCATCTTCTTCCTCTTTTACAAAATTGTATTCATTACAATTTTAAATCTGATGCAAAGATAAAGAGTTCTTTTATTTTCGCAAACAAAATACGGATATTTTTTTGATAAAATAGAAAAACGGCATACAAAATGACTTTTGCATGCCGTTTCTTATGACAATAATATGTACGTATTAAACTCCTTTGGGATTTTCACCATATTGGTTGCTGCCCGGCTGTCCATCCTGGATAGTCAGGAAGAGATACCAAAGGCTACCGATTACCGGCACAAAAGTGATAAACAACCACCATCCACTTTTACCGATATCGTGCATACGACGCACGCTAACAGCAATCATAGGCAGGAGCATAGCCAGATAATAAAGCCCTACAAATACACAAACTGTACCTAAAATGCCATCAATAATACCTGCAACAATAGCGAAAATAGCCATAAACAAGACAAACATCCAGTATTCACGTCTTCTGGCTCTTCCGTCAAAGTCTTTCCACTTCTTCAAAACATCAATGTACTCTTTCATTTTTCTAATTCTTTTAATAGTTAATAATTGTTGGTATTTTGTGTTTATTTCAATAAACCGCTGCAAATATAATAACTATTATTTGTATTTTTTATATTTTCTGCGTTTATTTTTAGCAAAAAATAAAAGGGGAAGATTGTTTCTTCCCCTATAGTACAATGTAAAAGCCCTGTATAAGCCAATCTACAATCCTCTGTTCCGTAACAAAGGTTCTATACCCGGTTCCTTTCCGCGAAAGTTCTTATACATATTCATAGCATCGTCAATTCCTCCCGGAGTGAGAATATAGCGACGGAATCTGGATGCTACTTCCTGATTAAAAAGATCTCCAGTCTCCCTATAGGCTTCAAAAGCATCACTATCAAGCACTTCAGCCCAAATATAGCTATAATAACCAGCCGTATATCCACTATTCATAATATGGTTAAAATAAGTAGTACGATAACGGGGAGGTATCTGATTCGGCAACCCTCGTTCTTTAAGTACAGTTGTTTCAAATTTAACGATATCCATATCTCCGGGAATTTCTTTGAGCACATGATAATCCATATCAAGCAAAGAAGCAGCAAGATATTCGGTCGTAGCAAATCCTTGTCCATACTTGCCACTCTTATCAAGTTTTTCAATCAAAGCAGAAGGAATCACCTCACCGGTCTGGTAATGTTTTGCATATACCTTCAGTACTTCCGGCTCAAATACCCAATGTTCCATAACTTGGGACGGTAGCTCTACAAAATCGCGCGGCACTCCGGATACTCCATAAAAACGTACATCTTTAAACAAATTGTGCAATGCATGCCCAAACTCGTGGAATAAAGTGCTGGCTTCATCTGCACTGAGCAAAGCAGGCTGACCCGAAGAGGGTTTGGTGAAGTTGCACACAATTGTTACTACCGGTGCCAAACGTTTGCCGTCACGATAGGTTTGAGAGCGGTAAGTCCCGCACCATGCACCTGCTCGCTTGCTTGAACGGGGAAAGAAATCCATATAAAGCACCCCCAGATGACTACCGTCCTTATCTTTGCACTCGAAAGCCTGTGCTTCTTCATGCGGTTTTGGTATGTCATTTATTTCGGAAAAAGTGATACCATAAAGTTTATTAGCCACATAGAAGGCGCCGTCACGAACATTATTCAATTCAAGATAGGGACGTATTTCATTTTCGTCCAGACTGAACTTTGCTTTCTTTGCTTTCTCAAAATAGTAGCGCCAGTCCCATCCTTCAGGGGTGAAGTTAGCTCCTTCTTTTTTAATTTCAGCCTGAATGTCAACTAACTCTTCCTTAGCTTTCGCAACTGCAGGAGTCCAGATCTGATTCAGTAAACGATACACATTCTCCTCGTTCTTCGCCATACGGTCTTCCAAAACATAAGAAGCATAATCGGCATATCCCATCAGTTTAGCTTTCTCCAGACGTAAAGTAACCAATTTCTTCACAATTTCATTATTGTCTGTCTCGTTACCATTATTGCCACGATTGATGTATCCCTTAAATATCTTTTCACGCAACTCACGATTATCTGCATATTGCAAAAAAGGCATCACACTCGGATTGTGTAAAGTAAAAAGCCACTCTCCTTCCAGCCCCTCTGACTTAGCTGCTTCGGCTGCAGATGCCACGAGACTTTCCGGCAATCCGGCAAGGTCCTCTTCCTTATCTATAACCAACCGGAAAGCATTGGTTTCTTTCAGCAGATTCTGCCCAAAAGTCAACTGCAACATTGAAATCTCGCTATTCAACTGGCGCAACTTTGCCTGGTCAACAGAATCGAGATTAGCACCTCCACGAACAAATTTCTTGTAAGTCTCTTCCAGTAATTTATTCTGTTCTTTATCTAAACCCAATTGCTCGCGTCGTTCATAAACCTCTTTCACACGAGCAAACAGAGCAGGGTTCAGACTAATATCATCACGGTGTGCCGAAAGCAATGGGGTAAGCTCTTTGTTTAGGGTCTGCATTTCATCGTTCGTATTACAACTGTTCAACCCATAAAATACTGTATTCACCTTATTTAATAACTCTCCACTCTGATCGAATGCAGCAATAGTATTATCAAAATCCGGAACCGAACGTTGATTTACAATAGCATCGATTTCTTTTTTCTGCTCTTCCATCCCTTTCAGGAAAGCCTCTTTGTAATGCTCTACTTTGATCCGGTCGAACGGTGGAACATTAAAAGGAGTTGAATACTCAGCCAGAAAAGGGTTTCCGGCATCGGTGGCTGCTTTCTGTGCACTTGTGCCGCAAGCAGTCATCACGGCAGCCATTCCGGCAGCCATAAGCATCTTCTTCATGTTTTTGTGCGATTTAATATTATAATGTATCAATTCAAATTTGACAAAAATACAAAGATTCGATTAAAATGCCTACTTTTGCCGGTAGAAATGATAAACCCTGATAGAAAATGAACTACGGATTCGTAAAAGTTGCGGCGGCTGTTCCCCGCGTAAAGGTTGCAGATTGCAAATTTAATTCAGAAAGACTGGAGGGTCTTATTGCCATTGCCGAAGGCAAAGGGGTGCAGATCCTTACTTTTCCCGAAATGTGTATTACCGGATATACCTGCGGAGATTTGTTCGCCCAGCAACTTCTGCTTGAACAAGCAGAAATGGCGTTAATGCAGATTCTGAACAATACCCGCCAGTTGGACATCATTTCTATATTGGGTATGCCGGTAGTAGTCAATTCCACGATTATCAATGCCGCAGTCGCTATCCAAAAAGGCAAAATACTGGGAGTAGTACCTAAAACCTATCTACCTAATTATAAAGAGTTTTATGAACAGCGTTGGTTTACATCTGCTTTGCAGGTCTCGGAAACCAGTGTACGTTTGTGTGGACAAATTGTTCCGATGGGCAACAACCTGTTGTTTGAAACAGCAGAAACAACTTTTGGAATAGAAATATGCGAAGACCTTTGGTCTACGGTTCCTCCAAGTTCTTCACTGGCGCTGCAAGGGGCTGAAATCATTTTTAATCTTTCTGCCGACGATGAAGGGATCGGCAAGCATAGCTATCTTTGTTCTCTGATCAGCCAGCAATCCGCACGGTGCCTCTCCGGTTATGTTTTTTCATCCAGTGGTTTCGGCGAATCAACGACGGATGTGGTTTTTGCAGGAAACGGACTCATATACGAAAACGGTGGCCTGCTTGCACGAAGTGAACGGTTCTGCCTGGAAGAGCAATTAGTTATCAGCGAAATAGATGTAGAATGTATCCGTGCCGAACGCCGTATTAATACAACTTTTGCTGCCAACAAAGCCAATTGCCCGGGTAAAGAAGCAATCAGAGTCTCTACGGAATATACCAACAGTAAAGATCTGAATCTTACCCGTACATTCAACCCACACCCTTTTGTTCCACAAGGAGCTGAACTCAACAATCGTTGCGAAGAAATCTTCTCCATACAGGTCGCCGGACTGGCACAACGCTTAGTACACACAGGAGCCAAAACAGCTGTAGTGGGAATTTCCGGAGGGCTCGACTCTACACTGGCATTATTAGTATGCGTCAAAACATTCGACAAGCTGGGATTATCCCGTAAAGACATTTTAGGTATAACCATGCCGGGGTTCGGAACGACCGACCGCACTTATCATAACGCCATCGCTTTGATGAACTCGTTAGGGATTTCGATTCGCGAAATCAGTATTAGGGAAGCATGTATCCAGCACTTCAAAGACATCGGACATGACCTCAACGTACATGATGTAACATACGAAAACTCACAAGCGCGCGAACGCACGCAAATCCTGATGGATGTAGCCAACCAAATCTGTGGATTAGTAATCGGGACGGGTGATCTCTCTGAACTTGCATTGGGATGGGCCACATACAACGGTGACCACATGTCGATGTATGGCGTCAATGCAAGCATACCCAAGACACTGGTACAACATCTTGTACAATGGGTAGCTGAAAATGAAGTCGACGGGGAATCTAAAATAACCCTGCTGGACATTGTAGACACTCCTATCAGTCCTGAACTGATACCGGCAGATGAGAATGGAGAAATCAAACAAAAAACGGAAGATCTGGTAGGTCCTTATGAACTCCACGACTTTTTCCTGTACTATTTCCTGCGATTCGGCTTCCGCCCGTCGAAAATATACTTTCTGGCACAAACCGTATTCAACGGAATATACGATGCTGAAACCATAAAAAAATGGCTGCAAACCTTTTTCCGCCGGTTCTTCAATCAACAATTCAAACGTTCGTGTCTGCCCGATGGTCCAAAGGTAGGAAGTGTCTCCATCAGTCCGAGAGGTGACTGGCGTATGCCAAGCGATGCCAGTTCGGCTGCATGGTTGAAAGAAGTATCCGAATTGTAACAATGACGATACCTCTTTTTAATATGATGTCGCGACCTTTGCAACGTCATATTAAAAAGAGGTAAAGTTATGAAAAGACAATTTATTTTAGCATTTGTACTATTTGTATCCAGTATTGCCCTGAACGCTGCAAATTCAGTGCCGGATGATGACAAATCCGACAACAAGAATAAAGCGGAAGTAAGCTCAGTCGTAAAAACAACATGGGAGTTCTATTCTGCCATTAAACAGCCATCGGCAGAAGCACTGGCCAATGTAACTAATTACAAATTCGGACAAGAAGCCGGTTATCTCTATAACCAGTTCATGAATATCTATGTGGTAAGGGAAGAAGTAGTTCCGGGTGATCCCACCCGTCGTACCGTCATTCGGAAACCTACTATCTACAATGCCGTACGTTCTATCGAAAAACAACTGAACAGAGAACTCAAAAGTAACAAAATGGGGCAGGAACAAGTAACTGCCGAATTTACAAATGTACTCAAAATAGCCATCTCTGCTTTCGACTCTGAAACCGAATCATTCGAAGACGCTTTACAACAAAATCGCAAAAATGCAGCCGCCCTTCTTTCCGTTTTCCAAAACGTAAAACTAACCGATATTTAAACTTTTTCAATAGGTAAACTTATACTTGTAGCAAGCCTCGGACAATGGTAAATCTCTTGTCCCGGCATCTGCTATGCCCAAACACTAAATTAGTACATAACTTATGAACAGTAAATTTTATCTGTTTCTTTGTTGTATGTTTTTGTGCACATCACTTGCTTTTGCACAGACAATCAAAGTAACAGGAACAGTAACAGACAAAATGGGACCGGTAATCGGTGCCACAATCATGGTAAAAAACTCAACGAACGGTACGGTCACCGACATAGACGGACATTACCGTCTCGAGGCCTCCATAGGTGATATCCTGACTTTCTCTTTCGTCGGATACAATACGGTAGAAAAAGAAGTGAAAAGCAATAATCCTATGATCAACGTTGAACTGACAGACGATGTACAGGCTATAGATGAAGTAGTAGTAACTGCTATCGGTATCAAACAACAAAAGAAAAAGATCGGTTACACCACCCAGCAAATCAACAGTGACGTGTTGAATGCAACTCCCAGCCTGAATGTCGGTTCTGCACTTTCCGGGCAAGTAGCCGGCTTATTGGTAGCCAATCCGACCGGTATTTTTCAGGCACCAAGTTTCAAATTACGCGGTAATACTCCTTTGATTGTATTAGACGGTGTTCCGGTAGAAACGGACTTTTTCGATATATCGAGTGAAAACATCGAAAGTGTCAACGTGTTGAAAGGTACAGCAGCTTCGGCGTTATATGGTTCACGCGGAAAAAACGGAGCTATCTTAATTACCAGCAAAACAGCCAAGAAAGAAGGGTTGGAAATCAACTTCTCCACCAACAATATGATTACTGCCGGTTTTGCCGTATTACCCGAAACACAGCATCAATATGGTAGTGGTTCGAACGGCAAATACGAATTTTGGGACGGTGCCGACGGTGGTATCTCAGATGGTGATATGACATGGGGTCCCAAACTAAACGTCGGGACCAAAGTAGCCCAATGGAACAGCCCCATCCGAGACAAAGTGACCGGGAAAGAAATTCCTTGGTGGGGAGATGTGAAAGGGACTCAATATGATGACAAATCACGCTACGAACGAGTTCCTATCGACTGGGTATCTCATGATAACCTGAAAGACTTCCTGCAAACAGGATTAGTAACCAACAACAACATCTCTATCGCCTATAAAGGAGAGAAAGCACGCTACTTTGTAACCGGACAGTATGCTTATCAAAAAGGACAGGTACCCTCTACACAAATGCACAGCGGAGGGGTCAACTTCAACTCCACTTTCGATCTTGCTCAAAACCTGCAACTTGACGCCAATCTGGCGTATAACAAGGTGGTTTCTCCAAGCTATCCACGCTATGGATACGGACCTAAAAACCATATGTACACCATTGTTGTATGGATGGGAGACGATGTGAACGGTAAAGAACTCCGTAAACATAAATATGTTCCGGGACAGGAGGGATATCGCCAGGCCAGCTATAACTACGCATGGTACAACAACCCTTATTTTGCCGCCGAAGAGCTTCAGCAGTCGGAAAACCGTGATGTAGTGAACGGTCAGCTACGTCTCAATTATCAACTCCTGCCCAACCTGAACATTCAGGGACGCGCAGCCTTACGTCAGAAGACAATTCTACAGGAAATGAAAGTTCCCAAAACTTACATGAACTATGGTGACTCACGTGAAGGCGACTACAAAGTCTGGAATGACCACCAGACCAATGTGGATGCTGATGTACTGGCTACCTATACACAAGACCTTACTCCCGATATTCTTTTTACACTGAATGCGGGTAGCTCTGTATTTTACCGAAATTACCGTCAAGAGTACCAGTCTACCGACGGTTTGATCGTTCCTTTCGTATACAGTATCAAAAACACCCAAGGACCATCCATTACCGATGCCAACCGGAACGAGAAATCCATCCGCAGTATTTATGGCTCTGTCAACCTCGACCTTTATAAATATGCTTACCTGACCCTGACGGGACGTAATGACTGGTCATCCACTCTCGCAAAAGGCAGCAATTCTTACTTTTATCCTTCCGTAGCAATCAGTACAATGGTGTCTGAATATGTCAAACTACCTACATTCATGGATTATCTTAAAATGTATGGCTCATGGGCAGTCGTTTCTACCGACTTGTCTCCATACCAGATTATATCTACCTACACTAAAGATACCAACTATGGTTCAAACCCGTCTATCTCCTATCCCTCGTCTCTGGTGAACTATTACATCAAACCCCAGAAAACGACCTCTTGGGAAGCAGGTTTATCAACTTCTTTTTTCCGGAACCGTCTCTCCTTCGACCTGACATATTATCACACGATTGACGAGAACCAGATCATCGACCTAAACATATCGAATGCTTCGGGTTTCACCAGCCGTAAAGTGAACGGTAATCAATATACCACTAACGGATGGGAAATCATGGCAAACGTACAGGCAATCCAAAATAGAGATTTCCAATGGGAATTTGCCCTGAACTGGAGCAAAAGCGTAAAGAAGCTGACAGAAATATATGGTGGACAAAAAAAATTCGGTGACTTGAAAGTAGGCGACCGTGCCGACGCATTCTACGGTTCACAATGGCAAAAAAGTGCTGATGGAGAACTGATTCTCGATGAAAATGGCATGCCGACCAAAGACGCCTACAAGCAATATCTGGGACATCTGGACCCCAACTTCCGTATGGGTATGCAGAATACGTTCCGTTATAAAGACTTCACCCTGTCTGTCGATCTGGATGGTGCGTACAAAGGAGTCATCTATTCCGTACTGAGCGAAAAGTTATGGTGGGGTGGTAAACATCCGGAGTCTGTTGAATACAGAGATGCACAATACGCAGCCGGACATCCGGTATATGTGCCCAACGGTGTAGTGGTAACCGGAGGTGAACTGAAACGTGACATTGACGGAAATGTCATCTCGGATACCCGTACATACAGACGTAATACAACAGCCGTCGATTGGCAGCAATGGTGTCAGAATTACCCTTATCAGGCTTATGTGTCATCCAAAGAAAATGCGAAGTTTGCCAATGTATTCGACCGTAGTTACATTAAATTGCGCCGGGTAGCCCTGACCTACAACTTCACTAAATTACTTTCAAAACAAAGTCCCGTGAAAGGACTGACTGCCACAGTCTTCGGCAACAATCTTGCTGTATGGAAGAAAGTTCCTTTCGTCGATCCTGACTATACGGGAGACAGCAATGACGGAGGGGCCAACGATCCTACTGCACGCTATATCGGTATGGGAGTCAACATAAAATTCTAAACATGTTATGAAACCAATAAGAATTTATAAAATGAAAAAGATATTATTATTTATGGCATCCATATGGATGTGCGTATCCTGCGGAAACCTGGAAAAGATGAATATAGATCCGGACAACGCCACTCAAACCCATCCCAAACTTTTGCTGACACAAATCAGTATGAATGCATTCAAAAGAGGAACCGACGGAATGTATGCCACTAAAAAAGTGATTCAAACTGACGGGGAAAGTGCCGACCAATACTACAAATGGACACGGGGAAGCTTTGGCTACTACGATAACCTGAGAAATGTACAAAAAATGGGTGAAGAAGCCGAACGTGTGAACGCTCCGGTATATACGGCGCTTACCAAATTCTTCCGTGCCTATTACTTCTACGAACTGACCTTACGCTTTGGGGACATTCCTTACAGCCAAGCCTTAAAAGGAGAAAAAGAAGAGATCTATACTCCTGAATACGATACTCAGGAAGATGTTTTCACAGGCATCCTTCAAGAGCTGAAAGAGGCAGATGAAATACTGGCAAATGACGCCTCTGTAATTGATGGTGATATTATTTACAATGGTAATGGCAATCAATGGAGAAAGCTGATCAACTCTTTCCGGTTGAAAGTACTGATGACTCTTTCGAACCATACGACTGTGGGGAATCTTAATATTGCCTCCGAATTCAAGGCCATTGCAACAGGCAGCCCACTAATGGAAAGCCTGACCGACAACGGGCAGCTGGTTTATCTGGATCAACAAGGGAATCGATACCCTCAGTTTAACGCACAATGGTCCGGCTATTACATGGATGATACTTTTATCCAACGAATGCGTGAACGTCGGGATCCACGGCTTTTTATCTTCAGCGCACAAACCAATAAAGGAAAGACTGAAGGAAAGGCCATCGACGATTTCAGCTCTTACGAAGGAGGTGACCCGGCAGCTCCTTACAGTGATGCTATCATTAAAGTAAGTGAAGGAACCATATCACCTATCAATGACCGTTTCCGCACAGACCCTATTGTAGAACCAACCATGTTAATGGGGTATGCAGAACTGCAACAGATTCTCGCCGAAGCTGTCGTACGAGGATGGATCAATGGCAATGCGCAAACATATTATGAGAATGGTATCCGTGCCTCTTTCTCCTTTTATGAAACACATGCCAAAGCCTACGCCTCTTATCTCAATGCCGATGCGGTCAACCGATACTTACAGGAACCTTTGGTCGCCTTCGGCAAAGCTGCCAACGTAGACGAACAGATAGAGCGCATCATTATGCAAAAATACCTTGTAACCTTCTATCAAGGCAACTGGGATTCTTTCTACGAACAATTGCGCACCGGTTACCCGGACTTCCGCCGGCCTGCCGGAACAGAGATCCCCAAACGTTGGATGTATCCGCAAGGTGAGTACGACAACAATGGAGCTAACGTAGAAGCGGCCATCACACGGCAGTTTGGTACAGGAAATGATAAAATCAATCAAACCACCTGGTGGCAAAAAAAAGACTAACCCAAATTCAAAAAAGTTATAACAATGAAAAAAATAATTCTAAGCAGTGCACTGCTACTGGCAAGCTTATGTGGACAGGCACAACAGGCTCCAGAAAAAATAAACTTCAATAAGAACGGAGAATTCAAGATTGCACAGTTTACCGATATGCACCTGGGACATGACCAGGAAAAAAACATGATTGTAGCAGACATGATAAAAGAAGTACTTGACTCTGAAAAGCCGGATCTTGTGGTTTTCACAGGAGACATTACCACGATGGACGAGGTCAGCCAGGCATGGGAAGCCATAGCCGGCGAACTCGCCACTCGCCGGCTCCCCTGGACTGCCGTCTTGGGTAACCACGATGATGAATATGCAGTAAAACGGGACGAGATTATACGTATCATCCAGCAACAACCTTATTGTATGATAAAAAACATCGCTGAAGGTATTAAGGGAGAAGGTAATCACATTATCCCAATCTATGGTTCGGCAGATAACAAAAAAGTAGCTGCACTGCTCTACTGTCTGGACACGAATGCCTACTCAAAACTCAAAACAGTGAAAGGATACGATTGGATCGGACAATCACAAATCAACTGGTATACCCGTGAAAGCCAAAAATATACCGAGCAGAACGGAGGACAACCTCTGCCCGCATTAGCTTTCCTCCATATTCCATTGCCGGAATATACTCAGGCATGGGAGTCATTTGATACCAAACGATACGGCGACCGCAACGAGAAAGAATGCAGCCCAAACATAAATAGCGGAATGTTTACCCAGATGCTGGAATGCGGTGATGTGATGGGAATTTTTGCCGGTCATGACCATGTGAACGACTACATCGCTACACTTTACAATATCGCTTTGGGATACGGACGCGCTTCGGGCGGTAAAAACACTTATGGTGACAAAACACCCGGCAGCCGTATGATCGTTCTTAAAGAAGGTAAACGGGAATTCGACACTTGGCTTCGTGAGAAAGAAAATACGGAAAAGCTAAATGTCTGCACCTATCCGGACTCGTTCGTGAAAAAGAAATAGAGATCCTTCTTTTTCAGCTTACGCAAAACGTTCTATAAGGAAAGTTACAGAGTTATTATCCCCCTTTTATAATAAACGTGCATTGATTATAAAAGGGGGATTTATATGTCAAAAAGCAAAGGTAATCCTTGATTCTTTACAGTACCCCTTTACTGGATGGCAATTCAAAATGATAAATATCCCGTTTCAATGCCATTTTCAGTGCACGGGCCAAAGCTTTGAAAATGCCTTCTATCTTATGATGTTCATTCTGTCCCTCGGCTTTGACATTCAAATTCATCTTGGCGGCATCGCTCAACGACTTAAAAAAGTGTAGAAACATCTCAGTGGGCATCTCTCCTATTTTTTCACGTTTGAATTCGGCATCCCATACTAACCAAGGACGACCTCCGAAATCAAGGCATACCTGGCAAAGGCAATCATCCATGGGTAAAGCATAGCCATAACGTTCAATTCCACGTTTACTGCCCAGCGCCTGATAAATACAATCGCCCAAAGCTATGGCCGTATCCTCTATGGTATGATGCTCGTCTACCTCCAGATCACCCTTCACCCGAATGCTCAGATCCATGCCGGAGTGCTTA
The DNA here is from genome assembly GCF_040798045.1 of Bacteroides sp. NGMCC 1.200775. Taxonomy (NCBI): domain Bacteria; kingdom Pseudomonadati; phylum Bacteroidota; class Bacteroidia; order Bacteroidales; family Bacteroidaceae; genus Bacteroides; species Bacteroides sp. NGMCC 1.200775. Next base: position 276,015 of record NZ_JASCQK010000004.1, on the reverse strand, counting down.
CCGATCTGCTCAAGCATGTGGTCGAAAAAGCCCAATCCGGTAGAAATTTCACAGGCACCATTACCATCCAAGTTGAGAGCTACCCAAATATCCGTTTCCTTTGTCGTACGATGCACTTCTGCTTTTCGTTCTCCTGCAAAAAGAAATTCAGTTATCCGGTCCCAGTCTGTAGTAGCAAGGACACAGTAGGATTCTAACCCCTTTTCTTTCAATAAGTCAGTGTTCTCCTGAAGATAGATAGCACGGCAACCTAAATTTTTGGCAAGTTCGACATCTGTCGGACGGTCACCTATGACAAAACTGCCTTCCAGATCATATTCCGGATTAGAAATGTATTTAGTCAGCATACCGGTACGCGGCTTCCTCGTAGGTGCATGATCTGCCGGCATACTACGGTCTATCAATATATCATCGAACGTAATACCTTCTCCCTCTAAAGTTTTCAGCATCAGATTGTGGGCCGGCCAGAATGTCTCCTCCGGAAAAGAAGCAGTACCCAGTCCATCTTGGTTGGTCACCATAACAAACTCAAAGTCGAGTTTACTATGGATAAAGCCCAGATTACGAAAGACTTTAGGATAAAACTCAAGCTTCTCCAAAGAATCGAGTTGATAGTCGATGGGAGGTTCGATGACAAGGGTGCCATCACGGTCTATAAACAGTACTTTTTTTTTCATTTTTCCTATTGATATTTTTTCAGTGCTCCAATCAGTCTGGCATTCTCAGCCCGTGTACCTACAGTTACACGAAGGCAATTACCACACAATGAAATGGAATTTCTGTTACGTACAATAATTCCCTCTCCCACCAGGTAGTTATAAATTTTCACCGCATCGGTTACACGCGCCAGGAAAAAATTCGCATTCGACGGAAACACCTGTAACACGCAAGGCAGCTCAATAAAAGCTTCTTCCAGATATCCCCTCTCCTCTTTCAACGTTTTTACCCAACGTTCTATCTCGTAATATTTGTGAAGCATCTCTATAGCTTGCTGCTGGGTCAACTGATTCACATTATACGGATATTTAATTTTGTTCAGGATTGCGATAATCCCTTCGGAAGCAAAGGCCATTCCCAAACGAATGGCTGCGCACCCAAATGCCTTGGAAAAGGTCTGTAAGACAACCAGATTCGGATATTTATCCAACTCGGATAGGAATGACGGTTGGTCAGAGAAGTCATTGTAAGCTTCATCCAAAATAACCAATCCTTCGAATCCGCCAATGACCTTTACTATCTCAGAACGAAGCAGATCGTTTCCCGTGGGATTATTAGGAGAACAAATAAAAATCATCTTTGTCCGTTCATCCGCCGCCGCCAACAACTCTTCAGCCGAAAACTGGAAATCATCGTGGAGTAACACTTTGCGATATTCCACATCATTGACATCGGCACAAACCTGATACATGCCGTATGTAGGATCAATGGCTACTACGTTATCTTCACCCGGTTCACAGAAAGCACGGAATACCAGGTCGATAGCTTCATCACTGCCATTCCCGAGAAATATATGGGCGGGAGGTACTTTTTTGATTTTGGATAACTCCGATTTCAGATCCCGCTGCATCGGATCGGGATAACGATTGTGCGGTAAGTTATAGGGATTCTCGTTAGCATCCAAAAAGACGGATGCAGCCGCTCCGTTATATTCGTCACGAGCCGAAGAATAAGGTTTTAGCCTCCAGATATTCGACCGGGTTAATTCTTGCAATGTTCTCATTTTCTTATCTCCTTTAATCTAACGGTTACTGCATTTTTGTGTGCATCCAAATGTTCATTTGCAGCCATTACTTCGATAGCCGGACCAATAGCAGCCATTCCAGCAGGAAGTATCTCCTGAAAGGTAATTTTACGGATGAAACTGTCGAGACTTACCCCACTATAAGCTTTGGCATAACCATTCGTTGGCAGGGTATGATTAGTTCCCGAAGCATAATCACCTGCACTTTCGGGAGAGAAGGCTCCCAGAAATACAGAACCGGCATTAATGATCCGTCCGGATACTTCCATGTAATTCTTAGTCTCAATAATCAGATGTTCTGGCGCATAAGCATTAGTCAATTCCAGCGCCTCATCCATATCCTTCACTAATATCAACTTACTGTTGGCCAAAGATTTCTCGGCAATGTCGCGGCGGTTCAGATAGCCCAACTGTCGCTCAACTTCATATACGACTTCCGTTTGCAATTTTTCAGACGTCGTAATCAACACAGCCTGACTATCCACTCCATGTTCCGCCTGAGACAGAAGATCAGCGGCAACAAACACTGGATTAGCAGATTCGTCAGCCAGCACTTCTACTTCTGAAGGTCCGGCCGGCATATCAATGGCTACATCCCTCAAGCTGACAAGTTGTTTGGCTGCTGTAACATACTGGTTTCCCGGACCAAATATCTTATAAACCTTAGGAATACTCTCTGTTCCGTATGCCATGGAAGCAATAGCCTGTACTCCACCCGCCTTAAATATTTTGCTGACTCCGGCCAGATGGGCAGCAAAAAGGATTGCCGGATGCACTTTCCCATTTTTGTCAGGTGGTGTGCAAAGTACGATCTCTTTGCAGCCGGCAATCTTGGCAGGAATTGCAAGCATAAGCACGGTAGAGAATAAAGGGGCCGTTCCTCCGGGGACATATAAGCCGACCTTTTCAATGGCTACTGCCTTCTGCCAACAAGTAACCCCTTCCATAGTATCTACCTTTTTTCCCTCAAAACGCTGTGCAGCATGGAAAGCTTCAATATTGCGTTTAGCCAGATAAATGGCAGCTTTCAATTCTATAGGAACCTCTTTTTCAGCTTCTTCAATCTCTTCGAGTGTAACGGCCAGTGAAGTGAGTTCGGCTTTATCAAACATAGCTTCATACTCCATCACCGTCCGGTCTCCACCAACTCTTACACGATTAATAATATCACGTACAGTATCAAAAAGGCTTTCTGTGTTGAGTACGGGCCGCTTCAGAATTTCATCCCACTGCGATCTATCGGGGTATTTAATCAGTTTCATTATTTTTTTAATTAAAAGTTCAACAAACAGACTCGCTTAAATAATCATCTTTTCAATAGGCAATACTAAAATTCCCTCCGCTCCCAGTGCTTTCAGTTTACCTATAATCTCCCAAAATCGTTTTTCATCAAGTACTGTATGCACAGAGCACCAGCCTTCCTGTGCCAATGGCATTACGGTGGGACTCTTCATCCCCGGCAATACGGCAATAATATCGTCCAGCTTATCTTTAGGTGCATTCATCAATACATATTTTTTATCTTCAGCTGTTTTCACGGCATCCATACGGAAAAGCAATTCGTCCAATACCTCTTTCTTCTCTTTACTCATATTCTTATTGCCTATCAGCAGAGCTTCCGACTTCATCACGACCTCCACTTCTTTCAGACGATTGCTGACCAACGTAGAACCGGAACTGACAATATCAAAAATGGCATCCGCCAGTCCGATGCCTGGAGCAACCTCTACAGATCCGGTAATGACATGAACCTCGGCTTTAACTCCATTACTTTTCATGAAATTATCCAGAATTCCCGGATATGAAGTAGCAATTTTCTTTCCATTAAACCAACTTAGACCGGGATATTCAATATCTTTGGGCATAGCCAGAGATAAACGACATTTGCTGAATCCAAGACGCTTAATAATTTCTGCGTCTTCTTGTTTTTCTACGAATTCATTTTCTCCCACTATACCAAGATCAGCAACTCCCGTAGCCACAGATTGTGGAATATCGTCATCACGGAGGAAAAGCACCTCAATTGGAAAATTGGACGACTGTACGAGTAAAGTACGTTTAGTTGTGCTCAGTTTGATGTCTGATTCTTCAAGAAGGGCCATAGTTTCTTCAAAAAGGCGCCCCTTGGCTTGTACTGCGATTCTTAACATAATTACAATATCTTAATTTACAATTTAAATTCAATATCCGGAAAATAAAAAAGGCCCACCTTATCGGTAAGCCTCGTATTCTATCATATATATACACAATATCATCCTGCCCACCGAGTTATTCGATCGAGTAATGATGATGGCGATGTGTAATAGTAATGTTCATATCTTCATTCTTTATGCGACAAAAATAAACTATTAGTTCCGAATCACCAAACAATTATCAGAAAAACTTCCGTTTTTCTTTCAAATCAAAGGGAGTATCTCTTCATCTTCTACTCCACATGATAAAAAGTGCATCTCTTCTTTAGCTTTTTCCTTCGGAAAAGTGAAATAAGTGCAGATCGCTTCCGTACACAATTCTCCATTTTTGTTATAAAGACGTGCCTCTATCAGTACAATATTGCGTTTCACCTCTTTAATATGTGCCTTGAGTACTACATGCGAATCATTAGTATTGATCGACTTACGATAGCGAGTTTCCATTTTCGATGTCACTCCTGTCGTCTGTAACTTCCGGAGAACCACCCAGGCACAGATTTCATCGAGAAGTACCGCCTGAATGCCTCCATGCAACGTATCAATCCATCCTTGGTATTCGGGACGCGGACGCCAGATACTTATCACTTCATCATCCTCTTCATAAAATTCCATTTTCACACCGGCTTCATTGTTGGGAGCACAACCAAAGCAATTATATCCTTCCATTCCCTTCCAAGGATTAATAATCTTTTTCATACTTTCCTATTTTAAATTGCTCAAAGATATAAATCTTTTTGTAAAATGCACAATTCTCGCTACCAGAACTTTATCTATCATTCATTTGTTATACGAATATTCTATTGAAGAAAGGAAAAATATGAAAACAGTAGTAGACAAAGCCTCCTCCAGAGGTTATTTCAATCATGGCTGGCTTAAAACCTACCATACATTTAGCTTTGCAAACTATTACAACCCATCGAGAATGCATTTTGGCGCATTGAGGGTGCTGAATGATGACAGTGTAGCTCCATCAATGGGATTTGATACACATCCTCACCAGAATATGGAAGTGATTTCTATTCCCTTGAAAGGTTATCTGAGACATGGTGACAGTGTAAAAAACACCCAAACCATCACTCCCGGCGATATCCAAGTAATGAGTACGGGTAAAGGTATCTTTCACAGCGAATATAATGGCAGCGATAAAGAACAGTTAGAATTCCTACAAATATGGATATTTCCGAGAATCGAGAATACAGAACCGGAATATAACAACTACGATATCCGCCCCTTACTGAAAAGAAACGAACCGGTCTTGATTATCTCGCCTGACGGTAAGGTACCTGCTTCCATCAAACAAGATGCCTGGTTTTCCATGGGAACATTTGATGCCGGAAAAAGCTTTGAATACAAATTGCACCAAGAAGGCAACGGAGTTTATATCTTCATCATCGAAGGGGATGTGAAGGTTGCAGATAATCTGTTATCAAAGCGTGACGGTATCGGACTCTGGGATACGAAGAACTTTAAAGTGGAGGTAATCCAAGAAGCAACTTTATTGTTAATGGAAGTACCAATGCGATAAAGCAATAATAAAACATAAGAAAGGCTACCCCGCTTTATGCGAAGGCAGCCTTTCTTTTCATTTATTGAACACACTATTTATTTTTCTTTCCGGTAGTTCTCAAGTCCGGTCTGCAAGAAGTCTATATACTTGGATATATCTTCATCATAAGCATATGACTTGTTCAGCGGCTTACCTTCATTATCAATCAGAACATAAAAAGGCTGGGCATTGGCACCAAATTTCACACGCTGCAGATAACTCCACTTATCACCTACCGTACGCAGAGTACGTTCTGTTCCATTCTCTGTAATCTTCACCGGTTCGGTAAGTGGAGTCTTGTTATCAACATAAAGGGTAATCAATACATAATCATTATTGATAATGCTACTTACCTTCGGATCAGTCCATACGGCAAGCTCCATCTTACGACAGTTCACACAACCATATCCTGTAAAATCGAGCATCACCGGTTTGTTATGCTGGCGGGCATATTCCATACCCAAGTCATAATCGTCGAACTTAGCATGTACCTCATTGGTATAAAGATTAAAGTCCTGAGTCTTCATAGGTGGTGCAAACGCACTGACAGCCTTCAAAGGTGCTCCCCACAGGCCCGGAATCATATAAATGGCAAAAGCCAAAGAGATCAGTGCCATGAAAAAACGAGGAACGCTCACTTTCGTATCATCGTCATCGTGTGGAAACTTGATCTTGCCTAACAGATAAAAACCAAGCAAAGCAAAAATCACAATCCACAAAGCAAGGAAAGTTTCACGATCCAGAATTCTCCATCCATATGCCAAATCGGCAACAGACAGGAATTTTAGAGCAAAAGCCAATTCCAAAAAGCCCAATGTTACTTTAATCACATTCATCCAGCCTCCTGACTTAGGCATTGATTTCAGCCAAGACGGGAATAAGGCGAATAAAGTGAACGGCAGAGCCAGCGCAATGGCAAAACCGAGCATACCAATCGCAGGAGCAACTACGCTGCCGGTAGTAGAAACCTGTACTAACAGGAATCCGATAATAGGGCCTGTACAAGAGAAAGATACAAGCGATAATGTAAATGCCATCAAGAAAATACTCAGTAATCCGCTGGTAGCTTCTGCTTTACTATCTACAGCCGTACTCCATTTTGCAGGAAGTGTCAGTTCGAAAGCTCCAAAGAAAGAGGCGGCAAATACGATCAACATCAGACAGAACAGAATATTGAAGACCGCATTGGTAGAAAGAGCATTCAACGCACTGGCACCGAATATCAAAGTAATGGCAAGTCCCAATGCCACATAGATCACAACGATAGATGCACCATAAGTCCATGCATCACGGATACCTTTCTTTTTATCTTTGCTCCTTTTTAAAAAGAAGCTTACCGTCATCGGTATAATAGGCCATACACAAGGAGTAAACAAGGCCAGCAAACCTCCCAGGAATCCTGTAATAAAGATATAGATCCAAGACATATCTTCCTGAGAATTTGCTTCTCCGAACTTCTTCAAATCATTAATAACCGGCTTCCATAAATCAATGCTGCCTACAGCAGAAGTTACAGCAGTAGCTACCGGTTCTATAATACTATCAGAAACTGATGCGACAGGCTCTTCAACCGGTGCTGCAGGAGTCTCTTTTACCGAAGCTGCAGAAGTCGCAACCGCCTTACCCGAAAGTTTGAAAGGGACTTGTGTAGGAGGCAGGCAATTCTCATCGTTACAAGCTCCGTACTCCAGATAACCTTCAATCGAATAATCACTGCCGGTAAACTTTATCTTTTGTACGAACTGGGCCGTCTTTTCAAAATAACGCACTTTCATTTCGAACAGTTTGTCAAAGCTCGAAACTTCTTTTCCCCTCGGGGCCAATTTACCAACCACTTCGGCACCTGATATCTTCTCTACATTAAAAGTTGCAGAGATAGGGCCGCCATCACCCAGATCGGTAGAATATACGTGCCAACCGGCATCAATCGTACCAGTAAAAACGATTTCCGCTTCAGCTCCCGACAGGGTTTTCAGCTCTGTTTTAAACTTTACAGGCTCTTGTATCTGCGCCTGTGCCGTAAACACAACCAGCAGTAAAAGCAGAAAAGAGGATAATTTCTTCATTCTTTAAATTGTTTATGATGTTTCTAAAAATATAACAGCTATCCAAATTTCCGGGTTTGAGTTTTCGGCAAATCTTAAATAGCTATCATTTTTTATAACTAAAATTCATAATCTACACACGCCCGGCTCTCTTTCGTTTCCGCCAGAATTTTACCGGCAGCCACATGTTCGGGATGGGTAGCGTAGAACTTTACATCATCCAGATTATCAAATTCACTATACAACGCAATATTCCAGGTTTCCCCCGGGTTCATATTCAGCCCGACCTCAATCTTACGGATCACAGAGATTTTAGCAGGCAATGCTTCGATAGCCTCTTTAAAACTATTCATCACAACGAGTTTCTTTTCTACAGAAACATCGTCTCTTAACTTAAATAATACAATGTGTTTTACCATTACGTTGTTATTTTAATTATTTGTTTTTATATTTGTCAGCCAAAGTTGTTTTTTACAGTTGCAAAATTACTCTATTTGTTTCAAATATACACTATAAAAGGATGTTAATAATAGGAATAGCAGGCGGAACAGGCTCAGGAAAGACCACCGTCGTACGGAAAATCATTGAGAGTCTGCCGGCTGGCGAAGTAGTATTACTGCCACAGGATTCATACTATAAAGACAGCAGTCATGTGCCGGTGGAGGAACGGCAAAACATCAATTTTGATCATCCGGACGCTTTTGAGTGGAGCCTTTTGTCTAAACATGTTTCCATGCTGAAAGAAGGCAAGTGCATTGAGCAGCCCACCTATTCCTATCTGACCTGTACCCGTCAGCCCGAAACAATACATATTAAGCCACGTGAAGTTGTCATTATCGAAGGTATCCTGGCCCTATGCGACAAAAAACTGCGTAATATGATGGACCTGAAAATATTCGTCGATGCCGATCCGGATGAACGGCTGATACGCGTCATCCAACGTGATGTAGTGGAACGGGGCCGTACGGCAGAAGCTGTAATGGAGCGATACACACGCGTCCTGAAACCCATGCATTTGCAGTTCATCGAACCTTGTAAGCGTTATGCCGACCTGATTGTCCCTGAAGGGGGAAGCAATCAAGTAGCTATCGATATATTGACCATGTACATCAAAAAACACATCGGTTAGTCATGAAACGGCACCTCGTAGTTTACTCTCTCTTTTTCCTGCTCTTCTGTATACTGTCCTGCCGTAATAAGCAGGTAATCATTACAGAAGATACTTCTGCACACGATCTGGAGCAAATCAAAGATAGTGGCGAACTCGTCGTTCTCACTCTTTACAGTTCAACATCTTATTTCATTTACCGTGGGCAAGACATGGGTTTCCAGTATGAGCTCAGTGAACAATTCGCTAAAAATTTAGGCGTAAAATTACGCATAGAGGTTGCCAAGAATGTACCGGAATTAATCCGGAAATTGCTGAATGGTGAAGGAGATCTTATTGCATATAATATTCCAATTACCAAAGAATTAAAAGACAGTCTGATTTATTGCGGTGAAGAAGTGATCACCCACCAGGTGATTGTTCAGCGAAACACCGGAAAAATAAAACCACTGAAGGATGTAACCGAATTGATCGGCAAAGATATATACGTGAAACCTGGCAAATATTACGAGCGGTTGGTCAATCTGGATAAAGAGCTTGGCGGAGGTATTCATATTCATAAAGTAACCAATGACAGCATTACCGCTGAAGATCTGATAACTCAGGTTGCACAAGGTAAAATCCCCTATACAGTTGCGGATAATGATGTAGCCAAACTGAATGCTACTTATTATCCCAATCTGAATACCGGCCTTTCTATCAGTTTTGACCAACGGGCTGCATGGGCAGTGCGTAAAGATTGCCCGCAACTGGCAGAAGCAGCAAACAAATGGCATAAAGAAAATATGACCTCACCTGCGTATACAGCCAGTATGAAAAGATATTTCGAAATCAGCAAAGCAGTGCCCCACTCTCCCATCTTGTCCTTAAAAGAAGGCAAAATCTCTCACTACGATAACTTATTCAAAAAATACGCCAAAGAGATTGGCTGGGACTGGCGCCTGCTGGCATCTTTAGCTTATACAGAATCCAATTTCGATACTACTGCCGTATCATGGGCGGGAGCAAAGGGATTGATGCAATTAATGCCTGCTACTGCACGTGCAATGGGAGTCCCACCGGGAAAAGAACAAAATCCGGAAGAAAGTATCAAAGCTGCCGTAAAATATATTGCAGCCACAGACCGTAGTCTGAGTATAGTTCCGGATAAACAGGAGCGGATTAAATTTATCCTCGCTTCATATAATGCCGGATTGGGACATATTTTTGACGCTATTGCACTGGCAGATAAATATGGCAAAAATAAAACGGTATGGACCGATAATGTAGAAAATTACATCCTACTGAAAAGCAATGAAGAGTACTTCACCGATCCGGTGTGTAAAAACGGATATTTTCGTGGAATAGAAACATATAATTTTGTGAGAGATATCAATTCGAGGTACGAATCGTACAAGAAAAAAATAAAAAGCTGAAATGCTTCTAAAGTCTGCAATCAAAAAAATTGCAGACTCTTGACAACGCATTTTTATTTTTTTCCTTTTCCTGTCAGCAAACTTATAATGATAACAGCTGCCACTGACAATGGTAATGCAAACAATATAGGATCTATCATCGGAAAAGGATAGGTTTCAATCAACACATCCTTACCGAAAAGCCATCTGCATACCCCCATAGCTGCCGCTTCTTTCTGATGAAGAAAGGCTAAAGCAAATAAACTTCCTATAGTTCCTATCCAAAGGCTTGCCATCACTCCCTGCCGAGTAGCGCGTTTCCAATATAAGGCACAAAAATATGCAGGAAGGAAAGCTGCTGCACAGATACCCATAAAAATAGAAGTTCCACGGGCAATAATATCATTGGGCAACATATAACAAATGATATAACTCACTAATATTGAGAACAGCACTCCCAGACGAATTACATTAGTCAGTTTGCCACGTGAACGAGGCTTGTAAGTACCATAAATATCAGAACCGACCGAGGCACCCATCGTATGGAACTGTGAACTCAGTGTAGACATACTGGCAGAAAGAATGCAAAGCATGAAAAGTGCGGCAAACCAGTCCGGCATTGCTTTATTTATAAAGTATGGAATAATTTTATCCATATCTTTGACTGCTTCTGTAGCCACTACACCTTCGGTTTTAAGAAAGAAAAGATTACTTAGTGCCCCTGCATGATAAATAGCACCTACGGTGATAATCAGGAAAAAACATCCGATAAAGACTCCCCGGTTCAGTTGTTTACTACTCTCTACAGTCATAAAACGAACCACCAGTTGAGGTTGAGCAAGACAACCGATCCCAACTCCCAGAATCAAAGAAGTGACCAATGTATACCATTGAGGTGAACCGGTAACAGGCATGGCAGTCCATCCCTGATGTCCTAACGCCTTGAATTTCTCCGGAACCAAAGGAGCAATATCTGTCAGCGCCTGATTAGCTTCCGTAAAGCCCATATCCAGTACCCGATACAATGAAAAAAGCAAGAACAGCATACAGCCAAACATAATAACCGCCTGCAAAGCATCCGTATACATCACACCCTTCATTCCTCCAGCTATCACATAGGCCGCTATTACCAGGGTGAATATCAAAAGCGAGACATTAAAATCAATCTGAAAAATCTGTTCGATAAAAACTGCTCCTCCCTTCATTACCACTGCCGCATACAAAGGCATTCCAAGAAAAATAACTGCGGCCACAAACACCTGTATCCCCCGTGAACGATAATGCCTGCCCAACAATTGTGGAAATGTACTGACATTCAGTCTGGCTCCCATCCTGCGTGTCCGGAGGCCGAAAAAGATAAACGCAATCACCACCCCGATAAACATATTCAGAAAACAAAGCCACTGAATACCCATACCGAAGGCAGCAGCCACTCCACCAAAACCGACAATGGCAGAAGCAGATATGAAAGTAGCACCATAAGAAAGTGCCATGACAAATGGATTCATCTGTCGCCCCCCTACCAGATAATCACTGGCGGAAGTTGTCTTTTTATAACCTAAAAAACCAAGATAAGCCAATGATAGCAGATAAGCTATCACAATCAGTCCAAGTGTAAATGTATTCATCGTGTTTTATCTTTTTCGTCGTCTTTATTCCAATATTTAAGACCAAACCAGGCAGCAAAAAGCACACATACTACCGAAAGCAGATATGGCAAAATGATAAGAGAGTCGCTTATTCCAAACATTCTTGTATTAGATTTCGATTAATATTGGTGCAAATGTAAGGAATTTATTGAAATGGAGAAACAAAATGCAGAATTTATAAAAAAGAAAAGGAACAAAAATAAAAAAGCCGCCTCTTTTTATCAGGGCAGCTTTCAGAAAAATCAATTTACGGTTTAATATTTCTCGTAATGAACCTTCTTCTCATCGTATTTCTGCTTAGGTTCCTGCAGAGCAGCCGGATACCCGAAAGGAATCACACATAAGGGCACTATGTTTCCCGGAAGCTCCATATACTTGCGGACAACCCGGATGCGGTCTTCATAAGGATAAGCAGCTGTCCATACTGCACCCAATCCCTGAGCCTCAGCAGCTAACAGAATATTCTGCGCAGCAGCCGAACAATCCAGATACCAATAAGAAGAACGGGCTACATCACCACATACAACAATGGCATAACGAGCCTGAGTCAACATCTTTGCATAAGGCAATGCAGAAGCCATAGAATCGAGAGCAACCCGATCAGTGACCAGCACAAACTCCCAGGGACGAAGGTCTTTTCCTGACGGAGCAGCCATACCGGCACGTAACATCAAGTCTATTTTCTCTTTCTCTACTTCCTTATCCAGATAAGTACGTACACTCTTACGCGCAAAAATATTATTCAAAGCAGCATTGGATGCTGACGGGACTTCTTTTGGGGAAGAAGATGAACAAGCAGTGAATGAAATCATCCAAAGCAATCCAATCGCCCATGCATAAATCACTTTCTTTGTTCCCATAGATTCTTTTTTATCAAAATAGTTTCAACCTTTTTTCTTGAGCTTCTTTCAATGAAACAGTTTCCCGCTTCATCAGACCACTCTTATCACGGAGTACCTGATATTCACCAGACAGCTCCTGCGCCAGTTCTTCTTTCAATTTCGGACTCATCAACCGGGCAGCGACACCGGCATTCTGTGAAGCATCTTTCAGATGAACCACCGGTGCATGATATACCGGAGCAATTTTCAGTGCAGTATGTAGTTTGGATGTGGTTGCTCCACCTATTAATAATGGAATATCCAGTCCGGCTTTCTCCAACTCCATAGCCACATGCACCATCTCCTCCAACGAAGGAGTAATCAATCCACTAAGGCCTATCATATCTACCTTTTCCTCTATGGCTTTTTGAACAATCGATTCAGCCGGCACCATCACTCCCAGGTCAATGATATCATAGCCGTTACAAGCCATCACAACCGAAACAATATTTTTACCGATATCATGCACATCTCCCTTCACTGTAGCCAACAGAACCTTTCCGGCAGAAGAGGTTCCTTCCACCTTTTCCGACTCTATGACCGGTTGTAAGATTGCAACGGCTTTCTTCATCGTACGGGCTGTTTTCACCACTTGCGGAAGGAACATTTTACCTTCACCGAACAACTCGCCTACATGATTCATTCCATCCATCAACGGTCCCTCAATCACATCTACCGCCTTATCATATTGGGGCAAGGCTTCTGCAAGATCTTCTTCCAGAAAATCTCCGATCCCCTTTACCAAAGCATATTGCAACCGTTCTTCTACCGTCCCGTCCCGCCACGCATCATGCTTCACCGGTTGTCCTGCTGAAGTATTACCTGCCGAAGCCTCCTTCAATTTATCAGCCAGTTCAATCAGTCGTTCGGCAGCATCAGGACGCCGGTTCAATACCACATCCTCTATTCTCTCAAGCACATCCGCCGGAATATCCGTATACAGCACAGAAGTACCAGGGTTTACAATCCCCATATCCATACCTTTCTGAATGGCATGGTAAAGGAATACGGCATGCATAGCTTCACGAATATAATTATTTCCACGGAATGAGAACGATAAGTTACTTACTCCTCCGCTGATATGTGCTCCGGGAAGATTCTTTTTAATCCAGGCAGTTGCTTCTATAAAGTCTACCGCATAATTATTATGTTCCTCAATACCTGTTGCTACAGCCAGCACGTTCGGATCGAAAATGATATCGTGCGGGTTAAACCCAATCTTATCTACAAGTAAACGATAAGCACGTTCACAAACTTCTATTTTACGGGCAGCCGTATCAGCCTGTCCTTTTTCGTCAAAGGCCATCACTACTACAGCCGCGCCATACTGACGAACTGTTTGAGCGTGTTCAAGGAATTTTTCCTCTCCTTCTTTCAACGAAATGGAATTCACAATTGATTTTCCCTGGAGACATTTCAAGCCGGCCTCGATAACCTCCCATTTTGAAGAGTCAATCATCACAGGGACACGAGCTATTTCAGGTTCCGAAGCCACCAGATTCAGGAAAGTTGTCATCTCTTCTTTCGCATCCAGCAGTCCGTCATCCATATTGACATCGATAATCAGCGCCCCGTCTTCCACCTGCTGCCGGGCTATAGACAATGCTTCATCGTATTTCTTTTCATTTATAAGACGGAGGAACTTACGGGAGCCCGCTACATTGCAACGTTCACCAACGTTGACAAAGTTAATTTCAGGCTTTACTTCCAGCAGTTCCAATCCCGAAAGCCACATACAATCCGGCCTACGAGCCGGAACATGCGGTTTGGCACCGGCAATCAACGCGGGATATTCGGCAATATAAGCATCGGTAGTACCACAGCATCCGCCAATGATATTAATCAAACCTTCATGGATATATTCTTTTACTTCATGTGCCATATCCGCCGGGGTCTGGTCATATTTTCCCAGACTGTTAGGCAAACCTGCATTCGGATATGCACTGATATAGTAAGGAGCACGTGCGGCCAGTTGCTCCAAAAACGGCTTCAATTGCTTTGCACCAAATGAACAGTTCAGACCGACAGAAAAAATATCGGCATGTTGTACCGAAGCCAGAAAAGCTTCCAGTGTCTGGCCGGAAAGGGTACGCCCCCCTGTATCAGAAACCGTCACCGACAACATAACCGGTACTTTAAGCCCGGTTGCCTGCATAGCACGCTCCGCTGCCAGAATAGCAGCTTTTGCATTCAGCGTATCAAAAATAGTTTCTATCAACAAAGCATCTACCCCACTTTCAAGCATCGCTTCCATTTGCTGTTGATAAGCATCGGCCATTTCATCATAAGTCACAGCACGATAGGCCGGATTATTCACATCCGGAGACATGGAACATGTTTTATTGGTAGGACCAACCGAACCGGCCACAAAACGAGGTTTATCGGGATTGAGTGCCGTATATTCATCGGCTACTTCTCGTGCCAGCTTCACGGCCGTCTGATTGATTTCACGCACATACTCCTGTACATGATAATCGGCCATAGAAATTGTGGTGGAACTAAATGTATTCGTCTCAATGATATCGGCACCGGCTTCCAGATATTTACGGTGTATATCCTGAACCACGTCAGGGCGTGTGAGAGAAAGTAAATCATTATTCCCTTTCAGTTGACCGGGAATATGCGCAAAGCGCTCACTGCGGAAATCCTCTTCTCTAAGATTATATTGCTGAATCATAGTACCCATAGCGCCATCCAATATAAGGATACGTTCGGGTACCAGCTGTTGAATAGTTCTTTTCATTGCTAAAGGTACAAACCTATCATCGTTTAAACATTCTGTCCATATCGCGGCGGTCGTCTTTTTCTTTCAAAGCCTCCCGCTTGTCATATTGCTTTTTACCTTTTGCCAAAGCCACAACTACTTTGGCCAGACCTCTTTCATTAATAAACAAACGAACCGGGACAATGGTAAATCCGGCGTCTTTCGTCCCTCGTTCCAACTTATTCAGCTCCTTTTTGCTCAATAACAATTTACGGTCACGTCGGGCCGCATGGTTATTATACGAACCATAAAAATATTCGGCAATGTGCATGTTCTTCACCCACAATTCACCTTTCGCAAAATAACAAAACGTATCTACAAGACTTGCTTTTCCCAAACGGATGGACTTAATCTCCGTTCCTGTCAGCACAATACCTGCTGTATAAGTATCGATCAACTCATAGTCGAAAGTAGCACGTTTATTCTTTATATTTATAGGAGCCAGTTTCATTTTATCTTCTTAATTTAATATAGCTGTTAGCTTGTTGAACACAACTTGTATTACCGCCGGACATAGTATTAACAAAATCGACGAGAAAATGGTGTAACGCAACCGATTCTTTTCTTCCACCAGCATCACGACTCTTGCTCCTTCCCATACCACATAAACGATATAAAACTGGAGCAACCAACCGATAATACTGAAATCCGGAAGCAATCCGGTCACTATATGCAACAAAAAGGTGACAACTAATGCATAGCCTGCAAACTGCTGTGCCAAAGGGATATCATTGGACATGCCAAACATTTTTATCCCCATCTGATTGATGGCATAAGCTGCCAGAAAATAGCCTCCGAACAAAGCTACCGCCACTGCACAACACTGCGTCATGGCCAATTGGAAACTTTGCGGTCCTCCCCATCCATTGGTCCACAAAGCACCAATGAATACGGATAAACCGCATAAACCAATCATAGGATAGACAAAAACAGTAAGAACTGCCCGTCTATCCTCTAAACGAATTTCCTCCCAGGCCTTGGCCGGAGAGGAAATCAATGACATTGCTATTTGAAATAATGCTTTGTAATTCAAATTATTTAGCGGTTTTATATTCTATTTCATATGCCTTCTCTGTAGTAGAAGAATCTTCTATTTTATTATTGTATTCATTCTGCTGTGCGACCACAATAATTTTGGCTGGTTTATCTTGTCCACTCTTCTGCTTATATTCTCTCAAAAATTCAGTGATATCATAAGCTTTAAAGCTGGAAGTACGTGTCGCACGTTCTACTATAGCAGTAGTTTCATCATTAACAGCATAACGCAAATGGAGTTTCAGTTCTGTAGCACCTGAAGTAATATCATCTGTATAGCAAACCAGAGTAAAAGAATGTTTAGCGAGTTCATTCTTAACATCTTCCGGAGTAGTTACATTTTTCACACGGTAAAGTACCGGCAATACAATTGTATTTTCACTAAACTGGAATGGGGCTACCGTTGAATATCCTGATGCAAAACTCAATGAACCAATTGGTGCATTAGTAGTCACATCTCCCGAACCACCGACAGCCGTAGTAGTAACTGCAGGAGCATCGATTCCAGTCGCATCTGCTAAAAGCGTAACCTTAATCTGTTTAGGATTTGTCGAGAGGTCCTGACCTTCATCAACCTGACAATAAATATAGGCCATTCTTGCACTCAAAGTAACAGGAACTGTGTTAGTGGGGATAAGTTCCGTACCGGCGGCATCTGTAAACGTAACATAACCTATTCTATCATTAACTTTCACCACACCAGCCCACTGCTGAGGACCGTTTTCTCCGGAATCCATACATGAAGTAAACATAGTACCCATCAACAGGGTTAAGGCCAACACCATTAATTTCAATTGTTTCATAAATCTATTTTTTAGAGTTTGCAAAGATATAAATTCTAATTCACAATAAGTAAATGCAGAGACTTAAAAAATACTGCATCCATCACTTAACTATTTTTGCAAACAACTCCAAATGATCGTCTACATAGCTTGCTACCAGTGCTGTAACCTCCTCCTCAATATCCAGATATTCTTCTTCAAGATCATCAAAGGCCTCATATTGCTCGTACATCGCCATAAATTCATCCTCCGTACGCTCTTTCTCCAGATCCTGGCGATGGGCATCGTATATCTTCTTAGCTTTATAAACCAACTTCGAGAAATCCTCGGCTCCCCACAAACGCATCACTTTCGCAAAAGGATTATCAAAGATATAACCTCCATACCCATTCTGAATCAATTGACAAAAACCACCAAACATGACTTCATCCCGAAAAATCTGATAGGCCAACAAAGAGTGCTGCTCTCCTGTCAATAGTGGCATTGTTTCGGCAGTAAGCTCCCCGCCAATCACTTCTTTATACTTATCTGTAAACACCTGGATAAATTCATCCATTCCCTCGCCCGCAGCTTTTTGCAAGGAGGCATCCGTAACTTCTATCATTTCCACTATATATAATAAGGTAAATTCTACATTTATAAATATCAGGAAACAAAAATACGGAAATATATGGTTCAGAAAGGCTTTTTGAAGAGTTTTTTAGAAACTGTCCTATTTTTAAAGCCCATAATTAAAAATTCCCCAATCGCTTTGGGATATATCCCTTGAGGTCTTCAATGGTTCTCTTACGGGATAATTCTTCATCTTAGCGGCTGAGATGAAGCTTTATTACTTTCTCAAATAAGGTTATTTTCAATGATGCAACGACATACCAAGATATACGCCTATACAGTAGGGTATCAACCAAATGCACCACACAACAATACTGAAACGATTGAAATGTTCTTTAGCCTTTTCACTCCCTTTTACATACGTCCAGATAGCCCACATAGCGTGAACAAACATCAACAAGATAGCGATAATGCCGGTCACAGTATGTATTTCATCATGCAGGTGTGTGAGTCGCGCAATATTCTCCATTAAAGCTGTTCCCACAGAATCGGCCAATAGCCCCAATAAGAAAAAGACCAGATGCCAAAATTTCAGTTTCTTCTGCAACCGCTCTCCCCACACTCCTATTGTGTAAAACACCAATGCAGAAGTTATCACACAAATGGCTGCTATTAAATAATGTATATCTACTTCATTCAAATTCATAACCGATCAATTTTTCTCAAAAGAAACAAAGAATCAGAGTAATAGTTCAACAAAATAAAGATTATCTAAAATGTCATCTCCACATTACAATCTAACGAAACTGAAATTTCTATTTTTCCCTTTTCATAAAAAAGTAATAAAACCCGATTTGCAAAAACAAATAAAACGACTACCTTTGTGAGCGATTTGAGAATCGTGACTACGTATTTTTAATTATATCACTTAAAAAAAGAGCTAATTATGACTTATTCACACGAAGTGGAACACATGTGTGTTGTAAAGAAGGGTCCTAACCATGGACCGGCTCCCATACCCGAAGAAGGAAAATGGGTAAAATCAAAAGAAATTGTTGATATTTCAGGTCTGACACACGGTGTGGGTTGGTGTGCTCCTCAGCAGGGTGCATGTAAGCTGACTCTGAACGTAAAAGAAGGTATCATCCAGGAAGCTCTGGTTGAAACTATCGGCTGTTCAGGTATGACTCACTCAGCTGCTATGGCTGCTGAAATCCTCCCGGGAAAAACTATCCTCGAAGCATTGAACACAGACTTAGTTTGTGATGCCATCAACACTGCTATGCGCGAACTCTTCCTGCAGATCGTTTACGGACGTACTCAGTCAGCTTTCTCAGAAGGTGGTCTGATCATCGGTGCAGGTCTGGAAGACTTGGGTAAAGGTCTGCGTAGCCAGGTAGGTACATTGTACGGTACTTTGGCTAAAGGTCCTCGTTACCTTGAAATGGCTGAAGGTTACATCAAGACAATTGCTCTTGACAAAAACGATGAAATCTGCGGATACGAATTCGTCCACATGGGTAAATTCATGGACGAAATCAAGAAGGGTACTGATGCGAATGAAGCATTGAAGAAAGTTACCGGTACTTACGGACGCTTCACTGCAGAACAGGGAGCTGTTAAACACATTGATCCACGTCACGAATAATATAAGGAGGAAAAGAAATTATGATTAGAGAAGTAAAATTTGAAAGTCAGGACCGCCGTATCAAAGGCATCATCGAAGCCTTGAACGCTAACGGTATCAAAGACATCGAAGAAGCTAACGCTATCTGCGAAGCTGCTGGAGTTGATCCTTATAAAACGTGTGAAGAAACTCAACCGATCTGTTTTGAAAATGCTAAGTGGGCTTACGTAGTAGGTGCTGCTATCGCTATCAAGAAAGGTTGCAAAAATGCAGCTGACGCTGCCGAAGCTATCGGCATCGGTCTGCAGGCATTCTGTATCCCGGGTTCTGTAGCCGACGACCGTAAGGTTGGTATCGGTCATGGTAACCTGGCTGCTATGTTGTTGCGTGAAGAAACTAAATGTTTCGCTTTCCTGGCAGGTCACGAATCTTTCGCTGCTGCCGAAGGTGCTATCAAAATCGCTGCAAAAGCAGACAAAGTACGTAAAGAACCTCTGCGTTGTATCTTGAACGGTCTTGGAAAAGACGCTGCTCAGATCATCTCTCGTATCAACGGCTTTACTTATGTTCAGACACAGTTTGACTATTTCACAGGCGAACTGAAAGTAGTACGTGAAATTGCTTACTCTGACGGTCCTCGTGCAAAAGTAAAATGCTATGGTGCAGATGATGTACGTGAAGGTGTAGCCATCATGTGGAAAGAAGGCGTGGACGTATCTATCACAGGTAACTCTACTAACCCGACTCGTTTCCAGCACCCGGTTGCAGGTACTTACAAGAAAGAACGTGTATTGGCCGGTAAGCCATACTTCTCAGTAGCTTCAGGTGGTGGTACAGGTCGTACTCTTCATCCGGACAACATGGCTGCTGGTCCTGCTTCTTATGGTATGACAGACACAATGGGTCGTATGCACTCAGACGCTCAGTTCGCCGGTTCATCCTCAGTTCCTGCTCACGTAGAAATGATGGGATTCTTAGGAATTGGTAACAACCCGATGGTAGGTTGTACAGTAGCTTGTGCAGTTGACGTAGCTCAGGCTTTGGCAAAGTAATTTAAGCCATTCTATATTGACAAACTCCTGCAGTCATATGATTGCAGGAGTTTTTTATTGTATAAATCAGAATAGATTATTTCTTCCTTTTTAAACAAAAACCACCTCTCCTTTTCTCTATCATTTCCCTAATTCTATTTTCAGTATTATAACTTATCCTAATCTCACTACGAAAATCAATGCATTTAGATTACAAAATATAGAATAAGTCTTTCTTTTCTGTATATTTGCGCCCGGTATTTTAGATGCAATTCCGAAAAGTCGTAAGTTTTCGGAGTCATTTTATACTTCCCCCACTTAAGAACTTACTTATTTAGACAAAGTTAATGAAACAAATCAATGCAGTAATTACAGGAGTTGGAGGATATGTACCCGATTACATCCTGACTAATGATGAGATATCCAGAATTGTAGATACCACCGATGAATGGATCATGGGGCGTATTGGCATCAAGGAAAGACGTATTCTGAATGAAGAAGGTCTTGGCACTTCATACATGGCACGTAAGGCTGTGAAGCAATTGATGCAACGTACAAAAAGCCATCCGGATGACATCGATCTGGTAATTGTCGCTACAACCACTCCCGATTATCGGCTTCCTTCAACAGCTTCCATTCTGTGTGAAAGAGTGGGATTGAAAAATGCATTCGCCTTTGATATGCAGGCAGTATGCAGTGGTTTCTTATATGCTCTGGAGACCGGAGCCAACTTTATCCGTTCGGGAAGATACAAAAAGGTTATCATAGTTGGTGCCGATAAGATGTCATCGGTGATAGATTACACCGATCGCGCCACTTGTCCTATTTTTGGTGATGGTGCAGCAGCTTTCTTACTGGAACCTACTACGGATCATTTAGGCATTATAGATTCTGTTTTAAGAACAGACGGCAAAGGACTCCCTTTTTTACATATGAAAGCCGGCGGCTCCGTATGTTCTCCTTCTTATTTTACGATAGACAATCACATGCACTATCTCTATCAGGAAGGCCGTACAGTATTCAAATATGCTGTAGCCAATATGTCAGATGCTTGTGAATCGATTATCGAAAGAAATCAGCTAACGAAAGACCAAATCGACTGGGTTATTCCCCACCAAGCCAATCAGCGCATTATCAATGCTGTCGCCCAACGCCTGGATATGCCATTAGAAAAAGTCATGATCAATATCGAACGCTATGGCAACACCAGTGCCGGCACACTTCCATTATGTATATGGGATTTCGAAGATAAGCTCAAAAAAGGTGATAATTTGATCTTTACCGCTTTCGGAGCCGGATTTGCCTGGGGAGCCGTCTACGTGAAATGGGGATATGACGGAAAGATAAATAACGCCACCAGCACACAAGCTTAGCCACAGAAAGTCATAATCACGCCACCGTCAACATCAGATAGCTTTTTAAAGCAAAATAGCCCAAAGTACTTTTTTGCAAATACAAAGGAACCTTATGCCGTTTTTTTTGTTATTTGCTGATAATTAAATGCATTAAGATGATGGAAAATGGCGTAATGATGCAGTATTTTGAATGGAATCTGCCAAACGATGGAAAGTTGTGGAAACAATTAAAAGAAGACGCATCACATCTACATAAAATCGGTGTGACAGCAGTTTGGATTCCGCCTGCTTATAAAGCCGACGAGCAGCAAGATGAAGGTTATGCAACCTATGACTTGTATGATCTTGGCGAGTTCGAACAAAAAGGAACCGTAAGAACGAAGTATGGCACAAAAGATGAATTGAAAGAAGCGATCGACGAGTTACATAAAAACCACATTTCAGTATATCTGGATGTAGTACTCAACCATAAAGCCGGAGGTGATTTCACTGAAAAATTTATGGTTGTGGAAGTCGATCCCCATGACAGAACCCAAGGATTGGGAAAGCCGTTCGAGATACAAAGCTGGACCGGATATAGTTTCCATGGACGCAAGGATAAATATTCTGATTTCAAATGGCATTGGTATCACTTCTCCGGAACCGGTTTTGACGATGCCAAAAAGCGGAGCGGCATCTTCCAGATACAAGGAGAAGGTAAAGCATGGAGCGAGGGTGTAGATAGCGAAAATGGAAACTATGATTTCCTGTTATGTAACGATATCGACCTGGATCATCCGGAAGTAATTGCCGAACTGAATCGCTGGGGAAAATGGGTTTCCAAAGAACTGAACCTTGACGGAATGCGTTTGGATGCCATCAAGCACATGAAGGATAAGTTCATCGCACAATTTCTGGATGCGGTAAGGAGTGAAAGAGGAAACAACTTTTACGCTGTAGGTGAATACTGGAACGGAGATCTGAAAACACTCGATGCATACATAGAATCTGTGGGTCATAAAGTCAACTTATTTGATGTTCCGTTACATTACAATATGTTTCAGGCTTCACAAGAAAACAAAAATTATGATTTGCAGAATATCTTGAAGGGCACATTGGTCGAACATCATTGCGATTTAGCAGTCACCTTTGTCGACAATCACGATTCACAATTGGGCAGTTCGTTAGAATCACAAATAGAGGACTGGTTCAAGCCACTGGCCTATGGTTTGATATTATTGATGAAAAACGGTTATCCCTGCCTGTTCTATGGAGACTATTATGGTGTAAAAGGCGAAAAGTCTCCCCATGCCCCGATCATTGATATTTTACTGAATGCAAGGCGAAAATATGCCTACGGTGATCAAATCGAATATTTCGACCATCCTTCTACCATTGGTTTCATCCGTACGGGAGATAAAGAACACACCGGCTCCGGCCTGGTCTTTTTAATGTCAAATGATGAAGCCGGTAGCAAAATGATGAATCCGGGTGAGGAACATGAAGGTGAAGTATGGCATGAAATCACCGGAAGCATTCCCGAAGAGGTCACTTTAGATGAGAAAGGAAACGGAAAATTCTCTGTTAATGCCCGTAATATTGCCGTTTGGATAAAGAAAAGTTAAAATGGAAATTCATTCGGAGAGAAAGAAAAAGCTTAGCTTACCCCTACTGTTCAAAATAATAAAAGATACAGTTTGGGGATTTATAGACGACAGCGTTATGAGGCTGAGCGCTTCATTGGCTTATGCGACATTGTTTTCAATTATCCCTTTTCTTTCTCTCCTGATCACTGTCGGAGTCTTTTTCCATATGGATTTGGCCAACCAGCTTTATGTACAGTTACAACCCATTGTAGGACCGGAAATCACCGAAGCACTTCGCTCCATTATAGAAAATGCAGAAAATACAGATTCTTCCAGATCTGCTGCCATTGTCAGCTTAGGCATTTCTATTTTCGGTGCTACCACCATCTTTGCAGAGATACAAAGTTCATTGAACACAATTTGGGGAATAAAAGCTGTTCCTAAAAAAAGCTGGCTCAAGTTTATCAAAAACAGAATACTCTCTTTTTCCATAATACTTGTATTTGCTTTCATCCTTCTGATTACATTTACCATCACCAGCATCATCGGAGAATTGAGTAAAAAGTTTATGGTTAATTATCCCGAAATAGCCGGGTCATTGGTTCAGGTAGTAGGAATCATTATAAATATAGGTGTAACGGCCATCATTTTCACATTGATTTTCAAAATATTGCCCGATGCCAAAATAAAAAGCAGAGATGTTTTTATTGGAGCGATTGTGACCACATTACTGCTACTGGTAGGTCAATGGGGAATCTCATTTTATATAGGGATTGCAAACGTAGGAACCGTTTACGGAGCAGCAGCATTCATGGTCGTTTTCGTTACGTGGATTTATTATTCTTCCATCATCATATATACAGGCGCAGAGTTCACCAAAGCATGGGCAAACGAAATGGGTGGTAAGATTTTCCCCGATGAATATGCGGTAGCCACCAAAACCATAGAAATACACGAAAACAAACCAATCGGATTGGATGATTGAGAACAGGGATTACTTCTCCTGCAATGACTTACTCTCAGCCTCACGACATGTTTTCGTATACTGTTTCAGATGCTTTCTCATCTGCCCGAAGCGGACAAAGCCTAAAAAGAATAAAATGATCCCGGCCATAATACACACCCACGCCAGCCCATGCAGACGTGAGATACTTTCAACTTGAAAGATCCCTATTCCTACAGTCAGGAGATAAAGTGCCATGCGGATATATGCAAACAAAGTTCTTTCATTGGCCAACTTTGTTCTTTCAAGTGCCAAATGATCACGGAGTATCAACTCTTTATCATTCTCAAAGTTATCGGTAAATGTCAACATAGATATTGAGGAAATTGTGTTCTATACGTTTCTTTAAAAACAAAGATAGAAAAGAATAGTTCCCCAAAACAGAATCTCAATTAACAAAACACCACTGATAGCCTCTCCAATTCCAACCAATCTACTGCATATTAAAAATCATTTTCTGTTATATTTTTCATAACTGATTAATTAGATTTATGTAAATAGAAAAATCTCTTCATAAATAGAAGATATAACATACCCAACAGTAAGATAATCCCTAATAAATAATAATATCCATGCTCTCGTAATACCAGATATCCTACCACAACCATGGCTTGCACGAACATATAAGTCAATGATACAGTTACATGAGAAATCTTCAATTCATTGGCCATAATCTGATACAAATGTTTCCGGTGAGGCAAACCAATATTTTCATGTAGCAACAACCGGTGTACGATCGTCAACACACTATCCACTCCGTACACAACAAGCAATACAAGCCAGCTGAAATCTTTCGTTTGAAGAATCAAACTCCCAATCAGGAACAGGACCACAAAAGCTATACTGACCGAACCCACATCACCGGCAAAGCATTTCGCTCTCTTACGGAAATTAAAGAAGTCAAACACCAACACAGAACAAATCATCGTATAAATAAAACTCTGTTCTGTGAAGGAGATCACTTCCGCATTCACATATGCCAAAGAAATCAGGATAACCAATGAATATCCGCCGGTAATGCCGTTAATGCCATCCATAAAGTTATAGGCATTGATAATCCCCGTACAGACGATCAGAGCGACAAGCAACGTCCACCAAGGCAAGCTGAACAATCCCCATTGATAGAACATCAGGGCCATTGCCATAAAATGGAAGACCAAACGCAAACCCTGCGAAGTAGAACGGATATCATCTACAAAACTGATAAAAGTGATCAAGGTCAAAGCCAATATAAACCAAGGATATTCAAACTGATTCGTCAGGAAAAAAGTCAATGCACCCAAATAGAAGATGATTCCTCCACCTCTCAGAGTAATCCGGGTGTGCGAACTCCGCTCGTTTGGCCTGTCAATAATATTACATTTATCAGCAATACGGAAATAAAAAAGTTCTGCCAGGAATAGCAGAACTAAGATTAGCAGATAATACATAAGTTATTTAGTTTCTTCAAATGAACGAATGGTCTTCATTAATCCTTCTTTAGCAGTAACAGGTAATTTATCGATACCTAAAGCTGCTTTGATCTTAGCATTACTTACCACATAATTCTCCGTCAGTTTACGAAGCCTTTCGGTATTCAAAGGCAAGTGGAGTAAAGTGCCCAATCCGGCACAAGCTTCCATAAAACGCTTATTCATCTTCCAGATACGAGGTTGTTTTTCCATTGCCTCGCACATGATGGCAATCAATTCATTTGTTGACAAAGCTTCATCATCCCCCATGTGATAAATGCCCGTAGGTACATCCTGATTCAAAAGCCCTTCAATCACATAACAAAGGTTATCGATTGAAGTAAACGAACGACGATTATCAAAATCGCCAAGAGGCCAAGGGATTCCTTTTTTCACTACATTATATAATAAATTCAGATTCCCTTTATTTCCCGGTCCGTGAATCATGCAGGGACGAAGAATATACACCTGTTTCTCCGTTGTTGAGTATTCTAAATGCTCCTTTATATATTCTTCAGCCTTGATCTTACTCTCTCCATAAGGCCCAACAGGAGCCGGAATAACATCCTCAGTAAGCATATCTCCCACTACACTATCAGCCGCAGCTTTTACTGAACTAAAAAATATGAATTTCTTCGCAGAAGACTCCAAAAAGAAATCAAATATCTTTTGAGTCAGACCGGTATTAATATCAAAATAAGACTGAGCAGCTGATTGGTTTTTCGTATCATGAGCCTTTCCGGCAAGATGAATGATTGCATCAAACTGGGGAAGAGTTTGAAAAGGAAAAGATGTGGGTTCGATATCTCGCCAAGAAAATGTTTGGATCACTCCATCTCTACAAGGAAAGATAATATCAAGTCCATATAATGTATGTTTATCTCTCAAGGCCCTGATAAAATTAGAACCTATAAATCCATGGATTCCTGTAATCAGTATATTCATTCTTTTATCAATAACAGTTCAAAAACCTTCACAGCATATTTTAAATATAAAAGTGGCAAACAAGTCCAAATTCCATTCTCCCTACATGCCCTGACAATCTCCTTATTCAGTAAAATATTACTTTTTACAGATGCTGTACTGGTGCCTCCCGTACGCATTTTCATAAAATCAAATGGTAAATATTTACTTTTCAACTGACGTACATACAAGAAGCGGATAAGAAGCTCATAATCAGCAGCTATCTTATAATCTGTTTTATAATAGCCAAACTCCTCAAAATACTTTCGATAAGTAAAGAAAGTCGGATGTGCAGGCATAAAACCATACCGAAACAAATGCGGAGTAAAGTTCTTAGAAGAATAATAACGTACTGTTTTATCCAATTTCTTAGGATTCACAAAACGTACATCCCCATAAACAGCCTGTGTATCTGTATTATTAAAAGCCTCTGCAACCTTATTTATAACATCGTTCCTATGGTAAAAATCATCTGAATTAATTATACCCACAATATCTCCGGTAGCCATGTGGATACCTTTATTCATAGCGTCATAAAGTCCATTATCCTTTTCACTGATCCATTTTAGCCGACCTTGAAATAGAGGCTCATACTTTTTTATAATTTCAATAGTATTATCTTGAGATGAACCATCTACTATTATATACTCAATGTTAGTAAAATGCTGTGAAATAACAGACTGAATAGTATCACAAAGAGTCCTGTCACTATTGAAAGTAACAGTTATAAGAGAAATTTTCATTAACTACAAAAGCTCTTGATAAAGAGCAGCATATTCTTTATATTTATCTTCTTTTCTAAAATTTTCCAAGATATATGAACGGCAATTATTTCCATAATACTGTTTTCCCACCAATTTTAACTGCTGTATAGCTTTTAAAGTTCTATCAATATTATGAGGGGCAATTACAAATCCCGTTTTTTCTGTTACTATTTCAGGACAGGCTGTCGAATCATAAACCAATGCAGGTGTTCCGCAAGCCATACTTTCAGCCGTAGTCAACCCAAAGGTCTCTTCCATTGAAAAGTTCACAAATAAATCAGCAGATGAGTACAGTTCTACCAACTCGTTTATATTTTCTGTTTTCTTAAGTCCAATTATATTAGAAGGTAATTTAGAAATTTGTTTCTGATCTAAGCCTACCAGTATTATTCTATCATCAGATGAAAGATATTTTGCAAGCTTAATAAAATCAGATAAACCTTTACGGGCATTCCAAACTGTTGCTACTCCCAATATCAGGAATTTATTTTCTATATTATATTTTAATTTTGCTCCAACACCTACAGGACGAAATACATCCGTATCAACTCCATTATAAATAACTCTTACAGGATATTTAGCAAGGAAAGAATGCTCTACTTCATTTGCCAACCACCGCGAAACAGCGACAATAGTTAAATTTTTGAGAGAAGTAAAACTTTGTTTTTTGAGCTGATAGTTTTTTCTAGAGTGGTCATAAAATAATGAAGCAGGATAGTCTTGAAGATTAGGGCAATCATAACATCCTTGTTTCCATTTATTACAGTCAACATTAGAATAATAAGCACAATGTCCAGTATATGCCCAACAGTCGTGTAATGTCCAAACAACAGGAATATCAGATTTTGATAAAAAATCAAACAATAGTGGATAATTTAAATAATAACCATGAATATTATGCAAGTGTATCAAATTTGGCTTTATCTCCTTTATTTTTAATATCAACCGTTTAGTTGCGCATTTAGATCCTAATCCATGCATATCAAACAATTTAGATATTAAATAATGAGAATAAATTGCACACCTATTTCCAATCTTATACAAGTATGTTTTACTTAGATTTCCCCAACGCCCATACGCTGTATAGCAAGTCCATTTATCGTCTATAACAATCTCCGCAATTCCTTCAGCAATACGTCCAGTAGAACCGGAATTAGCAACAACATTAATTTGAAAAAGAATCGGCATTATTAAAGCTCTATATTCAAAATTATTTCTTTTTCCATTTTATATTAGAGTCCTCAAAACAAGCTTAATTTCATCCGAAGTTTTCTACATATAAAAAAAAATATTCGAAATAGCAAGTTAGATAGTCTTTTATAGAATGGAAGTTTTATGTGGTTAGCAATTAATTGAGAAATAGACGATGTAGTATTTAATTGAGAAAAAAAGCATGCGCGATTCTCAGGAAATTTGCTATCATCTGTAATTGACGGATTACTAAATAAAGCCAAATCAAACGTTTGCTCAATAGCACTAAAAGATAATGTTTCCAAATAAGATCTGCCAAAGTCTGAATTTACTAAAATCAGACTAACACCTTTATCATCATCGTACTCCATATTTATTTTTTCAATATTCCAAAAATCTGCGATAGTAATATCCGAATCACTTTTTAAAGACCTATTAGGGCAATAAGCACAGCTTGGCCTTAAATATAAATTTTTCAAGAACCCTTTAATAAAAATATTCTCTTCAAGAGTTTCATGTAGTGAAACGGACTCCTTTAAAATCACCAAACTAAATCTTTTCCACCCATTTGTTTTATCTCTAAAAGATATATGTGTTATAGAATCTTCTTTATTTGAAGAAATCACCCTCTTTTTTTTACCTATCACTTTCAATCGGTTCGTTTCTTCCAAGTACATTTGCCATACTTTAGGACTGGGTACCCCATGGCATACCAAATCAACGGCTAATAATTTTTTATATTCTTTCCTCAAGTACTTTTTTAGACCAGCTATTTGACAAGGAGTTCCAGTGAATAATACCATCCTTCCACTCTTTAAAAACTGTTCGGCTTTTCTATATGCATTCCCAATAATACTTTGTACATATTTAGATCCTCTAAATGCAGCCACTCCTTCAATATTGTCCGTATAATCGTGTACCACCATCCATTCATCATCAAACTTAGCTCCAAAAACAACTCCTCCACGCTTTATTACACTTTCAGCCAATAATGTAAAGATTCCCCCTGATGAACTTTTTAATCTAACCTCTTCATCCATATTTTTTGCTGCATATACTTTCAAAGGAGTACGAGACTTATTTTGATGAATGACTGGGCATACTTTTTCACATAACCCACAATTCACACAAACACTTTTATCAACTTGAGGATACAAAAAGCCTTCAGTATCTTCAACCATACACATACAACCTTTAGGGCATATTTGTACACAAGCTCCACATCCGCAACAATCCTGCTTTTGAATTATATCAATCATAAAACCTTACTCTCTAAATCACGATTATTACTTCCTCAAATTACAATAAAATAAAACCAGAAAATTATTATTAAATAAATGGTACAAATAGCATTGAGCAAATGCTACCATTTAAATTTTGCAATCTTTTCTTTTACCTTATCTAAAATAACAACACGCTCGCTCTGAAACAAACCAAATCTTAAACTTAAAACAATAACAGAAATACAAGATGTCAAAACAATAATTACTAATCTCAAGAACGAAGTATCTAATATATAAAGCATAAGCAAAGGTACAGCAGGAGAAAATATCACAACAGGTAAACATCGAACAATTACATTCTTAAAATACAACCTTAAAGAAAGGCCAATCATACTACGCAATAAATACAATCTTTCAACAAAAACGACGAGACAGACAATGAACTGTACATATAATACAGTAACGGGAGCCCCCCCTAAATACAATACGTAATAAGATATTGGAAAAATAAGCAACAAAGTCCCTCCACAAATTATTTGATATCCACGAATCTGCCCTGTAGCCTCAGCCGCTGTAACGAATGGATTCGAAACTGAATTTACAACACTAATAATCAAAACCATACGAACAAAATCACTTGAATAGAATGGTGGATTCTTTAACCACAAATTTAGAATGTAATCTGTATCAATCAGTATCGGTAAAGTCAAAAATAACATTAACATAAAAGTAATCCTTGCGCTTCGATAAATCAGCGTATACATAAGATTCAAATTTTCAGAGGCATAGTATTTAACTATTTGAGGAGCAAATGCCAATTGAAAATTGCCTGCAAATGACATAATAGCGTTTTCAACTTGAAAAGCAACTGCTCGAGCAGCATTAACAATCGGATTAAAGAAAAGATTCAAAAGAAGGTTCAAACCTTGAGTATAAGAAATAGCAGCCAAATTACCAAACAAACTCCAACCTGCAAATTTTATCATTTCCCCAAACAAAGATTTATTCCACGAAAAACGAAAAACGGCTTCTTTAAAGTGTATGCGACAATATACTCCATAAATAATTCGACTTAAGATTTGTACCCCAAACATAAGTACAGCATACAGTTTTAATTTATCAACAGACGATATCACTAAGAAGTAAACAATAAGTAATTTAAGAACAACTTCTAGAATTGAAATATATGCAAAAGCCCCCATCTTTTCGTGCGCAATTATAACTGCATTATAAGGTACACTCATGATTAGAACAATAGTTGTCGCCACAGAAAACTGAAACACCCAAAATGCTGCTTCTATTCGTTCTTTGGGAATAATCATTTCATAATATAATATCCAAAGTCCAATAGTTTCACATAATAATATTATTATTAACGATATAAATACATGAATAATTATGCTCGTACTAAATATTTTTTGAAGTTTAAAATGATTACTTTCACCTATACTGTAAGTTAAAAAACGTCTGGTAGAAGCCGACATCGCAGAATTAATAAAAGTAAATAAAACAACAACGCCTCCAACGACATTATATACTCCATAGTCCAAAACTCCCAGTACTTCAAGAACAATACGGCTAGTATATAAAGAAACAGCCATCATAACTAACATACGCAAATAAAGTAATAAGGTATTTTTAGCTATACGCTTGTTATTTTGTGAATTATCTGTCAAAGTATGCATTAATGTTTCATTTTATCTTCCGAGTATCCAAGATAATTTTGTATTAAAAACCTCTGTTATAAGAAATAATATTATCCACATGGAAACATGGCGTATTACCGAAGACAGAACCGGAGAAATATCCATAGAATTCATTCCTTGAATTAAACATAGTTGTATACATTGAGAAAATGCTAACACAAAAAATGTATTCTTACCCCAATATGAAAAGATATAAAACAAAGGCTTTAATACAGTATATTCCATATATTTAGTCAATAACATTGATAATTGAATAATAAACAAAATACCTAATATTGCGCCTATATATACTGGTATTAAAGAAGTTATAATGTTGTAGCACATATCTAAATGATAGAATTGAGCAATTAGTCCACCGATACAAAATGATATAAATAAAAAACTAAAAGTCTTCTTGACAGACTTATCTCTCCATACATTTAAAATAAAATCAGCCAATTTATTACCTAAACCCAGAAAACTTACGGCTAAGAAAACTGAAGAAATAGCCCATGGCAATAAAAAGTGCACCTCTGACAACCAATAGCTAAGATAAGCAAATACAATCAAAATTACTACAAAGAACTTTTTATTACGACTCAGTAAATGATAAAAAATATAATATAAAAGCTCAGCCAGAAATAATATAGGTACAAACCACAACGCAATGCCCCCCCATCCATGAACAAGCACTTCTAAAAACCTATCCTTAAATGTATTTACTTCATAAGATTCAGATATTCCTATGACTAGAATAGAAAACACAAAAAAAGGAACTAATAAAGTACGCAACTTGCGATATAAAAAAAAGTTCAAAGATTTATAGTTTCCTACTTTAAAAGTCATTCCAGATATAAAAAAGAAGAAAGGCATATGGAATGACCAAATCCAATTCGAAATAATCGATGGTAACCGAGTATGCCCAACTACCATTAAAACAATACAAATACCTTTTGCAACATCAATCCACTCTATCCGTTTTGAAATACGAGCCCCCATATTTACTCCATATAAAAAAATGAAGCGACGTACTTTTGAGATCTTTCCTCAAAATTATAACATGAAATATTTTTAGCTAATACATTATAATAGATAGGATTGCAAATTTTCAGTACGGCATTTTTTAAAGAATTTCTATCATCCAAATCAAATCTAATCCCATTTACATCTTCTGCCACAAGGTCTATAGAACACCCTACTTTATTGCTTACAATTACTGGTAACCCATTATTCATAGCCTCCTCAATAACCAATCCCCATGGCTCTGATTTAGAAGGCAAAACAAAAACATCATTACTCTGGTAATAATGAGATATCTTATCATTAGAGATAGCCCCTAAAAAAGAGATATTGAATGACGCCATTTTTTTCAATACCTCCTCTTGAGGACCAAAACCTATAATATTCAATTTTAAATCTGGTAAAGAATTGAACACATCAATCAGAAGTTTGAGATTTTTTTCTTCCGACAAACGACCAACATATAAAAAGTTCCGAATTTGTGTCTTATAAATAAAAGAAGGTTGATTCACATAATTAAAAACTCCAACTCCTTTTGTTTTGATTATTTTTCCCGAAAAAGACAAAAGTTTCAATAATTCAATATGTGGTTCTCCCGAAGCGTAAGCCAAGTATATTCGTTTTAAAAAAAATCTTTTTAACAGTCCTCGCAAGCCTCTAATACACGACTCATAATAAGTTGATTCCACCACCACTGCATTTTTACTCTTCGGGGAGAGAAAAGCTAAAAACCAAAGATAAAAAGAATCCCACCCCGATAGAATTAAACTGCGATATGAATAATCACGCTTTAACAACCGCCATAGATAAATCAAACGAGAGCCTTGTAACTTCGATAAAATAACATAATCAAATTTAATCCCTTGAGAAACAAAATCTTTATTTCTCCGACTATTCATTTCATAAAGAAAAATCACAAAAACACGCTTTTTTTCGCACAGTCTATTCAAGAGATTCACTTTATAAAAGGCCGGCAATGGCGTTACAAATATAACATCAATTTGTTTCATAATCCTTTGTTTATAGATTCAACTCTATTAAAAGCATTACTCCATGCCATCGGAGAAAAATAGTGCAGTAAAGCGTCTCTATGGTTTGAATATTTCTCAAACCAAGCATCATTCATCTGAGATAACTGAAGAATGCACATTTTAAGTTGTTCCTTATCAAAATTAGAGTAAACATAATTAATATCTTTCAACTCAGGATAGCTTATTGTAGAAACAACTAGCTTATTACACGCCAAGTATTCTATAATTTTTGATGGGAAATTATTTTTATTTTCAGCCAGATTAGGATCTCTAAAACTTAGACATACTGTAAATCTTTTCAAATAAGAAAGATAATCTGTGTAATTTAGATATCCCAAATAATGTATATTCGCATATTTAGAAGCATATTTCATCACCAACGATTCATCCTCCCCTCTACCAGATACGTAAAGTTCACACTCTGGCAATTCGGAAAAAACATCTAATGCCATCTTTATACCTGTCACCTTTTTTAATGCACCAGAAAAGAAAAATGCATTTTTTACAATTTCCCCATTAGTTTCTTTTATAGAGTTGATGGCATTCATTGGAACAATTCCAGGCATATAAACTATATTTTTGTTTTGTATTGTTAAACGTTCCGACAAAGCCAAAATCCCATCAACAAATCTAGACAAACATATTTCCGCAACTTTGGTTATAGAAAAAAGCCTATTAGATGGAGTATGATCTGCTAGTAAAACATAAATTTTCTTACGATAGATTACTTTCAAAAGCATAAAAGCAAGTAAGTTATGCCTTTCAAGATTATAAAACCAAATAGAATTATCATTGCGTAACAGCCTGACTATTAAAAAATTTTCCACCAAATAATTTAAGTGCCTTAGTATTGGAAAACTTCCAAATACACGAACCTGAATAAATTTGACTTTCTGAATTGAAGGTAATTCCGCCAATATATTTTTTCTCACATTCAGAGGAACTTCTGAATACACTTTACTAAAACAGTTACCCTCAATAAGATTACTACAAAAATTTGTCACACATTGAGAGCCATATAAAGAGACCAATTCTTGTGGTATATAATTGCAATATAATGAACGATTAACAAGAAGCATATTTATTTTCTAATTCAAATTTTTCCCTATGAATATAAATACTGAGAACTAAAAACATTATATATTGTGTTGATAGAGTTGCACCATTTGGAGAAACAAATGCTACAAAAAGATAATTAAATAGCAGCACTAATATCAAATAATCAAAAATGCTTTTCTTTTTATACTTACGTAATAATGAGAAGATTTTTATAACCGGAAACAACACCAGCACAATGCCAAATAAACCTACGTCAACCATTTTAGCTAGAAAGGTATTTTCATAATTACTCCCAATAAATTCGCCCTCTCTAACCCCCTTTATAGGAACACTACCAACCCCATGACCTATCAATAGGACTAATTTATTTTCCTGCATGTAATCAATGCCATTCTTCCATTGCCGTATCCTAGTATCATCAGCTTTACTAGTAGATTTGTCATCCCCAAGATACCTTTCCAAAAGATATTCATTAGAAGATAATAATGAAGTAATTACTGAACCTGATGCAATAAGTATTATAGAAAAAATTACCAATAAAATAACCCGATTCCCTTTTGCACAAATCACATAATAGACAAAACCAGCAAAAAACATTAATAATACAATCACAAATATTTGTCGGGATCCCGTAAACCAAGATCCTATTAAAGGAAGAAAAGAACATAACAAATAAAAAAATTGGCTCTTCGTTTTTGAGGAATGATATAGTAAATAAAATGATGAGAGTACGCAGAAAGAGAAATAAACCCCAAATGTGCTAACAGACTCAGCTAAGAAGCTACAACGATTCATAGCTAAATCTTCCTCTGCCAAATAAGATATATCTTCATGAGCGCTTAATACCAAAAATTTAAAAAGCAATGTTTGGCTATCAATAATAAGCCCTATTGATAAAAACAGTCCAAGCAACGAAAAAAACTTAAATATAGAATGTGGATTATATTTTGAAGAATTTAATAAATACGATGAAAACAAAACCACATGAAATCCTGCGGTATACATCCATAAAGCAAATCCAACTCTAATTAAGCCATATCCTTGAAAAAAAAAGGCGTATATACAATACGGTATACATAAAAATGTTAGTAACAATAAATCTTTTTCTATCTTTATCAACGAACGATTTTTATACCTTCCAAAAGAGCACATCAAAAGGGAAAAACCTATAAATGTCAAAATTTGCCTCCAGATCGTAAATGGAGTACCTTTAGTCAAAAAAGAAAATAAACCACCATTTATAACTAAGAAAAAAGAAATACAATAAAATAAGGTTATATAATTAGAGTATTTAGAGGCATTAAATTTCATCAACATTTATCCACAGCTATTAGCATACATAAAACAATTTAAATTTCCCCTATCTTCCCACTAAGTTCAAAACAGTATACCTATTTCTTATCATTTTAGCTAAAGGTATCATTTTCATAAAATCAATCTCGGAAAATTGGATATACTGTTTTATCATGCTATTTAAACCGATTCGAGAGAAATAACTGTTTATCATATTATACTCACTTTCAGTTCTCAGCAGTTTCTCTATCAACAAATGCGCCCACGCCACTTGAATACCATGTATAGTAGACTTGTCAGAAAAATATTCATCAATGGCGTGACTCATTAAATGCTCAGAACCACTCGTCCCACGTGTATTGCCAGAATGTATCATGGATAATCCGGAAGTTATTAACCCCCTTGCAAGATCAGCTAAAAATACATCTGTATATAAATCTTTCTCAGAATATCTTAAAATAGAAACAGCAGCTTCTTTTGCCAACATAAAAGATAATTCATCAATCTTTTCTCCTGTGGAAAGTCTAGATAACTCCCAGTCCTTTACAGCACTCAAATTTGATAAAAGATCACCTACACCTGCCAAAATCAACTGCTTGGGAGACTTCTTCACAATCGATAAATCCACTACAATTCCGATAGGAGGTTTAACTCCAAAACTTTTTTTCTTCCCATTACACGTTAAGCGTGCAACTGGAGAATAAATAGCATCGTTAGAAAGTGTTGATGGCATGGCTATGTAAGGGATATTCATATCTGTTGCCGCATACTTGACAATATCTAAAATACTACCTCCACCAAACGCAATAAAAAGTGTATCTAAATTATCACATTGTTTTTTCAATAAAGAGTATTCTTCTACCTTTCCTCCTTGGACAAGAATTAAACTATCAAATTTATTACTATCTATAAAGTGACTGTAAAGAGTATATAATTCAGGAGAAGTCACTAAAGTTTTATGAGAGAAAAACAGATGACTGGATGTGAGCATTTTATCAACTCTACCAAGTACTCTATTATCAATCTCCACAAAAACAGGTATTTCTAAATGCTTATAAAACATTATTCAACTCTTGAATAGATTTAATTATTTTAGATGTACTTATACCTTTAGTATACGGAAGATAAACTAATTCAATCTGATGCTTTTGCAAAAACTCTGGAGTCATACATATCTGATTTAAGTACCCTTCACCTGTCCAATCATCACCATGCACTATAATATCTACATTATACTTAATTACATAAAGTTTATTATCCAAATCTGGAATAATAAAAGCTTCATCTACATAGGAGCAAGCTTTAACTACTGCCAATCGATCATTCTCGTTAATAACAGGCTTTCTTTTATAATTAGCAACCATTTCATCACTATTAATAGCAACAATCAGCCTATCTCCAAGACCTTTCGCTTTTTTTAAGAGCTCAACATGTCCACGATGAAACAAGTCAAATACCCCTATTACATATACAGTTATCATATATCTAAAAAATCAAATCGTTTTTATTAAGTTTATCTATTACATGCATCAACCGATAGCAAGCTTGATCATCTTTATATAAATTAAATTTGTTTTGAGTTTCCTTTTTATAAGTTTCAGGAGTTTTTAAAAAAGACTTGAGGGACTCTAAATCAGATAAAATAGGACCAGGAAGCACCTCACTAATGTTATCAAAAGTCAAGCCTCTTGACTTTTGATATTCATCTATGTCATTCATTACAAATCCCATTGGCCTATCTAAAATATCATAATCAATCCAAACCGAAGAATAATCCGTTAGTAAGAAATCTGTTGCCCCCAGTAATGGATAAAGCTGAAAAGAAAAATCATTTTGTTTCACTATCATAATATTAGTAAACAATGGGAAATCAACCGTTTGCAATATATCCATTGGATGCAACTTTACAATCAACAAAATTTTAATTTCCGATAAAAAAATATTCAGATCTTGCAAGTCTGCTATATTCAAAAAAGAAATAGTATCGTTCGTTGAAATACCATCAGTTCTTGTTTCTCCAATAATCGAAGTACGGAAAGTTGGTAACCAAATGCCAACAGAACAATAGTCGGTCCTTTGGATATTTCTTTTAGAAAAGAAGTCTGTCTTTTGAAAAAGTAAATCATTGCGCGGTTGTCCAACAAGTAACACTCTACTCAGATCCAGGTTATTAAAACTTTTAGACATCAATTCCCTAAAAATTTCTGATGTAGCAATTAAATAATGAGCTTTAGTCTTATTAACTCCATGTTTGGCAGGATCCATTGAACCTATCCGCTTTAATGGCATGCCATGCCACAAATTTATCAACTTATCTCTTTGACTGATATCCCAGAAACTATATAATCCATGAGTACAAAAAACAAACTTAGCCCTAAAAAAATACCAAAAAGCTAATAATGAAAATCTAAATACAACTTTTGTATTCGAATTTTTCGACAAAATATCCTTTTTACATGCTTTATAACCTGTCTTATCAGAAAGTACCCATACTTTCAAATAATGATCATATTGCTTTGATCCAGAAATATATTGAAATAGAGCATAAGCATTATCGGTATAATCCGGAAAACTAGAAAACAACATAACAGAATCTCTCTTTATTATCCTAGAGAATAAAATTCCTGTTGAAGCTATAAAAGAAGAAAAAGACAATTTCATTAAAGTATTATTAATCATTCACATACCGTATTTTTTATGGAGGAGCGAATAAGTACCATAAGGATAAATAATAAACAGAACTAAAGATAATTTATATTTTAAGGATATAGAAGTAGAAAACAATACATATGATAGTCTACTTTTAATATAGAAAATTATTTCGCGTCTATAGGTATTATCTGGAATATCAGTTCTCACATAAGCCATGAAGCATTGAAATATCATAAATGAATAAACATTTGCTATATCTGTTTCTTGAATAGACGGAGAAGCATTCTTTAAAATCCAAGGTATTTTCATACAAGACATAACTTTCTGACTAATTCCAGAGTGATTAGCACTTCCTTGCCTCTGCCTATAATGATAAAAACATTGGTTTGTCCTCAGCACTACTTCAGAGTCTGCGACCACTTGATATTGAAATAAAAAATCCTCCCAATGATGTACTTCTTTAGAAAAACATTTTCCAATAAATAAAGATGTCCTATATAATCCTAAACACATAGAAGCCGGAAACGAAAATGCAAGAAGTAAATCGATAGCTTGCTTCTTACTATATTTATCTATCTTCAACTGTCTTTGAACATCTTCAAAATAATGAGAAGAGATACAAATATCAGCTTGATTAGATAATAATAAATTCAAGAAGCATTCAATCATATTGCTATCTATCCAATCATCCGAATCGACAAAACAAATAAATTCTCCGCTCGCTACGCTGATCCCTGTATTCCTGGACTCACTTACACCACTATTCTTCTTATGGATAACATGTATCCTGTCATCTGCCAAAGCATATTGATCACATATATATCCAGACTTATCAATACTCCCATCATCAACCAGTATCAGTTCTATATTAGGATAAGTCTGATTCAATATACTATCAATGCACTCTTCTAGATACTCTTCAACATTATAAACAGGAACTACTACAGAAACCTTATTCATAAAACACTAGCATTCATTGACTTGTATTTAAATCCTTTATTTTCAAGTCGTGATAAAAACAATGGTAATAGCTGTAGTGTATTTAAACTATGTTCTTCAGAAAAATGAAACAACACAATGTCTCCACCACTTATCTGTTTCGTGATCTTATCAATATGTGTTTGTACATCCTCTAACTTTACATAATCTTGCATGTCAACAGACCATTTTATTATATCATAATGTTTTTTCAAGAGAAACAGCTCCATAATTTTCAAAGATCCGAAAGGCGGCCTAAACAACTTCGCATGCAATATATCATTACACTTAGACACATCCTTCACATAATCTTGACTCCTGACATCAACACCCTTTAAATGAGAATAAGTATGATTACCAATTGCATGTCCTCTTTCCTTTATTTTCCTATACAACAAAGGATATTCATGCACCTTTTCTCCAATACAGAAAAATGTAGCTTTTGCATCATACTTATCCAGTATATCCAAAATAAATTCCGTGATTAGAGGATCAGGTCCATCATCAAAAGTTAAATAAATATCTGCCTCTGATGTTTTTACCTTTTCTATTACCGAAAATTTAAGAATGATTGACTTAATCCTAAATTTAACTCTTTCCAACAAAAAAGATATCATTTTGATAAGCTTTGTAACAAATCCCCCTTAGATTTTTTTCTATTAACATCAAGAATCTGATTAACTTTTTCCCAATTAATTTTTTTATTTATTTTTTGTTCATCTAATTCAGTTACCGAACTAATTAAACGATCTTCTAAATCGAACATCCTCAATAAAGAATGAAACCGAGTAAGCCCTCTTCCTTTATTAGCATAAGCGACAAAAGGCTTATTGAACATAATAGAAAAGACACATGCGTGAAAGGAATCTGTAATTACATATTTTGCATCAGAAAAACCTTTCAACCACTCTTCAACGGGAGAAGCTATTCGCTCTATCGCTGATAAACTTATATCATTTGTGTTAGGATTATTATTATAAAATATATCATATCCAAGAACTGTTTGGAGTTTTATCACAGCATCTTGTTTGTCAATAGTCTTATCCAAAATATAGACCATCAACCCCTTTTCAGATAGATCATTTTTTGCAATATCTCCCATTAATGCAACATATTTATTAACATCTAATAACATCGTCGGGTCTAATACATGGGTAGAATTTACATCAAAATATTTCCGGCATAACATAACCCCAGAATCTTCACGAACACCAACAAACGAAAATAACTTCAATAAACGTTGACAATTAAGAGTTTGTTTTTTAGAAAACATCCACCTATCAACACCAAATGAAGCAGCATACGCAATCCTTCTCACATTCCAATCTTTAGCAAACTCCAAAAATGCGTCCTCCACATGAAAAAAATAATCCGGACGCCATATTTGATCACTACCTACAACCCATATATCCACAGATTCCTTTTTTATTGATCTAAAATTCTCAATATTCACAATAGGATAGATATATTTATCGACAAATAATTTTGTATGAGATTGAATAAGAGAATTTATCTTTTTAATATCTTTTTCCGCAAAGACAGATAAATTCTTCTGTCTCCAAATGTATTTCATAAAGAATCTCTTCATATAAATTAATGGCCAAACAAATGGTGAAATTTCACGTACATAAATCTTATTATACAATGTAACATCATACCCATTTTCTTTCAAAAAGCTCATTAATGCATATGCTTGTAATATTCCACCATAATTTGCATCTAGTGGCAATGTTATTATACCTATTTTCTTCAAAATTTATACATTTACAAAAAGTAACTAAAAACGAACCAATAAATCATATATAGCACTATTACACCTAAAATATAAACATATAATTTAGTAATAGATTATTATTCTATATCCGTATTCGGATATGGATTTTCCTCCAAACTCTTTAAATGCTCCACCATCTCAAACTCTTCCCTCGTCAATTCCCGATCCTTCCAACCGTCTATTATTGCGTGTGCCTCCGCTGCCAACTCTTCATCAAAGACCTCGGCGTAACAGGCTACCAACAAACGGCATTTCAACAGCGAGACGGGAAGTGTATCCAAGATATCCCAACTACGATTGAGAACCGACTGGATTTTATCTTCCTTATCACCGTGATTATAAATGGTAGCATTATAGCCGGTCAACAAAGCGATACAAAGAGAAGCTTCCTCTTCAAGAGTACGTCCGTGTGAACCGAAAAGATGCTCACAACGATGATACACATCCGTATTTAACTGACGGAAACGGTCGGAGTAGATGGGTTCGCCATCCAGACCTAAATGGAGAAGTTCGTGCGAAACAGCGCACAAAGAATCGATTTCTGATTGCAAAGACAACATGGTGATTTATTTACGTATTGGAATATGCACCACAGAGGGCACAGAGTTCACTGAGTTTTTAATTCTTTATTAGCTCGATTAAAGAAGGATGAATGAAAGCAGTAGCAACCGCCATAAC
This sequence comes from Bacteroides sp. NGMCC 1.200775, assembly GCF_040798045.1. NCBI lineage: Bacteria > Pseudomonadati > Bacteroidota > Bacteroidia > Bacteroidales > Bacteroidaceae > Bacteroides > Bacteroides sp. NGMCC 1.200775. The sequence goes on along the minus strand of NZ_JASCQK010000004.1, from coordinate 233,983 downwards.
CCCCTGGATGGAAACCACCACGCGGCGGTCACCTTTGATACGGACAAACTCACCCTCGACACCCTCAAAGATGCCACCGGTGACACGGACACGGTCTCCCTTCTTCATGGAAACGGCGGAAGGGTCCAGATAAACAACCTGTTCATCGTAATTACCGGCAACAGCAATAAAACTACGCATCTGGACTTCAGGAATGGTAATGGGCTGACGGGTCTCACGGTCCATGATATAACGAATAGGAAGAGAAGCGCCGACAGTGGATTTCATTTCGTCAACTTCACTGCGGGTGGCATAAACAAAAACCAGGTTGTGAACAACAGGAACCAGTTTGCGGATCTTACGCTCACCACGGAATACGTATTCGTAGCGCATGGGAAGAAAATTCTTCACTCCACGGGAGTCCAGGTATTCCTTAAAGGCAAGCTCACGGCTATAGGTGATACGAAGGGCGTACCAGGATTTATCAATGCTGTTGTTCACGAAAGGATATGATTGGGGGACACCGGGGTAGTGAAATACCTTCCGGTCAAGTTTGCTAATTCTATTATTTGCCTTGCAGCGTATATCATTTCATCAGGTACTCCCCTATCGCAGGAGAGACGGTTTGAAAAGGAATTCAGAGCAAAAAAGACCATCTTCATAAAGAAGCAGGGAATTTTTGATCTTAGATTTTGTAAACAAGCGTATTATGAAGCAGAAATGTTTCAATAGACGTTCGTCTTTTGAAACACCTTTTTTGTAAATAAATCAAAAGTATCAGACAAACAAAATCAGACAGATAATAAATAGTTTTTTATTAATTCATAAACAACTATATATTAGTGCATTAATGTAATAAGTGAAAGAGGAATATTATTTTTTTTATTAAACATTTTGTAGTTCTAAAAATACCCTCTATCTTTGCGTTCAATTAAACGAACGTCTATTGAAACACTCACATTTCCATCCCATATCAAACTATATATCAAATATTTAGCCCACGAAAGAACGTTCATTTTTTCTTTAATTTCACATTTACTTGTCCGCTGAGAGATTCCTTTCTACCTTTGCAACACATTAACACAAATTAGTTTTTAATAAAATAAAAATCACAATGAAGAAACAAAAAGTAGTATTTCAAGCCGTAGACAAAAGTGTAAAAAAACGCTATTAGCAAAACGCAATCAACTATTACAGAAATAGTTAAAGAAACAAGAGGCAGAAAGAAAGGAATACCGATACGTGGAATAATTTCGCATAAAGAAGAACTTATCAAAGCGTTGATAGAATCCTACATAGAGGATGCGAATATACAAAATATCAATACATGTCAGGCTTCACTCGCACGCTACATCAATGAAAAAAGACTAATCGGAAATATTAAAAACGGAGTATTTAAACCATTATCCATCAGTTCAATATTAGTCTATATCAGCAGCATTTGGGAAGAAATGGAAAAAGACAAACCGCACAAAGCCATCATCCGCAAAAATACGCACAATGAATTATCATAATCCGTCTTACATGAAACGCCCCCTATCTTCGTGGCGATAACATTTTATCAACTTAAAAAATATACGTATGAAACGAAAAAAAAGACCGGCATCACAGAGTGAAGCCATGAAACTGAGATGGAAGAAACGGATTGTCTTTGAGAAAGGATATACCGAACAATGTGCCGAATGGATGGCAGAGCGTCTGGAAGCATTAACAGACCACCTGCAATACGGGCACGCAGTTATTGCTTATCAGAAGCAGAACGGAGACTTCAGGCTGGTGAAGGCGACACTGATCTATTACGAAGCGGAATTCCACAAGAAGTATGATCCCACAAAAATAGAAGGCGCCGTAGTCTACTGGAATGTGGACGAACAGCGGTGGACAACGTTCCAGGTGGAGAACTTCATGGAATGGAGGCCGATGGCATAGGGTGGGCACCACAGAATTACACGGATTTTCACAGATGAATTATTTCTATTTTGAGGAATCAAGTGAAAACGTCTTTGGGAATCCGGGGTAATTTGTGATGAATGTTTTATTGAAAGTACAAACGATTAATTTGAAAATACAATGGCAATAGCATACGACGGGATCAACTATTTCCCGATGGGCGTAAACTTCATGGAAGAGAACGCAATGGAAGTGATAGAGGCAAAATACGGAATCAAAGGCCCCGCAATCGTACTGAAGCTCCTTTGCAAAATATACAAGGAGGGATACTTCATACGGTGGGATGAGGAGCAGTGCCTGATCTTTGCCAACAAGGCAGGAAGGGAAGTGCAGGCCGAGGAGGTGCAGGGAATTATCGAAATTCTCTTTATCAAAGGGATACTGGACAGAAACAGTTATCTGGAAAACGGAATACTGACTTCAGAAAACATACAAAAGGTATGGCTGGAGGCAACGAAGCGAAGGAAGAGAGAACTGTCGGAACTCCCCTACCTGATAGTAAAAACGGAAAAGGAAAACGGAAAACCCGATACTCCTTCTATAACACAGGAAATTCAGCAACCGGAGCTGTTCAAAGGGGAAAAAACACCTGTTAACCCGAAAAATGTAGTACATCATGTAGCCGTTGACGCAAAAAATGCATGCAATTCCGGACAAAGTAAAGTAAAGGAAAGTAAAGCAAAGGAAAATAAAGAATTACCCCCCTCAGCTCCCCCCGAGGGGAAGGAGGAAGAAAGGAAGGAGGATTCCGCTTCTCTTCCGATACCGGGATACGCCTTCAATACGATGACACACAATTATCCGGGACTGATGGACACGCTGAAGAGATTGAGCATTACCGACACCGGGGAAGTAAACTCCATACTCAGGCTGTCGGACTATGGAAGGAAGGGAACGACGGTGTGGCGGCTGATTGCCAACACTTGCTGGAGTGACATAGGGGCAAAAGGAAGGTATCTGATAGCGGCGCTAAACAAGGCGAAAAGAAGATAGCAGGAAGTGTTAGTCTCCGATTTGTAGTTGACAAAAAAGCAAGTATCCAGACTTTTGGTCTGAAAGGGATTCAGTGAAACAAAGAAGCAAAGAGCGTACTTAAAAAACTAAAACACAGCGCTTTTAATGTACAAGATTCCTGTCGGTAAAAGCTTTGTTTTAACACAGAATTAAAGTTTATTCTTTGGATGCAAATAACAAGTGTTTTACGTGCAAAAGACTTGTTATTTGCATCTAAGAATAAAATGGCCGGAAGAGGGCGTTAACAATGTTAATGAAGAGCACTGATACACCCAACCGGAAAATGAGGAAATTAAGATTAAAAGTCAGTGCTCCGACCTTTTTAAAGCAATGTACAAGGATCTTTCTGCTTAACAAAGCATTGTGACAGCAGTACGGCAAACGGAGTATCGTATACTCTTGCTTTCTGAGGACACCCCTTTACACAGGCACAGCATTTAATGCAGCGTTCGGCATCCGTATTCAACTCGTCACCTTTTATAATGGCACTCACGGGACACATCTTCGCACATGCACCACAATGAGTACACAAGGATTCGTCTTCTACCCAAGGAGTACGGGGAAGTGGGACACCACTCTTACGCAAAGCAATCACCTTTCGCAAAAAACGGAACAGCGGAAAGAAAGGCTGGCGCGGACGCCGGATTTTACGGACATCCACTGCATACAGCTTCTCCGGCTCGGCAGCAGATGCTATTTTATCCGAGATCTGCTTTCCAAAATCAGCTGCCAAAGTAAGATCACGTTCATCAGGACGTCCGGCAGCTACGGGATATTTCTCTGTACTATATGAATGTTCTCCAATGAAGGTTGCACCGGCAATCACCTTAAATCCCTGTTGAATAGCCCAATAATCAAGTTCCATCAACGATTTTTCATAAGCGCGATTACCATATACCACCACGATAACTGCCGGAGTATTATTCCCGCGTACACTTGCCAGACGATCCATGGCCAAAGGAGCCACACGCCCTCCATATACAGGTACGACAATAATGGCTAACGCAGATTCGGTAATTACTAAATCTTGAGCTGCCTGTTGTGTTAAATTCGTGTTTATCACATTTGTTATTCCAGTTCCACGAACAATTGCCTCTCCAACTTGTTTTGAGGTGTGGGTAGGCGAGAAATAAATCAGATGGACTTCGTTTGCTGTCATAATAGTTATGTTTTGTGCAACAAAGGTACACTTTTATGAAGAAAAAAAGAGTAAACGATCATAAAAACCAAATTTATTTATTATCTTTGCGGCGTTGAAACATTCCGATAATCCTCCAACGGGAGACGAAACTCGGATTTCCGATTCAACAAAACATCCCAAATTCATCATATAAAAACTGTTGCGTTTGTTAAGCTTCCGGCCATTGCGTCGTAGCTTCGGCCGTACGTATTTCAACAAATAAAATTAAAATATTAAATAACTCACATATACTGTATGTATAATATTATCCAATTGAACGACAAAAATTTGTCGGAACTACAAACTATTGCCCAGGAACTGGGTATCAAAAAAACAGACTCGCTTAAGAAAGAAGAACTTGTCTACAAAATCCTTGATGAACAAGCTATAGCCGGAGCTACTAAAAAAGTAGCAGCTGACAAACTTAAAGAGGAACGTAAAGAAGACAAGAAAAAACGCTCTCGAGTGACAGTAAAGAAGGAAAACGCCGACAAGGTTTTCTCTTCTACCAAAAATGGCGAACTGACCAAGACAGATGCCAACGCACCTGCAACCAAAGCACAAGCTAAGACAACAGAACCGACTAAGGAAGCAACTAAAGAGATGAGTACTGAAACGAGCGCCACTCCGGCAGAATCGACAAAGGTAACTCCTTATGCCACTCCGAAAAAGAAACCGGGACGTCCCCGCAAAAACGCAGTGGAAGCAGAAACCAAACCTGCAGAGGTTACAGCAGACAAACCTGTAACAGCCCCAGCGGTACAGGAAGAAAAGCCGGCTGCTCAACCGGAAACGGAAAAACGCCCTATCAGCAAACCGATCCTCAAACCGAAACCAACCGTTGTAGACGAAGAAAGCTCAATCCTCTCGGATATGGATGCAGATGATGATTTTATCCCCATCGAAGATCTGCCTTCAGAAAAAGTAGAACTGCCTACTGAATTATTCGGCAAATTCGAATCAACAAAAACAGAACCGGTAACCACCACTCCCGAACCGGCTGCACAACCTCAACGTCCCCGTGTCATTCGCCCACGCGACAACAACAATTACAGCAATAATAATAACAATCAGCGCAACAACAACCAACGTCCTCCTGTACAACAACGTCCCATGCCGCAACAAAATGCAACTGAGCCCGCTCCTGTTCAGGAACGCCGTGTGATTGAACGCGAAAAACCATACGAATTCGATGATATCCTCACCGGAACCGGTGTATTGGAAATCATGCAGGATGGCTACGGATTCCTCCGTTCATCAGATTACAACTACCTCTCTTCACCGGACGATATCTATGTATCTCAATCACAAATCAAACTATTCGGACTGAAAACCGGTGATGTAGTAGAAGGTGTAATCCGTCCGCCCAAAGAGGGTGAGAAATACTTCCCATTGGTGAAGGTTTCTAAAATCAACGGACGTGACGCTGCTTTCGTGCGTGACCGTGTGCCGTTCGACCACCTTACTCCACTTTTCCCGGACGAAAAGTTCAAGCTTTGCAAAGGCGGCTATTCCGACTCCATGTCGGCACGTGTGGTAGACCTCTTCTCGCCCATTGGTAAAGGACAGCGTGCACTGATCGTAGCCCAGCCTAAGACGGGTAAGACCATCCTGATGAAAGAAATTGCCAATGCCATTGCTGCCAATCATCCGGAAGTATATATGATTATGCTGCTGATTGACGAGCGCCCGGAAGAAGTTACCGACATGGCCCGCAGCGTCAATGCCGAAGTGATTGCTTCTACATTCGACGAACCTGCCGAACGCCACGTAAAAATAGCCGGTATCGTTCTTGAGAAGGCCAAAAGACTGGTAGAGTGCGGACACGACGTAGTTATCTTCCTCGACTCGATTACACGTCTGGCACGTGCATACAACACTGTATCTCCGGCATCGGGCAAGGTACTTTCGGGTGGTGTGGATGCAAACGCACTTCACAAACCAAAACGTTTCTTCGGAGCAGCCCGTAACATCGAAAACGGAGGTTCGCTCACAATCATCGCTACCGCCCTGATCGACACCGGTTCTAAGATGGACGAAGTGATCTTCGAAGAGTTCAAGGGTACAGGTAACATGGAGTTGCAGCTCGACCGCAACCTGAGCAACAAGCGTATCTTCCCGGCTGTCAACATTGTGGCATCGAGCACACGCCGCGACGATCTGCTGCTCGACAAACAGACACTGGACCGCATGTGGATCCTGCGCAAGTACCTGTCGGATATGAACCCGATCGAAGCAATGGACTTTGTAAAAGACCGACTGGAAAAAACCAAAGACAACGACGAGTTCCTGATGAGCATGAACAGTTAAAAAAGTCCTTTTGTGAACAAAACATAAAAAAAAGAGTGAGATTCTGTTTGATTCTCACTCTTTTTATTTAGCTTTGCACTACATGCATCATAAACAAGCATAAAACAAACACCGGAAATACAACAATTGCCGTGGGAAAGTTTATCAATATAGCGTTTATAGCAGTAGTAACCCTGTACTCTGCCACTACACATGCTGCCGATAAAGCAACAATGCACGTGTCAGCGCTCCAAAACCTGATTGACAACAGCCTCAATTATAGCAAAGAGGCTCCTAACGACAGTATCATCCGCTGGGGGCATGAACTGGCTCCTATCCTGAAAAAGCAGAAAGAATACAAAACCTTCTTCCAACTGAAACAGCTTATTGCGACTGCCTATGCCACTCGCGGAGACATGAACATGGCCATCGACCATGCCCGCCAGATGTACAAGGAAGCCAAAGAACTGAATTACCCCATCGGCATTGCCCTTTCCAGCCGCGCCATCGGGGATGCTTACCTCAACGCCAACATGCAGGAACCTGCCATTGAATCCTATAAGGAAGCCCTGGAATTGCTGGACAAGATACCGGGCAGCGAAATCCTCGAACAGGAAATACTTCCGAAATTCATTCTGACCCTGATCCAGACATCACACATGGACGAAGCACGTACCTATCTGAAAAGATTCGAGAACCTGCATACCGCCGCTCCAACTCCTACATTCCACTTTTTTTTATGTGCGTGTAAAGCTTACTATGACATTGAAGCAGGCAATCCGGAGAAAGGGAAAGCCAGTTTGGACGAAGCAAGGAAAATCAGTGACCAACTGAGATTCCTCTATCTCCGCAGTATCTTTAACTACATATTGGGGCAATACTACCAGGCTATCGGTGAGTATGGACTCGCCTTGCAACAATATGAACGCCTGATAAATACCCCTAAAGCACCCGCTCCCAACAAACACATCGGATTGCAGTTGGAGTGTGCGCAGCTACTGACTAAGATGGGAAGGACAGAAGAAGCCTGCCTGATCTACCAAAAGGCCAACGAACAAAAAGACTCGCTGAACGCTTTGAGTTATGCCCGGCAAATCAATGACCTGAGAGGCATGTACCAGATAGACCAGATGGAAATCCGGAACCAGATACAACGCAACCAGATCACCCTGTGGGTTATCATAGCTTCCATTTTCATATTAGTGCTTATTTTGCTGCTGATCGTCCGCATCCGGCAGGAAGCCAACCGCCTTCTCCATTCCAAAGAAGAGTTGGAGATTGCGCGCAAGTATGCCGAAAACGCCATACATACCAAAAGCCTGTTCCTATCCAATATGAGCCACGAAATACGGACACCGCTGAATGCCCTTTCCGGATTTTCGTCCATCCTGACCGAAGAGTCTATCGACAATGATACACGACGTCAATGCAACGACATCATCCAGCAGAATTCCGAGCTGCTGTTAAAGCTGATCAATGACGTGATAGATCTGTCGAGTCTCGACCCGGGTAAGTTGACTTTCAACTTTAAGGAATGTGACGCAGTCAATATATGCCGCAACGTAATCGATACTGTAGAAAAGGTGAAGCAAACCCAGGCCGGAGTCAGTTTCATCACTTCACTGGACAAACTGACTCTGCGTACCGACGAATCACGTCTGCAACAGGTATTGATCAATCTGCTGATCAATGCCACCAAATTCACCACCGAAGGCAACATCACCCTGACACTGGAGAAAGAGTCAGAGACCATGGCCCTGTTCACAGTAACGGATACCGGATGCGGCATCCCCCCGGAAAAACAGAATCAGATATTCAATCGTTTCGAAAAGCTGAATGAAGGGGCACAGGGAACAGGACTGGGACTCTCCATTTGCCAGCTTATCATCGAACAAATCGGAGGAAAGATATGGATTGACCCGGAGTACACCGGAGGTGCACGCTTCCGGTTTACACACCCCATCGGACCCACAAAAGAAGAGGAGGCAGAAGGATGAAACGATTCATACTGATCCTTATTGCATGCTGTCTGGCCTCAGGAGCGTACGCGGACGGACAAACAGAAGCCGACAGCCTGTATCGGGTGGCACAGACACTTCCGCATGATTCCACACGTCTGGAAATGCTCAAGAAACTGGCACAAATAGAACAGTTGACACCCAAATGTATCACATATTCAAACCTGCTGAGAGAAGAAGCAACTCTACAGAATAACGATAAATACAACACCATAGCCGCCTATCTGCACACAGTGTACTACTATAACCAAAGCAACCGGGACAGTGTAAAGAAATGGCTGGACATTATGGAGCCTTATGCCCGGAAGTCGAAAACCTGGGATCTGTATTTCGACGCTCTCCGCTTCCAGACAGACCTCTACACTTATGAAGAACAATATGAACTTGCCATCAACGAGGCAAACCAGATGTTCGAAAGGGCAAAGAAAGTGGACTGTGTCCGCGGACTGATCGGAGCCAAACAATGTCTGGGCAATGCTTATATCGGCACGGAGCGATGGGACGAGGGAATGAAAGCATTGGAAGAAGCCTATCAACTATCTTCGCGAACGGACAATGCCGTGGTACGGATCTCGATCCTTTGCCAACTGATTGCGGTAGCCAAGGATAAACAGAACAACAAACAGCTGTCCGAATACCTCGGAAAGTTAAAAGAGACTTTGCAACAGCACACTGCCACAAACCCGATGCTCAAAGAGGCATTTTATGATGTTTATCTGTTCGGTGAGGTGTACTATACCTATTATTATCTGAATACCGGCCAATCGGAACAGGCACACAAAAGCCTGGAAAAAGCCGGGAAATATCTTACTCCCAATACTTTCTTCATGTACCGGGTGCTCTATTACGATGCCTATGCAGCTTATTACCGAACTCGAAAAGAGTATGACAAAGCACTTGCGAAGATGGACTCTACCATCATTTTATTACAGGAAGACCGGAACAGCAATTATATCCACCAGCAGCTGTCTAAAGCCGATCTTCTGGTAGAAGCCGGGCGGAGTGCGGAAGCTCTTCCGTTGTATATCGGGACACTCCACCTGAAAGACTCCATCGAAACGACTATTTTCGATAAACAGATGCAGCAGATAAAGGCCAAATACAATATCGACAAAGTAGCTTTGGAAGAAGAACAGTTGAAAAGCGATATCCAACTGACGGCTTTGGTCATTGTCGGCATTGTCCTGGCAATCCTGATTGTCTTCATGCTTCGTATCTCGCACGTTCGTAAAGCATTGGAGCTATCGGAAAAAGAGACACGGAAAGCAACCCGTATGGCGGAAGAAGCCAACGAGATGAAGAACCGCTTTTTGTCGAACATGAGTTACCACATCCGTATCCCGCTGAACGGCGTAGTGGGCTTCTCGCAACTGATAGCTTCCGAATCCAACATGACCGACGAAGTCCGGAAAGAATACTCCTCCATCATCCAGAAAAATTCGGAAGAGTTGATGCGCCTGGTCAATGATGTACTCGATTTATCACGGCTTGAAGCAGGCATGATGAAGTTCAATATTCAGGAATACGGACTAACCGAACTCTGTAACGAAGCTCTCTACATGGCGCGTATGCGCAACGAAGAGAACATCTGTATCCGGCTCGGAAACGAAACAGCCCCCGGCCTGGACATCCGTATCGATACGGCCCGTTTCAGCCAAGCGCTGCTGAGTACTTTGACTTATCCGCAGAAGTGTGAAGAAAAACGGGAGATCGACTTCAAAGTGACCCATGACACAGAAAAGAACATGATCCGTTTCCGCATCATTAACTCCCCGTTGGCCGACGAAAGATTTACCTCACAGGAGGTATACATCCGCCACGAAATTAACCGGTTGTTGCTGGAGTATTTCGGAGGAAGCTATAAAGTACAGGCAAACGCAGGCGAAAAACCGACCATCCTCTTCACCTATCCGTTGGGAAAAAATTGACTTCTTTTCCCGGTGGCTCGTCAACTTCTGCAGAAAGTTGTATCTTTGCGGCCTGCAAACTAAAATCCTTATTTATGTATACCAACAAACAGATCTGGAGTGTCAGTTACCCGATTCTCCTGAGCTTGCTTGCGCAAAATGTCATAAATGTCACCGACACCGCCTTTCTGGGACGCGTCAGTGAGATAGCTCTTGGTGCCTCTGCCATGGGCGGGCTTTTCTATATTTGTATTTTCACCATTGCCTTCGGATTCAGTACCGGCTCACAGATCGTCATTGCCCGCCGCAACGGTGAAGCGCGTTATACCGACGTGGGGCCTGTCATGATCCAGGGAGTCTTGTTCCTGCTTGCCATGGCTCTTCTGCTTTTCGGCTTTACCAAAGCATTCGGTGGCAACATCATGCGCCTGCTGGTATCTTCCGAAAGCATTTATGACGCCACGATGGAATTTCTCGACTGGCGCATTTTCGGCTTTTTCTTCTCGTTTGTCAACGTCATGTTCCGGGCACTCTATATCGGAATCACCCGCACCAAGGTACTTACCATCAATGCGGTAGTAATGGCTCTGACCAATGTGGTACTGGACTATGCCCTGATATTCGGACACTTCGGATTGCCGGAGATGGGCATCAAAGGAGCCGCCATCGCCTCGGTAATAGCCGAAGCGGCTTCTCTGCTGTTCTTCCTGATTTATACGTATATCACCGTCGACCTGAAAAGATACGGTCTCAACCGTTTACGCTCGTTCGACCCGGCTTTGCTGATGCGCATCCTCAGCATATCGTGCTTCACCATGTTGCAGTATTTTCTGTCAATGGCCACCTGGTTCATTTTCTTCGTGGCTGTGGAAAGGTTGGGACAGCGTGAACTCGCCATTGCCAACATCGTACGAAGTATCTACATCGTCATGTTGATTCCGGTAAATGCACTGGCAACCACCACCAACAGCCTGGTGAGCAACGCCATCGGCGCGGGAGGCATCGAACACGTGATGCCCCTGATAAACAAAATCGGGCGTTTCTCTTTCCTGATCATGCTGGGACTGGTCATCGTAACCGCCCTTTTCCCACAGGCATTGCTTTCGGTATACACCAACGAGGCAGCGCTGATCAGTGAATCCGTACCATCGGTATACGTTATCTGCGCGGCCATGCTGATTGCTTCGGTAGCCAATGTGGTATTCAACGGCATATCGGGCACAGGCAACACTCAGGCGGCACTGATGCTCGAAGCCATCACCATCGCAATCTACGGATCGTATATCATTTTCATCGGAATGTGGGTAAAAGCTCCCATCGAATGGTGCTTTACAATTGAGATACTGTACTATACACTGTTGCTCGCCACAAGCTATATTTACTTCAAAAAAGCAAAATGGCAGAACAAAAAGATATAAAGTACAAGAGATTTTTGTACATTTGCGGCTGATTTCACCACAGATTACACAGATTAGCACAGATACTCTCTATTTCAAATACAAAATCCGTGTTAATCCGTGTAATCCGTGGTGGATTTTACACATCATTAGTAATTCATAATTCAAAGATATGTTCGACAATTTAAGCGAAAGACTCGAAAGGTCGTTTAAGATTCTGAAAGGTGAAGGCAAAATCACCGAAATCAACGTAGCAGAAACCCTGAAAGACGTGCGCAAGGCACTGCTCGATGCCGACGTTAACTATAAAGTAGCCAAAGGCTTCACGGATACGGTGAAGGAAAAAGCATTGGGACAAAACGTGCTCACAGCCGTAAAACCAAGCCAATTGATGGTGAAGATCGTTCACGACGAGCTGACTCAACTGATGGGTGGAGAGACTGTCGAGATAGATACCAAAGGCCAACCGGCAGTCATCCTGATGTCCGGTCTGCAAGGTTCGGGTAAGACTACTTTCTCAGGCAAGCTGGCACGTATGCTGAAAACCAAGAAGAACAAGCGCCCGTTGCTCGTTGCCTGTGACGTTTACCGTCCTGCCGCCATCGAACAGCTTCGCGTATTGGCCGAACAAATCGATGTACCGATGTACTCGGAAATCGACAGCAAAGATCCCGTTGCCATAGCTCAAAACGCCATCAAGGAGGCACGTGCCAAAGGTTACGACCTGGTAATTGTCGATACGGCCGGACGTCTGGCAGTCGACGAGCAGATGATGAATGAAATCGCAGCTATCAAGGAAGCCATCCAACCGAACGAAATTTTGTTCGTGGTAGACTCCATGACCGGTCAGGATGCCGTAAACACTGCCAAAGAGTTTAATGAGCGTCTCGACTTCGACGGCGTAGTGCTGACGAAGCTCGACGGTGACACCCGTGGTGGTGCCGCCCTCTCTATCCGTTCGGTTGTGAACAAGCCCATCAAATTTGTAGGTACAGGCGAGAAACTCGATGCCATCGACCAATTCCACCCCGCCCGTATGGCCGACCGCATCTTAGGTATGGGTGATATTGTTTCGCTGGTGGAACGTGCGCAGGAACAATATGATGAAGAAGAAGCCAAACGCCTTCAGAAAAAGATTGCCAAGAACCAGTTCGACTTCAACGACTTCCTCAGCCAGATTGGCCAGATCAAAAAGATGGGTAACCTGAAAGAGCTTGCATCGATGATTCCGGGTGTAGGCAAGGCTATCAAAGACATCGACATTGACGACAATGCTTTCAAGAGCATTGAAGCCATCATCTACTCCATGACTCCGGAAGAGCGCAGCAATCCGGCTATCCTGAATGGCTCGCGCCGTACACGTATCGCCAAAGGTAGCGGTACGACTATCCAGGAAGTGAACCGCTTGCTGAAGCAATTCGACCAGACCCGCAAAATGATGAAAATGGTAACCAGCAGCAAAATGGGCAAGATGATGCCGAAGATGAAATAAAACTGCACTTTTCGTCCCGAAAGCTTGACTTTGGCTTTGGGATGATGTATCTTTGTCAATGTAATCATTCAATAGATTCAATCAGAATGCAATAAAAGGAGGAAACCGTGGTTCCTCCTTTTTTTATGCACCTGACCGAAAGGAGAACCTACAGCCCGCAGCTTAAGCCTCCGAAGACGGTTGCTATACTCCCGAATGCCGGTTGCATTTCCTCCAAATGCTTACTGCATTTCGGCAAAACCCCGGCTCTACTTGTATCGGACCGAGGCTCTATCCTGAAAAGTACCTCCCTGCTTTCGCTCACTCCCCTCTTCCTGTTAATAATCTATAAAGCTACTCTTGACAAAAAACAGGAGATGGTAAATGATATTACTTTTGTCCGATACCATAAAAACATTGAATCAATGAAACACATTCTCTTCACTCTGGCGCTTGCTTCCGTAGCCGGGATGGTCAACGCACAACAAAATGGACACTCCTACACGGTAGAAGGGTTGATAAACGACTCTACTCTAAACGGACAGACTCTCTACATCAGCCGCTACGACGACGGAATGAAAGTAGACAGTACGCAAGTGGCAAACGGGCAATTTAAATTCACCGGAAAGGCAGATACCCCCTATTTCTGCCGCATCGATGCAGGAAGAGAATATGCCAACTTCATCCTCGAAGGCGGCAATATCCAAGTCAATGTACGGACCCATAACGATCCGAAAGGTACACCCATGAACGAGGAATACTCCCGTATGCACGATAGGACATCTGAAATGGTAGCCACACTGAAAAGCAAACATTCAGAAATAGAACAGCAAACAAAAGACAAAGCGGAACAACTCCGGCTTAAAAAAGAATATAGCCAAACTTACTGGCATGCAGCTTACACTCAGCTATACAAAGAGTTGTTCATGAATAATCCGGACAATGCATTAGGGGAATACGCCATCAGAAGTCTTATCATGTCCGCTTCTCCCGAAGAAATGGAACCCATTTTCGCTACTGCCGGTCCTTGGTTGAAATCGCTCCAGACCTACAAGCGCATCGAAAAACAATGCCAGGCAATGAAGGCCACGGCCATAGGACAGAAGTTTACCGATTTTAGCGGCAAGGCTGTAGATGGCTCCGAAGTCTCCCTCTCTGACTATGTGGGCAAAGGCACATATACATTGGTAGATTTCTGGGCAAGTTGGTGTGGGCCCTGCCGCGCCGAATCACCTCACGTAGCCCAACTCTACAATGAATATAAAGATAAAGGACTTACAGTTTTGGGAGTAGCCGTCTGGGATAAACCGGAACACACGAAAAAAGCAATCAAAGAACTCAATATCAACTGGCCGCAGATAATAGATACCGGCATGACACCCATGGACCTATACGGCGTTAACGGCATCCCGTTCATTATCCTCTTCGGACCGGACGGAACAATCATCGCACGTGACCTCAGGGGTGAAGCCATGATAAAGAAAGTGACTGAAGTACTCAATATTAAATAACCCAATAAACAGATAAGAAATGACTCTAATTGATGGAAAAGCCATCTCCGAACAAGTAAAACAGGAGATTGCAGCCGAAGTGGCAGAAATAGTAGCCCGGGGTGGCAAACGCCCGCATCTGGCAGCCATCCTCGTAGGACACGACGGAGGCAGCGAAACATATGTAGCCGCCAAAGTGAAAGCCTGCGAAGTGTGCGGATTCAAGTCGTCACTGATTCGTTACGAAAGCGACGTTACGGAAGAGGAACTGCTCGCCAAAGTACGTGAACTGAATGATGACGAAGATATAGACGGATTCATCGTACAACTTCCGTTACCGAAACATATCTCGGAACAAAAGGTAATTGAAACCATTGACTACCGCAAAGATGTAGACGGATTCCATCCGATCAACGTAGGACGTATGTCTATCGGACTGCCTTGTTACGTATCAGCTACCCCGAACGGCATCCTCGAACTGCTGAAACGTTATCAGATAGAGACCTCGGGTAAGAAATGCGTCGTACTGGGACGCAGTAACATTGTCGGTAAGCCGATGGCAGCACTGATGATGCAGAAGGCCTATCCGGGAGACGCAACGGTAACCGTATGCCACAGCCGTTCGAAAGATCTGGTGAAAGAGTGCCGGGAAGCGGATATCATCATCGCCGCACTGGGACAACCCAACTTCGTGAAAGCGGAAATGGTGAAAGAGGGTGCTGTAGTAATCGACGTAGGTACTACCCGTGTGCCCGATGCCAGCAAGAAATCGGGCTTTAAACTGACAGGTGACGTGAAGTTCGATGAGGTAGCTCCGAAATGCTCCTACATCACCCCTGTTCCGGGAGGTGTAGGCCCGATGACCATCGTCTCTCTGATGAAGAATACTCTGCTGGCAGGCAAGAAAGCAATCTATCAATAATCCTCTCTGCCCCCGTTTCCTCTTTTTCTGTGAGAGGAAACGGAGAGCGAAAGAGGTGGAACACATTCTTCAGAAAGAACTTTAATACCTGTTGCTTATGAAACATCTGATTCTTCTTTCCCTGTTTTTCTGCTCTGTATCTTGCAGCAGCAATGCACAAGAACAGCCCGTCCCTGTCCCGGCGCCCGATACGATATCTGCGCAGAAGATTACACTCCTCTTTGCAGGCGACTTAATGCAGCATCAGGCACAGATAGATGCAGCCCGGACCACCAAGGGATACGACTACACGGACTACTTTAAACTGGTAAAAGAAGAAATCAGTAAAGCAGACATTGCCATCGGCAACCTGGAGGTAACTCTCGGAGGAAAACCTTACCGGGGTTATCCCGCTTTCAGTGCTCCCGACGAATATCTGTCCGCCATAAAAGACGCCGGCTTCGATGTATTGATAACCGCCAATAATCATTGTCTCGACCGGGGCAAAAAAGGGCTGGAACGAACTATCCTGATGCTGGATTCGCTACAAATTCCTTATGCCGGAACTTACACTGACAGTACGGCCCGTGCTTCACGCTATCCACTATTGTTGGAACAGAACGGCTTTCGGATTGCCCTGCTCAACTATACATACGGCACCAACGGCATTAAAGTTTCTCCCCCAAACATAGTCAACTACATCGACAAGGCTGTCATGACACAGGACATTGAAGCTGCTAAGGCTCTGCATCCGGATGTATTGATTGCCTGCATGCACTGGGGGATCGAATATCAGTCACTGCCCAATAAGGAGCAGACCTCCCTGGCCGACTGGCTACTTAGTCAAGGAGTTACCCATGTGATCGGTTCCCACCCCCATGTAGTGCAACCCATGGAGCTGCGGACCGATACCCTCACCGGTCGGCAGAATGTAGTCCTCTACTCTTTAGGCAATTTTATTTCGAACATGTCTGCCCGTAAAACAGACGGCGGACTGCTATTTAAACTCGAATTAATGAAAGACAGCACGGGCATATCTGTCAGTAATTGCGGATATGGTCTGGTATGGACGGCACGCCCCATACTCTCCAAAAAGAAAAATTACGTTTTATATCCCGCAAGTATTCCGACAGACTCTTTATCGGCAGAAGAACGTAACCGCCTGAAAATCTTTATTAATGACACGCGTGAACTCTTCCGCAAGCATAACCGCGGAATTAATGAATACATTTTTTGAAGAAAAAAGTTCGCGAAATGTTTGCAGATTTAAAAAGAATCGCTACCTTTGCATCGCATTTGAGAGAGATGCTAACATGGTGGATGTAGTTCAGTTGGTTAGAGCGTCAGATTGTGGTTCTGAATGTCGCCGGTTCGAGTCCGGTCTTCCACCCAACGAAGAAGAGGAAATTCAATAATGAATTTCCTCTTCTTCGTTATATATCAGGCTTTCCAGAAAATTATATTACTTTAGAGGCAGGGCTTTGACCCTGCCTCTAAAGTAATATATAGTCATTAAAATGAAATATATTTTATCATGCCGCATTTAAAAACGCGGCATGACAAACTTATCATCAGGAGATGTAAAGGACAATCCCGGAACAGAACGACGCATATCTTTATAGGCATGTTCTTTAATCAGTGAATAATCTGTAGCATCCAGGGCATAGTAATAATCATCTTTATTTGTCGATAACTTTACAGTCCAATCAAACATATTTCCAAAGATGGTCAACTCATCTTTTGCCGGATCGAAACCGGGGAGAGCTGATTTCACCAAACTTCCATCACTATTGATAACATAAAAATGATGCTTGCTATCAACCATATACCCCAAAGTCCGGCGACTACGGAACTCAGTAATAAACACATATTCCGGCAAGACTCCTTCAGGCAACTGAATAGCTTTCACATACGGACGTCCCTTGGTGCACTTCAGATGGAACAGTTTATGGTTGGCATCTAAAACCAGATATCCCTCATCATAGTCTTTACGGGTAGTCGGATTGCCCGAAGCATAGCTTGCGGGAAAAGCAAACCCTTTCTGAACCAGCATATCCGTAAACAATTTGCTCTTCGCCTCATCTATACGATTCGTCTCCATACGAATAAATTCCATACCTTTATCGGTAAAACGGAATGCATCTTCGGGCATTTTTAAATCCACCCGTTTGGACATGGACTCCATCAGGAAATAAAGTCCTGTCTGGGGAGCATTGATGGCTGACGGCACACTCTTGAAAGTAAAGTTTGTCAATTGAATATCTTTCGGACTAACCGCCTTGCCACAAATGGTATCAGGGAAACGTTCGTCCGCCGTAAGCTGGCGTACATAGAGAGAAGGCAATAAACTGTCCACCTGCTGCTGTGTATATGTATTGCCTTTTGTATCATAGCGGTGAAGTTGCTTATTCTCATCCAGTTGTGTAATAACAAAATCACCAAGTACGGAACTATACATAGTAAAAGGAGCTTTGACAGGCTTCAGTGTGAGAAAAGCATAGCACCAAGGCAACTGCCATACAAGCAGAACAGCCACAGTAACATAAAAAAATATTTTGCTGAATCGAATCATGTTTGTTTGATTTTTTAGTAATAAACATTCAGTTAGTCTTGCTTACCGGCCTTGAACCGTACCACAGAAATCCACGAAAGAGAAGCGATAAGCAGCGTATAAAGTGTCAGCCAGGGCAAGAAACTATTATAAGCCTCCGCTCCCGGAGCCAGAAAGTAGACACGGAAAATCAATGCCGCAATAATCAGATTCAAAACCCTGCGTTTCCATGTGGGCTCCAGGCAAATCCATGAAACAAGCAAATAACCGGCAAATCCGGCAAGGAACCATGGAGCTGCAGATAATAAGATACGCTGCACCAACTCACTTGTAAAATGTTGTGGCAGATAAACTCC
Organism: Bacteroides sp. NGMCC 1.200775; assembly: GCF_040798045.1. Classification (NCBI taxonomy): domain Bacteria; kingdom Pseudomonadati; phylum Bacteroidota; class Bacteroidia; order Bacteroidales; family Bacteroidaceae; genus Bacteroides; species Bacteroides sp. NGMCC 1.200775. The sequence goes on along the minus strand of NZ_JASCQK010000004.1, from coordinate 215,480 downwards.
CATAATAATAAAACTCATAGCAAAACAGGTTACCAGTGCAAGTACACCATAGGCCAACATCGACATGACCATCTTCTTCTGTGAATAAGGCAAATGCAAAGTAAGTTTCAAACACTTACGTTGCATCTCGGGAAAAAACTGTACGGCAGCAAGCAAAATACCGATAAGTAAAGGGACAAATTGCAACAAATCAATAAATATAGCATCCTTCTGAACCATTACCACCCATAAATGATCGATTCCCTGTATGGCAATGGTGCGGCCAATACGAAGCATGGAATATCCTGTGATTCCTATCATAAAAAGAGTTGCCAGCAACAAATACCAACGCGTTTTTATCCACTCTTTATAAAATATGGCTTGTATCATATTTCTTCTATTTATTTACATATTAATACTTTCCGGTAAGGCCGATAAAGGCATCTTCCAGACTTACATTTTCGTGCTGCAAACCAGTAAAGGGAACTTGACTTTCCTTCAATAGTTTCTCCACATCCATGGGAGGCAAAAAAGAATACGTCTCCAAGGTCTGACGGATGACAGCCGGATGATAGCAAGTTGCCGGCAACTGAGGCTGATAACCCTCGGGTACAGTACAAGTATATCTTCTCAGCTCTTTCATCAACGTTTCAATAGGTTGTTGAATAAGGATAGAGCCATAATCCATAATAATACAATCATCAATCAACCGCTCCATATCCTGAATAATATGGGAAGTCAGGAAAACAGTCTTGTTCTCGGAACGGGCATAGTCACGCAAATAATCCACAAAAAGGCGGCGATAACCCGGATCAAGTCCTAAAGAGAAATCATCCAGAATCAACAACTCCGGATTTTGTGCCAGGATCAGTCCCAATGCCACTTGCGAACGCTGTCCGTTCGACATTCTTGAGATACGTTGCCCCGGAGCTACCTTCAGTTTATTCATCAAGTCATAATAAGCCTCCTTTTTCCATTGTCCCGGATAAAAAGAAGCATAAAACTTTTCTATCTGTGTGATATTCATAAACTGATATTGAACATGACCTTCCAGCAATAAGCCGATATTCCTGCGTAAAGCAGGGTCCATGGTCTGAATGTTCTCACCAAAGATGCGACATTCGCCCGAACGTGGCTGAAGATAACCGCTCAATATATTAATGGTTGTCGTTTTCCCTGTGCCATTTTTACCCAACAATCCCAAGATACGCCCTTGAGGTACTTCAAAACTCAAGTTCTCATAAATTTTACGTTGACCGTAATAATGAGTCAGGTTCTTACATTCTATAATTGCACTCATGCTTTATAAATCATTTTTCGTTTGTTATTAGAAACACGTCAGGAAAAGAATAGGAATCAGAATACCGGCCACCAACTCGACTCCCCCTCTGCCCCACAATCCTTTAGGACCTTTTATCATCACCATACCGCTGACAGTGATAATAATCAGACAGACAGCAAAGGCATCGGCAAACCAAGTCCACCACTTGCCCGGATTGAAATGGAGTTGTACCATGGAAGAGATCAGCGGACGGCGCTTCACCCCCTCGTAGACAGCATCTTTTGTCCGGGTATTAATCACCAGACTTGAACCTCCTTTCAGAAAAACCTTAATCCGATCCGGTTTCGGATAATAATATTTAGTAAAATTTCCGGCTTCGTCCAGTGGTTCCAACAAAGCCAAAATCATCTTCTCATTGACTTTATTCTTGTCCGACAGGTCCTCTGTTATTTTATATTCCGTTCGTGTCACTGTATAATGGGGATTTATGCTATCCCTATGGTTCATTACGATACCCGAAATAGCATAAATCAAAATCATTCCTGCAAAGAAGAAAGACAGATCACGGTGGATAATCCGGCTCCATTTGCGGAATGCAGCACCTTTATTCTGCGATCTCATAAGAACTGGCTTCCATATAGTAGAATGACAGATAATCTTTTCCGGTAGCAGCTTTTCTTTCTGCTATCTTTGCGCGAAAGTCTGCAATACGGGCTTCAGGAGTGTTGGCTGTTTCGCCGCGTGCTTTTTTTTCCGAATCACATCCGGCAGCAGTTTCTCCATGAGATTTTTCGGTCTGGGCTTTCAGTTTAGCTTCCCAGTTTTGCAAGTAAGCTTCATCTACCCGCTGTTCCTTTAACGTTCCGGTCACTGTGACAATGGCATTGATACATTTGGTGTCAAACGAACCCAAAGGTCCGGCTTCCACACGAATCGTTTTAGTATCATCACTGCCCATCAGGAATATTTTTGTAGCTCCGTGCTTGCAGGTATGTGTGCAGATTCCTTCTATAGTCACCTCCCGGTTAGCCAGTGAATCGGCATGCGCCAGCAGGTTATCGACGCTCAATGCCGCCGGAGCCGCCTGCTCCGTTTTTTCGGACTGACTCTGTTTGTTACTGTTTCCACAAGAAGTAGTAGTTACTAAAGCTGCCATTAAGGTTGCAGCAACCATAAACTTAATTTTCATATGCTAACTGTTTTTATTTTTTCAGAAAAAGATGCCCAGTGAACAAGCGGCATACTGGGCCGTTCCGCATTTTTTATAATATGCAGTCTGCCATTGAACAGACAAAGACAGGTTATACTGTTTCATGATAGGATAATCCCCTTGCAGACGAATCCCTACCATACTATAGCTATCAGATAAATAGTCAATATTCGCCAACAAAGTCTGGGCGGACGACTTCGTGGCCTCCAATCCCGGTAAAGAATATTCAGCCGATAAATTGGCATAATATCCACCGTTAGCTTCTGCGGTCAATCGCAGCTGCCTCTTCTGATACTGCAAACGGGCACGCAAAGAACCCTCCAGAGCAGACAGGTGAACAAACCGGGATACGGCGTTGTAATCCGTCTCCAACCGATGGTAGATTATGTTTGGAACAATTGCTCCTCCCCATACACCTTTATCGGTCAAAAGCTTCTCCCACAAACCACTTACGGCAATCCTACTATTCGTGACCTTCATTCCCGGAGATGTGCTGATTAATGCTCCATAGGAGCTTCCGCCCGCCTCTCCGTAAATATTCTCCGTTCCTTTACGGACTGTATAGCCTGCATCCAGTTTCACTGCAAGATGTTCTGCCTGCTGAAGTTCCCGCATCCAAGTCACGTTCCCTTTCAAATCAGTCGTATTCAATTCCAGCAAAGTGAGATTATTGGCATTGCTCAATTTCTTGTCCATCGACATACGGTCAATTGAGACTGTGGCCGATATCCCCTTCTCCGTATCAGCCGGCAGAATGCCTATGCTTCCTCCCCACCGGGTGCCTTGATGCTTCGTTCCGGTCTGGTTTCCGGCAAAACGTACATAATCCATGCCCAATCCCAACATATGGTATACCGAAGTGGAACCTTTATCTGCAAGGAATGAAATCTCACTTTTCTGTTGATAAAGCCGGAAATCTGCGGAAACTCCCAAACGATATGTCCCCAGACGATATCCTGCTCCCAAAGCAAAAGAGAGATCGGAAGCTGTATTACGCGGACGCGGATCTTTATCCCGATAATTATGAGACGCCCTGTAACCACCGGTGATTCCCCACGTCCAGGAACCCGACTCACTGGCGTAACCTCCATTGAAATAATAAGTTTCTCCTTTCAGGAAACCGCCAATGGAATCACCGGTCACGTAAGGAGCGATCAGTTTCCAGTCTATATTTTCATTCCATAACACATTCTCCTGCTTCTCACTCCTGTATCCTGCTGAACCGAATACACGATCACGTTCCGAAAGAATGACGAAAGAGTTGACATCTACCCCGATACGGGTATCCTTATCACCTTCCTGTTTCAAAGATGCTTTTCCTTTATCATGATAAGCTCCATTTACGTCCAGCCTTGTCCATGTATACGGAGTATAGTAATAATAAAGTGCCGGATTCCGCCATACCTCACCACGAAATCCGGTCGCGAATGAAGCGGTACGGATTACCTTATCGGACAGGGAGAGTGTGTCGGCAGTCTGCCCGAAGGCTTCCTGCCGACTCTCCACAAATAAAGCAATCAGCAACGTAATGATAATTCGGATTCGCATCATGAATAATAAAGATTTATATATCAATAGGATGGATTCAATTATTTGTTAAACAGGCTCGGAGTAGCTGCAGGTGTGAAATCAACGGTAGAGTTATTTGTATCCTGCAATACTTCCCGATCACCATCCTTATAGGCAGCTTTACGCATTACGCACTTTCCGATGTTTTCTGCAACGGTATTGTTCACACCGATATAAGTATGCCCCATATCCAACCCGGTAGAGGTAACATTCCACTGCCATTCATTGGAAGCACCTACATTTACAGCATCAATCACCCACTCATTGGGGAACTTATATTTGCTTTGCGGTTTACTGGCTGTTCCATTTTGCATGATATACGTATAGTTGTATGCATAGTCTGAAATATACTTTTCTTTAGTCATGCCTTTGGGTAATCTGCCGATAGCATAGGCGCGATTTCCCTGTTTATTCAACACCCAGATAGTTTTGGAATAACAATAATAAACATCCAGATTGGGAACAGCCGGATTATCCACATCTTGCTTCGATTCAATATACCACTCAAAATTGGCTTTACTTAAATCTATAGAATTCGGATTAGCCTCTTTATGATTGATCGCATTGTCACAAAGGATAAAGGACTCTCCCGGTTGTACCGGATAATCTGTTCCGCTGCCCGGCACCGCTACAACAGAGCCTACCGCAATAGCTTCATTCATAATATCCGGATCTACCGACTGATATTTCTGGGTAGTTTGGAATTGTGATTCCATAAATATCAATCCATCCGCATACAAAACTTTATCCGAGTTATTATAGATACGTACATACTGGTCGCCATTATATTGCTTGCCTGCTTCATTATAGGTTCCGGGAATAAATATCTCGGCAATCACAAAATCGGGGTCACCTGTATTGAGTACATGAACTTTCAGTTCCAACTTGTATGACCCTCCGGATACGGCCACATTCTGTTGCACTCCCTGTACATCGACTTCCACCGGAGTTCCATTCTGTGAGTAAGTTCCCTTACCAATGAAAGTTACATTATACAACCCGTCCGCCAATTCAATACTTTGAGCCGGATAGGCAATGTCTGTCTTGACAGATGTATTTACATTTTCAAAAGTATAGGTCCCACCGGTCAGTTGCAGACCCTCGATAGTTGTATCTACAGTAGTGGTAATACCTACAGTGGATATGCTCACTTTGTCATCATCACTACATGCGGTAAATCCCAGCATTGTCGCAAAAAGGATTGCGATTGTCAATTGATTCTTTTTCATCTTCATTTCTATTTTGTTTTATTATTCATTTACTAAAAAGTCAAGTTCATTTCCATACCGAAATAAGGCGATTCGGACGTTCTCCGTTGCAGTACGCCCCGTAACGTATAATCAGGATAAATACCCAAAAGCCGGTTTACATAAAAAGCCAGATTCAGATACTTACCGATCCGTTTACTCGCCTTCAGATTGATATCCATATAAAAAGGCACAGTAGTACGCTCAAAATAAGTGGCTGAATATTTCTCCACCAGATGCTGTAACTGAATATTGTTTTTATCTTCTTCGCGAAACGGATGCGTTTCACCGGATTGATCGATATAGCTTACCGGCACGCCGTTATTCCACAAGTTCCGTCTGTTGGTATACCAAGTGCATTGTGCCGACGTGGAGAAAGTAAGTCCCAAACGCTGTATATAGGTATCAAACATAAAGTTCGTATTGAATGCCTGGCTTTCTGTTCCGTTGTCCCCATTATACAACCCCACATATTTCAACTGTTTGTTGTCCAACAATATAGAAGAGGCCTTATATTTGGGAGAGTCCGAATTATAAACTGTCTTTATCCAGGCTCCATACATAGTGACGCGGGTCTTGAGCGATTCGATTCGTTTGGAAGCGAACTGAAACTCCACTCCTTCTTTACGCACCTTCATTACATTGCCTTGTGTGGAATACACATCCAGATTATATTCATTTGCATAAGTCAACTGAGAAAGTTGGGGAGGAGCCGTCAAAGCTGAGCCGTCGATACTTGCAGGATCATATAGCTTATACGCCAATGATTTATAATAAGTGATATCATCAAAAGCATTGTTCATCCGTTCGCGGAAATAAGTCATCGACAGACGGTTTCCCTTATAGCTGACGTCGGCCCGCACTTCCCATTTCATGTTACGTGCCGGTTCCAACTGATAGTTTGTATTATCCCATTTATACGTCATCATATTGATACGGCGATAATCCGGGTTGGTATGGTAATAATTCAGCTGGATCAAGTCTACATACTTAAAATCCGGATATAGCTGTGCGGTGGTCGGCATACGGCTGATCCAGCCCAAACCTCCCGAAAAGGCAACATTCCATCCGTTTGATACCGGCAAACTCCATTGCAAGTCCAGACGGAGATCGGGATATATCTTACCCTGCATCTTATATTTAGTGTCCAGCCCCAATAAGGACTGCAAGCGGATACCGGCCGTAAAAGCCAATTTATGTCTATTTACAGGAAGATTCAACACCTCCTCGGCATAGAAGGCGAAAGGTTGCAGCCCCGGTATGTCCTTAAAACGGCGCGGACGTGTACTCAAACTTTCACTGATGGGCCGTGTCACATCGAATACCTGGCCTTCTCCCAAATTCTTCTGATAATTCCATTCCACCCCTATATTCATTGCATTTTGCAGCATCCCCAGTGGAAAAGCCAATTGCGTACGGGCAGAAGCCGTAACATATAAAGGTTTACCGTCAATTTCCATCTGCGCCACATAATTATAAGGCAGATAGATGCCATCAGATTCTCCGGTCTCTGTCTGAGTAGCAATAGCGGCCGGACGATTCAGAGACACAGATTTCGTTTCACGCATCTTCTCCCACTGCCAACTGACAGAAGTTGCCGCGCTAATCTCACGAATCCACGAATGGTTAGGGAATTTCAGGTTCCATTTTCCTGCCATCTTCAAACTACTGAAGTCTGATTTATAAGAGTCCTCCTTTACGGTTGCATCTTTATCCCGTTTCGCATCATCAAACGATCCGGTATAGTCGGTACTGATATTCCAATGAATATTACGTTCATTCCATAACCATTTTCCATCCAGACGGGTGGAGGCTGTGAGACGGGTATAGTTTTTCACGCTGTTGCGCGGATCTATTTTTGAATCCAGATAGCTCAAATCGGCATTCAAAACATAACGTCCGTTCCCGTCCAACCGGAATCCTTTGCCCACTGAAAACAGTTTGCTGGTCTTATCAGCCTTGAAGCGTGCAGATAACGGACTTTCGCTGGTTTTACGCTGGATAATCACAGCGCCGTTTGCCACGTTACCATAAGCTACAGAGGGAATACCACGAATGATCTCCACCTTTTCAATATTATCAGTCGGAATGGTACGCATATCCAGTCCCTTTGACATCGTACTCGTCGCATTTACAGCAGAAGTGCTACTCGGCATATATTGCAGATTGGCATCCGTATTCTGAAAAATACCATCAATGTAAAATCCAACTCCCAATGAAGAGATATCTTCCGTATTACCCGTTTCACGTATACGAATCAGATTGGCCTGTCCCATCTGAGGATCAGCCGATTTTCCTCCGGGTATCAGTTCCATCAAATCACTGAAACTACTGGGTTGAAGATGTTTCATGGCAGTACGGTCGACTATGGAAGCACTGGTAGCACGCTTTGATTCGGAAGCAGTCACTACCACTTCGTTCAACGCCATGTTTGAGGGCTTTAAATGAAAGATTTCTGAAGTATTTCCAAGCACTTTAATCTCTTTTTCGGTAGAATCATACCCTAAATAAGATACGACGATCCGATAGGTCCCGGGCTTGATATGAAGAAGTTCAAAATGTCCGTTTGCATCTGTTATTCCGCCATAAGCAAACTGTTTCTCCACAAACAACTGAATGGTGGCATAATCCAATGCTTTATGAGTTTGTTCATCCAATACAGTACCCCGGAATACAAACGTCTGCCCCCACGCACGAGACACATTACAGCAAATTATAAATAAAAAAAGTATATATGCAATTTTACGAATCATCTCACCTTCTATTAGCTCGCAAAAGTACAATATACCTAAAGCGGGAACAATACCAAAATTTAGGTATAATATTGTATCTATATGCAAATACAATACCTATATTTGGGTGTTTTTCCTAATCTTTATCAATGCAAAATCACTTTTGATGAAATCCTTCCATTACAGGATTACCATTCTGGTATTAGTTATGACTCATTTTTATTTACTGTCCTAATCTTCCTCCAAACACGTTTATATATAGATAACATCCGGTCAAATGCGGGACGTTCCTATTTCGGCTTACCTCACAGGAAGCTTGATCCAATATATACCCCTATGAAATAACAATATATGAAACGCCCCTTAACAATATATGTAATCGGAATAACATATATTGTTAAGGGGCGTTTCGTGTATTCTACCCGACAGGTAGGATACAAAGTGTTTAAAGTCTGTTCAGGTGATTCTTACCTGTCGACCGCACACTCGGATTTCCTTTGTATGAAACTTCACCGCTTCCTTGAATATTAGTCACAAGTGTCTTTGTAGCTACACAGGTAATATCTCCGGAACCGTTGACACGGGCTGTTACATTCTCTGCATCCAACTTACGCGCATTAAGTTCTCCCGACCTGCTCAGCACCAGTGTGGCATCGCGGGTAGAACCGGACAGAGTCATATCACCCGAACCGGCCAATTGTGCAGCTACATTATTGGCACGGATACCCAATACATCCATATCACCCGATCCGCTCAATTTTGCCGTTACGGTCGATGTGGTATAAGCACTTCTTACTTTCAGATCACCTGATCCCTGAAGCATTGCACTGATTTCGCTCCCGGTAACACCGACAACATTCAAGTCACCCGAACCCTGCAAAGTCAGACTCACACTTTTAGCACGAATCTGTCCTTTCACATCAATATCTCCGGAACCTTTCAACAAAGCAGAAAAATCACCATTGCATGTTACATCTCCCGCAACGATGTCTCCCGAACCGGCCAATGATACCTCAAGTTCTTCTGCCTTCAGATTACCTAAATAGATATCGCCCGACCCCTGAAGGAAAACACTTCTTAAAGACGGACTGGAAACCAGGACTTTCAGCCGTCCCGCTTTACCATAAGAAATATTAGTATGTGGCTTCATATTCACTATCAGCGTACTTCCTTCTACCCGGCATTCTATCAAATCGACCAGATTGTCCGATCCTGTAACCTGAACCTTGGTTCCTCCCGACGACTGTGTGTATTCAATGGTCGGACTTCCTTTCAGCTGAATCCGATCGAATCCCGACACTTTAACGTTCTTCGTTATGTATTTACCACTTGCCACAATCGCTCCTTGGGCACTTACCAACGTTGCCGACATCAACAAAGACAGAAAAAGAAATGCACTGATCCCTCTCTTACGAATTGTTTTCATATTCATTCTATTTTTTGATTATAGCTATTAGACGTAACAAGTATCCGGAACGTTGCACAGAAACCTGTATTTCTTGCAAAAAAACGGATGGTTGCTTTCCTTAATACAGTTCCAAACCGAACTCTTCCTTCAGTTGCAACAATGCGCTGTTCTTTTGTGCCATCATCTGGAACTTTTCCACACGGCTGACGGCACGTACATTCTCCGTCGCTTCGCTGACACGAACGGTCATTGTCACTTTGCGGTTCTTTAATGAACCACGCAAATATGCTTGTATGTTGGGAATCAGTGCCGTGAAATCTTTCGCAATGATTTCATTGTCTACCACCACCTCAAAAGTCGTATCATTGAGCAATGACAGACGCATGTTCTGCATACGCATGGCAATCGCTTTCTGTTCTATCGGCATACGTCCGGCGTATTCCTGCCAGTAATAATTCAAATCGCGTTCATTGAAGATGAAATCTTCTTCAATCTGCTGTGTCTGCGCCTGGACAGTATGGACCGCTCCCGATCCCTGCTGCTCTTCCTCCTTCTGAGGATGCTTGATGGAAAGTCCGAGACTGGATTTCTTCATCACAGGAATCTTCTTTTCTTCTTTAAACTGTGCCATCCGTACCGCATCGGGCATAGCTCCCGGTGGAGAAACCGCTCCGCCCGGACGTATGTTGACAGCCGGAGAGGCAGTAGCTTGCTGGGGCGCAACCTGCGGAGCAGCAGGTGCAGCGACATTCGTACTCTGAGATTGCGAAGCGGCAGGTGCTACCTGAGGCTGCTGTGCAGCGGCGGGTTGCGTGAAGACGGGTTTTATGGCTTGTTTAGGGCCACGCCCACCACTGCCGTCATCCCCCTCAACGGTAAGCTGAGCAACCTGTATCAAGGTCAGTTCCACCAACAGACGTTTATTTTTGCTGGCACGATAGTTCATATCACAATCATTGCAAAGTTTCATGGCCCGGTACAGGAACGGCAATGTGCACTTCTGTGCCTGCTCCTGATAACGTTGGCGGATACTGGCACCTACCTCAAGCAACTGGAGTGTAGCAGCATCTTTACTCACCAACAAATCACGGAAGTGTGATGAAAGTCCGGTGATGAAATGGCTACCGTCGAATCCTTTGTTCAGTACATCGTTGAACAATAGTAAAGCATCACTTACCTTATTTTCAAGGAAGCAGTCTGTCAGGCGGAAATAGTATTCATAATCCAGCACATTAAGATTCTCAATCACACTCTTGTAGGTGATATTACCTCCGGTGAAACTTACTACCTGATCGAAAATGGAAAGTGCATCACGCATACCTCCATCGGCTTTGAGCGCAATCACGTTCAAGGCTTCAGGTTCGGCCGTGATTCCTTCTTTCGATGCCACATAAGACAGATGATTCACGGTATCATCCACACTGATACGGTTAAAATCGTAAATCTGACAACGCGACAAAATGGTAGGAAGGATTTTATGCTTCTCCGTTGTAGCCAAAATGAAAATGGCATGGCGGGGAGGTTCTTCCAATGTCTTCAGGAAGGCGTTGAAAGCCGAGGCCGACAGCATGTGTACCTCGTCAATGATATACACTTTATACTTACCTATCTGTGGCGGAATACGCACCTGTTCCACCAGTTGGCGAATATCGTCTACCGAGTTGTTGGACGCCGCATCCAGTTCATGAATGTTGTACGAGCGTTGCTCGTTGAAAGCGACACACGACTCACATTCGTTGCAGGCTTCGCCATCTGCCGTAAGATTCATACAGTTGATGGTCTTGGCAAAGATACGTGCACAAGTAGTTTTACCCACTCCGCGCGGTCCGCAGAACAGATAAGCATGCGCCAGTTTCTGGGTGGCGATAGCATTTTTCAGTGTAGTGGTCAGTGCCCGTTGCCCCACGACCGACTCAAAGGTGGAAGGACGATACTTACGGGCGGATACGATATAGTTTTCCATATTCCGGATGATCTCTGTTTTTTGAGTTTGTGCAAATGTACGCAAAAAAGTGCAAGGAGAAAAAAGGAAGCGGAATAAGTTTTAGAGCGGAAATGCTACGTTTTAAGTTATTAGTTTTATCTTTGCATTTGGAATTAATGAGAAAATCATGGGCAAATTAATCACAATCTGGGAGTTTATAGGCAGACATAAATACTGGATCACCGTCCTGGCATTCGGAGTCATCATCGGCTTTTTGGACGAAAACAGTATGATCCGCCGCATCGGCTATGCACGCGAAATCAGCCGCTTGCAGGGAGAGATTGATAAATACCGCGCAGAGTATGAAGAAAACACGGAGCGCCTCAACGAGTTGAGCACCAATCCTGAAGCCATCGAACAGATAGCGCGCGAAAAATATCTGATGAAAAAGCCCAACGAAGACATTTACGTATTTGACGAGAACGAATGAAACAACTGATACCCGCACTTTTCGCCGTAGGCGCCGTGATGGCTCTCGTAGGAGCCGCCGTCTTTATCACCGGATGGGTGTATGCACCTTATATATATACCATCGGGGCAGGCTTTGTGGCATTGGCCCAGGTCAACACTCCGCTCCGGGCAAAAAACAAAACGCTCCGCCGCCTGCGCATTCAGCAGATATTCGGCGCACTGGCATTGATACTGACAGGTGCATTCATGTTCACCACACGCGGCAACGAATGGATTGCCTGCCTCACCATAGCAGCTATATTGGAACTTTATACAGCTTTTCGCATTCCGCAGGAAGAGGAGAAAGAGCTCTCTAAATAAAAAAGAGCTCCCCTTTTTCAAAGTTTCCTCTCTACCTTTCACGTGCATCAGCAATTGAAACCGAATGATACACTACTTTAAATGAATAACCATCGTAGTGTCCCGTTTGAGTTCAAAACAGCATTTTTCAAACGAAGGAGCTCCCAAGACTCCTTCCGCATCATTGCTGAACCCGAACTTTTCCAAAGGACGCCCGAATGCACCGGTATCCAACTTCCCGTTTTCATTTTCATCCTGAAAGAGGGAAATGGCATAAGTACCGGCAGGAATTCCCTTACAGGGTATCTCTATCGTCCGGTCCTTCACTCCTACTCGAAAACCGAAAACAGGCTTCTTCATAAAGGTCTGTTTGGAAGAGTAGATAGCCACGTAAACAGATCCGTCCACATGCTCCACGTCTTTGACAATCAATGTCAGATTCTGACCCGCTACGGACACACTCGTTAGTACTGCAAACAGCAAAATAATCATTGTCTTCATAATGGTAAATATTTAAAAATTAGAAACATCATAAGCTACTTTCTTACCTAAAGTGATATAAACTCCCAGATAGAAGAAACGGTCACTGGAAGCACGGACGGCCTGTCCGTTAATCCGTCCATATTCGTTTTTACGCCCCGTCAGATTAGTGGCAGAGGCATGTACGATAACCTTCTTACTCGCCAGCACAGTGATACCCAAATCGAGAGAATGGCAGGGTTTTACTTCATCATTCATCAACCCCGGCAGCTCCGGATTATGATAAGGACGCCCACTTGCCAACCGGTCGGTCACGCTGAAGATGGTTCGCAGACGGGGAACACTGTATTTCAGTACCAATGACACATTATGACGGGTAGCGTATTGCGGAACGGTCAGTTCAGTATATTCCCGGTATTTCCGTTTTGAAAGATTATAAGAATAGGACAAACGGTATTCAAAATTCTTCCATAGGGCATTGTCACAAAAATATAGGTCAATGCCTTTACTATGTCCGTATCCATCGGGAACCATACCTTGGGGAACAGACAATTCCAGCCTTTTATAATTTTTGTAATAAAACTCCGCTTTGTAAAATCGCCCGCTCTGTTCGTATTGGAGACTGAAGAGAGTCTGCCTACAGATATTAGAGGGCAAAGCAGTGTTTTTTATCAGGTATTTATTTTCCGGTAATTGAGTGTATTGTCCTGCCACAACCGAGATTGACAAACGATTCCACGCATAATTGACAGCAGCTCTGGGAGACCAGTTCATCCGCCGGTTCAATGAAACATACTCCGGACGGAAAGACAGTTCTGTTTTGAAGTGTTCCGACAGATAAAAAATGGACGAAAGAAATCCTGCACAGATCGTGGGGTACATACGGTTTTCATCATAGAGCAACTCAAACCGATAATAATCCCGATATGACCGGATAAAAGTTTCAACTCCCGCGTCCAGACGTAGCCAAGGAGTAAATTGCCGGAAGGACCTGACTTTCAAATGAAGTTCCTGCTGCCGCTCACTCCATGCATCCCCGCCTGTCACTGCACCTCCCACTCGCCGGTCATAAAAAGAATACGCAGCCCCGAAAAACCAATTCCAACCGGAAGCGGCACGTTTGCGGAAGGTAGTGTTCAGATAAACATTGTTTTCACCCAAACCGAAGAGATGACGGTCTGCATCTGCATAATTCGAAAAGGAAGTACGGTCATACCCTGCATATAATTTGAATACAGTCCTTTCATCCGGCGTGTACCGATATTGGGCAGCACCGGAAAACATACCGTATGGCTGCTTGAAATCAGTCCGGGAAGGATAAACCCGATAATAAGGTGACAGATTCTGATAATCGAGATTCAGCGAAAGTGAAGAGTGCCCGAAAACCCGCGTACCACCTCCTCCCAACCCGACGGTAGAAACATTCATTCCCAGTTTATTGACCGTACTATGGTCCTTGGTTTCCAGAGGAAGTACAGCAGACAAGGCCTCTCCATACTCCTGTGACTGTCCGCCGGAAGCCAGATTGACACCACTGAACATAAAAGTGGAATAGCGTCCTCGTGCAGGAGTATCCGCTCCGGTTGTAGTATAAGGATTCAACACATGCATGCCGTCTATATAGGTCTGTGTTTCGTTACTGCTCCCGCCACGCACCAGCAGACGACCGCTTTCACCCTGAATTTGAGCCCCCGGAAGGGTTTGCAAAGCCCGATATAAATCTCCGTTAGCTCCTCCTACCGTTACCAGATCGACCGGTCGCAAATCGCTCCAGCGGCTGTTAGCCCTGGGAGTTTTATGTGCTTTGACGACTACCTCGTCCAACAATATACTATCACCTAAAGTCGTGAAAAAAATGGTATCCGTAGTTACGTTTTGGGCTACGAGTGAAACCGGGAGAAGCATCAAGCTTCCAATCACTGTTACATAGAATCTCTTCATTGTGGTCTGTTTGCTAACATTTTCACCGGCAAACATAAAGGATCGGTTCCAAGCAAAAAAATATCCGGGACAGACAGCCCGGATATGTGACAAGCAGCTCGTCCTATGTGACGAACTGCATCTTTTTGTGACCAACGGTTATTTGCCGACTATAGTTTCCATCAGCTCTTTAACCTGTTTGGAATAGGCCCGTGATACAGGTATCTCTTCCGGACAACCTTCCAAAAGCAAACGGTAGCCCTGTGAGTTTCCACTAACCTTTACCACCTTACGGAGATTGACCAAAAAAGCACGGTGGCACTTCACCACCAACGGAGACCCACCGGTTACTTCCTCCGCCTGCTTCATGGTCGTCCGCAACAGACACTGCATATTTCTGCCTCCTTTCTGATAGTTCACCCGGATATAGTTTCCATCGGACTCTATATACAACAAGTCCTTAGAGTCCAATTCCAAAGATTCCCTGGTACCGCCCTGGAACGAAAGCAAAGAAACTATTTCAGTTGTTTCTATAGATTCCGTCGCAGATACTGGCCGCTGTAAATGGAGGTTCATCTCCGTCGCTTCCTCTAAATGGATAGCCAACAACCTGTTTTGATTCAATAAAATGAAAAGTACTGTAGGGAAAAGTCCGATAACCAAAGTGAACAATGCAAAAACACAAAAGACATCCCAACGCAGCCCCCAGCCAAAAACAAATGTTGAATAAAGCCAGTTACCGACAGCAATAAATAAGATTACCATCAACAGATTGACTATCTGTTTCCATACAGTCCACCCCTCTTCTTTGTAAAACTCCGGAAACAGACAGGCAAAAAGATACACGGGGATGCTCAGAAATACTGCTGTCACACCCATAAAGCCCAAAAGTATCCAAAACTTATGCCCCTCAATGCCCGATATTCCGAAAGGCTGTAAAACCAGTAATATAAGGAATACGACCAACGAAGAAATCAATACCACCTTCCATCTTTGATACACAACCGGATAAGGACTTTGCAGGTATCTTCGTATTTTTTCACTCCAATGATTTCTCATTTGTATTCTGTTTTTCACTCTTGTTGCAAAATAATATAAAATATCGAACGGACAGCTATAAATCGAGAGATAATCTTAAAGACAAAAAGAGGCAATCCTCTTCAGAATTGCCTCTCCTATTTCATAATATGATAAACCGGATTTTACTTCTTACCCACAGGAGCATATCTTGCGTTAAGTCCGTCTACAATTTCTTTTGTGATGTTCAGTGTGCTGTCGGCATACAACAGATTATCAAAACTGGTATTGCTGATAATCAGGTTATAACCTTTAGTCTTATTGTATTCTTTCAGGAAAGCATTGATAGAGTCACGCAGAATCTGGCTGTTTTTAGCATTTTCAGATGCCATTTCGGTAGCCAGTTTGTTTTGCAATGCCTGCAAATCCTGCTCCAATTTACCTAAGCGTGCATATTCCTGTTGTGCTCTTTCCTGAGAAATAAAAGCATTGCTTTCATATTTTTTCTGGAATTCCTGCTGTGATTTACGCAGTTCGTTAGCTTTTTGATTTAATACCATACGGCTGTTCTCTTCCTTACTGATCATATCAGCATTCAGATCTTTGCAGAAATTATATTGAGACAACAATGTATCTACTTCTACATAAGCGATTTTCAGACCAGAAGTGCCATTTGCATTTCCGGAAGCAGCGGGAGCAGCATTGTCGGCTTTACCAGCGCATTGTGAAAAAAGAAAGAGGAATGCAAGAGCAGCAAATCCGTTAATGAGGTAATTCATTCTCTTCATACTTGTAAAATATAGTTTTTTAATTAATTAGTTCATACTATCGTTTAAGGTTTTCTCAATTTCATCAATAGAAAAGCGCCGTTTCTTTTGTGCTTCCCGATCTTGAGACTGTGCACAACTTATGCCTCTCTCCCTTAACGCTTTATTGCCGCTGACGTGCCCGTTGGGAAATTTTCCGCCTTTTGTAAAGAAGACTTTTATGCCTAATAAACCAAGGCAAATAGCAACTATTAACAGAGTTATCAGTATTGTATAGAGCATTTCTATTAATTTTGTGGGTGCAAATATAGACTTTTGTACTGACTAAGCCTCCTTTTTTACCATAAAAAAAGAGAAACGGGTTCAAAATTTGCAAGCAAATTAACCATATTTAGCAATAAGGGGTTAAAATTGAATTTTTAATTCCATAAAAAGAAAAGAGAATGGAAAAATCAGAACTGAAACCGGCCGGCGTATTTCACTTCTTCAACGAAATCTGCCAGGTGCCCCGTCCTTCAAAGAAGGAAGAAAAGATAATCGCTTATTTAAAAGCGTTCGGAGAAAAATATAATTTAGAGACAAAAGTGGACGAAGCCGGTAATGTACTTATCAAGAAGCCGGCTACTCCGGGTAAAGAAAACCTGAAGACAGTGATCTTGCAATCACACGTAGACATGGTGTGCGAAAAGAATAACGATACGGAGCATGACTTCCTGACCGACCCTATCGAAACGGAGATTGACGGGGAATGGATGAAGGCAAAAGGAACAACTCTGGGGGCTGACAACGGTATCGGTGTAGCTACTGAGTTGGCCATTCTGGCCGACGACAGCATTGAGCACGGTCCTCTCGAATGTCTGTTCACTGTAGATGAAGAGACAGGTCTGACCGGTGCTTTTGCCCTGAAAGAGGGGTTCATGAACGGGGAAATCCTATTAAACCTCGACTCGGAAGATGAAGGTGAACTTTTCATCGGTTGTGCAGGTGGTATCGACTCGGTTGCCCAATTCAAATACGAAACGGTGATGACACCCATCAGCCACCTTTGCTTCCATATCACCGTGAAAGGTCTGAAAGGCGGGCATTCCGGTGGAGATATCCATCTGGGACGCGGCAATGCCAACAAGATTCTGAATCGCTTCCTGTACTTGATGCAGAATACTTATCAGGAAGACTTCTTCCTCTTCGAATTCAACGGAGGTAACCTGCGAAATGCCATTCCGCGTGAAGCTTCAGCTGTATTCTCCGTACCGGAACATTATAAGCACGATGTGCGCACAGCCTTGAATGTCTTTATTGCAGAAATAGAAGACGAACTTCATAAGATAGAACCGGATCTGAGTATTCTTCTTGAAACGGAACCTCGTCGTGACTGGGCTATCGACCCAAGTACAGCCTATCGCCTGATCACTTCGTTGTATGCCTGCCCGCACGGAGTTTATGCCATGAGCCATGACATCCCGGGTCTGGTGGAAACATCGACCAATCTGGCATCTGTCAAGATGAAACCGGAAAATACTATCCGTATCGAAACCAGCCAGCGCAGTTCCATTCTTTCTTCACGCGACGATGTAGCCAACACTGTACGTGCAGTATTTACTTTGGCAGGCGCGCAAGTGACTTGGGGTGACGGATATCCCGGATGGAAACCCAATCCGGACTCGGAAATCCTGAAAGTAGCTGAAGAGTCATATAAACGTCTGTTCGGTGTAGATGCCAAAGTGAAAGCAATTCACGCCGGACTGGAATGTGGTTTATTCCTTGATAAATATCCTGCATTGGACATGATTTCCTTCGGTCCTACATTGACAGGAGTCCACTCTCCGGACGAACGGATGCATATTCCTTCAGTAGATAAATTCTGGAAGCATCTGTTGGATGTATTGGCACATATTCCGGCAAAGAACTAAATCAATTTCACCACAGAGGACACAAAGAAGAATTCACTTGATAATTCTAAAATTAAAAATCTGTGTGCTCTGTGGTGAATCAAAACGAGAACTAAAATCTATGCTCCGTCTTTTCTTTTTATTGCTGATTTCCTCCACTTCACTTTTTCTTTCTGCACAAAATCAGCCTCCTTTTCGTGTCGTCTTTTGGAATACCGAAAACTTCTTCGATACCCGGCACGATTCACTCAAAAATGACAGGGAGTTTCTGCCCCATTCGCTCCGGCATTGGGGCTATAGCCGATATAAAAAGAAGATAGATAATGTGGCCCGCACTCTTGCAGCAGTCGGAGAATGGAACTTTCCGGTATTGATAGGATTGTGTGAAGTGGAAAATGATACGGTTATGCGCGATCTCACGCTTTATTCTCCACTTAAGGAGGCAGATTATCGTTATGTGATGACACACTCTCCTGACCAGCGCGGTATCGACGTAGCACTGCTTTACCAACGCGACCGGTTCAAACTCCTTACCTGTTCTTCCATCCCTGTCGGCAATTTTGAGAATCATCGTCCGACAAGGGATATCCTGCACGTCAGCGGATTATTGCTGACAGGTGATACACTGGATGTATTAGTGGCACATCTACCCTCCCGCTCGGGCGGAGCACGTCAATCAGAACCTTATCGCCTTTTTGCGGCACAAAAACTGAAAAATGCGGCAGACAGCCTAATGTGTGTCCGCCGTTCTGCCAAATTGATTATTATGGGAGATTTTAATGATTATCCCACTGACAAATCTGTAAAACAAGTCCTGAAAGCCCTTTCTCCCGAAGAGAATCCTGACCATAAACAACTGTACCACTTACTGGCGCGAAAAGCCAAGAACCGTAACTTCGGTTCCTATAAATATCAGGGTGAATGGGGATTGCTGGATCACCTGATTGTATCCGGTACACTGCTTGATACTTCCGGTACACTTTTTACCGAAGAAAAAAAGGCAAGCGTGCTGCGTTTGCCTTTCCTTCTGATAAAAGATGAAAAATACGGAGGCATGCAGCCTTTCCGCACCTACATCGGAATGAAATACCAGGGAGGATACAGTGATCACTTACCTGTATATACCGATTTCGAAACCAATCAATCCGAATATTGATATACCTTCAGTTCAAACTTGGGTACCATAGCAAAAAAATGATCGAAAATATCGGATTGGATACGTTCATATTCTTTCCAAACCTTGTTACGGGAAAAGAAATAAATCTGAATAGGTACCCCGTATTCAGTAGCTTCCTTCTGGCTGATAATCAGGTCGAGATCCTGATTTACCACAGGCAAACTGCAAAGATAACGTTCTACGTATACCCTGAATACTTGCGAATTTGTAGGCACCACTCCTTCCTCCGGCTGATAGTCTGCCAACAGAGGTATCTCTTTGCGAAAGGTATCAAGCATTTCGGGGGTGCAGAACTTCAAAGTTGTCAGATCAAGAAAAATGCTCTTCATCACCCGCCGTCCCCCGGATTCCGTCATTCCCCGCCAGTTCTGGAACGAACCGTTTACCAAAGAATAGGGAGGAACGGTAGAAATAGTATTATCGAAATTCTGAATCTTAACGGTATTCAATGTAATCTCTTCCACAATGCCGTTTGCATTGGTTGAAGGGATGGTCACCCAGTCACCGGGACGTATCATATCGTTGGCAGACAACTGAATACCTGCCACAAACCCCAGAATGCTATCTTTAAAGACCAACATCAGAATAGCGGCAGAAGCCCCCAACCCGGCGAACAGCGTAGCAGGAGATTTATCGACAATTATGGAGACAATCACAATGCCGCCAATAAAGAAAACAAGAACTTGTAATACCTGAATAAAGCCTTTCATCGGACGATTCTTCAACTTTTCTTTTCCATTGAGTATATCCAGCAACATCAACAGACTGCTGTTGAGAGCCAGTAACAAGGCAAAGATCATATAGATAACACAAATTTTCTGCGAAACCAGCAACAAAGTCTTTCCGTGTACAAATGCCATAGGCAAAAGCATATACATCAGAATACCCGGCAGAATATGGATCAGGTGGTGAATCACTTTATGTTTGACCATCAATGTATCCCATTTATAAGGAGTCCGCCGTGCCAGACGCTTTATTCCACCCACAAAAATGGCCTGGCAAAGATAATCCAGTCCGACCGCAATAAAAATCATCAGGATGGCAATAATCGTTTCATCAAAGGTATTCGCTATTTTCGGGTCCACTCCCCAACCTATAAGGATCTTATTCATCCAACTTCCTAAATCTATCATAACTATCGTCTTTATTTTAACATGTTCATTTTATCAAAATAACACCTGAATGGGCTTTAGGTTTAGCCCAAATAAAAAAGGCTGTATTGAAAAACGGTATTTTCAATACAGCCAGCTTCATCTGTTACCAGAAATCCTTATCCATTTACCTTTTTATAATCTTCCAGAAATTTCTTCAGCCCGGCATCTGTCAGCGGATGATTCAGCAGCCCCTTAATGGCACTCAACGGGCAAGTCGCCACATCGGCACCGGCTTCCACACATTCCATTATATGCTTGGTGCTACGGATGGAGGCCGCCAACACCTGAGTAGGATAATTGTAGAAACGGTACATCCGCACAATATCGGCAACCAGTCCGACACCATCTTCACAAATGTCATCCAGGCGTCCTACGAAAGGAGAAACATACGTAGCTCCCGCTTTGGCAGCCAGCAAAGCCTGACCGGCAGAAAAGACCAGCGTACAGTTGGTGCGAATGCCCTGTTCGGAAAAGTGCTTGATGGCTTTGATGCCGTCGGCAATGCAGGGCACCTTCACCACAATGTGGGGATTGAGGGCTGCCAGCTCTTTTCCTTCCCGAATCATTCCTTCGTAATCAGTAGCGATCACTTCGGCACTGACATCGCCTTGCACGATGTTACATATCTCCACGTAATGCTTCCGCTGGTTCCCGACTCCTTTTATCCCCTCTTTAGCCATCAGAGAAGGATTAGTCGTTACTCCGTCCAAGACTCCCAAATCGTGTGCTTCCCGGATTTGCTCCAAGTTAGCCGTATCAATAAAGAATTTCATACCTAATAGTGTTTAATATCTTATATTCAAACAGATAACCCGGAGCAGTTGTTCAATAGAACGACTTACTTCTGCAAACGGATACCGATTTCGTTCAAAGCGACCTTTGCCGGAGTAGCGTCCGGTGTAGTGGCATCGAGTTTGATGTAGCGGGCACTGACCTTGTTGCCGAACGAAACGGTCTGCGGAACAGGGTTATGCATAATGTTGCTGAACTCCCCGGTAGTCGGCACTTCTTTCCAGTCTTCACCATTGGTACTTACATAGAATTTATAACGGAAAGCCATTGTCGGCTTCGCTTCCGCATTGGCAGGAGCATATACGAAACCTGCCATCTCTACGGCTTTTCCAAGATCAATCACCAACGGAGAGGCAGTCACTTGTTTCCATGCAGCACGAGGCAGATCGTTCCAATTTTCTTTCGCAGACGCCTCTTCCAACGGATGGGCATAGTAGGCAGCCACTTCGCTGATATTAGCCGTCAGACGGCAAGCATCAATCTTCACTCTCAGTTGAGTGGCTTCGATAGCCGGAATACGTATCAGACGTTTATAACCCACGGTAGTACCTTTGGCTATCTCCTTCCATCCTCCGGCAGTCAGTGCCTCGACAGTAAAAGTTTCTGTACGCTGTCCTTTCGAGATATCCTCACGTAGCATCACCACGTTGATTTCCGATTTCAGTTTCAGCTGATAGGTATGGGTATCACCCGGTTTGGCAGCCCATGGTTTCAATCCGCCTTTCACACGGTTATCGGCAAAAATTTCTTTGCGATAGTCGGCAAACTCTTTCAGACGGTTAACGTCGGCATCGCTGATGCGTCCGCGCCGATCGGGAGGGATATTGAGCAGCAACACTGAGTTGTAACCCACAGATTTGAAATAAATATCGGTCAGATGCTTGAGGCTCTTCACCTTACCGTCCTCCTGCTGATGATAAAACCATCCCGGACGGATCGATACATCCACCTCGGAAGGATACCAGAAGAGTTCCCTGGCATTAACCAACATGTCGCGTCCGCCCAAATCTTTGGAAGTCGCTTTTACACCTAACGCTTTGTTTTGCTCTTCACAACGGGCATAAGTGCCCGGAGTCAATACGGTGGCACTCCACTCCGTTTCACGTCCCAGTCCGCGTTCGTTGCCTACCCATCGTACATCGTCACCCATAATGGCAGTCACTGCATGGGGTTGAAGACGACGGATGGTAGAGAGGATGGCGGTCCAGTCATATTCCTGTTTCTTTCCGTTGGGACCTTCACCATTGGCTCCGTCGAACCAGACTTCGTGTACTTCACCATAATTGGTAAGCAGTTCAGTCAGCTGTTCGATAAAGAATTCGTTGTATTTCGGAGAATCCCCATAACAAGATGCATTCCGATCCCAGGGAGAGAGGTAAACACCGAACTTGATACCGTATTTATCACAGGCATCACGGAGTTCACGCACCACATCACCCTTTCCGCCTTTCCAAGGAGAAGAGGCCACGGAGTGGTTAGTAGTCCTGGTAGGCCACAGGCAAAATCCATCATGATGCTTGGCAGTCAGGATAGCCATCTTGAAACCCGCCTCTTTGAGTGAACGCACCCATTGTTCCGCATCAAGTTCGGAGGGATTGAAGAGTGCGGGATCCTCTTTTCCGTCTCCCCACTCACGCCCGGTAAAAGTATTGATACCAAAATGAAGGAAAGCAGTCAGTTCCATCTGTTGCCACGCCAGCTGTTGCGGAGTAGGTACAAGACGCGCTGCCATATCGACTTTCTGCTCAAGGGTAGCACCTTGCGGAAATTCCACGTGCTTCATATAGTAGTCGTCTTTTTTTTGGGCCTGTCCGGCTGTACAGATAGCTGCAAGCAGAACCGTCGATAAAATAAGTTTCTTCATAAATCTATTGTTTTAAGTTTGATTCACCACAGAGTAACACAGAGTCTCTCACAAAGGATTTTCCTCTCTTCAATATCCTATTAACAAGAACTTAAAAACTCTCTGAAACTCTGTGGTAAACCGTATCCTTTTCTATTCCACGTTAAATATTCTGTCTATTTCACTCCTCTCAGCGTGAACTCAAAACTCTGCTCCGTCAGCGGCACACGGTATTGCGGTTGTACACCGGGACCACAGGTTGCTGTCCCTACACCTGCCTGTTCGGCATCCAGATGAACAGTGATACGGCCGTTACGTTCCAGATCGTTAATGTGGCGGGCTTTCTCCAGCACATCGTCAGTAAACGGAACGACACTGAACTGGAACGGACGGTTCGAATCGACAAAGATTCCTTGTCCGGCTTCATCCTCCAATTTCATCCAGCGGACATCCGTACGATTTCCGGTAGACTGCGGAGTCACGTAATAGTGGAACATCCTTTCGGCAGTAGTCCGATACAGCCCTATCTTGCCCGACTGCATACGGTCAGCGTAAGTCTCGTTATCACCGCGTCCCAGATAAGCCACATTGCCAAACGTATCGTTCATCTCGAAGGCCAGCCCCAGGCGTGCCATTGATTTCACCACAGCCGTATCGGGACGGAAAGTCACTTTCACCTTCAAAGCCCCGGCAGCATTCAGTGAGTAAATGAAATCGGCATCCCCCACTTTAGTTCCCTTCGCATTCAGGACTTCTACTCGTGCAGTAGCGGTACTCTTGCTCTCCTTCAGTGACACCACTTTCTGGCTCAGCTGATCGAGTCCGGATTTACGCCAAAGATATGCACCGTTGCGATCGCGGTTATCATTGTCCGTAGCGGGACGGAAAAGACTCAGTGTAACAGGAGTTGCCAGCAATTCCTGCCCGTCCAGTGTAAAAGAGTTCAAAGCACCAGTCGCCTTATCCAACGTAAAAGCAGTCTGTCCGGCCTTGGCAGGCAGATGAGCCGTACTGTTCTTTGTTCCGGGCAATACAAACTGGTCGTAAGCCACCTCCCAATCAGTACCCACCATCAGTGAAGCTTCTTTACGAGTCCAGCTCAGGTTGAGATATCCTTCACGCACATTGGCAGGCAAGACAACTTTTCCTAATGTCACATCAACTGTAGCATGTGGCGCACAATTCACTTCTTTTGTTCCTTCTGTGACCGTTTGTCCGTTATCGCCCACCACCTGCCAATGCAGGATATATTCGTTCAGATTGGAGAAGTCGAACCAGTTTTTCACTCTTATGGTCAGATTGCTCTTATTGAGCAAGGTACACTTGATGTTCTGATAAATCTTTTTCACTTCAAGCAAGTGCGGATGCGGGACACGGTCAGCGCTTACCAACCCGTTGCAGCAGAAATTACCGAAACTCGGAACTCCTTTGGGACCGTAGTCCCCACCATACGACCAATACCAACGCCCATTCGCGTCTATCTCACGGAACGACTGGTCTACCCAGTCCCACACGCAACCACCTTGTGCCATCGGATTATTTTCGAACACATCCCAATACTCCTTCAGGCCACCTACGCTGTTGCCCATGGCGTGCACGTATTCGCAAAGAATGAACGGACGGTAAATATCTTTCTGTGCCAGATAGGTTTTGATTTCATCGACACTGCGGTACATCCGGCAATAAATATCGGTGTTATAATTCTGCTCGGCACGTTCGTATTGAACGGGACGATTCTTTTCTACCGATTTCAACCAGTCATAGGTACGTTCGAAGTTAATTCCGTTTCCGGCTTCGTTACCCAACGACCAAATGACGATGGCAGGATGGTTCTTCGAACGCTCGTACATACGGTGTGTACGATCCATGTGTGCTGTCAGCCAAGTGCTGTCCTTGGCAAGCGAAGCAGGACCGTAGCCCATACCGTGCGACTCGATGTTGGCCTCGTCGATCATATAAAGTCCGTAGCGATCGCAAAGCTGATACCAGTACGAATGAGTGGGATAATGTGAATTACGCACGGTATTGATATTGTGCAGCTTCATCAATCGGATATCCTGCTCCATCAGCTCTTTGCTGACAGTACGTCCCAATTGCGAATGTTCATGCCGGTTGGTTCCCTTCACCAGCACAGGTACACCATTGATGCAGAAACGTCCGTCCTTGATCTCCGAAGTACGGAAACCCACTTCGCAACCAGTAACTTCCGTCACCCGTCCTCCCGCATTTTTCAGTTCCAACACGAGCGTATAGAGATTGGGGTGCTCGGCACTCCAAGGCTTCACGTCTTTCAGGCGCTGTTCACCGAAAGTGATGAAGTTACTCAACCCACGTGATTTGACAGGCATTTCGCCCGAAAGTACGGGACGTCCGGCTGCATCATTCAGGGTATAAGTTATAGATACCGCTCCATTGGCAGGTCCCTCAACGGTAACATCGAGTCCGAAGATACCATCTTTGTAACGCTCCTTCTCGAGGGTGGCATTTACTTTATAGTCGGCAATGTACTGCTTCGGAGTACTGTACAAATATACATCACGTTCAATGCCACTCAAACGCCACATATCCTGACATTCCAGGTAAGAGCCCGAACTCCAGCGGTAGACTTCAAGTGCGACGGTATTCTCGCCTTCTTCCAGCTTGTCAGTAATGTCCCACTCGGCTGCCGTCTTTGAGCCTTGGTTGTAACCGAGGAAATGGCCGTTCACCCATACATAATAGAAAGAGGTGACACCTTCACAACAGAGAACCACCCGACGGTCTTTCCATCCGGAAGGCACAGTGAAAGTTCGTCGGTAAGAGCCAACTTCGTTTTCTTCAGACGGTACGAGAGGAGGATTCTTCTTGAAGTTGAACATCTTATCATCGAATTCATAAGTCTCGTTCACATAAATAGCAGTTCCATATCCCTGACGCTCCCAGTTTCCGGGTACGTTAATGTCTGCCCACCCTCCGGTATAGAACGAAGGTTTATAAAAGTCTTTCGGACGGAGGTCGGGATTCTTCACCCAATGGAACTTCCATTTGCCGTTCAGGCTCAAATAATAGGGAGACTGTTCATAGTCCCCTTTTTTCACATCGGCAGCATCTGCGTAAGGCCACACATAGGTGTGAGGGGCCAACTTGTTCAGGCCTACCGCATATTGGCTCTGCCATTCGGGAGTCTTCTGCGCCTTTGCGGGCACCATAACCAGACAGGCCAGTAGCAGTAGAAAGGTTAGTTTGATAGGTTTGTTCATTGTTTATCAGGTATTTAATATTCAATTATTTTTCTCGGGGATGTGTCGAAACCCGCCACAGAAGACTTTTGACACATCCCCCTTTGATTTTTAAAGGTAAATACGGATCCTATTCGATCATAACTTCGTCAAAAAAGACGCGCGCTTCCTGTCCGGGACGCACATGATCAGGAGGACATTTTCCGGCTCCACGAACTGTAACGCGCACATATCTGGCCTTTGTCGCTCCCAGATCGAATTTCAAATCATCCACATAAGTTCCTTCACGGAAAATATCTTCGGGAGTAAATCGCTTCTCTCCCACTGCCGTAAAATTAATGTTATCCGAAGACAACGCAACACTAACGGACTCCGGTTTGTGCACAGCCATTCCGTACACTGTAATAGAACCCAGCGTAAAAGTATGGATATTTTCTTCTTTTTGCAAATCTATCGTAAAAGAAATACTATCATTGTCTGTCCACGAGCACCATTCGGAATCGGTTTGTTTCAAGCTGCCACGCACTCCGTTGGTTAAAACCGGAACACCGGAAGCCCCCTGGGTGAATACCGGTTTCGCAGTAGCCTTATTGTATGACAAAGGCAACACGAGGGTCTTTCCCATCTGCCGCCCATCGGCAAAAGTGGCACACTTCAAGGTCTGTGCGGTACGGAACATGAGTGACTGAGTATAGAGAGCAGAAGCTGCTCCCGGCTCGGCGCCATCGGTTGTATAACGGATTTCCACATCGGGACGCATGCACTCCAGTTTCACTTGCAATGTACCATCAACCGGAGTAGACGTATGTTGTATGTTGTACATAGAACGGGCGTATCCCACCCCTTTGACGGCAAGGTGTTCGTTATAACGATCCAGCGCTTTCAGAAACGAAGCCCAGTTTTTCTGCTCCGGGCGACTCCATCCCACTTCGGCAAGTGCTGCCAGACGGGGGAAGACGAGATAGTCCACATCCTCGGGACGGTTACAGAACTCCGTCCATAACGATGCCTGTACGCCCATCAGTAACGAAGCATATTCGGGCTTCCAATTCTTCTGCACAGGTTCGTATTGATAAACGTCTTTCAGCGTATTGTTACCAAAATAAGTGAGTGGTTCAAACCATTGCGGTCCTTGATAACGGATCAGGTACATCACACGGGCCGGAGTCATCACAAAGCGATGTCCCTGCGCAGCAGCTTTCAGGGCAGCGTTGCCCATCCCTTGCCAACCGAAGACAACGGCTCCCTCGGGGATGAAGCTGTTTGTCAACTCGTCCCATCCCATCACCTCTTTACCTTTACTGCGCACATAGTCGCCTATCCGCTTCATGAAATAGCCTTGAAGGTCCTCTTCATGGGCAATGTGTTCTTTCTTCATACGATCCTGGCAAAGAGGACACTTTTTCCAATAAGTTTTCTGCGCTTCGTCGCCACCCAGATGGATGTAATGTGAAGGAAAAAGCGCAGCCACTTCATCAATGACATCTTGCAGAAAAGTGAATACACTATCGTTTCCGGCACAGTAGATGATTCCTGCATGGTCTCCACCCAGACCGGGCAATACACCGATAAACCGGTCTACCACGGGACAAGCCAGATGCGGATAAGCAGCCAGTGACGAATTGGTATGTGCCGGCATCTCTATCTCGGGAATGATCTCTACCTGACGGTCGGCAGCATAAGCTATCATCTCCCTCATATCCTCCTGGGTATAAAAGCCACCGATGGGAGTCGGTTCTCCGGGCAACGGATTCCGGCGCGAATGGAATGGCACATCGGTATGATCCACCCGCCAGGCACCGACCTCGGTCAGCCGGGGATATTTCTTAATTTCAAGCCGCCAGCCATTATCGTCCACCAGATGGAAATGGAGTTTATTCACCTTCAGCATAGCCATGCAATCGATGATTCTCAACACATATTCTTTGGGAAGAAAAAAGCGGGAAACATCAAGCATTAGCCCCCGGTAACCGAAACGGGGCTCGTCCTGAATGCTCAAACAAGGAACCGTCCACAGTGCATTGACTGTATGATGATTTTCAATATCGGGAGGAAGCAACTGGCGGATGGTCTGCAAGGCATAGAAAAACCCTTTCACATCCGATGCTCTGACCGTAATCTGTTCCGGAATGATATCCAACCGATAGGCTTCGCTTTTCAATGACTTGTCGGTGACGAAACGTACATCGCCTTTCATCTTTCCCGTTTTCAGTACGGGAGTAAACCCGGCAGCTTTGGTGAAGAGATTTATAAAATTCCGTACCACTTTCGCCTGTTCGGCATTTTCCACAACCAGCGTAGTACCTCCGGAAAAACGGAAATGCCCGGTGCCCGATACCATTTGTACCGGGCAGGGGACTATAGAAACTGTTTGTGTTAAGTCATCGGCCTGCAACGTCACAAGGGGGCAGAGCGTCAGCAGGAATATGCATATTATAATGTGTTTCATATATCCGGGATTTCCACTTATTCTTTATCTCTCTCCGGCGAGAAACGTACCGGATCATTATACTGTTCCTGAAGTTGCAGCATCTGCTCTTTGAGTTCTTTCACTACAGGTTCGTATTCTTTCTGCCCGTACAGATTATGCATCTCCGTCGGATCAGCCTGCATATCATAAAGTTCCCACCAGTTGATGTCATTGTAGAAATGAATCAGTTTATAGCGTTCGGTACGTATCCCGTAGTGGCGTTTCACCATATGTTCGGCGGGATACTCATAGAAATGATAATACAGTGCCTTCCGCCAGTCTTTGGGTTGTTCACCCTTCAGCAACGGCAACAGAGATACACCCTGAATATCGGCAGGAACGGGAGCACCGGCCAATTCGAGGAACGTAGGTGCATAGTCGATGTTCTG
This sequence comes from Bacteroides sp. NGMCC 1.200775, assembly GCF_040798045.1. Lineage (NCBI taxonomy): Bacteria > Pseudomonadati > Bacteroidota > Bacteroidia > Bacteroidales > Bacteroidaceae > Bacteroides > Bacteroides sp. NGMCC 1.200775. The sequence goes on along the minus strand of NZ_JASCQK010000004.1, from coordinate 186,203 downwards.
AACCATTTCGGTAATGTCGCCACGACGGTCAAAGCCCTTCGGCATACGCATGATCAGCGGTGTACGCATCGATTCTTCGTACATGAAGCGTTTGTCGAACCAGCCGTGTTCGCCCATATAGAAGCCTTGGTCAGAAGTGTAGACTACCAGGGTGTTATCCAGTAATCCTTTCTTTTCAAGATAGTCGAGCACACGTCCCACATTGTCGTCCAGTGACTTCACTGTCTTCATATAGTCACGCATGTAACGCTGGAACTTCCAGTTGGCAAGTTCCTTCCCACTTAGATTCTGCTTGTAGAAGTCATCGATCAACGGACCGTAGAATTTATCCCATGCCGCACGTTGTCCTTCGTCCATACGTCCCAGAAATCTCTGGTAGAGCGATTTTAAACGTGAATCTTTATCGGGGCGAAGCATCTTCAGGTCATAAATCATATCCATATCCTTCACAATACTCATCTCTTGCGCTGCGGCAGCCGGACGGCCTTCGTAATCGTCAAAGAAATTGTCGGGCAGCGGGAAGGTTTTGTCTTCGTACAAAGCCAGGTTACAGGTATCCGCCATCCAGTTGCGGTGGATAGCTTTATGGTGAATCAGCAGACAGAACGGTTTGCTCTCGTCACGTTTGTTCTCCATCCAATCGATAGCGTCATCGGTAATCAGGTTGGTAATGTACCCATGTCTGTGAACGGTGTCGTTGTCCTGAGTGATAAAGTCGGGGTTATAATAGTCACCTTGTCCGGGCACAATCTCCCAATAATTGAATCCTGAGGGCAGACTCTCAAGGTGCCACTTGCCTACGAGTGCAGTTTGATAGCCGGCCTTCTGAAGCAGTTTCGGGAAAGTTTGCTGGGCACTGTCGAACACGCAGGTAGTATTGTCATAAAACTTGTTGGCACAACTATGCTTGCCTGTGATCATACAAGCACGGCTGGGACCGCTCAGAGAGTTGGCAACGAAGGAATTTGTAAAACGCACGCCGTCACGGGCAATACGGTCGAGGTTCGGAGTTTCCATATAACGGGTATCGTAGCAGCTCATCATTTGTGCCGTATGGTCGTCCGTCATAATATAAACAATGTTCAGGGGCTTTTGCTCTTCTTTCTGTTTGCCTGTGGCACATGAAGCCAAAGAAGCTACTGCCGCCGCACCTGTCAGCGAGCAGAGAATTCCGGAAGATAGGTTGTTCATCATAAAGTAGTTTTTCTATTAGGGATTAATTAGTGGTACAAATATAAAGAGTTTTAACACCCCATAGAGTTCAAAAACAACTATGATTCTTCTGAAAACGTCTAATAATGGAATAAAAAGGGCATTTATAGACGTTTTTGAACATCGGATAGACAAAATCGGAAGCCTGTCGTGAACGAGTCTTAACTGAAATTTGTATATTTGCAGACATAGAAGCCTGACAAAATGGAATAGAAACGAATCGAGTTCACCACAGATTACACAGATTAGCACAGATTCTTTAATCTAATTCTCAATGAAATAAATCATTTATCTGTGGAAATCTGTGTAATCTGTGGTGAATAAAACTCAAAACCAATACTGAATGAACTAAATACAAACCTAATCAACAAACTCTTTTTATGAATCAAAAATTATTGCTCAGCAGTGCGCTGCTTGTCGGCATGGCCGGAACACAACAAGCGTTTGCACAAAAGAAAAAAGTTCAGGACCCCAAAAAGCCGAACGTAGTTTTCATTTTGGCCGACGACCTCGGATTCGGTGACCTGAGTTGCTACGGACAAGAGAAGTTCGAAACTCCCAACATCGACAAACTGGCCCAGGAAGGAATGCGCTTCACCCAATGTTATTCGGGAACAACGGTAAGTGCCCCCTCACGCTCTTGCCTGCTGACAGGCACTCATAGCGGACATACGGCTATCCGTGGTAACGTCGAACTCGATCCGGAAGGACAATTCCCTTTGCCGGCAGATGCACAGACCATCTTCCACGATTTTCAGAACGCAGGATACAAAACCGGCGCTTTCGGTAAATGGGGACTGGGATTCATCGGCTCTACAGGCGATCCGAAAAAACAGGGAATTGACGAATTCTACGGTTACAACTGCCAATTGCTGGCACACAGCTACTATCCCGATCACTTGTGGGACAATGACAAACGAGTAGAGTTGAAAGACAACACACTGGATGTGCAGTATGGCAAAGGTACTTACTCACAAGACCTGATCCACTCAAAGGCACTCGACTTCCTTGACCGGATGGGAAAAAGCGGAGAATCGTTCTGCATGTGGTATCCTACCATCATCCCTCATGCCGAACTGATCGTGCCGGAAGACAGCATTATCAAAAAGTTCCGCGGCAAGTATCCCGAGAAGCCTTTCCATGGCACCGAACCGGGTAACCCGGCATTCCGTAAAGGCGGATACTGCTCTCAGTTCTACCCTCACGCAACGTTTGCAGCCATGGTTTACCGCCTCGACGTATATGTAGGCCAGATTGTACAGAAGCTGAAAGATATGGGTATCTATGACAACACCATCATCATCTTTGCCAGCGATAACGGACCGCACATGGAAGGCGGAGCCGATCCGGACTTCTTCAATAGCAACGGCATCTGGCGCGGATATAAACGCGACCTCTACGAAGGAGGAATCCGTGTACCGATGATCATCTCTTGGCCGGAACGTGTACAACCCAGCACCCAAACCGACTTCATGTGTTCGTTCTGGGATGTAATGCCCACTTTCCGTGAAATATTGAACCCGAAAGCCAAGAACCAACAGATGGACGGTGTGAGTCTGTTACCACTACTTGAAAACCGCAAAGGACAGAAAGAACACGAATATCTGTATTTTGAGTTCCAAGAGATGAACGGACGCCAGGCCGTACGTAAAGGCCCGTGGAAGTTAGTTCACATGAACGTTCGCGGCAAAAACCCGTATTTCGAGCTCTACAACCTGAATTCCGATCCGTCGGAACGCCACAATGTACTGAACCAGTTCCCGGAAAAAGTGGCCGAACTGAAAGGCATCATGCAGGCTGCACATGTGCCGAATCCTAATTTCCCACTGTTACCGGGAGAAAAATAAGAAGAAACATTTTACTTCATTACAGAATACACAGAGGGCACAGAGATAATTTCTTTTAATAGAAAATCTCTGTGCCCTCTATAATTATTAATAACTTGCAGTTATTGCTTCACTGCCACCGTATCTGCCGCAAAGACATCTTTCCGATAGTCATACCCCAGGTCGGAATAAATCTTCAACATCTCAGGCAGACGTTCCATGAAACGGTCAAAATTTTTATGTTCCGGCAATGTCCATTGTATTTCGGACAAAGCAGCCATTCGAGGTAAAATCTGCCACTCCATCTTGGTTGAATCGGCAGTCCACTCCGTCCAGATACAACCTTGAGTACCGATTACAAACTTCTTTTCGGCATCGGTCAGTTCGGCAGGAACAGGTTCGAAGTTATATACACGATTCATCCATTCGAATCCGGTCATCTTATTAATGCGCGGATTGCTGAAATAGAGCCGCTGGATAGGAGTCATGATGACATCGTGATGCTGGCGCGCAGCTTCGATGCCTCCTTGAATACCCCTCCATGACATGATGGTAGAATTCGGGGTCAGACCGCCTTCCAATACTTCGTCCCATCCCAACATACGGCGTCCGTGAGCGTTGATCTCTTTCTCCAACTCAGACATGAAATAGGTCTGCAACTGATTCTCTTTCGAATGTTTAGGCAGCGCTTTGATACCCAGTTCCTTAATTTTAGCCTGACATTTAGGGCATTTCTCCCAACGGCTCTTCGGACACTCGTCTCCACCGATATGAATGTATTCGGAAGGGAAAATATCCATAATCTCGTCCAACACGTCTTTAGTAAACTGAAGTGTCTGCTCGTTACCGACACAAAGCACATCGGGAAATACACCAAATGAACAAAGCACCTTATAGGGACCACCCGTGCAACCCAGTTCCGGATAAGAAGCCAGAGCGGCTGTAGTATGTCCCGGAAGGTCTATTTCGGGAACTACCGTAATGAAGCGATCGGCCGCATAACGGACAATCTCACGGGCTTCATCCTGTGTATAGAAACCACTGTGAGGCTTTCCATCGAACTTCTTGGTTTCCCAGTCAATAATGGTAGAATCTCGTCTGGAACCTATTTCCGTTAGTTTGGGATACTTTTTGATTTCAATTCGCCACCCCTGGTCTTCGGTCAGGTGCCAATGGAAATAGTTGATGTTATGCAATGCCATCAGGTCAATCATCTGTTTGAGGTAGCTGACGGGGAAGAAATGGCGACCTACGTCGATCATGAATCCACGATAACGGAAACGGGGAAAGTCGGTAACCGTCCCGGCAGGAAGAGCTGCCGCCACTTTTCCGTCCTTCAGAATCGGAAGGGCTTTGTGGATGGTTTGGGTACCGTAGAATACTCCGGCCTCACTGCCTCCGGTGAGAAGAACCTTCTCAGGGGTGATCTCAAGTTTATAACCTTCCGGGTGAGTCATTGTCGTATCTACAGCAAGGATAATGGCGTTACTGCCCTTCTCTTTATCGGACACACGGACTTCGGTTCCGGTCATCTCTTTTATAAAGGTAGCCAGAAAATCGGCAGTACGATGCATTTTTTCATTAGCTGCCGGATAGATGATCGTAGTACTGTGGTTGATAACAAAAGGTGTAGTGTCTTGGGCAAGGACAATCTCTTGCGGCTGAGGAATTACGTCCAGATTCCCCTTTTCGATAACTGCGGGGCGACAGGCACAGAATAGCACAACGGCCAACAAACCGGGAGCTAAACGGAATAATAATCTTTTGTTCATAGTGTTTTGATTTGCTCACCACAGAGTCACACCGAGTTCCATAGAGGAAGGAAGCATAGAAGATACGCTCTATGGGACTCTGTGTACTCTGTGGTTAATGTTATTCATTTCGGCAAAGATAAGATTTTATTTCCATTTTTTTGGTCACGTCTATGCAAACTGTTACTTTTGCCGTTAACGTGATAGATATGCATCCATGAAAAACAACCCATATACCGGCTTTCTCTGTTGGTTGACCATACTTCTGGCAGTCTGCTGCCTCCCGCTGAAAGCCGGCCATTACTACTATAAACAGATTTCCCTGAAGGAGGGACTCCCTTCTACCGTGCGATGTGTCTATACCGAACCCAAAGGTTTCGTATGGATAGGCACCAATGCGGGATTGGGAAGGTTCGACGGAGAAAAGCTGAAGAAATATATCCACCGGAAAGAAGATGCGCACTCGTTGCCACACAATTACATCCATCAGATCATTGAAGACAATCAACACAACATCTGGGTACTGACCGATGACGGAATAGCGCAGTATCGCAGGCAAAACGACGATTTTACGACTCCACAAGACGAACAGGGACATTCCATCCTCGCCTATTCCGCTTGCCTGACGGAACAGGGGGTGATCTTCGGCGGCCGCAACCGCATCTATCGTTACGATTACGAAAACCGTTCCGTAAAACTTCTGCTGGACTTCAGTTCCGACCCTTACTTCGCCATCTCCGCCATCAGCCGATGGGACGAAGAGACGCTGCTATGTTGCAGCCGGTGGCAAGGTCTCAGGTTGATCAATCTCCGTTCGGGAGAACGCCGTCTCCCTCCATTCGACTGTGGGAAAGAGATCATGGCACTCCTGATCGACTCGCACAACCGCATCTGGGTGGCCCCCTACAATGAAGGCTTGCGCTGCTTCAGTCCCGAAGGCAGATTGTTAGCCTCGTACACTACCGCAAACTCCCGCCTTAGCAACAACGTGGTGCTTAGCATAGCCGAACGGGACTCGCACATCTGGGTAGGAACAGACGGAGGAGGTATCAATATCATACGTCCGGACAACCATCAGATCAGCGTTCTTGAACATATCCCCGGAGATAACTATTCACTTCCCGTCAACTCTATCCTATCGCTCTACAACGATACCTATAACAACATGTGGGCCGGAAGCATTCGCAAGGGTTTGATCAATATCCGTGAAGTATCCATGAAGACCTATACCGATGTCTTTCCCGGAAGTAGCAAAGGGCTGAGTGATCCCGCCGTACTGAGTCTTTATCAGGACGAATCGGACGGACGGATCTGGATCGGTACAGACGGCGGAGGTATCAACAGTCTTGACCCCGACACGGAAGAGTTCCGTCACGACCGGTCTACCTGGGGAGACAAAGTAGTCTCTATCGCCGGTTTCACCCGGGAAACACTCTTACTCTCTGTCTTTTCAAAAGGATTGTTTGTTTACAACAAAGCGAATGGAGAACAACAGTTACTGACCATCGACCATCCCCGCCTCAAACAATATCTCTACTACAGCGGAATGGCGGTAAATGTCTATCAGGACGAACCGGGCAGCGTCCTCTTGCTGGCAGGACATATTTACCGATACGACACCGGCTCGCAGAAAATACGCGTAGTGAATGAAGAAGAAGGTATGGAGATTGCCGGCAGCATGAATGCCATTGCCCACAACGAGCGTTTCACCTACCTCAACGACAGCCGTACCCTCTACGAACTGGACCGGACAAACAACTGTCTGAAAAGACTTTTCAGCTGTACGGGCGATACATTATTATATTCTGTTTCGATGGACGAGAAAGGTGATTTCTGGATTGGCAGCAACACCGGACTGGGACAGTATACGCCGTCGATCAACCGGTATCATCCGTTGCCAACTTCCCTGTTCGGTGAAGTGAGTTCGGTTATTTGCGATCATCGGGGAAAAGTATGGATCGGGGCAGACCACATGTTGTTTGCCTGGATGCTGCAATCCCGGAAGTTCATCCTTTTCGGCGAATCGGACGGAGTTATTCCGAATGAATATCTGGCAAAACCCCGGCTTGTCTCCGACAAGGGAGAAGTTTATATGGGAGGCGCAAACGGACTGCTCTGCATCGATAACCGTTTTTCGACAGCTCCATCCGACTATCCGGAAGTGGAACTGACCGACGTATACATAAACGGTGAGCCGGCCATTAACCAGATAACAGGACAGCCGGAGAAACTGACCCTCCCGCAGGACAGCCGGACCATAACCTTACGCATAATGTCCCACGAACAAGATATTTTCCGTAAAAAAAGATACCGTTATCAGATAGAAGGATTGAACGACGAACCGATTGAATCGTACGATCCGGAACTGATTATCCGTTCACTTCCGGCAGGCAAATATCGGATATTGGCCGCATGCAGTACCAAGAATGGCGACTGGACTCCCTTCCGTCCTATCCTGTCACTCACCATACTACCTCCCTGGTACCGGAGCGGATGGTTCATCATCTGTGTATTGCTTATTGCATCGGGTGCTATTGCTGCCGTCATTCTCACCATTCTGCGCCGCAGGCAAAACCGGTTGAAATGGGAACTAAAAGAGCGGGAGTTACAGGAATATGAAGAAAAAATCCGATTCCTGGTCAATGTCAGCAACGAACTCCTCCCCTCGTTCACCGAGACGGGTGAAAGAGAACTGCAAATCGTAGAGCTGATACGAAACCGGCTCCGTAACGGAGAGAAAAATAAAACGGACACCGACATTAAAAATATTCCCAAAGAGGAAAAGAGCGAACTCAGCCAACCGGACGAGACTTTCCTACGAAAACTGAACCGGCTAATCACCGACCACCTGGACAGTCCCGAACTGGACGTCACCTTCCTCTGTACGGAAATGGGATTGAGCCGTGCCTCACTCTACAACAAGTTAAAGGCCATGACCAACATGGGTGCCAACGATTACATCAATAAGTTCCGCATGGAAAAGGCCATCCAACTGATCTCAACCACCGATCTCACCTTTACAGAGATAGCGGAAAAAATAGGATTTACAACATCCCGTTATTTCAGTACTTCATTCAAGCAATATACAGGAGAGACACCGACTCAGTATAAAGAGAAAATAAGGAAAAAGCAATAGGGTGTAGCCATCCGATGCATAGGGTATAACCATCCGGAGTATATGGCTACACCCTATGCATCGGATAGCTACACCCTTTCGGACCCAGCATATTTCTTATCCGAATATAACTTCACTGAATAAAAAATGGAGTATGACACAGCCATACCCCATTCTCCATTCTAACAATCAAACTCAATCAAGCAATGGTGACAGATGCATCCAGATATACATCCTGGATGGCATTGAGCAATTCCACTCCCTCTTTCATCGGTTTCTGGAAAGCTTTACGTCCGCTAATCAACCCCATACCACCGGCACGTTTATTCACTACCGCCGTAACAACAGCGTCTTTCAGGTCGGAAGCTCCATGTGATTCGCCACCGGAATTAATCAAACCGACACGTCCCATATATCCGTTGGCTACCTGATAACGGCAAAGATCAATCGGGTGATCGGTAGTCAGTTCGGTATACATTCTTTCGTCTGTCTTTCCAAAATGAATTGCTTTGAAGCCACCGTTATTAGTAGGCAACTTCTGCTTCACAATATCCGCTTTAATGGTAACTCCAAGACGGTCTGCCTGCCCGGTTAGGTCGGCGGCAGCATGATAGTCTACCCCGTCTTTCTTAAAATCGTTGTTGCGCAGATAACACCACAAAATAGTGGCCATGCCCAATTCATGCGCATAGTCAAAAGCCTCGGCAATCTCTACCAACTGACGACGGCTTTGCTCGGAACCGAAATAGATAGTAGCTCCCACAGCCACCGCTCCCATCTCCCATGCCTCCTTGACGGTGCCAAACAACACCTGATCATACGAATTGGGATAAGACAGCAGTTCATTATGGTTCAGTTTCACTACAAACGGAATTTTGTGAGCATACTTACGGGCAACAGCCCCCAAAATACCGAAAGTAGAAGCAACGGCATTACATCCGCCTTCAATGGCCAGTTTTACAATATTTTCCGGGTCAAAATAGATGGGATTCGGAGCGAACGAAGCTCCGGCTGTATGCTCAATATCCTGGTCGACAGGAAGAATGGACACATATCCCGTATTTGCCAGACGACCATGTCCCAGCAAAGTCTGCAAGCTGCGTAAGGTCTGTATATTACGGTCCGAGTCGATCCATATCTTATCGATCGTATCTGGTGACGGCACGTGAATCAGTGATTTATCAATGGTTTTGCAAGTGTGGTTCAGGTAGTATTCAGCCTGATTACCCAATAGTTCTATAATTTTATTCATAATTCATTTGTTTTTGAGTTTAACTCACCACGGAGGACACAGAGAACACAGAGAATTTCTTTCTCTCAAACATCTTAATAAACAAGAGATTAAAACTCTGTGTCCTCCGTGTACTCTATGGTGAATAATATTCATTTTTATTCCGTAATGAGGGGTTTCCTCTTATCTTATTTTTTCTTTCCCTGATTGGCAACCGCTTCCATCAGTTTCCGGATTTCTTCGGGGTCACCCAGGAAATAGTCTTTTTCCAGATTCAGTTCGTCACTGAATTCAAATACGTAAGGAACAGCAGTCGGCAAATTCAGTTTCACGATCTCTTCATCGGAGATGTGCTTCAAGTGCTTGATAATGCCCCGCAAACTGTTGCCGTGGGCAACCACCAGAATTTCATCAGCGGTTTTCAGATTCGGGAAAATGATACATTTCCAATAAGGCATGATGCGGTCGATGGTATCTTTCAAAGATTCCGTCCGGGGAAGTTCTGCATCGGGCACTTCCCTATAGCGGTTCTCAAAACGTGGATTTCTCGGATCGTCTTCCGACAGGGCATTGGGAGCTATATCATAACTCCTACGCCAGATAAGCACCTGTTCGTCACCGTATTTGGCAGCCGTCTCGCTTTTATTCAATCCTTGCAGATCGCCATAATGCTTCTCGTTCAGACGCCAACTCTTCTCCACCGGAATCCAGTCCTGATCCATCCGGTCGAGCACACAATTCAGCGTTTTCACCGCTCGTTTAAGGTACGAAGTATAAGCTTTATCGAAATTAAATCCATTTTCTTTCAGTAGTTCACCCGCTTTGCAGGCTTCGGCAATTCCCTTTTCTGTCAGATCGACATCAGTCCAGCCGGTAAAACGGTTCTCCTTATTCCATGCACTTTCTCCATGACGGAGCAACACAATCTTTTTCATTCAACTCTCCTTTCTTTAGGTGTTTATTATAGAACATTTGTATTGAGTACAAAGTTCACGAAAGTAAAAGGAACAGTCAATACCTAAAAATGATGAAAGTGAGTTGTAAATTTGCCACAGAGTACACAGAGAATGCAAAAGACCATTCTTTCGAAGTAAGAGATAACTCTGTGTGCTCTGTGTTTGAATATCAACGATTTCTCTTTAGAAAAAGGCGATCGGTAATGACAGAGGGCAGTTCCGACTCATAATGGGTTACCATAATCATCGTTTTATCTTCACGGCAGCAGAAGGCCTCGATGATCTTTTTCACTCGCCGGCGATTGTACGTATCGAGTCCGTGCAGCGGTTCGTCCAGAATAAGTAATTCCGGATCTTTCACGAAAGCACGGGCCAGCAATGCCAAGCGCTGTTCACCACTCGAGAGTTGAAGAAAAGGTCTGTCTTTCAGAGCGGCAATGCCAAACACATCCATCCACCACTCGCAGGTGGCCATCTGGCTTTCCTGTGGACGCTTATACAAGCCGATGCTGTCATGCAACCCGGAAGCTACAATCTCAATGGCCGGTAGATTCTTTAGATAAGCACGGTGCATTTCGGGACTGACGTAACCGATATGCTTTTTTATCTCCCAAATGCTTTCACCTGTACCCCGCTTGCGTCCGAAAAGGCTGATGTCACAGGCATACGACTGGGGATTATCCGCACAAACCAAACTAAGCAACGTAGATTTACCGGCACCGTTTTCTCCGCTCAATGCCCACTTCTCGCCCCGACGGACAGTCCAGTCGAGTTCTTTCAGGATGGTACGGTCATCATAACGGATGCTGACCTTATTTAATTTTACCACCTCCCCGGAATCATAGTTGGTTCCGTCATAAGGCAATCCGGCTATACGTTGTTGCAATGCGTCCAGAGTCACGGGTACATCGGTCACACGAAATGCAGCCAGGTAAGCCCCTCGTTCCATTTTCGGAAGCACAGTCAAGTCTTCTACCGGAATCACATGGGTAATGAACGAAGGAATATCATCGAGCATCGAAAGCACAAGGATGATTTGCACAGACGACAGCCGGGTGAGGCGTTCGAGCAGGGAGAAAAGCAGTTCACGGGTCGGTGCATCCAAACCAATAAAAGGATTGTCCATTATCAGTACCCGGGGGGCAGTCAGCAAAGTTTTAGTCAGCTGAAATTTGCGCAACTCCCCACTGGAAAGGAGAATGATCTTCTTGTCCAACAACGGCTCGACGCGGAAGAGTTCAAACAATTCCTCTTTCAGCCGTTCATCTTTGATTTCCCCCAGCATCTCCCGCACGGAGGGGGCATCTTCCTGATCGTGGGCATTCCAGCGTTGCTGATAATAATAGTTAGCATCTGCTACACCGTATGTATCACGAAAAGCAATGTATTTCACGTTATCATATACTGTCTGAGTAGAAGAAGGAGAAAAATCGTATTTCACCGTACCTTCACGCAAGGGATATTTACCCAGAAGCGTATCTACAAACAAACTCTTCCCTCCGCCGTTGGGACCTACGATAGCAATGTGTTCGCCGGCAGCGATTTGTACTGTGACAGGTTGTGCCAAACGTACAAGCGGGTTGCGTGCTACGCCACCCGCTATACTGAATGTGTATTGTTCCATTATCCTATTTCATTATTAGGCGGGGCAAAAGTATATCAAAATCCGCACAAAGAGACAGAATAAGAGTAAAAAATCATAGTATTGGGCAATCGTAGCCGGTCAGAACCTGAATTTAGGGTTTTCCGGTTCGGTATGCGACTCTTCCATCAACTTCGTCAGCTTCCGGATAATTTCCGGATGTTCGCCTGCCACATCGCGCTCTTCCCTGAGATCCTTCTCCAGATCATATAACTTCATTGTAGAGTTTCCCTTCCGGATATTGTCGATAATTCCCTTCCACTTACCCATACGAATGGCTTTCAGACCGATCACCGGATCGGGATATTCCCAATACAGATATGCATGTTCTTTCTGCTGTCCGGTCTTGCCGAGCAAAGTGGGCAGGAAACTGATTCCGTCAGTCGGCGGACAATCAACCTTCGCAATATCCGCCAAAGTAGGCATCACATCCTGAAATCCGCAAATGTGATCGCTTTGAGTGGAAGGTTTGATCTTTCCGGGCCAGGTAACAATGGCAGGTATCCGTATTCCCCCTTCATGAACAAAACATTTTCCCCAGCCATACTCCGACTTGAAAGGGCCTCCGCTATCGAACCACGGTGAATCGCTTCCGCCGTTAAAGGTTGGACCGTTATCGGAAGTGAACATGATAATGGTATTATCATACAGATGATCTGCCTTGAGTTTCTCTATCAGTCTACCGATCTGTTCGTCGAAGTAGCTGATCATGGCAGCATAAGTCGCATGTGGATATCGGCAAGGCATATATCCGGCTTTCCCGGTGTAAGGCGCCTCGTCTCCAAACTTTTCGACATAGTGTTTCACCCACTTCTCCGGTGCCTGTAATGACACGTGCGGAAGCGGAGTAGTCCACATCAAAAAGAAAGGCTTCTTCTTATTCTGTCCGACAAACGAAATCAGTTCATCAAAAATAAGATCATTAGCATACTCCTTCTGTGAAAATTTGGCATAACTGGCTTCATCGCGGGGATCTGTTCCGGGATCCAGCCGGGCAGTGTGAGGGTCGAGCACTTTATTGTTCAGATATACACGGTCTTCATCCTTATACAGAAATGCCGGATAGTAACTGTGCGCTTGCCGCTGGCAGTTATATCCGTAAAAACTGTCGAATCCCTGTTTATTGGGAGTACCCTCCGATCCCGGAGCACCCAACCCCCATTTCCCATAACATCCGGTGACATATCCCGCCTGCTGCATCATCCTTCCGATAGTCATTGTATTGGCCTTCAGAGGATACTGTCCCTCCAGATTCGGATGCACATACATGGAGTCATAATTCATGATGGCTCCCCGGTATGCCATTTCATCATTGGCCCGTATCTGTGCATGTCCCGAATGCATACCTGTCATCAGCACACAGCGTGCCGGTGCCGAAACAGGCGATCCGGTATAGTGCTGGGTGAAACTGATGCCGTCTTTACACAGCCGGTCTATGTTCGGAGTTTCTATTTTTCCGGAACCATAACAACCAATATCCCCATACCCTAAATCGTCCATGATAATATAGATGATATTGGGTTGAGATTCTTTAACCTGACTTTTTGCCGATAAAGCAAATACGGATAGTCCGATATAGATTTCTATTCTTTTCATGCTAAGTTTCTTTTTTTAATCCCATTTATAATTTACGTCTACCTCCTTTTTCAGGGCAGGGCCGAATGAATACCCCTGTTGTTCGAACCATGGTTGCTTCAGAAGAACTTTACCGTAAAACTCATCGAAACTCAACGGTTTGCCGGAATACCACATTTGTTCGGCAAGCGCAAGAATACGCGGAAAGACACGACGGTCGATCCTATCTTCCGTTACTCCATCGTCTGTCCACAGTGCAGAACTCATTCCGAGGATAAGCGGGTTTTCTTCCCGTGGCCTGTAAGAGGGATTATGCAGATACACATCTTCCAGATCGAAAGTGCGGTCTTTGGCATATCCCCTCCAAGGAGTGAGCGGGAAGTTCAGATAGGTGTAATAGTTCGTACCGCAAATCACCGGGTAATTATGCCTGACAGCGTTCTTCAAAGCCAGATCCTTGTGCCCTCTCCAGTTCCACCACTGTATAACCACATTATCCGGCAACGGATAACCGTCCTTATAAATCACATCGCCCCAAAAGATAGCCTTCCGTCCTTTCTGTTTCAGGTAATTTGCCATTCGGGCCGAAAACCATAATTGCAGGTCATGGCTGTCCTTCAGTTTTTCTTTCGCAATCCGTGCCTGACAATCCGTACATTTATCCCAGTTTCCCTTAGGAGCCTCATCACCTCCGAGATGAATATAAGCGGATGGAAACATCCGGCACACTTCGTCCAGTACATTCTGCAGGAAGGTGAGTGTACTGTCTTTGCCGGCGCAAAAAATATTCTGTGTAAAACCGCTTTGGGGCACTTTCACCGGAATGTTGAAACATCCCAACCGCGGATACGAATTAAGTGCGGCCTCCGCATGTCCGGGCATGTCGATCTCGGGAACAACCGTGATACCGAGGTCTGCCGCATAGCTGACAATCTCCTTTACCTCTTCCTGGGAATAAAATCCCTGTTGCTCCGGTCCCTGTCCTACGAAAGCTCCGATCCGTGTCAAAAGCGGATAGCGTTTTATCTCAATACGCCAACCGAGACCCTCGGTCAGATGCCAATGAAAATAATTCATTTTCAGCATCGAAGCCATATCGATATATTTCTTGATGGTAGAGACCTTTTGATACTGGCGTCCCGAATCCAGCATAAAGCTACGCCATTTCACTCGCGGAAAGTCAGTGATTTCCGCACAAGGAAATATAAGTTTGTCCCCTTCCCGTGTACCCCATTGTCTCAGGCTCTGAACGGCATAAATAAAACCGGCGTTATCTGCCGCACGAACAGTCATTTTCTCGGGAGTAACAAGAATGCGATAACCCTCTGCGGGAAGTGTGGCATCTTTCTCCCAGGAGATTTGGCTGTGCCCCTTTTCACTACACCATTCCACAGCACTTTTCGGTATCAGTTTTTCATAAAACAAATGCAGGAAAGAAGCGGAAGCATCTTGAGCATGCATCCGTATCTTGCCTTGGAGTTGCAACTGTCCATTGGCTTTTTCGAGGTAATCAGGTGTAGGTAAGATCGTTTGTCCGCACAGACGGACGGCGTGCGAACCGAGGAAAAGCAGTATTAAAATCAAGTATTTCATTTAAACATAGTATTTATAGTGTGACAAGAAACTGTCCAAAGATAAGAATTTCTCGGGACAGTTTCTTATCACACGGTTAAAACCATTTATCAATCAGGAAGGGGCTACTCTACTCCGTCATCCCAACCCGGATTTTGAGCAAGCTGAGGATTCAGCACCCTTTCATTACGTGGAATAGGATTCAGGTAATAATATTCTGGCCAAGTATGGGTTTGTACAGGATGGAATTCAAGATATCCCTCTGCACCACCTCCGTCAATCGTCACCTTCGTTCCGGCGGGAAAGTCCGATGTCTTAACATACATACCCAACTTCTTCTTTAACGCGTAATGGCATTTCTTCCATCTCCGCAGATCGTCGAACCTGAACCCTTCGGAGAATAACTCGATACGCCGTTCGCGGCGAATCTCCCATAACAAAGGATTGACAGCATAGTCACCCGGATAAGCAGGATCGCCCAGATCGCGTTTAGGATCGAAAGCGGCGTTGATTTCCGCCACTTTCATAGGTGCCACGTTAGCACGGATACGCAGTTTATTAATTGTCTGATCGGCTGCGGACTGATCGAATTCACCCAACTCACACGTTGCTTCAGCATAATTCAGCATCACCTCTTCTACCCGGAAGATGGGCATATCAGTCTCTTCATTTCGCTGCGATCCCATCGACAAATAAGTACAATAATACTTCCAGTTATTATACCCGAAAGCCGACTTGTACCAAGGCTGATTTTCCAAATAGAAATCGAAATGCGGAACTGCCCCCAAAATACCTCCGTCATAACCCTGGCGGAAAGGTAACGTCTTCTGTCTCTCTTTGCCGCTTCCATACCCAATTCCCAACCGGATATTCAGGCTATCGATAAAGCTCCTGTCCTTAGCGACATCGGTAAACTCCCACTTATTCCCCCAGGCATCGGTAGAAGCCGATCGGTCAATTCTGTATGGAGGAGTCACTTGCAGCCAGAGTCGATGATCCCGGCAACTGAACTCACTGTACATATCCTTATCTCCCTGGAACAGCGGACTGTTCCAGCGGGTTTTACCATCCGAACAGAGATAGCTGTCCACCAAGTCACGAGTCGGGTTATAGTAGGACGATCCGGTTGTTCCTCCGATACTGACAGCATGTACTACGTTTTCCGCATTCGAGAACTCCCGATAAAGTATGACTCCCGGTACATCTTTCAGGTCGAGTGAACAAAACAGATCATCGTAGTTACTGCAAATTTCAGGATAACTGCTCATAACCTCGGCAGACACCCGTTTACATTCTTTCAGATAAGTTTCGGCATCATTCAACCCATGATATTTTCTCCATGTTCCTTCAAAAAGACAGAAACGGGACATAAATGCCTGTACGACGGCTCTGTTAATCGTATTACTGCCATCACCATTGACGTTGATATGCTGCTCGGCATATTGCAAATCTTCAAGAATATGCTTCGCGATTTCGTCTCTGGAAGCACGGGGACCGTTGATCAACTCTGTATCATTATCACTTAATACTCGGTCTATCCAAGGTACTCCGCCGTAAGCAGACAGTAATGAAAAATAGCGGTATGAACGAAAGAAGTATCCGACACTTTTCCAATGCGCCTTCTCAGTCTCAGTCATCTGGGAACCGTCTATCCGTCCCAACATCAGATTGACACGACGGATAAAACCATAATAATCCCAAGTCGTATTATTCCTCTTATCAGGCACAGTGACCAGTCCCCTGATCCAGTTGCTTTCGCTGCTTCCCCGCGTCTGATTATACGAGATATCGTCTGTTGAAGTATCACCGTATCCTAATTTCGGAAGTGTTTCATACAATCCCCAGGCATATGCCTTAAAGTTATCATACGTCACAAAGGCCGTCTCTTCCGTCGGATTGCCCAACGGATACCTTTCCATAAAATCATTGTTCAGGCAACCGGTAAAAGCGATCGCACTGAGTATAAACAAGGCAAATGTATATTTCTTCATACTATTTCGGTTATTTAGAATGTGACATTAAATCCAAGTGAAAATTTCTTCATAAACGGATACTCCCATGCTCCTTTTGAAAGCATATCCGACTCCAGACCTTCCGGTAAATGATCCCATGTATGAAGGTTTTCCCCACTGAAGAAGACCTTGACTTCGTCAAAGTAAACTTGTTTAGACCACGCTTTAGGCAATGTATAAGACAAGGTGATATTTTGCAGTTTCACATAAGCCGCATTGGCCAGATACTTGGTTTGCTTCCAGCGATTCGAACCGGTATTCACACCATTGTTTGCATATACTCTCGGAAAATAAGCATCTGTATGCTCCGGTGTCCAGAAGTTAAGGGTTTCTTTAAACAAACTTCCCCATGTGCCTGTAGGCCATGCAATCTGGTCAGTACGCCAAAAGTCACGCTTACCCACACCACGAAGAAAAATGGAAAGATCGAATCCCTTCCAGCTCAAGCCTGCATTGATTCCGTAATGGAAACGCGGTGTAGAATTACCGATAATACGTTGGTCACCCGGATCGTCTGCTGTCCCTTTTCCAGTCCAGATGGTACTGGCATCATCATCAAAATTCTTATAAAGCACATCCCCCGGATACACTTTTCCAACTCCCTTCGGGATAGGAATACCTTCTTTAAGGGTTCCGTCGGCATTGAAATCGTCTTCTTTATAAAAACGGTCGGTTACATATCCCCAGATCTCACCAATCTTCTGTCCTTTCCGATAAGTACCCAACAAATTGGTTTCATTGTTAAACTTAGTAATCTCACTCTGTGAATCATAGAGATTAAATCCGATACGGTAACTGAAATCTTTGATACGGTCTCTCCAGTTGAGTTCCAGTTCCCAGCCATAGGTCTTCAGATCCGCGGCATTTTGCTTGGCGGCAGCTACTCCCACCACCCAAGGCAAATCCATACCCGGTGCCAGCATACCTTTCGTATCACGCCGGTACCAGTCGAAAGTTCCGTTCAGCCTGTTATCAAAAAATCCGAAGTCGACACCGAAGTCAAGCGTATATACTTTCTCCCAGGTAAACGCATTGCTGACCATAGCCGGCGTAGACAGAGTCGTAGGTCTTTTGCCGTCTACCAGCCAATTGGTTAGTCCCGGAGCCATTTCCGGTATATACGGATAATTGTCCGGTGTACCGTCAGACAGCAAAATGATCTGATTTCCTATCGATCCCCAGGACGCACGAAACTTTAAATTAGACAGAACACTCCGGGTTCCTGTCATAAAAGGCTCTTCCGAAATGCGCCACCCTCCCGAGAAAGAAGGGAAAAAACCGAAACGATTGTTTTTAGGGAAACGTGAAGTTCCGTCATAACGTCCGTTAGCTTCGACCATGTACCGATCCTTGTACGAATAATTAACGCGGTAAAAGAGTCCCCTAAGGGCATATTCATTGAATGTGTCTGTAGCCGTTGTAGTTCCGGTAGCTCCCGATATGGACGGCAGGTTGCTCAACAACACATCTTTTCTTTCCGTCCACTGTGATTCAGCATGATTCTCTTCCTGGTTGAATCCACCCATCACCCCTATATTATGATTACCTATTGAAAAGTCGTAATTTGCAAAAACGTTGATCGCATTGTAGTTGTTAAATCCCTGAGTCAGTGCATACCGCGTGTTCTCCGTATTATTCAGGACACCGGTAAAATTCATTCCGATGTATTTATACTGGTTCACATACATGCGGTTGTAATTCGTCACCCTGTTATATGTGTATTCACCTGTTATCTTCAGGTTCTTCAGAGGTGAAATAATAATACGTCCCAAAGCTCTGAAGTCAGTTTTTTTAACGATGCGCGGTTCTCCATAACGGATGTAAGTGGCAGAAGTTTCAGCGGGATAAGTAATCCCATCCTCTTCATAAGGCGAAATATTCTGATAAGAAGGGAGTTGCATGGCACTTCCCCAAATTCCGTTCCTTCCGCCTTGTTCCACTTTGTTCTGGGTAGAATTGGCATACCGTATATCCAATTGGGTCGTCAGCCATTTGTTGACCTCCACACTAAGGAAGCTCGACAGATTGGCACGTTCATATCGGTCCTTATCGGTAATCAGGATTCCGTCTTCGTTGGTATATCCCAAACCGATGCGGTAATTCGTTCTGGACCCTCCTCCCGAAACCGAGAAGCTATGGTTTTGCATAAAGCCATAATTGTCCATCATATCCGCAAACATGTCGTTTTCTCTCATCAGGAACAGATTCCCGTTTTCGTCGAAAACATACCCTTGAGGATATTTGGAAGGATTATCCATATAATCACGTATATACGTTTCCCACTGAGGTATATTCTTACCATCCACATACGTATCATTAGGCCATCCCATTTCCTTATATGCCAATATGGACTCCAGCGGGTTCGCCTTTTGCGGTAATTCCAATGCCTTGGAGAACGAGAAATTGTTATTATAATTAAACTTAGGCGCCATGTCCTTTTTTCCCTGCTTAGTGGTGATAAGAATCACTCCAAACGCTGCACGCGCCCCGTAAATGGCTGCAGAAGCCGCATCCTTCAAGACAGAGACCGATTCAATATCCTGCGGATCGATCATATTGATATCCATCGGAACATTATTAACCAATACCAGAGGACCGCCACCATTGATAGAAGTAGTTCCACGGATGTTATACGACAAATTGTCACCGGGTGTACCGGTTGTACCTTCAATTTTTAATCCCGGAACAACTCCCTGCAGAGCTGCCGTAACATTCGTTATCGGACGGTCACCCAGTGTCTCCTGTATATTGACGGAGGTAACGGCTCCCGTCAGATTGACTTTCTTTTGTGTTCCAAAGCCGACCACTACCACTTCATCCATCAACTTTGAATCCTCTTTCAACTGAATGACGAGTTGGGTTTTCCCATTGGTACTGACCTCTTGTGGCAGATAACCGATATACGTAACCTGCAGTTTGCCGTCCGCAGGAACTTCTAACGTGAACTCTCCGTTGAGATTCGTGATCGTAGCCTGCTTACTGCCTATGGCAAGTACATTGGCCCCTATGAGAGGTTCACCGGTAATGCCGGTTACCTTACCCGTTATTTTTTTCATCTGGACAGTTTGTTTGGCAGCAGCTTTCTCTTTTGGCTGCACAGAAGGAGTAATAACTATATGTTCAGGTTCATAGTTACAAGTAAACCCGGTATTCTTCAAAAGAGCATCCATCACAAAAGAAAGCTTTTTGTCTATAAAGTTTTCCTTAATTTTCTTGTTTACATCCAGCTTGGTCTGATTGTATGTCACACTTAACTTGGTTTGCTGCTCTATCTGTTCGAATACTTTTTGCAAAGATTGATTGTTACCATATACACTTATTCGCTGATTCTGCCCGTAAGCAGTGTTATAAATGCATAAAGCGAGAAGTAAAAGGACTATTTTATGAATTTTTACGGATAGAATATTCCTTAAATTGATTTTTAATTTCATAATTTTGTGAGTTAATCAATTAATACTGTTTAAAGTCTCTAAAGGTTAAAAAGTTTTTGATTGATTTCGGGGATCGGAAATGGGTGTGGTAATTTGTTTCCGGTTCCCTTTTTTTCATATGGCAGCTCTCCTTTCTTTTATTTTAGCGGACAAATAGATATGGTTTCGTCCTTCTCCACTTTATAGGTGATACCTCCTACAGTTTTTGTCACAATGTCCAAAACATGAGAGATACTATCACGATACTTAAACTTTATTGTATAAAGATCCGAATTGATACGGTCCGATTCTGTCAGATCGGATGATAACCGGATGGATACGGCATATCTTCTTTCCAGCGTTTTCAGGATTTCCCTAAATGATTGAGAGACAAAATTCATTTCACCCTTAGTCCAGCCCGAATAGACGGAGGCGTCTATATTCCTTTTATAAAACTTTCCATCCCGGTTTTCATACTCCAGTTGCTGGTTGGGTTCCAAAGTAACAAAACAATCCGTCTGATTCTTCTTCCTAACGGCAACAGAACCGGTCTCCAATGTGGTAATCGTTCTCTTATCCAAAGGATACGCCTGCACATTAAACTGAGTACCCAGCACACAGACATCCAGGTGATTAGTCTCTACCACAAAAGGAAGTTTCTTGTCTGGTGCAACCTTAAAATGCCCCTCGCCCGAAAGATATACGGAACGAGTGTCGCCTGTAAAATGTGTGGGATATAAAAATACAGACCCGGAATTCAGGGTGATGACCGAACCATCGGGAAGTGTGACCTCTTTTTGTTCACCCTTGGGGACAATACATTCGACAAAACGGACATCGTGCGTATGCAGCCTGACATATACATAGGCAGTAGCAATGGACACCAACGGAATAAGTAGAAAAGCTGCTATGCGTGCCCACCGATAAAGGTTTGACGGCTTACATAAAGGAAAGCCTGCTTTTTTTTGAAACTTCCGTAAAGAATGTCGGGTACAGGCATCTGCCGCAGGATGATAATCATCCCATATCTGATGGAGTGCTTTTTCTTTCCGTTCCTTGCCGGACGAATCAAGAAGCCATGTCCAGACTTTGCTTTTAAGATCCGAACTGGCTGTAAAAGCCATAAAGTTGCGTATAATTTTGTATGCGTCAGACATAGTATATTTTATGGGTTATGTATATAAGATACGTAACCCGCCAAACACACACAGTCCGAAAGAGATTTTTTTTATATAAACTACTAAGTTTATACGATAGTAGCCATAATAACCAAGAGCAATATTTTGCGTATATCGGCCAGAGCCTGGGTCAGATGATTTTCAACCGTACGCTTACTAATGTTTAATTCACGGGCTATTTTCTCATTACTCAGTCCCTGTTCGCGACTCATCCGGTAGATCTTCTTCCTTTGGGCAGGCATTCTCTCCACAGCGATGGCTATGATCAGTTCCAACTCCTTTGCATCAAGTTCCGCCTCTGTTTCACAATGTTCCGGATGATCATCCGATGTTTGCCAGGATTGATAATTCTGAAATAGCAGGGAGCGTTCGATATGCCGGAAAACCGCATTCCGGGCAATACGGAACAGGTATGCATCCAGATTGTCTATCAATTTCAAGTTTCCCCGATTTTGCCACAATAATGCAAAAATATCCTGAGAGATATCTTCCGCCTCTTCAGCATTCTGCAACAAGCCATTAATGAACCCTTTTATTCGAGGGTAATAATCCAGAAAAAAAGCCTCAAACTTTTGAGGACTTTCCAGATTATCCGTATCGGCCGGAGACTTCTTTATAAATTTCATCATACAGATATTTTAAGATTGCTCTATGCACACATATCCCACAAATCAAGACAGTTTTTTAGAGATAATCCACTTAGGTTAACTTTATATTTGTTTTTTATGCCCTTATAATTTTTTTATTATCAGCATTTACAAAGTTAAGCCCGGATTATCTCCGGGCTTTCTCCATATGACTGATACTACTGGTGGATGATCAGTGCCGACTGTGCCGGAACCATTATCTCCGGACCGTACAACAGCCCCAAACCTCGCTCATCAATTACCCCATCTTTGCAGACAACGGTGTATTTGCCTTCAGGTATTGTCAGTTTGGCCGGAACGGAACGAGCATTGAGCACTACGATTATATTGTCCCAAGAGTCTCCGTTCGCACGATCTTTCAAACGAAAAGCTATCAGATTAGTGCCCTCCACTGGAAGAAATTCCAGATATTTACGCACCATCTCCGCATCGCCCATACGGAAAGCGGGATGTGCCTTACGAAGACTGATCAGACGTTTATAGTAAGTGAATACATCTTCATGGAGGGTTTTGCGGTTCCAATCGATGGCATTAATGGAATCGGGACTTTCAAAACTGTTATGCACCCCTTTCTTATCGCGCATCACCTCTTCACCGGCATAAATGAACGGAATACCTTGCGAGGTAAACACCGCCGTTTGTGCCAGTTTATCGAGCCGTGCAAGCTGTTCGGGAGTAATATCGGGAATACTTGACTTCAGACGATCCACCAGGCACATATCATCATGGCAGGATACGTAACTGATCATTTGAGTCGGCTGGGCAGCCCAAGGAGCTTTGCTGTAATTCACAGAGTCGTTGTTGACTTGAGGATGCTGGATAGTTCCGACAATTCCGAATTTAATGCTTTCTTCTCCACCGGGAATTCCGGCGAGAAAAGCTCCTTTATGATTATCATTGAAAGGACCACGCAACGCATCACGCAGTTCGTCGGAGAAAGCAGCAATACCGGGCATCTCGAAAGTATTGGCCTTCATAGCCAGCGAATCTCCCGGATACTGTGGTGCCTCCGCAGCCCAACCTTCACCATAAATAATGATAGAAGGATCAATGGCATTGACTGCCTTGCGGATTTCATTCATTGTCTCGATGTCGTGAATGCCCATCAGATCAAAGCGAAAGCCGTCTATATGGTATTCTTTAATCCAGTGGAGCACAGATTCGATCATATACTTACGCATCATGGGACGGTTGCTTGCCGTTTCGTTGCCGCAAGCCGAACCATTTGCCAGCGAACCATCGGGTTTCTGACGGTAGAAATATCCCGGCACCGTACGCTCAAAGTTGCTTCCGTCAGTATTGTACGTGTGATTGTACACCACGTCGAGTACTACCCGAATACCGGCTTTGTGGAGCGCCTGCACCATCTGTTTGAATTCACGGATGCGAACAGCCGGATCATAAGGATCAGTAGAATACGAACCATCGGGCACATTGTAATTTTGCGGATCATATCCCCAATTGTATTTATTTTCATTCAGTTTGGTTTCATCCACTGAGGCATAGTCATAAGATGGCAGGAGATGTACATGGGTGACTCCCAGTTCCACCAGATGGTCAATACCGGTAAGCAACTTGGCAGGATTCAGTGTCCCATGTTCGGTCAGAGCCAGAAACTTCCCTTTGTTCCGAATGCCCGACGTGGAGTCAACAGAAAAATCACGATGGTGCATCTCGTAGATGACTGCATCCGCAGGTGATTTCAACGGCGGACGCTGATCGTTTTCCCACCCCTGCGGATCGGTGGATTTCAGGTCGATAATGGCGGCACGCTTTCCGTTTACCCCCACCGCTTTGGCATTGATACCCGGCGTATCTCCCATCCATTTATCGTTTACCTTGACATTGAATGTATAGAATTTCCCCATCAGATCTTTACTGACCGTTGCTGTCCAAGTGCCTTCTTCCCCCGGCTCCATAGGAATTGTTTTGTAAGCATGCCCTCCTTCACCCGAATCAAACAACATCAGACGAACTTCATCGGCGGTAGGTGCCCAAAGGATAAACTTAGTAGCCTCCGGTGAATACTCCATCTCCGTGAGACTGCCCGAACGCACCGGATACAGCTCGTAAGACGCATATTCTTTCTTGGCAGGAGTACAACTGACTACAGCCGTGGCCGCAGTCACTCCAATAAAGGCAAGATAGTTCATTTTCATGGTTTTTCTCTCTATTAAATTATTATCTGATTAATTAAGTAGCCCGCGGCTACTTCACCCTTTCCGGGTTCTTGGCTATAAAATCTTTCCAACCGCTATACCCTTTCTCCATCACAGGACGCCCCATCTGCAGGAAATGACAATAGGCAGCTGCCAGTCCGTCGGTAGCATCCATAAAGACAGGCATGTCTTCTTTGGCAAAATGCAGCATGCGTTGCAGCATGTCGGCCACTTGCTCTTTTGAAGCCTGCCCGTTACCGGTAATAGCCATTTTTATTTTAAGCGGAGCATATTCGGTAATAGGAATATCTCGACTCAGCGCGGCAGCCATTGCCACTCCTTGTGCACGTCCGAGTTTCAGCATAGACTGCACGTTTTTCCCGAAGAAAGGGGCTTCAATCGCCAGTTCATCCGGCAAGTAGCTTTCAATGATGCTCAGTACCCGTTCATGTATATGGCGCAGTTTAAGGTAATGATCGCCGAATTTACGCAGGTCGATAATCCCCATAGCAATCATCTCCGGCTTAGTCCCCCGGACACGCAGCACTCCGTATCCCATGATCGTTGTACCGGGATCGATGCCCAGAATAATCTTCTCTTTAACCGGCTGAATCACTCCAATACCTCCATCAATGTCGGAAATCCGACTACTTTATCCTTGAATATCTTTACCAACTCTTGGTTAAGCCGTGCACCTTGTTCCTGATGCCAGCGATGCAAAAGGCTGGAATTATCCACCTCCCATTGGAGTGAATAAGAAGTGCCCTCGTCACGATGGCTCAACACACGGCAGATACGTGGTGTACGGAGTGCTCCGTGTTTCTCTACTTCAGGGATATAACTTTCTTTGATCCAGATCAGAAAATTGTCATGAACCTCGTCATCCACCTGAAAAGTGGTATTGTATATCAGCATATTTTTTATCTTTTGATGATTATTTCCGCAAACATAGCAATTATTTCAGAATAATGCATTATATTTGCCGCATCAAAACAGATAAACGTTCGCAAACGTTATCATGAAAACAACGGGGGGTTAGCTCATCTGGCTAGAGCGTAACACTGGCAGTGTTAAGGTGATCGGTTCGAGTCCGATACTCTCCACACCCAATTAATAAAAATAGTAAATATTTCATCATTAAAATGGGGAAATCCGTGAGGACTTCCCCATTTTGTTTTTTATCCAGTTCTACATCAGTTTGCCATAGATCATGGACCAATGTTCCTTCCACACTCGATAGCCTCTCCCCTATCTCTACAACACGAAAAGTTTTCGTTTTATTCGGAACTGAGGATCAAGGGGAAAAAAGAGCAACTACACAATTAATGACCGAACCGGAAACGAAGTTTATGCCAAAAGCCATCTTCTTTCTTTTTTCCTTCCACCGATGCAACCTCGGAGTCTGTATGTGTCGTGGTCTCTGCTTCCACTTCTGTTACCACTTCTTGTATAGAGACCTTCACCTTTTTCTCAAAATTCCTTTTAATCCAAACTTCAAGGACTATTCCGGCATAATCCCAACTGCGTATAATTTTCAAATGATTTTCCAATAGCTGTATCTCCCACTCGATTTTTCTTACCTCTTCACGCAAACTAATGATCCGGTCATACAGCTTTGATTTGCAGCATTGCAATTTCCCCACTTCAGAACGTTGACTGCGCAGGTCTGTCGGCACCTCCGATGTCTCTACAAGCGCTTCTCCGGAGCTTGCGGCATCTTCGTCCTTTTCCGGCCCGGCTATTTTTATACGCTCCCGTCCGCCAAGTACCTCTTCCAGTGTTTTTAGACGATTAGACAATTCATCTTTCTCTTTCTCCAAGCATCTATTCTGCTTGGACAGACTCTCATTTCTGTTCCACAAATCGGTATTACGTCTGCGCGCAGCTTCTATCATTTGCCACTCTTCCATCTGTTGCTTCTTGAACCACTCAACGCTCTTCCGACTTCTGGAAAGTTCTGATTGAAGCCCATTGATGATTTCGTTTGTACTTGCAGGCAGATCACTCAACGTCTTCCTGAATTCCTTGATGTATTCGCATACAGAATCGAATCCCATTCTGGCGGCCACCTTTGAAAGAGGAGAGGCGGCAAAGGCACTATTAAACAGTTTTTGCTCTTCGGTACTCAAGCCACCCACCACCATAGACAATATCCGGCGCACGATGGGCGCAAAGTCATCAAAGAGGCGCATCTTAAGCGCGGCATCTTCGTCCTTCTCAAGTTCCGCCTCGATGCGCCGTTCAAACTTCCCACAAAGTTGTTCGTAATTAGTGGTCAGGCGCGCCAACCGCTTCTCGTTTCCGATCAATCTCTGCACACTCTCGTCGTCAATCAACACCACGCTGCCCACAGTCGAAGAGGTTATCTCACACTCCCGTATCCATCCGAGCACCCGCGATTCGCTGATCCCATACTTATCAGATATACTTTTTACTGACATCCAATCGGCCATATCCATACAATTTAAGGTCTGCAAGATTGTACATAAGATCCGAAGCATCCGTAATTCACCTTATGACGAAAAGAATAGCTATCGTGCCCAATCACTCCCTCGCATCGGCTAAAATAATCATTTTTCACAGAACAACCTATTATTTGTAAAAAAAAGAAAGTTATTTTTATTTTATCTCTTATATATGTCAATATGGTAGCGGTTGGAAAACCATTGAAAGGCATGCACGTTACCGACTCACTGCCCGAACTTATCTTGAAGTATCAACAAACCGAAAAAAGAAAGAAAAACATCTCTACCCTTCTGATTATTATACACCAATGAAAAACTGAAAAGCCACAGAAGTCATAAAGTAATTACCAAAGAAACATCTTTTTCCTTTATCATAGAGTTTCACTTCTTTGTTTCTCCTTTGTGTACCCCAAGTACTCTGTGATGAATTCAGCCGACTGACACATTTTATTTCTTTCTATCTCCTTTGATTGCAATATTATTGTTACTTTTGCAGCAATTTAAAGAAAAACCGAATAACAATAAATCGCAAGATATGATAGCTAAGATTAATCAACTTCTTGAAGAGGTAGCAGCCTTGAAGGCTGCCAATGCCGAAGAACTCGAAGCTCTCCGCATCAAATACCTTAGCAAGAAAGGAGCCATCAACGACTTGATGGCAGATTTCCGTAACGTGGCTGCCGAACAGAAAAAAGAAGTCGGCATGAGGCTCAACGAGCTGAAAACTAAAGCACAAGAGAAAATCAACGCACTGAAAGAACAGTTCGACAACCAAGACAACGGACAGGACGATCTGGACCTGACCCGTTCGGCTTACCCTGTGGAACTGGGCACACGTCACCCGCTCTCCATTGTACGCAATGAAATCATCGATATCTTTGCCCGTCTGGGATTCAACATCGCCGAGGGTCCGGAAATCGAAGATGACTGGCACGTGTTCTCAGCACTTAACTTTGCCGAAGATCATCCGGCACGCGACATGCAGGATACATTCTTCATCGAATCACACCCCGACGTGCTACTACGCACACACACTTCGTCGGTGCAGAGTCGCGTAATGGAAGTTTCACAACCACCTATCCGCATCATCTGCCCGGGACGCGTTTACCGTAACGAAGCCATCAGCTATCGTGCACACTGCTTCTTCCACCAGGTGGAGGCACTGTATGTGGACAAAGATGTTTCTTTCACCGACCTGAAACAGGTGTTGCTTCTCTTCGCCCAGGAGATGTTCGGTGCCGATACAAAAATCCGCCTGCGTCCATCCTACTTCCCGTTCACAGAACCCAGTGCTGAGATGGACATCAGCTGTAACATCTGCGGCGGAAAAGGTTGCCCTTTCTGCAAACATACCGGATGGGTGGAAATCCTGGGATGCGGCATGGTAGACCCCAATGTGCTTGATGCCAACGGAATTGACAGCAAAGTCTACAGTGGCTATGCCTTAGGTATGGGTATCGAACGTATCACAAACTTGAAATATCAGGTGAAGGACCTCCGGATGTTCTCCGAAAACGATACCCGTTTCCTAAAGGAATTCGAAGCGGCATATTGATTTACGATCAGGCGATTTACAATTTACAATTGAAATTACTTCCCGACATGAAGGAGGTAAGAAAGATGTGTAGAGAGTAAATCGTCTAATTCGCTTCAAACTTCGTGTTCTTCACAGGATGAAGTGGCTTCCAATCGCAAATCGTCCAACTGTTAATTATGAAACCATAATGAAAGATAGGCTTGTCACTCCCGGTTATGTCTTGATACTGGCAGCAAACTTCCTTTTGTACTTTGCCTTCTACTTGATTCTGCCTGTACTGCCTTTCTATCTGACTGAAGTTTTCCAAACCGGAAATGCGGCAGTAGGCGTTATTTTATCATGCTACACTGTGGCCTCGCTCTGTATTCGCCCCTTTTCAGGCTATCTACTGGACACACTGGCACGCAAACCGCTCTATCTGATCGCTTATTTCGTGTTCATAACCGTGTTCGCGGGATACATCCTGGCGGGAATACTGTCATTATTCATTATGCTCCGTGTAGTGCACGGACTGGCCTTCGGTATGGTGACCGTAGCAGGAAACACCATTGTAATCGACATCACTCCTTCTTCACGACGAGGAGAAGCAGTAGGCTACTACGGACTGATGAACAACACCGCCATGAGTTTCGGACCGATGATCGGGCTTTTCATGCACGACACTTGTTCATTCGAAACCATCTTCCTCTGCTCACTCCTCTCCGGCACAGCCGGTTTTGTAGCTGCATGTCTGGTGAAGACTCCTGTCAAGCAACCGGTCAAGCGGGAGCCAATCTCACTTGACCGCTTCGTTTTAATAAAAGGTATACCGGCCGGCGTTGCCCTGCTCTTGCTATCTATCCCCTATGGCATGACAAGCACTTACATAGCCATGTATGCCAAAGAAATAGGAATCACACTCAGCTCCGGTCTGTTCTTTACGTTCATGGCAATAGGCATGGCCGTCTCACGTATGTTCTCCGGACGGCAGGTGGACAAGGGACACATCACGCAGGTTATCACTCTGGGACTTTATCTGGTGTGCATTTGTTTCTTCACTCTTTCTGCCTGTGACAAACTGATGCAGATAAATCCCGAACTAACCGATGTGCTTTTCTTCATGGTAGCACTGCTGCTGGGAGTCGGGTTTGGCACCATGTTTCCAGCCTTCAACACGCTGTTTGTCAACTTGGCTCCGAACAGCCAACGCGGCACAGCCACTTCCACCTATCTCACCTCGTGGGATGTAGGCATCGGAATCGGTCTGGTTCTGGGCGGCTATATCGCCCAATTTACCTCGTTTGACATGGCCTATCTCTTCGGAGCCTGCCTGACAGTGATCTCCACCTTCTATTTTAACTTGAAAGTCGCACCTCATTATCATAAGAACAAATTAAGATGACAAAGAAAGAACGTTATGAAAAAGTAATCGCCTGGTTTCAGGAGAATGTACCCGTAGCCGAAACGGAACTGCATTACAACAACCCGTACGAACTGCTGATTGCCGTTATCCTCTCCGCACAATGTACTGACAAGCGGGTGAACATGATCACCCCGAAAATCTATCAAGACTTCCCCACCCCGGAAGCACTGGCCGCTACTACTCCGGAAGTGATATTCGAGTACATCCGCAGTGTCTCTTACCCTAACAATAAGTCAAAACACTTGGTAGGCATGGCACGAATGCTGGTGAGTGACTTTAACAGCGAAGTGCCCGGTACCCTTGAAGAACTGATCAAACTGCCCGGAGTGGGACGCAAAACAGCCAACGTCATCCAGTCTGTCGTATTCAACAAGGCGGCCATGGCTGTAGACACACATGTATTCCGAGTGAGCCACCGCATCGGACTCGTGGGTGATGCCTGCACGACTCCTTTCAGTGTAGAAAAAGAACTGACGAAAAACATCCCCAACGAATTGATTCCCATCGCTCACCACTGGCTTATTCTACACGGACGTTATGTCTGCCAGGCACGTACACCCAAATGTGAAACCTGTGGTTTGCAATTAATGTGTAAATATTACTGTGAGAAGTATAAAGTTAGCAAAGACACACCGAAGAGGAAGAATAAATAACGATTTCATAGCAAAAAAGAGAAATTAATACTAACTTTGCGGTCATCATAAAAGAAACTAACACTTTTAAAGTAAATAAATAAAGTATTATGCAGACAATTGACAATTTCAATTTTGCCGGTAAAAAGGCATTCGTTCGCGTGGACTTCAATGTACCCTTGGACGAAAACTTCAACATTACAGACGACACTCGTATCCGTGCTGCACTTCCTACGCTAAAGAAGATTCTGGCAGACGGTGGCAGCATCATCATCGGCTCTCACCTGGGCCGCCCGAAAGGCGTTGCCGACAAATTCTCTCTGAAACATATCGTTAAGCACGTGTCAGAACTGCTGGGCGTTGAAGTTCAGTTTGCTAACGACTGCATGGGCGAAGAAGCTGCCGTGAAAGCTGCCGCTTTACAACCGGGCGAAGTGCTGTTGCTCGAAAATCTCCGTTTCTACGCTGAGGAAGAAGGCAAACCGAGAGGACTGGCTGAAGACGCAACCGACGAAGAAAAAGCTGCTGCCAAGAAAGCCGTGAAAGAAAGCCAGAAAGAATTTACAAAGAAACTGGCTTCATACGCTGACTGCTACGTAAACGACGCATTCGGTACAGCTCACCGTGCACACGCTTCTACGGCGTTGATCGCCAAATACTTCGATGTGAACAATAAGATGTTCGGTTACTTGATGGAGAAAGAAGTGAAGGCCGTTGACAAGATATTGAACGATATCAAACGTCCGTTTACAGCCATCATGGGTGGTTCTAAAGTGTCTTCTAAGATCGAAATCATCGAAAACCTGCTGAACAAGGTAGACAACCTGATCATCACAGGCGGTATGACATATACTTTCACCAAAGCTATGGGTGGACAGATCGGTCTGTCTATCTGCGAAGATGACAAACTGGATCTCGCCCGCGAACTGATGCAAAAGGCTAAAGACAAAGGTGTAAATCTGGTATTGGCTGTTGACGCTAAGATCGCCGACTCTTTCTCTAACGATGCCAACACTAAATTCTGTCCTGTGAATGAAATTCCTGACGGATGGGAAGGTCTTGACATCGGTCCTAAATCAGAAGAAATCTTTGCCGAAGTGATCAAGAATTCCAAGACTATCCTTTGGAACGGTCCGACAGGCGTATTCGAATTCGAAAACTTCACTCACGGTTCACGCTCGGTAGGCGAAGCTATCGTAGAGGCTACTAAGAACGGGGCTTTCTCACTCGTCGGCGGTGGCGACTCTGTAGCTTGTGTCAACAAGTTCGGTCTGGCAAACGGTGTATCTTATGTTTCT
Organism: Bacteroides sp. NGMCC 1.200775; assembly: GCF_040798045.1. NCBI lineage: Bacteria > Pseudomonadati > Bacteroidota > Bacteroidia > Bacteroidales > Bacteroidaceae > Bacteroides > Bacteroides sp. NGMCC 1.200775. The sequence continues at coordinate 154,583 of NZ_JASCQK010000004.1, read as the reverse complement.
ACCGGCGGTGGAGCATTGCTTGAAGCAATCGAAGGAAAAGTTCTTCCGGGTATTGCCGCTATTCAGGAATAAGACTAAAGTGAATCACTATAAAACAGAAAAGGCAGCCCCTCACGGAGTTGCCTTTTTTAAAAGGAAAAAGTCAAGAGTGAAACCCTTTTTCAGCATCATACTACTGCTTCTTTTATCAGCCTGTGCAGACAAAAAAGAGGGACATACACTGTCATCCGAACTTCAGCCTCTGACTTTCGGACTAATGCCTTCTTTCGACGGACTGTCTCATCTGATTGCCGCCCGTTACGGTGTTTATGATTCGCTGGATATAAAAGTCAACTTCATCACTTATGCCTCGGCAACCGATCGTGACGCTGCTTTCTTATCGGGCAAACTGGATGGTATGCTCACCGACTATCCGTGTGCCGCCCTTTTACAGACCAAAGGAGCCCGTTTGCGTCTGGTTATGGAAAATGATGGCTGCCTTAGCCTGATAACAAGCAAAAAATATGATGTCAGGAATCCGGAAGACCTAAAAGGGAAAAACATTGCCATCTCTTGCAATACCCTGATAGAGTATGCCACCGACGAAGTAATGAAACAGGCCCGTCTTACTCCCGGTGAAGCGAACAAACCCGAAATCAACAACATTTTTTTGAGGCTGATGATGTTGGAAAACGGACAGATCACAGCATCTTTCTTGCCCGGTCCGGCAACGGCAATCGCGGTAAACGACGGACACACAGTATTGCTAAATACAGTCCAAATGGGGATACATTCCGCCGGAACGGCCTTCACAGAAGAGGCCATCAAAGAAAAAAACGAAGAAATAAGGAGGTTTATCACCGGATACAATCTAGGCGTGAAATACCTGCAAACCTATCCCCGGGATAAATGGGGGGAGATATTAACACAAGAATTCGGACTGCCGGAAACAGTGGCTGCCCAGGTGGACTTGCCCGATTATCGACCTGCCATGTGTCCGTCTTCTCACGACATAGAAAAAGCTATTGCCTGGCTGAAGAACAAAGGAGCAATCCCCGGTAACTATCAGGGTGAAAACTTAGTAGATACGACCTTCATTCCCGGCCAATTCAAACCATAATAAATACAACAAAGTAAAGATGAAAAACACATTCCTATTAACACTTGTGCTGCTGCTACTGGCAAGCGGCAACCTGAATGCACAGGAAAAAAAAGAGGGTATGACGGTAAACAAAGTCGTCAATACGCTAAAAGAACGGATCACCCTTGCCGGATATGCGCAACTGGGATATACTTATGACGATGCAGCGAAGAAAACCAATACATTCGACATCAAACGAATCATCTTCATGGCTCACGGACGAATCACCGACCGTTGGACCTGCGATTTCATGTACGACTTTTACAATGGAGGTATGCTGCTCGAGGTTTATACCGATTATCAGATTCTACCCGGACTGAAAGCCCGCATCGGAGAATTTAAAGTCCCTTATACGATCGAGAACGAATTATCACCCACGACAGTGGAACTGATTAACTGCTACTCACAATCTGTGTGTTATCTGGCAGGGGTAAGCGGCAGTGACGTAGCTTGTGGCATGACATCGGGACGCGACATCGGTGCGATGATCCACGGAGGATTACTGAACGACCTGCTATACTACAAACTGGCGGTGATGAACGGACAAGGACTCAATATCAAAGATAAAAACAATCAAAAAGATATCATCGGCAATCTGATGGTAAATCCACTGAAATGGCTGTCGGTAGGCGGTTCGTTTATAAAAGGAACAGGACATGCCGTCGCCGATTCGGAAATAACCGGTATCCCGGCAGGGGAAAACTACACCAAAAACCGCTGGAGTATAGGAGGTATCATCACGGCAAGCCCGTTCAGCCTCCGTTCCGAATATCTGGCGGGAAAAGACGGAACTGTGAAAAGTGACGGTTTTTATGCCACCGGAAGTTGCCGGCTCCTACGCAACTTCGACCTCGTAGCTTCGTATGACTATTTCAACGCAGATAAAGCCATCGGCCGAAAACAGACGAATTACATAGCCGGACTGCAATATTGGTTCTATCCCAAATGCAGATTGCAAGCACAATATACTTTTTGCGACCGGAATAAGGGAAAAGACAGTAACCTGTTTCAGGCGCAGGTACAGGTAAGATTCTAAAACGATAATCAATGGAACATAAAATCAGCGAACCCAATGCCCGTGTAGACGTGGCCGATGTACTGAGAGGACTGGCTGTGATGGGGATCATCATCCTGCATAGTATCGAACATTTTAATTTCTACTCCTTTCCGGATGCCATCCCCGGCGAATGGATGAAATTTACCGACAGAGCTATCTGGAACGGGCTCTTTTTTGTCTTCAGCAACAAAGCTTATGCCGTATTTGCCCTGCTGTTAGGCTTCAGTTTCTATATTCAGGATAACAACCAACAACGCCGTGGTAAAGATTTTCGCCTCCGGTTCATCTGGCGGATGGTGCTACTGTTCATCATCGGACAGTTCAACGCTGCTTTTTTTACAGGTGAAATACTGACGATGTATGCCATGCTCGGTCTGATACTCCCTCTGTTCTGTCGCCTCGGTAGCCGCAGTGTAGCCATCTTCGCCACCCTGCTTATCCTGCAACCGATAGATTGGTTCAAAGTGATCTATGCTCTCTGCAACCCGGAATATGTACCCGGTCCCAGCCTGGCTTCCCACTACTTCGGGATTGCTTTCGACGTGCAGAAAAACGGTACCTTCCTTGAAACGATCCGCATGAACCTCTGGGAAGGGCAACTTGCCAACCTGACTTGGGCATTGGAGCACGGACGCATTCTGCAAACGCCTGCCCTCTTCCTCTTCGGTATGCTGGTGGGACGTAAGGGACTATTCCTTTATAGCGAACAGAACGAACAACGCTGGCTCAAAGCATTAGGTATGTCACTCTTATGTTTCTTTCCATTATATGGTCTGAATAACATGCTGCCGGGATTCATCACGCGCGATGCCCTCCTGATTCCCTTGCAACTGATCATAAGCTCTTTGAGCAACCTCAGCTTCATGGTATTGCTGGTCAGCGGACTGCTTATCACTTTCTACCGTATCAAAGACCGCAGATTCCTGATGCGTTTCACCTCGTATGGCAAGATGAGTCTGACAAACTACATCGGACAATCCGTCATTGGCTCACTTCTTTTCTACCACTGGGGGTTTGAATTAGGACGTTTCTTAGGAATTACTTACAGTTTCTTTTTTGGCATTCTTTTTGTACTTCTTCAAATGGCCTTCTGTTCCTGGTGGCTCGGTCACTTCAAACATGGTCCCTTCGAAGGCCTATGGAAACGCCTCACTTGGATTGGAAACAATAAACGAAAGTAAATTATGAACGAACAACTTATCAACGAACAATATCAATACATCCTCCGCCTGATCGGACAAAAACGACTGAAGGAGGCGCTGACTCAACTGGAATCATTCCTCTGGAAGTGTCCGGAATGGTCGCTCCGTACCCGCCTGGAGCAGATACAGACTTCGTACAACTATATGCTGCAATACATGCGCCAGGGGGTAGAAGACCCGGAGCGTAAGAAATTATATCAAAGATTGCTGGCCGATACTCTTGAAATCACCGATCAGGCACGTATTACACTACTCGACAGTGTATCAAGCCATTATTATCATCAATATCGTACGCGACGTACTGAGGAACTTTCTCCCCTTACCCTGGAGATGCTGATACACACGCTTGAATCGTTCAATGATGACCTGGCCGTAAGCGGATTCATTTCGGATCAAAACATGGATGAAGTTTTAAAACGTCACGAAGATAATCTGCGGATTCTGTTCCTGCAAACCTGGACCAATAGCAACTGGAGTACGGAAGAAAGTACAACTGCACAATCCATGCTTCAGTCCGAATTACTTCCGGTGAACGATCTTTGCCTTTTTACAAGTGCCGTTACCCTTAGTCTGATGGAATGTTTCGATCTCCGAAAACTTCTGTGGCTGATAGATGCTTACCGTCACCCCAATGTACAGATCAGCCAGCGGGCTTTGGTAGGAATCGCTTTCATTCTCCATACCTATTCACCACGTATCGATTTCTATCCGGAAATCAATTTACGTATCACGGCACTGATGGAAGAAACCGCGTTCGAAAAAGAACTGTTACGCGTACATATCCAAATACTTCTCAGTCAGGAAACGGAAAAAATCGACAAAAAAATGCGTGAGGAAATCATTCCCGAAATGCTGAAAAGCATGTCTCCCATGCGCAACATGAAGTTTGGTTTCGAAGAGTCCGATGAAGAGAAAGATGACACCAATCCCGACTGGGCCGATGCTATAGAGAAGTCCGGACTGGGTGACAAGTTGCGTGAAATGAACGAATTGCAACTGGAAGGTGCCGATGTATATATGAGCACATTTGCACAACTCAAAAGCTATCCGTTCTTCAGGGAAATCTCCAATTGGTTCTATCCTTTCGACAGGCAACAATCGGCTGTCATTAAAGAGTTTCGTAATCGGGAAACAGAAGGAGGAAGTCTGTTGGAAATCATCTTGCAGTCGGGTTTCTTCTGTAACAGTGACAAGTATTCGCTGTTCTTCACCATGCAGCAATTGCCGCAATCACAGCGTGACATGATGTTGAGCCAACTCACGGAACAACAAATGGAAGAATTGGCAGATCAGTCGAAAGCCGAAACACTGAAGAAATTTTCCGAACGCCCCGATACGGTAAGTAACCAATATCTGCACGACTTATACCGCTTCTTCAAATTGAATATGCGAAGACAGGAATTTCGCGACTTGTTCAAAGAGGTCATCTGCCTGTACAGCAATCCGGCATTGGAAGACATGTTGTTCAACCCGGATGCCCTGCTGGCTTTAGCCAACTTTCACTTCAGAAAAGAGCACTGGGAAAAAGCAGCCGAAGCCTATGACAAAGTCGCCTACATGGTCCCACGAGAGAATGAAGCTGAAGTTTACCAAAAGCAGGGCTACTCTCTGCAAAAACTGAAACGATATACACAAGCCATCGAAGCCTATCGGAAAGCAGATACCCTCAAACCGAACAACTTATGGACTAATCGCCATTTAGCCATTTGTTATCGTCTCGACCGACAATTCCGCAAAGCTTTGGAATATTACCGAAAAGTGGAAGAAGTATTGCCGGAAGACACAAAAGTAATTTTCTATATTGGCAACTGCCTGGCAGAGACATGGAACTACGAAGAAGCACTGAACTACTTCTTCAAACTCGATTTCCTGGAAAGTGATTGCATCAAAGCATGGCGTGCCATCGGTTGGTGTTCGTTCATGACAGGAAAACGTGAACAAGCCATGAAGTACTATGATAAAGTGATTGCCCAAAAGCCGATGCCGGTAGACTACCTGAATGCCGGTCATGTGGCATGGTCATTGGGAGATATAGAGAAAGCCGTGCCTTTCTACTCCAAAGCCGCAGAACTCTATGGCAGTAAAGAGCAGTTCCTTGAGATGTTCCGCAAGGACGAGGATATCATCATAGGAAAAGGTATTACCTCCGATGATATTCCATTGGTTCTCGATCTGATTTAGAACAAACAAGAAAGAAAAAACGAACAGGGTGTCCGATTGTGGACACCCTGTTTTTTTATAATCTATTAATAATGAAGCTTCTAAATTCTGGCATACCTATTGATTCTTACTCTACAGAAAATAATCTGAAAAAAGATTGTATACCCGTGCAACTTAAATTCAAGTAACAACGTCTAATAAACAAAGAAAGATATAAACTAATTAAATAATAAAGGATATGAAAACAATTACATTTTTCAAAAGAGTATTAGCCTCTGCAGCATTAGTTTCGGTATGTGGATTTGCTTGTGCAACAAACAACGGCAAACAGTTTGTCCATAATGATACGATGGAAAAGGGAAGACTCGTCTGCCGTGAAATATATTCTATGGACAATCCTGTTTCCGGCATACTCAGTCCGGTAAAAATGCATAAATACAGCTACGATACCGACCATCAGAGAACGGTGAAATCCACCTATACATGGAATGTATTTAAAAACGCATGGGAAAAAGAATCTTTGACGGTTGTCTCCCGGTATGAAACAGAAACTTCGGTAGAGTATTCTGTATGGAATAAAGAAAAAGAATCATTTAGCCCATCAGAAAAATATATATACATTACCAACAGTGATAACCAACTGATAGCCCAATACGCATACAAAATGAACTCCCGCACCAACCAATGGATATTGGAGAAAGACGCCTTAGTACCCATTTACGAGAACATTTATGCAACAACCCGTTAATGGAGATTCCGGATTTCACAGATACGGAAAAATCAGGTAACATAATCAAAGAAACCAGAACATCAAAGAGAAAGAATTTAAATCCGGAAGTTGATAAAAAAGTAGTTATCCCCATCTCCTCTTTGCCAAGACTCTCTTGGGAGTTCAGAACATCGAATCAAGACAAAGCATTTATAACCAAACAGATAAATACACTTGGTATCTAAGTATAGAAAGTTAGTTTTAACACTGTATTAAAGTTGGTTCTTCAAACACAGACAACAAGTCTTTTGCATGCAAAAGACTTGTTGTTTATATTCGTGAAAGTAAAAACGGAAATTATGCATTAACAATGTTAACGATCCACAGGTTGACTTACTTTTACCCAGTCTATCTCCATCTTCGCAGGCAGTTCACTATCCATTATAGTACCAGGCCAAGTACCTGCACCGCCCAAAGCATAATTTAAAATCAAATAAAAAGAAGTATCGAACGGCCATTGCTTTTTGACGCTCTCATCGGCCAAATGCAAGTTAGGATAGACTAAAGTGGTAGCTCCATTCACTTTAAAAGTAAGAGACTCGGGAGTCCACTCGATACCAAATACATTGAATTGCCCTTTATTGTAAGGAACTGTTTTTGTTGGAACAGGCTTAGTGAATCCCAAGTCATTTTTGTAGTGGCTGTGAATTGTTTGATATACAATGCCGTCATGATTCAACTGCTCCATAATATCTATTTCACCGCAAGCAGGCCATCCACTGTAAACGGGTTTGGCAGGCATCATCCAGATGGCAGGCCATCCACCCTTTGCCGTCTTGGTGAAACGGGCACATATCTCTATTTTACCATATTGAAATTCTGCTTTACCTAATGACTGCACCCCTCCCGTCTTATATACTCCATTCACTTTCTCGGCAATCAGTACTAACTTCCCATCGTGTACATAAGCCTGATCATAACTTTCGGATAAATATTTGCTCCAGACAGGACTGCCTTTTTTGCACAAGCCCCATTTTGTTTTGTCGGGAATACTATCTGTCTGGTTGAAGTCATCTTGAAAAACTATCTTCTCCGAAACAGCATCTGACCTTGTCAGAGGTGTAACCATCGAATCATCAGAAGACGAACAAGCATAGAAAGAAAGTACCGACATGACAGCACCGCATAATAAGACAAGAGATCTTTTCATAATACTAAGGTTTTAGAGTTAAACATAAAATTACTGATAAATAACAAACTGTATATTTATTTAGTTCATCAACTCTCTGTGATTTTTTATACGATTTAATAGGGACAATCTAATCTGACTTACCAGAATCCATAAAAGGTATCAATAAAGAGAGCGTCGTTTATGTCATTCAAAACTATAAGAAACATTACACCAAGCTATTTCATCATTCTCAGATGTCATCTGATTAAGATCTTCAAATACAGGATAATAATAAAAAAAATCAGAATAGTTGGCTATAAAGCCGCCATCATGTCCCCTCCCAAAAGAAGTGAAATGCCCGGTTGAACTGTAAGTCCAGAAATGAATTGAGTAGGTCAGCTGTAATTGATCACTATTGACATTATGATTTACCTTACCATAAAATTCCCAACGATTTTCGGCATGGGAACGCATGAAAAGAGAATCATTCCGCATCTGAAAATACTTTTCGTATGAAAGTGAAGTACCATCTTCAAAGTCGGAAGAGAATCTCAACTTATCAACAGATATAAACTCAATCTTATCATTTGGAAAACCCTTAATAAATCCATCCGAACTATTGAAACGGCTTTCCCAATAACTGTCCATCTCCAGAAAGATTTCTACGCCTCCTTTACTACTGCCTTGATAGCATCTGAAACCTTCAAGGCGGTATTGTCCGCTATAAGCCACAGACCGGGACGCAACAGCCACCGGAATAATATGCTCTTCTCCCCGATAAGATACACAGATATGAGTTTTTCCAACCCCAGCCACACGAACTTCAATGCATCTTTTTCCTAAGTAATCCGGATTATACGTAGCGTCGACCACCGCAGTATCTTCCGAACGGACTTTTATCTGATCTCCGGATGCAGCTTTCAGAAAAATCATAGCCGGTGTTTGCAAAACATCCATCAAGAGTCCCTCTTCTCCCAGGAGACGCTCTTCAGAACCATTACCGGTATAAAAACGAATTTCATTTTCATCATCTTTCTCACAACCGCTAAGCACTATCACAACTACCGTAGCAAAGAGAACATAGTACAGACTTTTAAATAAGGGTAAGGTTACAGGTTTCATATTATTTTCAGTTTTAGTAAAATCCCTATTCGGATAAAATGCAAATATAACGAATTAAAGAAGGAAAGCAAGGTTAAGAATGCGTTATCACACAATTAACGTTCTTTAATTCATTGCCCGTAGGGAGATCAGTTCATTTCCCTGTCTTTTTAATAAATGATCTCAAGAAGATAGAAGGAATTCCTAAACCCAAAACATGAATAAAAACTAATGGATATGACAACATCTCCCCGGAAGGATATTACCAATGATATTCTTTCCGCCATGCAACGTTATCCCGAAAACGAAGCATTTATCATTGACGATAAACATTATACTTATGCCCAACTTGGCAAAATAACAGCCTCCGTCGCCCATTCGCTATCAGAGATAGAAGATGAAAGAATCGGGATCATTGCGGAAAACCGGATTGAAACCTACGCAGCCATTCTGGCGGTACTGGCCAGTGGAAAAACATATGTCATTCTGCATCCTGCTTACCCGGAAGAACGTAATCTCAAAATAGCCGGACTGGCCGGATTGCATACTTTGCTCTGCACAAGCCATGTCGAACGCCCGGCATTCGGAACCGACCTCTTCAGAGTAATCAACACAGACAAGCTGTCGGAAAAAGCACCGTCGGAATTGTCAAGGCTGCAATTCTACCCGCCGGAAGAAGAAAGAAACGCTTATATCATTTTTACATCGGGAAGCACAGGCGAACCCAAAGGAGTCCCCATCACACGTGCCAATCTGAACACTTTTTATCAGGCATACGATTCTCTTAACTGGAACCTGGATGAACACGACCGCATGTTACAAATGTTTGAGCTGACATTTGACGTATCCGTCGTATCGTTACTTTATCCCCTGACTTTAGGAGCTTCCGTTTATACAGTGGCCCATCAGGATGTAAAGCATTTCAAGGTGTTCGAACTTCTGGAGAAGTACGAGCTGACCTTCGCCACGGTCACCCCCTCTCTATTACAACTTCTTTCACCCTATTTCGATGAAATCAGCCTGCCTGCTCTGAAATATCTGGGAGTATCGGCAGAGGCGTCGCAAACCGAACTGTTGGAACGATTCAGAAAATCGGTACCCAACGCAGAGTTCGTCAACCTGTACGGCCCGACAGAGGCTACGATTTACTGTACCTGTTACCGTATTCCAGCTTCCGGCACATGCAAGCATTACAACGGAATGGTGGCTATCGGAAAACCATTTCCCGGTATCCGCGTCATCATTGTTGACGAAGAAGGAAATGATCTGCCTCAGGGAGAGACGGGAGAACTTTGGGTATCCGGTCGGCAAGTAATGAAAGGCTATCTGGATGATCCGGAAAAATCGGCATCGGCTCTAATACACCGTCCTGACGGACAAATTTATTACCGGACCGGAGACCTGTGTATTTTAGACAACGATGGGGATATCATTTATTGCGGCCGTAAGGACTATCAAGTGAAAATACAGGGCTTCAGAATAGAACTAAGCGAAATAGAATACACCGCCCAGTCGTTTTTCAAGACTCCTTGCAACGTGGCTGCCCTTCCGTTAATCTGTGACGGAATTTGCAACGAACTGCATCTGGCAGTCGAAACGACCGAATGTGACCAAAACAAATTGATAGAATATCTGAAAGAAAAGCTGCCACAATACATGTTACCGAAACAAATTCATTGTATCCCTCAGTTTCCGGTAACCAATAGCAATAAAACAGACCGAAAAAAAATTGTTGAACTGATAAGAGAGAAGGAACTCTAAAAACAATATAAATATGAACCGAGAAGAAGTATTAAAACAACTACAAAGCATTTTCCGTGATATTTTAAAGAAGGACAACGTCTGTATCAGCGAATCATCCACCTCTCAAGATGTAGATGGCTGGGACTCACTGACCCATATGCAAATTATAGCCCAAATCGAGAAACGTTTCGGAGTACGTTTCAACTTTCGGGAAGTAATTAAATTCAAGAATGTCGGCGACCTATGCAGTGCCTTATTAACCAAAATGGAATAAATCATGCAGTTTCTCTCCTTTAGTTTCCTGGCTCTGATTACTCTCTGTTTCTTTCTCTACTATGCAGTCAAAGGACGTGCCCGCAACTTCATACTACTGGCAGCCAGTTGCATCTTCATCGGATGGTATTATCTGCCATTCCTGTTGACGGCAGTAGTGGTGGCACTGTTCACCTTCTTCTGGGCACAATGGATGGAAAACAGGGCGAAATCCGGGAAAAAGACCAAAGTAATCTATATCGCAGGAATCATCGGTCTGATAGGCGGATGGCTCCTACTCCATGGCACAGTGATAGATAACATCATCTTTCCACTGGGAATGTCATTCTACACATTCCAGGCCATCGGTTATCTGACAGATGTGTACTGGCAGGAGCAACGTGCCGAAAAAAACTGGGTAGATTTCCTGATCTATATGCTTTTCTTCATGAAATTCCTCTCCGGCCCCATCGAACGGGGTGGAGACTTGTTGCCACAACTGAAAGATCCTCGCCCGTTCATCTACTCGAACGCAGTGACCGGACTGAAATATATTTTGCTGGGACTGATAAAGAAACTGCTTATAGCCAATCAGATAGCCCCGCAGACGGATATCATGTTTCATTCGATCCATGACCTTTCGGGTGTCCAACTACTGATGACCTGCCTGCTCTATCCTATCGAACTGTATGCCGATTTCTCCGGCTATACGGACATTGCCATCGGAGGAGCCTACCTGTTCGGCATCAAGCTATCGCCAAACTTCAACCGCCCGTTTGCCGCACGTTCCACCGCCGATTTCTGGCGCCGTTGGCACATGTCACTCTCTTTTTGGGTACGCGATTATCTCTATGTGCCGTTAACCGCCGGTACCCGTAACTGGGGACAGTGGGGAGTCTACTTCAGCCTTATCATCACCTTTCTGGCATTGGGATTATGGCATGGCTCCGGATTAACCTTCGCCATATACGGACTGATTCAGGGCATATTGATCTGCTGGGAAATGAAAACCTCTGCTTTTCGCAATAAGTTGCCCCAATATATCGGGAAATATGCATCCGACAGCCTGTTGATAATCCGTACCTATCTGTTGTTTGCGCTCTCACTTATTTTCTTCCGTGTACAATCATTGAGCGATGCCTGGTATTTTTTACGGAACATCTCGTTCGAAGTACATTCTTCCTGGAAGGAAATGAACATCGGCATACGCGACCACAATTGCATTGTAGCAGGTTCGGCCCTGTTACTGGTATTGATCTATGAATATTATGCATCTAAATATAACCTGATGGAAACACTCGAACGCCAGCCCGCATGGCTACGGTGGAGTGTTTACTATCTGCTGGTATTCGCCCTGCTGATGTTAGGTAAGTTCGATACGGAAACTTTTATCTATTTACAATTTTAACCGAAACCAATTACACCCATGCTACATTCACCGAAAATCTCTCCCAAAACACGTTTCTGCCTGAAACTCCTGTTATTGGCATTACCGCTTTTCCCGATAGTGGCCATCTATTTCATTTTCGACCCTTATATGGTGCTGCACTCCTACAAACGATTCGATAACTCTCCCGTACTGCTCAACGAAGCGCATGTGGGATGGCAGAATTATCTTCAGAATCGTGATTCGATAGCCTATAACTCGTTTATACTCGGCAACTCCTGTACCATGGCATTCCTGACAGGAGAATGGGAGAAGTATCTGGATAAGGACGATCATGCCGTGCGCTTTTATGACAACTGGGAAAGCTTGGGCGGTGTGCGCCAGAAGCTTCAAGCGCTCGATTCCGTAGGTGCCCCTCTGAAAAATGTATTAGTCGTTTTGGATAAAAAAGCACTGGACAGAAGTAAGCCCCTGCCGGGAAACGACCATCTGTTTTCGGCTGAGGCAGCCGGTATCAGCCAGTTGGGATTCCATCTGAGATTTTTGCAGGAATTCCTCTATCCTGACAAAACAATTCCTTACATAGGCTACCTGATCGGACATAAGTATGCTCCTTATATGAAAGGGGTCATAAATCCGGGAGATCCCATTCGGGAACCTTACACGAACAACTTTATCAATCCCAGAGAAAAAGAGATCGGACAGGATGGCGAATTGTACTGGACCCATCATGAAAAAGAATTCAAAAAACGAACGGATGCAGGCAAAGAAGAACTGCCGGCTGTGTCTGTCAGCCAGATTCAAGTACTTCGTGCCATTAAAAAAATTTGTGATAAGCATCATACAAACCTGAAATTCATCATCGGCCCGGATTATTTTCAGAAAAAAACGAACCGGGAAGACATCAAAAGAATGAAGGAGATACTGGGTGCTTCTGCCGTATGGGATTTCACGGGAACTAATGAATATACAGCCGATATACATCATTACTATGATCCCGGTCATTATCGTCCTCTGCTGGGGGCACGCCTGCTGAAAGTTATTTATCAAGATTCGGCACCTGCCGGCAATGAAAACAACCCCATAGCAACATCAAACAACCCCAAAACGTCTTTTACACAAAACAGATAAATATATCAGAGAAAATAATTATATAACATCAAAAACTTAATTTATGAAAAAGATTTTATTATTAGTATCCATCTGCATTTCATGTTCATCTTGCTGTACACTATTCAGCAGTTCCAAACAAGACATCACCTTTACGGGAATGAATGGAACTAAAATCTACGAAGCATCGACCAAGCAGAAAATAGCGGAAATCAAAGAAGACAACAGTGTTACCGTCCAGATCAAAAAGAAAAGAGAAGACAAACAGTTATTGGCCAAAAAGGAAGGATACCAAACCACTCCCTTTGTCCTGGAATCTACTTTCAACAATGCCTGCCTGTGGAATATTTTATTCTGGCCCGGCTTCTTAGTCGACCTGGGCACGCAAAAGATGAACAAATGGGACAACACGATTATCAACATCGAAATGGAGAAAGAGAATACAGAAAACAAATAATCAACTCTCAGGATAATGACCGTTACACAACTCAAGTTACCATCCTGATCCCTCCAAGGCAATAAACACGTATGGCATTCTCCTCCTTCCGATGAACGAGGAAAATGCCATACGAAATCAAGCGATATGAAGTTAGCGTCAGAAACAGCCTCCTACAGTTGTTTCAACTCCCGGTATAGCCTCTGGATAGGAAGCCCCATTACATTGAAGTAACTGCCGGAAATGGATTCAACCCCGACAAAACCGATCCACTCCTGCACGCCATACGAACCGGCTTTGTCCATTGGCTGATAGTGATCGACATAATAAATAATTTCGTCTTCATCAAGTGTTGCGAAACGGACATCTGTCACAGCAGCGAAACTCTTTTGCCACTCACAGGTGGTGAGGCATACCCCGGTGATCACCTGATGGGACTTACCGGAAAGATTTCGCAACATCTCTATGGCATCTTCACGTCCGGAAGGTTTCCCAAGTGCCTTACCTTCGTGCCAGACTATGGTATCGGCAGTTATCAAAAGTTCCTCCGGGTGCATCGCAGACTGATAAGCGGCCGCTTTCTCACGGGCTATGAACAGCGGAATCTCTTCGCCTTGCAGAGAGTCGGGATAAGACTCATCGACATCAGGCAATGTTTTTACCACATAATCTACCCCCAAGCCGGTCATCAACTCTTTCCGTCGTGGAGAATTAGATGCCAATACGATTTTATAACGATTCAAGTTAGCAAGCATACTAATAAATTAAAGAGTTATATACTAAAAATCACCACCCGAAAGCATCATCCGACAACCATTTGCCTTGCGCTTTAAGTACTTGCTCCACCACATCACGTCCGCAACCGTATCCGCCGTCGGCATATGAAATGTAGCGGGCAACGACTTTCACCTCGGGAGCGGCATCTTTGGGACAACAGGGCAATCCGCACTCACGCATCACTTCCATATCGGGAACGTCATCGCCCATGTAGAGTATTTCCTCGTCCGCGAGTCCGTGCTTGTCACGGAAATCACGATAATCGTGTATCTTTATGGCAGAGCCTAAATAGAGATCGGATACCCCCAATCCGGCAAAGCGCTTCCGCACCGCATCGGTCCGTCCACCTGTGATAATGGCAATATGAAGACCTTTTTTCACAGCCAGCTGGATCGCATAGCCGTCTTTTATATTTACCGTACGCATCGGTTCACCCGACGGATGGAGTGGAATCACATCTGCACTCAACACTCCGTCTACATCAAAAGCAAGTGCTTTAATCCGGGTGAGGTCGTAATTGATAGTACTCATTCTTATTTATATTTGGGGTTAATGTCTTTCGTGGATACTTCGGCTAAGTAATTCATATAATTGTTGCATCCCGGGATCATCGGCAAGCATCCGCAAATGATTGCCGATGACGTTCTCGTCATAACGGATCGCAGGTCCCGTCTGTGCTGCTTTAGGTTCCAATTCGTGCACTTTACGAGCCGTTTCATCAATTAGCGGCAACATCACGTCGAACGGCAAGTTATATTTCTTAAGCAGTTCGGCGGCAAGGGCATACATGTGATTAGTGAAATTGCATGTGAACACAGCAGCCAGATGAAGGCTCTTGCGTTGTTCCGAATCGGCATCATATACACGGTTCGACAAGGTAGACGCAATAGCTTTCAGAAATGCGGCATCTTCGGTCGACGAAGCTTCTATAAAGAAAGGAATCTCCTTAAAATCGACTTCCCGTTGCTTACTGAAAGTCTGCATAGGATAGAACACCCCATAATGTGACGCATGTCCTTCCCAAATACTCATCGGAATGCTGCCTGCCGTATGCACCATCAATGCCTCTTTCCGTTTACCGGCTACGATAGCGGGAAGAAGTTCGGCAAAGGCGGAATCTTTGAGCGAAATGATATACAACTTTGCATATGGATTCACCTCTTCAAGGCTCGTCGTATACTCAGCTTCTACTTTCTGCGCCAGCTCACGGGCCGACTCTTCCGTACGGCTATATACCTGTACGATACGGAATCCTTTCCGATAAAGAACCTTTGCCAGATTTGTGGCAAGATTTCCGGCACCGATAAACACAATCGGTGTATCTTCTATACTTCTTTTCATCGTGTTGAAATCAAATACAATATACCTCCGATTATCAATAAAGCCAAGGGCAGCAGGTAACCGGACATCGAACCAAGCAGTGAGACAATCAAGCCGATATTCAGTACCAACCACAATCCGAGCAGCACCAGGCCGACGGATTTGTCCCGTTTGATAAACAGGAAAATAACCGCAGTGTAGAGCAAAAGATTATCTTTATTCATCACCCAGGGTATACCCAATGCAGAAAAGTGTATCAGTTTGTCTATCAGATAGAGCATCCCTATCACAATAAGGGTGACTGCCGTGGCTTTATATGTATCTTTATTGTTTGCTTTTACCGCACTCACCGCTACTTGCCTCCAAACTTATTAATATGGATTTTCTCCCATTGCAGATTATCTTCATTGAAGGGCTTGCGCTCCATGCCTTTGTGCCCGATCGCAATAATGGACAACACCTGTAATTGCAAAGGAATGTCGAGCACACCACGCACAAACTCATCGGAAGGCATTCCGGCAGCAGTATAACGCTCGCGTACCTGCACCCAGCAACTGCCCAATCCCAAGTCTTCGGCCTGAAGCTGAATCATGATGGAAGCAATGGAAGCATCTTCAATCCAAACATCGCTTGCCAAAGGATCGGCAGTAACCACAATTGCCAGCGCGGCATCGGCTATGAAAGCAGAAGCCTGCTCTTTACAGTGCGAGAGTTCGCTAAGCAGCTTTTTATCATCGACCGCGATAAACTGCCAACTATTGCTACGTTTAGAAGTGGGAGCCATCAGAGCCGCTTTCAGCAAAGCGACTACCTCCTCCTGAGAAAGTTCTTCTCCTGTAAATTTCCGCATACTGCGGCGTTTCTTTATCAGTTCACTGAAATTTTCCATATACTATAAATGCATTGTTTTTAATAAACGAACATTTACCGCAGACTTATACAGAATCATAATAAAAAGTCCGATCTGTATGAATCGGCATAACCGGTAATGATTTCCCTGCAAAGATAGGCAATTTATTCCACTCTCGTCAATTCACCGGTCAGTGAATCGATGATAAAGCCATGCACCCGGACGTCTTTCGGGATCAGCGGATGGTTCTCGATAGAACGGACCGTCCCCCTGACAGACTCAACCGGATCGTCGAAACCTCCCAGCCACGAACTGAAGTCAACACCGCAGTAGCGTATCATGTCGATCGTTTCAGATTTGATTCCCCGCTCTTTCATGTGGGCAATCATTTCATCACTGTTCATGTGGCAAGCACCGCAATCCGAATGGGCAATGACCATAATTTCTTCCACCCCCAGTTCGATGATGGCTACCAGCAAGCTACGGATGACACTGCCGAAAGGATGGGAAATGACGGCACCGGCATTCTTTATAATCTTCACGTCTCCGTTGTGGATTCCCAAAGCAGCAGGCAGCAACTCAGTCAGACGGGTATCCATACATGAAAGGATGGCGATCTTCTTATCGGGGTACTTGTTAGTAATATACTTTTCGTATCCCTTGTTCTCAACGAACTTTTTGTTGAATTCAAGAATTTCTTCTAACATAATCGAAACGGATTTTATTGTAGTATATCTACAAAGATAATCACAAAATAACAGGTCAACAAAATAAGCCCCGCAAATGTTGTAAAGAGAAATAAAAAATGTAAATTTGTCCCGATATGCCATTAAAACTGACTACATATTACCAAGGGAGTGAAATTCCGGATTTTCCCGGAACCAATACATTTCATTCAAAGGAGTTATTTCAGATTTATGAAGAAACTCCGGGCTACACTCCGCTCCTGATCATGGCTTCGGAAGATGGAAAACCAATTGCCCGGCTACTTGCCGCCATCCGCAAAAGCATACGCATGTTTCCTCCTTCCCTTATCAAGCGATGTGAAGTTTATGGCACCGGCGAATATCTGACAGCAGAAGCCGATAAGGAAAAAATATTCGGTGAAATGCTGGAGCATCTCACCACAGAAGTATTGCGGAGTTCGTTCCTGATAGAATTTCGCAATCTTGAAAATGCCATGTTCGGTTACAAATACTTCCGGTCGAACAAATACTTCCCTGTCAACTGGCTGCGGGTACGCAATTCACTACACGGCACCGAAAGTGCGGAACAGCGTTTCAGCCCTTCCCGTATCCGCCAAATCAAGAAAGGGCTGAAAAATGGCGCATCGGTAGACGAAGCACACACGATAGAAGAAATCCGCGAATTCTCGAACATGCTGCGACATCTCTACTCGTCCCGCATCCGTAAACACTTTCCCAATATCATCTTTTTCCAGCACATGGACACACGGCTGATCCACAGCAAGCAAGGTAAAATTTTCATTGTCCGCTACAAAGGAAAAATCATCGGAGGATCTGCCTGTATCTATTCAGGCAACGATGCCTACCTGTGGTTCTCGGGAGGTATGCGGAAAACCTATGCTCTGCAATACCCGGGTATACTGGCTGTATGGAAAGCTTTACAAGACGCACATCAAAACGGGTTCCGTCACATGGAATTCATGGATGCCGGACTCCCCTTCAAGAAACACGGTTACCGCGACTTCGTACTCCGCTTCGGCGGCAAACAAAGCAGTACCCGGCGCTGGTTCCGCTTCCGCTGGCAGTGGCTGAACAATCTGCTGATCAAAATATATGTCTAAAAATCAAGCATCCTCTGGGTTTAAAACCAAAGAAGAATTGGCTTGAAACCAACAATGCCTACCTTTTAAAGTTACGCCCCTTGGGTTTTAAACCTATTTTCACCATAATTAATTGCAGAAAAATTTCTTTATTAAACAAGAATTGATTTTCTTTGTGCTGTTTTATACCATTCCAAAAAGACGATTAAAACCAAAATTAAAAAATATAGTTATGAAGATTTCACACATTGAACACTTGGGCATTGCCGTAAAAAGTATCGAGGAAGCCCTTCCGTATTATGAAAACGTATTAGGTTTGAAATGCTACAACATCGAAACTGTAGAAGATCAAAAAGTAAGAACAGCCTTCCTGAAGGTAGGTGATACCAAAATCGAATTACTGGAACCGACATGTCCGGAAAGTACCATCGCCAAATTCATCGAAAACAAAGGCGCAGGTGTTCATCACGTTGCATTTGCCGTTGAAGACGGTGTGGCTAACGCTTTGGCAGAAGCCGAAAGCAAGGAAATCCGCCTGATCGACAAAGCCCCGCGCAAAGGAGCCGAAGGTTTAAATATCGCTTTCCTTCACCCGAAATCAACTTTGGGCGTACTGACCGAACTCTGTGAACACTAAAAAAGAGATACGACTTGACAAGCACAGAATGTATGATTGAAAACACCTTTGGTTATCAATTTTCAACCGTACATCGCAAATCGTCTAATCGTAAATATTATAACCCTTTAAATTAAGAAAAACTCATGAGTAACCAGCTTGAAAAAGTAAAAGAGCTTATTGAACTTCGCGCTCAGGCTCGTTTAGGTGGTGGCGAAAAGGCTATTGAAAAACAACACGCCAAAGGCAAATATACGGCCCGCGAGCGTATTGCACAGTTGCTTGACGAAGGTAGTTTCGAAGAACTGGATATGTTTGTTCAACACAGATGTACTAACTTCGGACAAGACAAGAAACATTTCCTCGGCGACGGTGTAGTAACCGGTTATGGAACAATAGAAGGTAGATTAGTATATGTTTTCGCACAAGATTTCACCGTATTCGGTGGTTCACTGTCGGAAACCATGGCACAGAAAATCTGTAAAGTAATGGACATGGCCATGAAGATGGGTGCTCCTGTTATCGGTATCAACGACTCGGGTGGCGCACGTATTCAGGAAGGTATCAACGCTCTGTCCGGTTATGCTGAAATTTTCCAGCGTAATATCATGGCATCGGGTGTTATTCCACAGATTTCGGGTATTTTCGGTCCGTGTGCCGGAGGTGCGGTTTACTCTCCTGCCCTGACAGACTTCACGCTGATGACCGAAGGTACATCTTACATGTTTCTCACCGGACCTGCTGTAGTAAAAACAGTAACAGGTGAAGACGTATCTCAGGAAGACCTGGGAGGTGCAAGCGTACATGCCAGCAAGTCGGGTGTAACCCACTTCACAGCCGAAACCGGAGAAGAAGGTCTGGCGATCATCCGCAAACTTCTCAGCTTTATCCCGCAAAACAATCTGGAAGAAGCCCCATTGGTGAACTGTACCGACCCGATCGACCGTATGGATGACCTGTTGAACGAAATTATCCCCGACAGCCCGAACAAACCGTACGATATGTACGAAGTGATCGGTGCCATCATCGACAACGGTGAATTTCTGGAAGTACAGAAAGACTACGCCAAAAATCTTATCATCGGTTTTGCCCGCATGAACGGACAGTCGGTAGGTGTGGTTGCCAACCAACCTAAATATCTGGCAGGCGTGCTCGACAGCAACGCATCACGCAAAGGCGCCCGTTTCGTTCGTTTCTGCGACGCATTCAACATCCCGCTGGTAACATTGGTAGACGTCCCGGGATTCCTTCCGGGCACAGGTCAGGAGTACAATGGTGTGATCCTGCACGGAGCCAAATTGCTGTATGCTTACGGCGAAGCCACTGTACCTAAAGTGACCGTAACCCTGCGTAAGTCTTACGGCGGTTCACACATCGTAATGAGCTGCAAGCAACTCCGCGGTGACATGAACTATGCATGGCCGACAGCCGAAATCGCCGTAATGGGTGGTGCCGGTGCAGTAGCGGTATTGTATGCCAAGGAAGCCAAAGATCAGGAAAACCCTGCTCAATTCCTGGCAGACAAGGAAGCCGAGTATACCAAACTCTTCGCCAACCCGTACAATGCGGCCAAATACGGCTACATCGACGACGTTATCGAACCGAGAAACACTCGTTTCCGCGTGATCCGCGCTTTGCAACAGTTGCAAACTAAGAAATTAACCAACCCTGCTAAAAAGCACGGTAATATTCCATTGTAACAAATAAAAATCGATTGTTATGAATAAGAAAAGAATCGGGATATTTATCGCTCTGCTGGCAATGGTTTGCATGGGGCTCAGGGCGCAAAGTGCCACCAGTCTGAAAATCAATGAAGTTTTGGTCATCAACGACCAGAACTATCAGGATGATTACGGACTGCACAATGCGTGGATAGAGATATTCAATACCTCTTTCGCTTCGGTAAATCTGGAAGGTTGCTTTCTGACGAACGATAAAAACAATCCGACCAAATATCCTATTCCCAAAGGCGACGTGCTGACGTTAATCAAGCCACGCCAACATGCTTTGTTCTGGGCAGACGGGATGCCTAACCGGGGTACGTTTCATGTAAACTTTACGCTCGATCCGGACAAAGAGAACTACATTGCTCTGTATGATTCCAACGGTAAAACTTTGATTGACGAGGTAACCATCCCTGCCGGTCAGCTTGCCGACCGTTCATACGCCCGTGAAAAAGACGGAAGTGCTAACTGGGTAGTAAAAGGTGGTGGAGAACATAGCTATGTCACTCCAAGCACCAACAATATGACTATCGACAAAAACCCGAAGATCGAGAACTTCAAAAAGCACGACTCTATCGGTATTGGTATGGCCATCATTGCCATGTCAGTCGTATTCATTGGTTTGGTACTTTTGTATCTTTCATTCAAGGCGGTAGGTAATATCGCTGTCAGACTGGGTAAGAAAAACGCAATGAAAGCCACCGGTATCACCGACAAGACGGAGGCGAAGGAGAAAAACCTGGGTAGCCACACAGGTGAAGAGACTGCCGCTATCGCCATGGCTTTGCACGAATACCTGAATGACGCTCACGACGTTGAAGACATGATTCTGACTATCAACAAAGTGAAACGCACCTACTCACCGTGGAGTTCGAAGATCTACACACTGCGTCAGACTCCGAGAAGATAATTACTAACCCTAATAAAATGAAGCAATGAAACAATATAAATATAAAATCAACGGCAACCTTTACAACGTTACAGTGAACGATGTAGAAGATAACATAGCCAATGTTGAAGTAAACGGAACCTCTTACAAAGTAGAGTTGGATACTCCTGTCAAAGCTGCTCCGAAACCGGTTACCCGTCCGGCAGCCGCTCCGAAAACCGAATCGGGAGCTCCGGTAGTGACCAAACAGCCGACAGCTTCCAAGAGAGACGGCGTGAAATCTCCGCTGCCGGGTGTCATCCTCGACATCAAGGTGAAAGCAGGAGACACTGTCAAGAAAGGCCAGACTATCATCATCCTTGAGGCTATGAAGATGGAAAACAACATCAATGCCAATAAAGATGGAAAAGTAGCAGAAATTAAAGTTAATAAAGGAGATTCTGTACTTGAAGGTACAGACCTCGTAATCATTGAATAATTATGGGAGATTTCGTATCATTCTTAGGGAATAACCTTGTTGACTTCTGGGGATACACCGGTTTCGCAAACGCGACACCCGGACATCTTTTCATGTTGCTAATCGGTCTTTTCTTTATCTACCTTGCCGTAGCCAAAGAATTTGAACCGATGCTGCTGATCCCCATTGGCTTCGGTATTCTGATCGGTAATATTCCATTCAATATGGAAGCCGGATTAAAAGTGGGTATTTACGAAGAAGGTTCGGTACTGAACATCCTTTATCAAGGTGTAACCTCCGGTTGGTATCCGCCGCTTATTTTCTTAGGCATCGGGGCCATGACGGACTTCTCGGCACTGATCTCCAACCCCAAACTGATGCTGATCGGAGCTGCCGCACAGTTCGGTATCTTCGGTGCTTACATCATTGCCCTCCTCATCGGATTTGAG
The DNA here is from genome assembly GCF_040798045.1 of Bacteroides sp. NGMCC 1.200775. Taxonomy (NCBI): domain Bacteria; kingdom Pseudomonadati; phylum Bacteroidota; class Bacteroidia; order Bacteroidales; family Bacteroidaceae; genus Bacteroides; species Bacteroides sp. NGMCC 1.200775. Next base: position 132,267 of record NZ_JASCQK010000004.1, on the reverse strand, counting down.
CCTAACCAAGCCGGTGCTATCGGTATCATCGGTGGTGCCGACGGACCGACGGCGATCTTCCTTTCGTCCAAACTGGCTCCGAACCTGATGGGTGCCATCGCCGTATCAGCCTATTCTTACATGGCACTGGTACCGGTGATACAACCACCTATCATGCGTGCGCTGACCACTAAACACGAACGCCTGATCCGCATGAAACCACCAAGAATCGTATCGCATACCGAAAAAGTGATTTTCCCCATCGTGGGTCTGTTGCTCACTTGCTTCCTGGTTCCGTCGGGTCTGCCTTTGCTGGGTATGCTGTTCTTTGGTAATTTATTGAAAGAAAGCGGTGTAACCCGTCGCTTGGCAAATACTGCCAGCGGTCCGTTGATCGATGTCATCACTATCCTGTTGGGACTGACTGTGGGAGCTTCTACACAAGCCTCACAATTCCTCACCTGGGATTCTATCCTGATCTTCATCCTCGGTGCATTCTCTTTCATCATTGCCACTACCTCGGGCGTCTTGTTTGTGAAGTTCTTCAATCTCTTCCTGAAGAAAGGCAACAAGATCAATCCGCTGATCGGTAATGCAGGTGTATCTGCCGTACCCGACTCGGCACGCATCTCACAGGTGGTCGGTTTGGAATACGATCCGACCAACTATCTGCTGATGCACGCTATGGGTCCGAACGTGGCGGGAGTAATCGGTTCAGCCGTAGCTGCCGGTATCCTGCTCGGATTCCTTATGTAGTTTAAAAGCTTTTTCATAAAATAGAACCGGGGCGTCTCTCTTTGCGAAAAGAGAGGCGCCTTGCATTTTACGTTAATCTATCTAAAAGACGTTACGAACCCTTCGTAGAAACGATATTTTTACTAACTTGCAGGCAATAAAACATACGTCCTATGAAAACAAAAGCTATGAAACCACTCATCTTTATCTTTTGCTTGTGTCTTAGCCCCATACTAACGGCACAGAACACGAATCAAAACAAGATTCAGGAAGCAATGGCAAACTATGATTACGAGACTGCCATTGAACTGATCAACAAAGAGAAGCCTACCATCCCGCTATTGATGCAGCAAGCCAAAGCCCTGAAAGGAATCGGCAACAACGCCGAGGCTCTCCGTGTCATCCGCCAAGTAATTACGGCAGATTCTACCAACCAACAGGCACACATCGAAGCCGCGGAATGTTGCAAAGCAATGGCTAAATATAACGATGCATTGGACTATTACCGGAAAACCATCACCTTGAATCCCAAGAACAAGTATGCCCGCTTGCAATTTATCAACTTGCTTTGCAATACGAAAAATTATGCCGAAGCTTTTGGAGAGAGCTCAATGATGTCCGAAACGGACAGTTCGGCCGTGGTACTCCACCTACAGGCACAGAGCCTTGAAGGAATGCAACAAATACTGCCTGCCATCGGCTGTTATGAAATCATTCAGGACAAATACCCGGACGACTATTTAGCAGCGGCCAAACTGGGAAATCTGAACATAGCGGCAGGATATCCCGAATACGCGATCAAAGCGACCGAACGCTACAGAGAACGGGATTCAACCAACCTGATCGTAAACCAGCAAAACGCACTTGCCTATTGTCGTGCCCAACAATACCCGATGGCCATCAAACGTTACGAAAATCTATGCCAGCAGGGAGACAGCAGTACACAAACTTTATACTATCTGGGAATCAGCTATTACGCAGATGAATATTATTATGAAGCACACGCATGCTTCAGCAAACTGTACAAAGATATGGAAGAAGATCCGAACTTGCTCTATTATCTGGGACGATGTTGCGCCAAGACTTCCTGGAAAAAGGAAGGCATAGAACATCTGGAGAAAGCCATCGAACTGACCATCCCCAAAGACAGTGCCATGATCCGTCTTTACAAAGGCTTGGTCGATTGCTGTAAACTGGCAAGAGACACACCCAAACAAATCCAAGCCCTCAAAGAGCTGTATAAATATGATAAGACGAACCATAAACTACTTTATGACATCGCCTGGAATTATTCATATCAGCTAAAAGACCACAAATCAACCGAACGTTATTTGCAGGCCTTCTTAAAGACCCGGAACAAAGACGCCAAAAAGGAGGAAGCCACCGCCGAAACAGGAGAACTCGTTCTGGGACTTGAAAACTACTACAACGCTGCCGATAAGTGGCTGAAGGACTTACAGAAAGAAAAATTCTTCAACGAGGGAATACCGGAACAAAGCCCGAAATAACAAAACCTATATTTACTCATATGAAATACCTCCTGATCCTCCTCTGTCTGGGCTTCAATGTAGCATTGTCCGCTCAGAACGTAACTTCTATCCAGGAAGCAATGGCAAACTATGACTACAAAACGGCCATCAGACTGATCGATGGAGAAACTGCTTCATCGCAATTATTGTTACAAAAAGCCAAGGCTTTAAAGGGATTGGGACACACTGCCGAAGCCTTGTCCACTTTACAACATATCATTTCCGAATTACCCGAAAACCAGCAGGCATTGATAGAAGCCGCTGAATGTTGCAGGCAACTGAGCAAGTACAACGAGGCCTTGGAATACTATCGGAAAGTTTTGAAGTTAAATTCGGAACATACTTACGCACACCTGCAATACACCCGTCTACTATACAACCAGCAACGATATGGAGATGCACTGCACGAAAGCGTCACATTGGCCAAAAAAGACAGTTCCGCTACCGTATTACGATTAATGGCAGAAAGTATGGAAGGACTTAACATGCCGATAGAAAGCATGTTATGTTACATTTCCATCATCAGAAAATATCCTTCCGACTATCTGTCTGTTGCCAGATTGGGCAGCATACTCAATACAATGCAGGATTATGAAGGGGCAATCTCCCTGACAGAAGGATATCGCCAAATGGATAGTACCAATGTAAAGGTAAACCGACAGAACGCCCTGGCTTATTGTCTGCACAAAGACTACCCCATGGCAATCAAACGTTATCAAGATCTGACAAGCCAGGGAGACAGTACCCTGCTGACATGTTATTATCTGGGGGTCAGCTATTATGCCACGAAAGAATACTTTAAAGCACGCGATTGGCTGCTTAAAGCAAAATCCCGCCAGTCCCCCAGCGCCAACCTGCTCTACTACTTGGGACGCTCCTGCTCCAAGACTTTATGGAAACAAGATGGGATTGAGTACCTGAATCAGGCCATCGACCAGACTATCCCCACCGACAGTATAATGGAACGTCTCTATTTCGGACTTGCGGATTGTTATAAAGAGGCCAAACAGACCCGCGAGCAGATAAAAGCAATCAAAGAACAATATAAGTATGCCCCCGACAGGCATATATTGCTTTATAACATGGCCTTTCTATCCGATAAACTCAAAGATACAAAAGCCACAGAGCGCTACTTGCAAGCTTTTTTACGAACAAAGTCCCAACAGAAGGCAATAGAGCTGCAACAAGATAGCGACGTCGAAGAAGAGGAGCCCGCACCTCGCATAGACTATTATAAAAGTGCCGCCAATAAACTGGAAAGTATCCGAAAGGAAAAATTCTTCAAAGGAGAAAAGTAGGTATCCAAAGTGGCTTTTGTGCACATTACAAATGCCCGATTCAGGTTTAAGCATCTCCTATGAAAACGTTTGCATAAATAGATGGCGGACAGTAAGGAAGAAAACAGGAACCAATCCGATGATTTATCCTATATTAGCAGCATCTAAATAATAACGAGCTAATATCATGAAAAAATTATTGTTCTTCTTAGGTTCTCTCTTACTTTCATTAAGTACTTATGCAGCCATGAACGTATCAAAAATCGATCCGCCCTTCTGGTTCACCGGCATGAACAATCCGGGACTCCAGTTAATGGTATACGGCGAAGGCATCGGCCAGGCATCCGTATCAGTAAACTATCCCGGAGTATCACTCAGCAGCGTCGTGAAGCTGGAAAGCAACAATTATCTGCTTGTCTATCTTCATCTCGATAAAGATGTTAAACCGGGGAAAATGCCTATTACATTCACTCTCGGAAAGAAAAAGCTGGTTAAGGATTACGAATTGAGAGCACGTAGCAAAGCAGGAGCCGACCACAAAGGCTTTGACGCATCGGATGCCCTATATCTGTTAATGCCGGATCGCTTTGCCAATGGAAACCCGGACAACGACCAGATAGAAGGCATGGCAGAATATAAAGTAGACCGCAATGACCCGAACGCCCGCCACGGCGGTGACCTCGCCGGTATTGAACAAAACCTGGACTACTTTACCGACCTGGGAGTGACCGCACTCTGGTTCACCCCGGTACTTGAGAACAATATGAAAGGCGGTTCGTACCACGGCTATGCCACGACCGATTATTACAAAGTAGACCCACGTTTCGGTACCAACGAAGAATATCGCTCGCTGATAGACAAAGCTCACAACCGGGGCATTAAAGTCGTAATGGATATGATCTTCAACCATTGCGGAGTAGAACACCCCTGGATCAAGGATATGCCTTCGAAGGACTGGTTCAACCACTCCGATTTTAAAGACAACTTCGTACAGACGTCTTACAAACTGACTCCTCACGTAGATCCGTACGCCTCACAGTATGACTTCGACCAGATGAATGACGGCTGGTTTGTGGAAGCCATGCCCGACTTGAACCAGAAGAACCCTCACGTATACAAATATCTCCTGCAAAACAGTTTGTGGTGGATTGAATATGCCGATATCGACGGCATCCGGATGGATACTTACCCGTATGCCGACTACGATGCCATGAGCAACTGGATGAAGGAACTGAATGAAGAATATCCCAACTATAACACGGTAGGCGAAACCTGGGTAACCGAACCTGCCTACACAGCCTGGTGGCAAAAAGATTCCAAACTCTCCGCACCACGCAACAGTAACCTGAAAACTGTGATGGACTTCAGTTTCTTCGACAAAATCAACACTGCCAAGAATGAAGAGACCGACACCTGGTTCAAAGGTCTGGATCGGGTATACAACAACTTTGTATACGATTATCTGTATCCCGATCCCGCATCCGTGCTGGCTTTCATAGAGAATCACGATACCGACCGCTTTCTGGGTGAAGGTGAAAATCTCGACATGCTGAAACAGGCCTCTACCCTTTTGCTGACCACCCGGCGCATTCCGCAGCTCTATTACGGAACCGAAGTCATGATGAACGGAGTAAAGAGCAAAAGCGACGGTTATGTCAGAAAAGATTTCCCCGGCGGATGGGCCAATGATAAAGAAAACGCTCTTACTCCGGAGGGACGTACCAAACTACAGAACGAAAGCTATAACTTCTACCGCAATCTGCTGAACTGGCGCAAAGGCAACGATGTGATTGCCAAAGGCAGCATGAAACAGTTCATGGTTCAGCACGGTGTATATGCCTATGCACGCGAATATAACGGAAAAACAGTATTTGTCCTGTTGAACGGTACGGATAAGGAGGTGAAACTCCCTCTAAAATATTACGCTGAAGTACTGAAAGATAAAACTCAAGGCAAAGACGTCATTAGCGGAAAAATGATAATGCTGAACGAGGAACTGACAATGGCTCCACGCCAGTCAATGGTCATAGAGCTTTAGCCCCGTTCACCCCAAAGCAGGCTCGGGGTGTCAAAAGTCTTTTTACCACGGAGTAACACAGAGTAGCACAGAGAATTTACACTAATAATCAACAACTTAACTCACCTCTGTATTACTCCGTGTTACTCCGTGGTGAATTTTGTCACGAATAATAATAGTCAAACATTTGACTATTATCGAAGAATATCGCTACCTTTGCACCGACTAAAAGAATACAACGATGACAAACAACGAATCGGCACGCGAGCTTATTCTACAAATCCTGCGAACCCGGATGGCTTTCCGTCAAACCCTTCAACGGGTGCTCAAACGGCACAACGTAGATATGACCTTCGAAATGCTGCAAGTAATGAATTGCCTGTGGAACGAACAAGGCATCAGCCAGCAGTCTCTGGCAGAGAAAACGGCAAAAGACAAAGCTTGCCTGACTAACCTGATCAATAACCTGGAGAAGAAGAATTGGGTGATACGGAAAGAAGATTCATCCGACCGGAGAAACCGGCTGATTTTTCTTACAGCACAGGGCGAGGAACTTGCCCTTACAGTGAAACCGCTGATCAACGATATCTATACCCAAACGGGAATAGAGATGGAGGTCAGCCGGATAAACGAATGTACCGAAGATTTAAAAAGACTGTACGAAGTTCTCAACGAAATCTAAAATCAACTCAGGCCATGTCCACCCATCAAGCGAAACAAAAAGAATTAAGAAAGCTGAAGCACAGAAACATCTTTCTCAACACGGTATGCATATTATTAGCACTGGCAGGTATCTCGTGGACAGTAAACTATTTCTGGAAATATGCCCGCTACGAAATAACCAATGATGCCGTAGTGGACCAATACATCGCTCCGCTCAACATCCGGATACCGGGATATATCAAAGAAGTACGTTTCACCGAGCACCAGTATGTACATGCCGGCGACACGCTCCTGATTCTGGATGACCGTGAATACCGGATCCGACTCAAAGATGCGGAAGCCGCTTTGATGGATGCCTTAGGCTCCAGAGAGGTTTTGAACTCGGGCATCCGGACCTCAGGGGTGAACATTGCCGTACAGGACGCCAACATAGCCGAAACCCAAGCACGGCTTTCACAGCAGGAAGCCGAATTGAACCGATACACCCGGCTCCTGAAAAAACAGGCCATCAGCCAACAGGACTACGAACTGGCAAAAGCAAATTTTGAAGCGACCCGGGCACGTTACAATGCCCTCCTGCGCCAGAAAGAAGCCGCCCAATCGCAGTACTCTGAAACCAGTAAACGCAGTACCAGTGCCGAAGCCAATATCCTCCGTAAAGAGGCCGAAGTGGATATGGCTAAACTGAACCTGTCATATACCGTCGTCACCGCACCTTATGACGGATACATGGGACGGCGCACCCTTGAACCGGGACAGTTCGTACAAGGGGGACAGACTCTCTCGTACTTGGTACGAGGCAATGATAAATGGGTAACTGCCAACTATAAAGAGACTCAGATAGCCCACATCTACATCGGACAAAAGGTTCGCATTAAAGTAGATGCTTTCAGCGGCCGGACTTTTCATGGAACCGTCACGGCCATTTCCGAAGCTACCGGGTCAAAATACTCCCTGGTGCCTACCGACAATTCGGCCGGGAACTTTGTCAAAGTACAGCAGCGCATTCCTGTCCGCATTGACCTCAACGATGCCTCACCCAAAGAGATGGAATGCCTCCGTGCCGGAATGATGGTAGAAACGGAGGCGGTCCGCCCATAAGCCTATGGTAAAGCTCAACCTCCCTACCCGCCCCTGGGTGCCCCAATGGTTGGGCATCGTAACGATGTTCATCGTCATTTTTCCCATCACCCTGCTCAACGGAGCTTACACAGGCAGTATGATCGAAGTGTCGAACACGCTGGGAGTGATGAGTGAAGATATCACGATGGCCTATTATTCAGCTTCGGTGGGGATGGCTGTAGCCTACCCCATCGTACCGAAAATACGTGCTATAGCCACTTCGAAGACCTTGTTGCTCACAGACTTATTGCTACAGGTTTTCTTCAGCCTGATCTGTGCACAGACAGGCAGCATGGACGTCATCATGGGATGCTGTTTCTTCATGGGATTCCTCAAAGGTTTCGTCATGCTCGAGTTCATCATCCTGATCCGTCCACTTTTCAGTCCCAAAAACATACGAAGTGAATTTTACGCCTACTTCTATCCCATTGTCTTCTCCGGAGGACAGTTGTCAATGGCTATCACGGCACAATTGGCCTATCATTATCAATGGCAGCACATGTACTATTTCGTCACCATCCTTCTACTGGTTGCCATTCTGTTTGTATTGTGTTTTTTCCGTTACGCACAACGCCCCGTCCACATCCCGTTCAAGGAGATGGACGGAAAGAGCATGTTCATCATTGCCTCTGCCTATCTGCTGACACTCTATACCTTCACTTATGGCAAAACACTCGACTGGTTCGCATCCCCTAAAATAAGAGTATACGTATTCATCATCCCTCTCCTGATAGCTCTTTTCATCTACCGGCAACGGACACAGCCGAAGCCTTTCGTCAGTCTGAAACCACTTACTCTGCATAAATCCATCATCGGATACGGCTTCATGGTACTCGCCATGTTTCTGACAGCCACCAGTTCACTGGTGACCAACTACATGAACAGTATTATCCGGGTAGACAGCATTCACGCCAATTCACTCAGCCTGTGGCTGTTGCCCGGCTATGTCGTGGGAGCGATTATTTGTTTCTGGTGGTTCCGATGGCAACGGTGGCGGTTTCGCTTTCTGATTTCAGGCGGCATGTTCTGTTACGTCATTTATCTGGCAATTCTCTACTTTGGCATAACCCCGTATGGCACTTACGAAATGCTCTACCTCCCTATTTTATTCCGGGGAGTGGGCATGATGGTCCTGTTTATCGCATTCGGCGTTTTTGTCGTCGAAGATTTAGACCCGCGCCTGACACTGTCCAACGCTTTCTTCCTGATTTCCTTCCGGTCGGCACTGGCACCGGTCCTGTCGGCCTCGTTTTTCAATAACATGCTCTATTATCTTCAGGTGAAAGGCATGAATGTTCTTTCGGAAAATATGACGCTGACCAATCCAATAGCCGAACAGAAATATAACCAGGCACTGAACAGCGCCCTGGCACAGGGGCACGAATTCAGCGAAGCCGGCCAGTTGGCAACCAACAGCCTGTACTCCACTTTGCAACAGCAATCTCTGTTACTGGCACTGAAAACACTGATCGGTTATGTGCTGATACTGGCACTGGTGGTTGCAGTCGTTGCAGCTTTTATCCCTTTCCATAAGACATTGAAAGTGGCTGTCGTAAAGACGGGAGACGATATGGTATAACGAACGAGGAAATAATAAAGATTCATCCGGCAAATATGTAGTTTGACAACCGTCCCGATAAATTTGATAATCAACAGATTATATTTACCAATATTTTTCTTTCAATGTAAATCCATTTATCCCGGTATGTAAAGACATTATCTCCGGTATGTAAAGGCTTTTATCCCGGCATGTAAAACCATTTACCCCGGTACGTAAAACCATTTATCCCGGCATGTAAAACTTTGATAAGCCAGTCCCGGAAACCCGGTGAATTTGATTATTCACCACAGAAGAGAATAACCTCTCACAGAAGAGAATTTCTCTCCGGAACCTTTCATAAACAAAAGATGAAAACTCTGTGCCTTCTGTACCCCTTCGTAGTGAATCAAAACCCGAACCGGATGGCAACCGGATTTTCGGACCGGCCTAAAAAAAGCCACTCAATCGCTTGAGTGGCCTTCCAAAAATGTAAATTAAATAAACATGAACAACATCATGTTTTTTTATTCAGCCAACTTATTGTCTGAACCCAGCACATTGATGATTTTGTGCTTGTAGAGTTTTTCCATGTTGTCGCGAGCCGGTCCCAGGTATTTACGTGGGTCGAACTCAGCCGGTTTTTCTGCAAATACCTTACGGATAGCAGCAGTCATAGCCAAACGAGAGTCTGAATCGATGTTGATTTTGCAAACAGCAGAAGCAGCAGCTTTACGCAACTCGTCTTCAGGAATACCGATAGCAGCTTTCAGCGCACCACCAAATTGGTTAATGGTTGCAACTTCTTCTTCAGGAACTGAAGATGATCCGTGAAGAACGATAGGGAATCCCGGAAGTTCTTTCATTACGCCATCCAATACGTTGAATGCCAACGGAGGAGGAACCATACGGCCAGTTTTCGGATCGATGTGGCACTGTTCCGGAGTAAATTTATAAGCACCGTGAGAAGTACCGATAGAGATAGCCAATGAATCGCAACCTGTTTTAGTTACGAAATCAACTACTTCATCCGGTTCAGTATATGTGTGGTGGTCTGAAGAAACTTCATCTTCTACACCGGCCAATACGCCGAGTTCACCTTCTACAGTTACATCGAACTGGTGAGCGTAGTCAACAACTTTCTTAGTCAGAGCAACGTTTTCATCATAAGGAAGGTGAGAACCGTCGATCATTACAGAAGAGAAGCCTGAGTCGATACAGCTTTTGCAAGTTTCGAAAGTATCTCCGTGGTCGAGGTGCAAAACGATTTCAGGTTTTTTGCAGCCCAATTCTTTTGCATATTCTACAGCACCCTGAGCCATGTAACGCAACAGTGTAGCGTTAGCATACTGACGAGCACCTTTTGATACCTGCAAAATAACCGGAGACTTAGTTTCTACAGCAGCCTTGATGATAGCCTGCATCTGTTCCATATTGTTGAAGTTGAATGCAGGGATTGCATATCCACCCTTGATAGCCTTAGCAAACATATCTCTAGTGTTTACCAGACCTAAATCTTTGTAATTAACCATTTTGTTTAAAAGTTTATTGTTAGTGAATCAAAAATTCTACGCAAAAGTAAGAATAATCCTTTGAATAGAGAAACCGTCGGACGGAAATATCCGCCCGACGGGTGCAATTCAATCCTATTTCAATTTATTTCCCATCCTTTAAGAGCCGTTTGTAATGTCTACGTAGCAAATAAAGGGTTTTATTGTTTCCTCATATATATTATGGTAGGCAAGTGGTCACTGTAACCGTCCAACCATACCTTACCGCCGTAGGTGCGCAACGGTGAACCCTTGTATCTGCCCTCCTGCTGGAACAGGTATTCACGCAGAAAGACTTCGTTATGATCATATTTCAGTCCTTTTGCAGCCTGAAGCAGACTGGGTGAAATAATAATCTGATCGAACAGATTCCATTTGCCGCGATACAGCAAAGTGCCGACTCCTTTATCTTCCAGCGTCACCCACCAAGGATTATAGAGGTCATCCTCCGTCATATCTTCGACGTGTTTCTTAGCTCCCAGCACGGCAAGGCTCTGATCCATCGGGTCGTCGTTAAGATCACCCATAATAATCAGTTTCAGGTCTTTGTCCGAACGCATTAACGAATCCTTCAATGCCTTCACCTGCATGGCGGCATGCATACGCACAGGCTCTTCCGCCCCACGGGATGGCCAATGGTTTACAATCATACATACCTTATCGCCTGCCAGTTCACCACCGACGATCAGGAATCCACGGGTCTTGTGAATCGTATCTCCTTCGAACGGAGTGGAAAGAACCAATGCCGTCGTACGGGGAGTAAACTGTTTGGGATCATACAGCAACGCACAGTCGATTCCCCGTTTATCGGGTCCTTCGTAATGTATGTAGCGATAACCTCCCGCAGCCATTTCCGGTTGGCGAATCAGGTCTTCAAGTACATTCCGGTTTTCAACCTCGGCCACCCCAATGGCGGCAGGTCCGGCAGGTACTTTATCGCGCGATAGTTCACCCAGCACTTTGGACAGTTTTTTCAGTTTGGAGTGATACTTCTCCGAGTTCCATCCCTTAGCAGCATCCGGCAGATATTCATAATCGTTTTTTCCGGCATCGTGAATGGTATCAAACAGGTTTTCAAGATTGTAAAAGGCAACGCTGTACAGCCCGTCTTTGTGCTCCTGCGCACGGACACCGACAGACAGCAAAACTAAAAAGCCGAATGCAATAATCAGTTTCTTCATAATTTTGTTTTAAGTTTGATTCACCACAGAGCAACACAGAGCCTTAAGTTCTTGTTATCAGGATATTGGAAAGAAGAAAAAATCTCTATAAAACTCTGTGTTGCCCTGTGGTGAATTTAGTTCATTTCTTAACTATTTAATGTCCTTTTGGGATTTCAAACCAGCGGGACCTTGACTTTAAACCAACGGATTTTCTCCGTCAACCCTGCAAAAGTCTTAAAAAAAAGCGAGAATACGACTTTTTTTCCGAAACTTTTTTCCTAAGAAACAAAAAAGCATTATCTTTGCGCTCTGAAAAATGACCATTACACTATTCTTACCAAATAGTAAACGATATAATAATTTAAAAAACAAATATTGAAATGAAAAAAGGTCTTCATCCTGAATCATACCGTCCGGTAGTATTCAAAGATATGTCAAACGGTGATATGTTTTTGTCTAAATCAACTGTGGCAACTAAAGAGACCATCGAATTCGAAGGTGAAACTTATCCGTTGCTGAAAGTCGAAATCTCAAGCACTTCTCACCCGTTCTACACAGGTAAATCTACATTGGTAGATACAGCCGGACGTGTTGACAAGTTCATGAGCCGTTACGGTAACCGTAAGAAATAATCAAACGGACTTCCGATTGATAAAAATAAGCTGCCTCCTTTGCGGAGGCAGCTTATTTTTTTTGCCCGTTAGCTACCTTTCAAGGATAATTATCCAAACAACGACCTGTTTTAGTTTATTAACTATAAAAACACGTCATACAACTAAAACATTTAGTTAATTTGTCCCAACCAACAAAAGTTACCCAATTCCCCCTCCCCCCCCTTAAGTAACAAAGAGACTGAAAGAGAGTGGAGCCGGACGAGAGTAACCGGATAATCACAACCCAAAAACGGAGGAGGGAGTAACTATGAAATATCAACGAGTATGGCTTTTATTTTTGTTTTGTCTTTCTTTCTGGAATATAAATGCACAACATTTCGTTATCGAAGGGCAAACGAATGGATATATCCCGGACGGCTCCATTCTTTATCTGGGATATTGGAACGGAATGGGCCCGACCTTTTGTTTCACATCCGATGTTGTCCGCAACGGTACCTTCCATCTGGAAGGAGAAAGAAAGAAAACACCGGATCTCATCTACCTGTATGGAACGGAGAAAGCAATCGGCACACTTGGCCTGCGTTTGTGGGTCGGTGATGATACGATAAGGATATCCGCCAATTCGGAAGTACCCGAAACATGGATTGTGAAGAACAATATGCCACAACAATCGGAAGAAGATTTATACCGGCAATTGAAGGGAAAGGACAACATGGTAATGACGAGCCGGATGAACAGCAGGCAATTATGGGATAAATCTCTTTCACCGGACAGCATCCGGATACTATCGAGCCAGATGATACAGAATGATTTACCCGGACAGATTCGTATACTCAACAATCTGCATGAACAGCCGCAATTGACAGATGTCGGCTTAGTGTGGCTGTTTTTAACGAGTGCTTATGCCTCCTGGATGACAAGCCCGGAACATCTCCGCACAGGGAAAGAGACCTATGCCAAACTAACAGGAAAACAAAAACAAACCTATTATGGGAAATTAATCAAATCTTGTTTTTACCCTAACAAAGCGCCCGAAAGGGGAGATCAATACATCGATGCAGAACTGACCGACTTGGAAGGAAATTCCTGCAAACTGTCAGATTACCTGAATAAAAACAAATACATTCTACTGGATTTCTGGGATCAATATTGCGCACCTTGCGTAAAATCTGTTTCCGGATTAAAAGAACTGGCATCTTCGTGTCCGGACAAACTGGCAATTATCAGTATAAATGTAGGCAGTCGTGAAAGTTGGGAAAAGGGTAGCCGGGATTTTCTATGGGACAACCTCAGCGACGGGCAGGGACTGGCAGGCATTGCAGCTCGTTACGGAGTAAAATCCATACCATTTTTTATCTTGATAGCGCCGAATGGCCGGATAGAAGAATGCTGGAAAGGCTATGCCATACACCGCTCCCATATGGAAGAAGAGATTATGGAAATCATCCTTCCGAATTCCTCATTAACGGAAGCACCAGAGTAAAACGACTGCCTTTTCCGACCTGAGACTGCACTTCGACACGTCCGGACAGCCGTGTGGCAATCACCTTGCAGATAGACAATCCCAATCCGGTGCCCTGCGCAAATTCATCCGCTTTATAAAAACGGTCGAAAATGGCGTTCAGGTGTCCGGTGTCGATCCCTTTGCCGGTATCTTCCACATAAATGCCTACTTCGGCCCGCCCAGGATCCACTTCACATCCCAGCGTAATGCTACCCTCCACAGTAAACTTGTTCGCATTGCTGAGGAAGTTGGAAATGACCTGTATCAGGCGGAGCTTATCCACTGCCACATACACAGTCCAGCTATCGTCCATCTTCAACCGGAACTCTACAGGAGGATGAATGATCACCTGATGGGTACGATAAATTTCAGAAACAATCTTCGCCAGGTCATACCGTTCTATGACAAATTCCTGATTATTGGAGTCCAGTCGCGAAATATCCAGCACATCACTGATCAGCTTGAGCAACAACTCGCTGTTATGATTCACAATTCCGATCATATCCTTCTTCTCCTCCTCGTCAAGCTCCCCGGCCGTCTCGTCTACCAGGATGTTGGTGAAGCCGACGATGGCATTTAGCGGTGTACGTATTTCATGGCTCATATTAGCCAGGAACGACTGCTTCAGTTCAGCGTTTTCCGCAATCTCTTTCGCCCTGATCAGTTCGTCCTCCCTTCGTACCAGTTCCTGTACATTCTGTATGACACCTGCTATCACCAATTCTCCCTGATTATCCTTCAGGCTGTCGCAACGGCATTCAAACCACTCGTACCCTTTCGCCTCATCAAAGCAGAACCGCAGCCGCTGCAGAGCCATCACCTGCAACTCTTTCGTCTCCCTGAATAATTTCTCAATACACTGCATGTCATCGGGATGCAGATACTTTAAGAATTGCCTGAAAGCATAGCGCCGGCACTTGATACCGGTGAGTTGTACAAAGTTCTCGTCCAGGTTCAGCTCTCCCCTGCGTATATACCACAAAGAGATATTTCCTCCCGAGGTGGAAAGAGACAGATGCTCGTGTGCGCTCTTCAAAGCCTGTATATCTTCATGTTCACAACGGACTTTGCGGCGGATGCGCAGCAGGGCAATAAACAAGACAATAAACAAACAGACAAAGACAGCTCCGGAGACATATATTTCACGACGATATTTATCGTAAAAAGGCCGATTGAGTATTTTTACATTCTCCGGTACATTGGCTACATCAAAAACTTTAAAAGCAGAAAAAGGGGTCCAGTCCAAGATATATTCCTTGGCAAGCTCGCGGCGTTTAGGCCCTTTAACTCCATTCCCCACCCAAAGTTCTTCTGCCAGCAAAGCTACGACCCCTGCCGATATTGCATCGGTAGCCATATATCCACCTACAATGCCGATATTTTCATTAAACCCCTCACGGATGCAACTGAATGAAGGAATATTCAGCACGCGGGAAACAGGCATGGTCGAAACATCCCATTTATCCAGCAAAAAAGCCGTATCATGTTGCCGTTCTTCGGGCATGCCGGTAATCACAAGCAGAGACAACCCTGCCATATAACGGAAAGGAAACATCTTTATCGTAAAATCCTTGGTATCCTCATTTCGGGAAAAACGGTCCATTATGGCCAGATTTTCTTTCTGAGCCAGACCATAAAGAGTCTGATAGATGTTCGAATCAAAAATACCTTTCTGTCTCCCCCATATAACAATATTCTTTTTATCCTCCTCCTCCAGTAACCTCTTCATAGAACATTTTCCCAAAAATGTTAAATCCAGGTTATATACCACAGTGATATTGTTACGGCCAAACAGCCGCTTCATGAATTCGATGTTCGTTTTGAAATCGGGTCTATCGGAAAGTAAATATACCGGTGCATCCTCGTATTGCCTCAACTGCTCTTCGTTGGGAAAATGAATGTTACTCAGCACAACAGGACGCTTCCGCAGCAAAGGGTGTGCCGACTTCAAAACCGAATAAGCAGCCTGATCTCCTACAACCAGCAGCATATCCACACTTTCGTCACCAACAGAATCCAGATAACCGCGCATGCGTTCTACTTCCTCCTGCTCGTTGTAAAACTCACAATTTAAATAAAATTCTGTAATCCGTGGAGTAATCCCTTTTGCTTTCAGTTCCTCTTCCAGATTTTGCCGGAACTTACCATATCCTATATCATTTGGACCGAACGAATAAACCAATTGTATATTCTTCTCCATCTGTTCCGTCTGGTGACTTTGTACAGAATATGCCCAACCGGCGGCTAAAATCAGGATAAGGCCGATAACGGCAATGTATAGAATTCTGGAACGTTTCATTAAGACTCTTGCTGACGTTTGTTTTCCCTTTCAATTTTAAAATGTACAAATATAAAGTATATTATTTATATCTAAATACAAAGAGGCATATTCTTTATAGGGAAAATCCTATTGCACAATAGGGAAAAAAGCTGTGACAGAGGGAACTTCTTTTGTATCTTCGTAACATCTAAATAATAAATTTACTAAAAAAGATACGACTATGAAACGACTTGCTATTCTGTTTGTGCTTGTTCTGACATCGTGCATCCTGTATGCCAGAAGTGGAAAAGGGGATAATCTCAGCGGTCCTATCGCGCTGAAAGGCGAATTGACGGAGAAATATCAAAACTACTCAAAAGGGACTCCGGTCGTCATACGCGGAGTGCGAAAGATGAGAATTTCACCCAACGATGCGGTGGGCATCACTTACGGAGTGGAAATCGACGGACTGCAATATCCTATCGGAGAGGAAGAAGCCAACAAAATCATCCGATTGAAACCGGAAACGGTCCTTGAGTACTGGCAGGGGATTTACCTGTCACAAGGCATGTACGATTACTACGACCGGAAAGGATACCGCTATGACATGCGGCAAGAGCTGGACGAGGAGTGCCTGGACTATCTGGACAAATTAAACGAAATCAGTTATAAAGACGCTTACATCGAGGATTACGTACAAGCCATTTTTGCCAAAGTCAATCCGGGAGAGGTGGATTCCAAACGTCCGGAACGCCTGAATGTACGCATCATCCAGTCGCCCGAACCGGATGCTTATATGTTGCCCAACGGCGCTATGCTGGTAAGTACCGGTTTACTGTGCACACTCGACTCCGAAGAGGAGCTGGAAGCCGTCATTGCCAACGAAATGGTTCACTTCATCCTCGATCATCAGGTGAACAACGTGTCACGTGCCGAAACCCGTGCCAAACGTGCCGCTTTCTGGGCAGACGTGCTCGGTACGGTAGCCATGGCGGCCGATGACACCAACTGGATGTACGGATACGACGAACGGGTGGGCGCCATTGAACTGGCCGCCAGCATCGGAACCATTGCGGCATTGGTCAACGTACGGACAGTAAACCGCCTGGGAATGGATTACAACAGCAAACAAGAGATACAGGCCGACCGGATTGCAAGAGACTATCTGGCGTTCAAAGGATTGAACCCCGATGCATTATCCTCGGCTATCGCAAAAATAAAAGATTTCTATGGTTCAACGCACCGTTACAACAACCTGACACGATATGACAGCTATGCACGACTGAAAGAACGACTTGCCAAACTGGGAGAAAAAGAAAGCATCCACAGCCATGCTTATCAGAAAGCGACATCGGATATCGTGACGTTCAACGCAGCCATGTACCAGGGAGACAAACGCTACAAAATGGCCGAACAGCTTGTATGCAAGAACATAGACAACAAGGTGGCTTCGGACCACGATTACGTAATTCTGGTGAAAGCACGCATGGCACAGGAAAACACTCCCGAAAGCAATGAATCCTGCCTGAAACTGCTGGAGAAAGCCAAAGAGATCGCTACCGCCCGCAACCTGGACATCAACAAACAGGAGATCCTGCTGCTGATGCGCATGAACAAACAGGTAAAGGCTGCCGATAAGCTGAAGGAATACAGGGATCTGCTGATGCAATACCAACAGCAGAACGCGCTCGGTTCGGAAGAATCCGGATGGATCGGTGAAGAGATGAACTGGGCAGAGAAGATGCTGTCGAAGATCAGCCTGCTGTAAAGCCCAGTCACCAATATTTCAAAGGGTGTAGCCACAGCGGTCGGATGGCTACACCCTTTGCTGTGTATGGCTACACCTTCCGGAACAGAGGGTGTAGCCCTTTTTATAATCAGAAGTTAGTATAGACGCGACATCCATGGGCAGGTATCGTCAGGCCGGTCTGCATCGAGGTCACATGGAGTTTCGTACCATTCAGATACTCCGTCCAGACTCCCGTTGCCGGGAAGGTAGTGATTGCCTCTATCGGCTTAGCGGTGAAATTGCCCACCACCACCAACTTCTTGCCGTTGGCTGCCTCGAGGGTGAGAAAACGTCCTCCGGTCCAGTTGGCCGTCTTCACCAGCCAGGAGAACGTGGCTCCGGGATCAAAGAGTTCAGCATGTTCCCTCCGCAGTTTCAACAGCTTTGCGTACGTATCACACAATTCTTTCCGGGCTCCATTATCCAGATATTCCCAATGCAGGGGTTTCTTACCGGTCCGCCCTCCCTCTTCAATCGATACATCATATCCCATTTCACCAAACTGCCAGACCATCTTAGGCCCGGGTGCCGTGAAAAAGAATGAAGCATTCGTGGCAAGCTGTTTCATACGGGCATTCAGATCCGATTTTAAAGGCTCCCCGCTGTAAGCAATCTGCTTGAAGGCTGTCCGTTCTTCGTCATGGCTTTCCATAAAGCCAACCCATCCTCCGTAGGGCATGGTAGTTCCGAAAGTGACCAACGGAGTAAAATCACTGTCCGACTGATAGCCCATTGCCGACTGGCAATAAGCATTGTTCAGGTTGCGCCAAAGCTGCATGCCTTCTTCCGCCAACTCGCTCTCCTCTTTTTCGTCACAGAAATGCTCAAGGATGACGACAGCCTGCGGATTCACTTCACGAATTGCCCCGTTATAATCTTTCAGGATGGCAATACGCGAAGCATCATATTTTCCGGCGGTGGCCTCCGTACTGCTGTTCTGCGTGAATCCCTTCGTCATGTCGAAACGGAAACCATCGATGTGATACTCTTCCAGCAGGAACTTCAGATTCCGTTTTACAAATGCACGCACCAAGGGTGATTCATGGTTGAAATCGTGGAAGACACCGTAAGGATGGGGCTCTTTCACATTAAACCAGGGGTTATCGGCTGCCGTACGGTTGTTTTTGGTATCCCAATACAAACGGGCAAAAGGATGCGAACCACTGGCATGGTTGTAGACAACATCAAAAAGGACAGCCATACCCGCTTCGTGGCATTTATCGATGAAAGCCTTATACATGCGGTCCGTACCGTAAGCCTTGTCCAGAGCGAAATAGAAACAAGGATTGTATCCCCAACTGTCGTTTCCGTCGAACTCCTGCACCGGCATCAGCTCGACGGCATTGAAGCCCAGACTTTTCAGATACCCTATCTTCTCCATCGCCCCGTTCAGGTCTCCTGTAGCAGTGAAGTCGCGCAACAACAGTTCGTAGATCATCAGGTTCTCTTTATCGGGTATCCGGAAGTTTTTGACCTTCCAGTCATAAGCATCCTCCCGTATCTTGAACACAGAAGCAATGCCGACAGCCCCCGAAGGATACTCTTTCGCATCGGGATAGGTAGAAGAGGAAATGTATTTATCATTATCCGGATCGAGTATCTTACGGCTATAAGCATCGGCCAGACGAAGGGTCTCCCCTTCCCTCGTACCTACATAATACTGAAAAGCATATTCACGGGCGGGCTGAAGTCCGGTCAGCGTAATCCACCAGCACCCCGCAGCGTCATCCCGGTTCATCTGGCTGTTGCTTTCATTACTCAGCTTCCAGTCATTAAAGTCGCCCACGACATGTGCAAAGTCCTTATGTCCTCCCTTTTTGTCTTTATCATACAGCACCAGTGTGACAGTCGACGGGTCCACCGGATTGATGCCTTCCTGCAAACCGCCGGGCATGGAGGCATATTTGACAGCCGCCGGCTCAAAAGGTTTGTACAAACGATCGGTAACAGTGACAAACGGGTCCCCGTCCAGTCCCTTTTTGCTGCCGTCGGCACTGCGGATGACGATGCCCAGCTGCCGGACCGGAGTCTCGCCCGAATCGAACCATTGGCGTATCGAAGGCTCCAGCGTAATGCTCCAGATATTATCTGCCACCCGGTTCATTTTGCACTTGTCCACATTGGTATTCCAGTCCGCAGGCACATGCATCCAGCTCCCTTCCGACACCACTCCCGCATGTACATAAACATCACCCGTATAGTCATAAAGCGGAGAATCCTTCGTTGCTTTAAAGTACAGGGTCAGTGGGAGATCGGCATCCGGAGCCCCGGGCCGGAAACTCAGCCCGTCGTCACAGCTCCCCTCCTGTGTGATCCGGAGCTTTTCCGAAAGGCTGCCGCTCCTGATCACAATCTCTCCTTCACGCCCAGCCGGCCCCTGATTGGGAGCCACCGCAAAAGTCAGGTTGGCAGACACCAACCCGCGGGTATTGACCTGAGAAATCCAACTGCGGCCCGCTTCCGGGATTTCGACCTCAAATGCGATATTGGCTTTTACTTCCACCTGCACATTTCCTCCTTCTTTGCCTATTTCGAAGCGGGAGGCCGTCAGTGTCAGCGCATCTTTCTGCTTTTGTGAAACGGTAAAGCTCTTTTCAATTCCTCCTGTCACCAAGGTCAGTTTCACGCTCCGGCTGTCATAACCGGTGTTTTCCTGTGTACTGACAGTGACGGAAGCGTCGCCCGCCCCACCCGAAGACGGGGTCACCGTACACCAGTCTGCCGCCGTACGTATATCCGCACCGGTCAGCGAGATCCGCCACGGACGCCCTGCCGAGAACGACAAAGTCCGTGTTCCCGAAACAGCGGGAAAGTCAATGCCTTGCTCAAAATAAGTTTCACTATCAGACGAAAGGATCAGAGAATCGGTTTCTTCTTCATCCGACGAACAACCGAAACCAATCAGCGGAAGCAGGAGAAGCAGAAACGGAAAAGATAAATATTTCATAGATTAAAAGGTATTATTGTATATAAAAAGAAGAGAGGGATATATAAAAATTCACCACAGAGGGTACAGCGTAACACAGAGTCGATTTTTATGTCACTGATTATCGACATGAATACTCTGTGTTACCCTGTGTTCTCTGTGGTGAGAAAATTACCTGTGGTAAAAAATACAGGATTATTTCTTAGTCATGGTAGCCGTTTTGGCATCCGGATTCAACACAATGGTATAAGTTCCGGCTGTCACCTTCATATTGTCACCATCCTGAGTCAGTGCTCCCAGAGTGCCGCCCAGATTGACAGTCCATGCACCATCCCATCTGAACTTCATCTCACCGGCCACCAGAACAACATCCACCGACCAGAGTTTGGTTGCCGGATCATAATTCATCAAGGTTCCTTTATCCCATCCGCCGGGCGTGGCGTCACCGATCACTTCCCATCCGGTCTTGGTCAACGAGGCTGTCAGCTTCTTCATATCGGCACCTACCCGATAGTAACCGGCTGTTTCAATCTTGATGTTATCGCCATCGCTGGGTTTCAGAATAAATGTCCCTACGTTCTTATCTCCATCCCAATTGATAGAGCCTACTATACCGATCCATACTCCGGCATCCCAGAACTTGAATTTGGTATCGGCATCGAAATAGTGTGTCCCGGTATAGATAAAGTCGCGGGCGGCAGACACTACTTTGTAGCAATCGTCTTTCTCGGCGTCCCATCCCTGATAGCTTCCCGGCAGCGCCATTTCCGCACTGGACAGTTCAACGGTGGTTTCCACCATGCTATAAGAATATTTACCGGCATTTGTCAGATTCAGGGTAATCACGTACGGGCTGGCTTTCAGCACCTTGAAGTTAGTAGGCCCTGCCACCAGTTCGCCTTCAAGCTCAGACTCCTTACCGGGCACTGCTCCGTAGTTATCGGAATCCCAGCTATTGTTCGACCTGAATTTAAACTCTTTGTCAAGCAACGGAGTAGTCACCGTCCATAAGCGGGTAGTGGCATCATAATCCATTTGCGTGTCCTTATCCCAACCACCGGAAGTAGCGTCTCCCACCACTCCCCATACAAGGGGTTCGGTCTGTTCTACCTTACCTTCGGCATCTACTTTGATTCCGTAAAATCCTTTTTTCGCAACCGTCAGGTCCTTTGCCAGAACCTTGGTAAGATCACTTCCGTCCACAATGGCATACGAAGCGCCGTCCGCGTCAAAGTTGGCATATCCCTGATATACCCCGTCGCCATCCGGGTCGCCCAGGAGGTAAGCATTCATATAGTCCCAGTCGGGATAACCCACGGCTACATAAGCAAATTTCCAGTCAACCGCATTCGGATCAAAAGGAGTAGCCTTGAAAGTAATCGAGTTCGAAGCCGGATCAGCTGTCAAGTCATACGCCTTAGAAGTCAGCGTAATCGTAAAGTTATAAGTCTGTCCCGGATAAGCGCCCACTTTGGCCATCATAGCGTTCATCTGTGCATTGGTAAACTTCAGGACGGTAGCCCCGGTTTCACCTAATAAAACGGTTTTCGCATTCGCGTCATTCGTCAGCGTAACGTCATAGTTCACCACTGCCTTCACTCCATAGTCCGCCGGCGTCCATTTAATCTCGGGGAACTCCGCCGCAGCATTTTCATCGTTGAAAGTAAAGTCGCTTTGAGAGAAAGGCTCAAAAGCAGAGGCTTTCTGCAACTCCATGACGGGCGACTTCTCGTCTTCGCAAGCCGTAAAAGCCAGGAGCCCTAACAACAGTGTATAGAAATATATTTTTTTCATAATCTTATTCGTTGTTTTTAATGGTCATTCGATTTTAGTATCCTTCATTCTGCTTAAGATTGGTGTTAGAACCGATATCGTCTGACGGAATCGGGAACACGTTGTAGAAGTTCTCTACAGCCTTACCTTTAGCAGCGCCGCCCTTCCAGGGCCATACATAACCGGCAGTAGTAAACAGTCCGAAACGTACCAGGTCCGTACGGCGTTGTCCTTCGAAGAAGAATTCACGCCCCCGCTCGTCAATGATGAAGTTCAATGTCAAATCGGAATCGGAGATAGGAGCCAGCGTTTTATCACTGTATGCTCTTTTACGCAGATCGTTCACATAACGGAGAGCAGTAGCTCTGTCGCCACCCTGACCGCCTCTGAGCACAGCTTCCGCATACGTCAGGTAGATCTCACCCAGACGGAAGAGCGGGAAGTCAACGTAAGCTTCCTTAGAAGGAGGCAGCGTTCCGTCCTTGTTCACATTGAAGTATTTGGTAACAGGAATACCATTATTCTGGAATGTATTTTCGTCAATAATTTCAATACTGGTTGTCAGATCGGTACGAAGCATTGCCTTACGGGTATCCGCATCGCTGCTGCTCTCTTTAAGGAACAGGTTGTAGAGTGAAGATTTTGCCCTCACACCCTGCCATGCTCCTTTGGCGTTGACTTCATCCTGAGTTGCCGTAGCCCCCCAACATAAGAAAGCGGTCATACCACCCCAGGTCATCGTCTGGTCGCCTTCATAGCGTACAGGGAAGATCATTTCGTTAGACAAGTGATTGTCTGCCTTGAACATATCCACATAAACAGGTTCCAACTGATAGCCCACTTCGATCACCTTCTTTGCATACGTGATACATTCGGTGTATTTGTTCAGGCCGACGTAAGTCTCCGCATTGAGGTACAAGCGTGACAAGAGTGCCCATGCGGCAGCCTTGTTGGCATGTCCGTAGTCCTGGCTGTATCCCACTGTCGGTTCCGACATATCTTCCACACACTCAGTCAGCTCTTTCTCGATCCAGTTGAACAGGTCGGCAGCCATGATCTGCTTCGGCGGAATGCTTCCGATCGGGCTGTTTTCGTCTACAAACGGTACATTGCGATACAGGTCGAGCGCATACTCATAGCTCAGTGCACGCAGGAAACGGGCTTCGGCACGCCATGTCTTGATCGAGGCTTTCAGTGAAGCGTCGCAACCGCGGGCATCCAGTTTATCTTCGGTCGTCTCGCGCAGATAGGCGTTGGCTACGTTGATCTGATAGAACAGGCGGTAATATGAACCCTTGATCCACGGACTGGATGCACCCCAAGAGATGTGGTTGAATTCAGGGATACCGGGGTCGTTCCATGCACAGTGTGCGATGTCCGAAGGCAGATCCTGCATATTCCACAATACACGGAGGAAGGAAGCCTGGCTACCGCCGTCGATACCTACCACATCCTGATCGGAGTCACCTCCGCTGTTACCACCGATGGCCATACCCGCATAAATCTTAGCGAGGCTCTGTTCATAGGCTAAAGGCTCGTTCCCGAAAACAACGTCGGAAACCAATTCGTCTTTGTCCAGTGGAACCGTATCGAGGTCGTTCACACAAGACGCTACTCCTAACATCATTCCCAGCAATGCACAGGGAAGAAGATATTTAAATTTTATTGTTTTCATGTTTTACAGATTTAAAAATTGAGATTAAGGCCGATCATGAATACACGGGGGCGAGGATAGATGTTGTTATCGATTCCTTCACCACTGATTTCCGGATCCAGTCCCTTGTACTTAGTGATGACAAACGGATTCTGTACCGTAGCATATACGCGTGCACTCTGTTTATCATTGAAGAGCTTGTTGAACGTATACCCTAAAGAGATGTTGTCCATACGCACGAACGAAGCATTCTGAACGTAATAGCTCGAACGGTATTGAGCGTTCTTGAAGTCGGTGCTGCGGGCAGAGGTCAGACGGTTCTTCAGGAATCCGGTCTGGTCATACATATTGGCGCCTTCGTATGCTTCACGGTTGGACTGTACGTTGTTGTAAACATAGTTACCAAAGCTGCCGCGCAAAGCAAATGAAAAGTCCCAGTTTTTATAAGAAAGTTGTGAGGTCAGCCCCATGAACACGTCGGGAGCAGCTTTCTTGAAGCAGATCAGGTCGGCGTCGTTAATCTGGTTATCGCCATTCTGGTCTACATAAGCACCTTCGATAGGTTTACCGTCGGGACCGTAAATCTGCTCGAACACGTAGAAGGAGTTGAATGCCTCGCCTACCCGGTGGATCAGGGCGTTGTATCCTGTACCACCGTCGATACCGCCATGGATGACACCGGCATAGTTGGGGTCGTCGTTGAAGGTCATCTTGGTGATCTTGTTCTTATTGTAAGAGATGTTGTAGCCGATGTTCCAGTTCCAGTCTTTGGTTGAAACGGCATGGGCATTGATGCTGAATTCAAAACCCTTGTTCTCCAATGTACCTACATTGGTCAGCAGTTGATTGCTGAAGTTGGTTCCGGCAGGAGCCGTAACGGTGTTCAGCAAGTCCTTCGTTTTACGGAAGTAATAGTCGATTGTACCCGTGATGCGTCCATTCAGGAAACCATAATCGATACCTACGTTCCAGGTAGTGGTTTCTTCCCACTTCAGGTTCTGGTCGTAAGGTTGCGGAGCAATCAGAGAGTATTCGGTGTCACCGAAATAATAGTTGGCACCTGCCTTGGAGTACATATAGCGGGCCATATACGGATAGTCTCCGTTACCCAGGTTCTGCTGTCCGGTCACACCATAGCCCAAACGCAGCTTCAGGTCCGAGATAGCGTTCACATTCTTCAGGAATGACTCCTCGTTCAGTTTCCACGCCAGTGCTACGGACGGGAACAATCCCCAGCGGTTGTCCGGGCTGAAACGTGAAGAACCGTCGTTACGCAAGGTGAATGTCACCAGATAACGGTTCAACAATGTATAGTTGAGACGTCCGAAGAAAGAAACCAGGTAGCTTTCGCTCGCATAGTCATCCCCCTTCTTATAGAATTCTTCCCCGGTCTTCTCTGCATAAGCGGCCGAGTAGGGATAAGAGTTGGTAGTCGAATTATAGAAATGCTGCCAGGAGTAACCTGCCATGACGTCGATGTAGTTGACTCCGAACGTATTGGTATAGTTCAGGTAGAAATCGAGCAAGGTGTTGCGTTTCAACTGTGTATAATGGCTGTTTTCGCCAAAACCGCTTTTGAAGTTACCCGTACAGTAAGTCAGCGGTGAATTGTCGGCGATAATCACGTCACCCTTACTCTTCGATACGTCATAACCTAAATTCAGGTTAGCGCGCAGTTCGGGCAGGAAGTGGAATTTATAATCGATCTGCGCATTGCCGATACTGCGGTAAACGGTCGATTTATCATCTTTCTCTTCAAGCATGGCAACAGGGTTGGCCAGACCGATATCAATCGGAGAAATCTTGTCTCCCTCCTGCTTCATATACATAAAGTATCCGTTTCCGTAAGGGTTGCCTTCCATATAGACAGGCTGTGTGGGGTCATACTGGGTAGCCAGACCGATAGCTGCACGGTCGGCAAAACGGTTCTTGTTGTACACTCCCTTCACATTCAGCTGGATGTTGAGCTTCTTGTCGAAGAAGTTGGGGTTCAGGTTAATGGCACCTGTCAGACGTTGCATGTTCGAAGTCTTCAGGATACCGTTTTCGTTTGTATACGCCACAGACACACGATAAGGCATATGCGGAACGGCTCCGGATACACTTACATTATGGTCGGTGCTGAAAGCCGTGCGGAATATTTCATCCTGCCAGTCGGTAGAGGTTTTGCCCAAAGCGTTGGCCTGAAGACTATTCTCGCCAAACTTCTCGATCACGAAATTACGGAAATCGTCTGCCTTCATCACATCGACCGTATTCGACTTCGTACTGATAGAGAACGTGCCGCTGTAGTCCACCTTCACGCGTCCCGACTGTCCCTTCTTGGTGGTAATGATGATAACACCATTGGAGGCACGCGAACCGTAAATAGCAGTAGCAGAGGCATCTTTCAGAATCGTAAACGTCTCGATGTCATTGGGGTGGACGGTAGAGAGCGGATTGCCCATACCTTTGATTTCGGTGTTATCGACAGGCACCCCGTCAATAACGATCAGCGGGTCGTTGCTGGCCGACATGGACGAACCTCCGCGCACACGGATCGTAGCCCCGGCTCCCGGAGCGCCGCCGTCGGTAATCACGCTGACACCTGCGGCCTTACCCACCAACAGGTCGGAAGCCGAAGTAGCCATACCTTTTACCATCTTGTCCGCATCGATTGCCATCACCGAGCCGGTCACGTCATTCTTCTTCACGGAACCATAACCGATCACCACCGCTTCCTGAAGCATCACCGCATCATCTTGGAGGGTCACCGTCACACTGGGAGCAGCTTTCACTTCAACCGGCTTGTAACCGATGAAAGAAATCACGAGGGTAGAATGTTGAGGAACACTCAGAACAAAGTTTCCGTTCAGATCGGTAATCGTACCGATAGAAGAATTATCCTTCACAACCACATTCGCGCCGATTACGGGTTCACCCGTTGAATCTTTCACATGTCCCTTGACAGAGACTTGCTGTGCATAAGCGCTCAATGACAAGAATAGCCCAAACAACAGGGGCAGAATCATACGACAGATTCTAAGATTAACTTGCTTCATGCATTTAAAAATTAAAGTTAACAATATAAATATTAATATGATTTCTAAACTTTACATAGAGAATGAACGACTCCATTCCCGTTCTTGATTACGTAGCAAAAATAGTATATTAAGCGACAGCCACTTATTTAATGTCCGACAAATCCGCTCCCGCAACTACGCAAACGATTGCACCGTAAAAGCGGGGTTATAGCACATTGTCACCGAACTTTTTAGCCTCCTTTACACTATTTTTGTATCATATTAAACAAATCCGTAAATACATTGGTTTTGTTTTTATATAAAATCATTTACCTTTGGGTGAAAAACGAATCGAGTTCACCACAGATTACACAGATTAACGCAGATTCTTTGAATCTAATTCTCAATGAAATAAATCATTTATCTGTGAAAATCTGTGTAATCTGTGGTGAATAAAACCAATCAGCCATGAATAAACCGCAAATCACGATCAAAGACATCGCCCGCGAACTGGGAGTCTCCCCCTCCACCGTATCGAGGGCCTTGAAGGACAATCCCGACATCAGCCAGGAAACAAGGGACGCTATACATAAGTACGCGCGCGAACATAATTATAAGCCTAATGTATTGGCACTGAACCTGCGCACGAGCCGTTCCAACACCATCGGGGTCATCATTCCACAACTCGTGCACCACTTTTTTTCGTGTGTGCTGAGCGGCATCGAGGAGACGGCGGCAAAAGCCGGATACAACATCCTGGTGGCACAGAGCAACGAAGAGTATGAACGGGAAGTGAAAATCGTCCACTCTTTTCTCGCGGCACGGGTTTGCGGGGTCATCACTTCCCTGGCCAAAGACACCTCCCAATACGACCATTACCAGGAGTTGCTGGACAATAATATCCCCATCGTGTTTTACGACCGTATCTGTACCGGAATCAATACCGAACGGGTGGTGGTGGACGATTACGCGGGCTCGTTTGCGGCGGTGGAGTATATGATACAGACCGGATGCAAACGCATCTTTTTTTACAGCGCCGCCCCTCACCTCGAAATCTCCAAGAACCGGCGGAACGGTTATCTGGATGCCATGAAGAAGTACCGGATTCCGGTAGACCAGAGCATGATCAAGCTGTGTGATACCCGCGAGAAAGCAATTGCCATTACTCCCGCCCTGCTGGAAGGCCCCGACCGTCCGGACGGTTTCTTTGCCATCAACGACGAAACAGCATCGGGCATCCTCTATTCCTGCAAACTGGTGGGACGGAAAGTGCCGGACGAAGTGTCCATCTGCGGGTTCACAGACGGAGCCATTGCCCAAAGCACAGACCCGAAACTGACCACGGTAGAGCAGCACGGCGAGGAGGTAGGCAAAAGTGCCATCAAGCTGCTGATAGAAAAACTGGAGGGAAACGATGAAGGGAAAAGCAGCAACAAAATCGTGCGGACCAACCTGGTGGTACGAGGAACAACGAAATAAACCGGGTTCACCACAGATTACACCGATTTTCACAGATTCTTTAATTTTATTGGTAATAAATAAGGCAAATTATCAATCTGTGTTAATCTGTGCAATCTGTGGTGAACTCAAAACAATATAATTATAGATTCACCATGAAAGTAAAACCTGACTTAAGTTTTTGGAAGCTGTGGAACATCAGCTTTGGTTTTTTCGGCGTACAGATTGCATACGCACTGCAAAGCGCCAACATCAGCCGCATATTTGCCACATTAGGCGCCGATCCGCACAGTCTGAGCTATTTCTGGATACTCCCTCCGTTAGCGGGAATCATCGTACAGCCCATCATCGGTTCGGCAAGCGACAAAACCTGGACACGCTTCGGGCGGCGCATCCCTTACCTTTTTGTAGGTTCGCTGATCGCGGTGCTCGTGATGTGCCTGCTGCCCAATGCAGGCAGTTTCGGCATGGCAGTGGGCACGGCGATGACCTTCGGACTGGTGTCGCTGATGTTCCTCGATACTTCGATCAACATGGCCATGCAGCCTTTCAAAATGCTGGTGGGCGACATGGTAAACGAGAAACAGAAGGGACTGGCCTACTCCATCCAGAGCTTCCTATGCAATGCCGGCAGCCTGGTAGGTTATCTGTTCCCGTTCATCTTCACGTTTATCGGCATCAGCAATACGGCGGGCAAGGGGACGGTACCCGATTCGGTGATTTACTCGTTCTACATCGGTGCCGCCATCCTGATCCTGTGCGTCATCTACACCACGGTAAAAGTGAAAGAGATGCCCCCGAAAGAGTTTGAAGAATTCCACGGTATCACAGCCGACGAAAAGAAAGAGAAAACCGACTTCATCTCTCTGCTGAAGCATGCCCCGAAAGTATTCTGGACGGTAGGCCTGGTACAGTTCTTCTGCTGGGCGGCCTTCATGTACATGTGGACGTATACCAACGGTGCCATCGCAGCCACCGTATGGGGCACCACCGACGTGCAGAGCGCAGGCTATCAGGAAGCGGGCAACTGGGTAGGCGTGCTGTTTGCCGTACAGGCCATCGGCTCGGTCATCTGGGCAGTGGTGCTCCCCCTGTTCAAGGCACGCAAGCAGGCCTACGCACTGAGCCTCGTGCTGGGTGGCGCCGGATTTATATCCACCCTCTTCTTCCACAACGAATACCTGCTGTTCGCCTCCTACCTGCTGATCGGATGCGCCTGGGCAGCCATGCTCGCCCTGCCGTTCACCATCCTGACCAATTCTGTTTCGGGCAAGAATATGGGTGCTTACCTGGGATTGTTTAACGGGACCATCTGCGTTCCGCAAATTGTAGCGGCACTCGTCGGCGGAGGCATCCTCCACCTTGTCGGCGGACATCAGGTGAACATGCTGGTATTGGCGGGCGTACTGCTGATCGTGGGAGCCGTTTGCGTCTATTTCATCAAAGAGACGGTGGTGCATCACGAAGGGTAAGCGGAAGAGGAGTGTGTGTCGAAACCCACCACAGAGGACACAGAGTAACACAGAGGCGATTTAAAGTTGTTGATTATTAATAAAAAGCCTCTGTGATACTCTGTATTCCTCCGTGGTGAAAAGGGTTCTGACACATCTTCCTCTTCCGGTCACTCAACCTCGCCTGTCACTCCATAGAGATGATCTTACCGTTCGCGTCATACTGATAAGGAAACCTCTCTGCCGCCCGGTTCATATCACTGACCTTATCGGTGACAGGACCCGCGATAATTTCCACATCGGTCAGCGTCAAATCGGTTTCATCAGACCCGGTCCCAAATCCATAAGTTCCTTTATTGCAAGTGGTATAGCACCCGGTCATTCGGGCTACTCCATCGTAGAGTTCATATTCCCCGAACAGTCCGCCTACATTTTTATCATAACTGCCGGTCGTGCTGACGGTTCCCGTAGCGTAACAGGCCTGTATAGATTGCGTAGATTGCTGCTGTGAAGCGCCGATAAGTCCGCCCAAACAATTCTCCCGATTATGGGTAGCGGACGACACGTCCCCCGTGGCGTAACACAGCACAATGCTTTGTGTAGCGCCATTCATGCCATTGCGCCCTATCAGCCCTCCCAGGTTAACTGGGCCGTTTCCACCGCAAGTAACCGTTCCGGTAGCATAACAGGCCATAATCGTCTGCGCACTAAAATTACTGAAGTTCTCCCCTATCAACCCACCGGCATAGGGCCCTCGCGCACCGGTCAGAATTACATTGCCCGTGGCGGAACAGTCCGTAATGGCACCGACTTGCTGGGCCAAGCCTATCAATCCGCCCACAGCATCTTCGGCAGTCACAGCGCAGGCAGCCCTGCTATGAAGAACGGTGCCTGCATTGACTTCGCCTATCAGTCCGCCTACATAACTATTTCCGATAATTTCTCCGCCAAGCACCGTACAAGATTCTATGTCGCTATTTTCCGCCTCTCCTATCAGGCCACCGATATATGCACAATTCTCACCATTTACTTCTATATCCGTCACCTGACAACCGGTAACCGTACTGCTCCGGGCTCCTCCGATCAGTCCGCCTATATCCATCCCTTTAAGCACCTCGAATTTCGGAGATTCAATCCGGATATTCTTTATCTCCGCCGATACAGCCTTGCCCACTAAACCATAGTAATCAAAGACATCCGCTTTTTCTATTTTCAGGTTCGACACCGTATGATCCTGTCCGTCCAGCACACCGCTGAAGCCGGGCGAACCGTCTTCCCCTCCGATAGGCGTCCAGCGGGTTCCGTTCAGGTCGATGTCCGCTTCAAGCCTGAAATGCCTGCCGCCGTACGCATCGCCCCGGTTCACACTGTAGGCCAGCCCCATCAGGTCCGCTTTGTTCCTGATCCGGTAGGGTTTGGCTGCCGTACCGTCATTTTCGGCATTCTTCGTCAGGCTCAGGAGGTAGAAGGTGTTGTGTCCCGCATTGTCCGTAGCCATCAGCGTCACGTCATTCTTTCCGGTGATGGCGGTGGCGTCGATCTTCCTGTTTGTTTCGTCAACAGTCACAAGCCATCCGTCATTGGTTTGCCTGAACAGCGATACACGCACTTTACCGGCATCTCCCTTTATTTGATAGGTGATTCCGTCCATCTCGTCCATGGCGATGGCCCGGCTCAGGTCTATCGGAGTGGTCCCCGAAAAGAAATCCAGCCCCAGCGCGATATACTTAGGGATGCGCAAAGTGGGGTTGTCCGTCAGATCGTCCGGAGTGTTATCAGACAGAATGAACACGACGTAGTCCGGATCCGAATTGTCCATGCCCGCGAAAACAGCGTCTTTTCCATCGGTTCCGTTGGTTCCGTCAACCCCGTCAGTTCCATTAGTTCCGTTATCGCCGGATACCTTCGTCCATGTCCCGCCGCCATCTACCGAAAGATACACAGCGTCCGCCTTGTATCCGTCCCCCAATTCCGACCCGGTTTTCAAAGTCGGGGAAATTGCCTTATCACCTTCATCCCCGGTGGTACGTATCTTGTCTCCATTGGCATCCGTCATCCAGGCCGGAGCACCTGTGCCCGTCTGCACGGTCCAGTAGTACAGGCCGTCGGCGGCTTTGGCCACTCCTATAACCGGGCTTACTCCGTTGACTCCGTCCTTGCCATCTTTGCCATCCTCACCGTCTTTGCCGTCTTCACCATCCTGACCATCCTTGCCGTTCTTTATGGTAATATTGCCTCCTTTCGAGAACGTGATGACATACCCCTCTTCTGACGGCGTCACCCCGGTCACAAAATCATTATTTTCCAGAGCTTCCACCAATCCTTTCAATGATAGAATCTCTTGGTTTACGGTAGTACACCACTTTTCCAGTTCGGCTACTTTACTTTCCACCTGATCCAGACGCCCCCTTAATTCGGAGTCGTCATAATAGCAAGAAGACACTGCAAATAAGGATATTCCTATCAGCGCAGTTCTAATACATAAAAATGACCTTTTCATAAATATTCAATTATCATATTAATAAAACGAATTAGCAGCCAAATGCTTACAAAGTTACTCTTTGTCCTATTTCAAGACACGGGCACGATATAATCATTTTATTATCAGCACATTGCAATCTCCAAGCAGTATCTTTCATTACTATTTGTGTTTCAAAAAACGTACGTCTTTTGGCACTCCACTTTTCAAGTTTTAGTTCACATTTCATTGTATCAGCTTTTCAACCTTCTCACCCGATGGTCAAAAATGCCTTGAAACCACGATAAAAACGCCTTTTGACAAACATAAATACATTTTATCCAAAAATATTATTTATAAATTATTTGGATAAACAAGAAGAAGAGACTATTTTTGTGCCAAAAGACGTACGTTTTTTGAAACAGATAAATAAGCATATTCTTCTTATAATCAGCAATATATTCCAAACATCACCAGAGATTTCCTATTTGTTAAAGAACATTATCAAAGCCTCTAAACCGTTCGTTTTTCACTAATATACCTTAATTTTGTATCTTCATTTATTGTAAATAATAATAAAATAATGAAGAAAGAATTTTTTTTAAATGTGAGGCTGAAATCAACGAAGGAAGCCTGAAATTAGTGTTTGAAGACCCGGAAGAGATTCTGGAAGTATGTAACAAGATTTACTCTAAGAAAGAGGATCGCATTGTCATACAAAGAGAAAGAAATCAGTTACTTACGTTTGCTCTCCGGAATGCGGTCAGCCTCGATACCTTCGATCCGGACAAGCCGTTCATCCCCCATCTGACACACCAGCTATGCCGTGCCTATGACTTCCGGAGCATCTACCGTCCTCAACAGTCCGTATCGGAGGAATACATTGAAAGAGAGCTATTTAAGCTCTGGAACGAGATGAAAGAGAAAAACAATGAAGAAACACTCCAGAAGGCGTAGAACGCCTCCGGAGGATTATATGGAAATACGCACCCGAAGCCCTACCTTTGCTGCTGCAGAATAGGTTTGAAAGAAAGCACTCTGCACAGAATCGAATCATTTAACTTGCATTATTATGAAATACGAATTATTTTTCCGCTATCGCGTCAGCATGATGTCCGACGACCGGGTGATCGCCCTATGCGAACAGAACGGCATAGAAGGCATAGGCATCTATACCGTCCTGCTGGCCGAGTTACGACAACACGAGGGGTATCGCTGCGCCTTTGCTTCACTGCCTGCACTGGCACGCCGCTGGAATGTATCCCCGGAAAAGCTGCAAAAGATAGTGTGCGACTTCCGCCTGTTCCGTCTCTACGCGGAAGACGAAAACGGGCGCAGCTTCTCAAGCATCTATCTCGACGAAGAGATGAACACCGAACCGGATGCCCCCGTCCGGAACCGCATTTCGACCGGGACGGACCGTCGAGAATCCGCTGCAACCGGGACTGCGGTTGCCGGAGCCACCACCGCGGGTGGGGTGAAAGTCACCGTGAAACGTGCTGCCAACGGGCGTTTCACCGCAACACGGTGTAAGAAAAAGAATATATTAAAAGAAAAAGAAGAAGAAGAAGAGATAATCAGGGCTGCCCCCGAGCCTCCTTCCGTCCCAATAACGGAACCACCCCGACAGCCCTCGCCGCAAAGATGGGAAACATACGTGGAGAGTGCTTTCGGCGAACAGTCGTGGCTGGAGGTGCAGGCCATGCACTCAGGCATGGGCTTCCGCTTCATGGAGCTGCTGCCACACATCCGGACATTCTTCAAGCAACATATCGTGACGTATGGCAAAGAGCAAACCCTCTTCTCCATAGCCGACGCCAAAAGTTACTTCAGCAACTTCATCCGTCGCGGCTCTGCCACCCGGCAGGCGCTGGACACTGTGCTGAACCGCCTGGAAACAACCGAACGCCGAGCAGACGCTTACCGCTTTGAGCAGCGCGACCCGCTGACAGGAGCCCGCTCTTATTGCGGAGAGCACATCCCGGACGAAGCACCGCCCCGCCCGTCGGAGAACGCCGTGTGGAGCTCCGAGTCGGGGAAGTGGACGGAATGACGGCACCACCGGAGACTAATGGCGGCAGGGAGAACGGTCTCTGCCGGCAGGAAACGTAAAGAAAACCAATATCGCTCTTTGACTTATCGGAAACGGACATTCACCACAGAGGACACAGAGGACACGGAGTTTTTTCAGACAGATGAACAAAAGAACAAATTATTCTTTATGTGTTCTTTTGTTCATCTGTCTGAAAACAGGCAGGGCGCAGCCAATTAATCTCTGTGTGAGACTTTGTGGTAAATTAAACAGGCTCTAATTTGGAATCATCCCTTTTAAAAGCTATATTTGCGGGATATGAATACAAAGAGGAGGTACGATAATGGATTATACAGACAGATATATCCGATTTGACTGGGCGGTGAAACGGCTGTTGCGCAATAAAGCCAACTTCGGCGTGCTGGAGGGTTTCCTCACAGTGCTGCTGAACGAACCGATACGCATCGTAGAGATACTGGAAAGTGAAGGAAACCAACAGCGCGAAAACGAGAAATTCAACCGCGTGGACATCAAGGCCCGGAACAGCAAAGACGAAATCATCATCGTAGAGGTGCAGAACACCCGAGAAATCTATTATCTGGAGCGAATCCTCTTCGGAGTGGCAAAGGCCATCACAGAGCATATCGAACTGGGAGAACTCTACTCGGAGGTGAAGAAGGTGTACTCCGTCAGCATACTCTATTTCGACATCGGACGGGGAAACGACTACCTGTATCACGGGCAGAACACTTTCGTGGGGGTACATACAGGAGACTTCCTTGAAGTGACCACTAAAGAGAAGAACGCCATCATACGGAAACTGCCTGCCGAAATCTTCCCCGAATACTTCCTGATCCGGGTGAACGAATTCAATAAAGTAGCCGTCACTCCCCTCGAAGAATGGATTGAATATCTCAAAACCGGTATCATCCGCCCGGATACGAAAGCACCCGGACTGGAAGAGGCACGCCGGAAACTGATTTATTACAACATGGATAAAAAAGAACGACTGGCGTATGACGAGCATATCAATGCTGTCATGATACAAAATGACGTGCTGAGTACAGCCGCACTGGAAGGCAGACAAGAAGGGCTGGCAGAAGGCAGACAGGAAGGGCTGGCGGAAGGACGGATCGAAGAGAAAAGAGAAAACGCCCGAAAGATGAAATCACTGAACTTCCCGCCCGAAACCATTCACCAAATAACGGGCCTGCCCATTGAAGAAATAGAAAAGCTATCTTAAGGATACTCACCACAGAGGACACAGAGTTTTTTTAGACAAAAGAACAAAAGAACAAATTATCCTTTATTTGTTTGTTCTTCTGTTCTTTTGTCTGAAAACTTACTACAGAGCGCAGCCAATTAATCTCTCTATGCCCTCTGTGTCCTCTGTGGTGAAATCAAAACCATTACCCAGATTTCCGTTTCCGGCAAGTTTAGAGCAAACGCCTAAAAACAAATGGAAATCGACCATGAAATCATTTAATTTTCGTGAACTCGGCATCGAATTTGATGCCTACGGCCGCACAGCAGGCCACATCAAGACCAAATGTCCCCGATGTATCGGGCAGAGAAGCAACAAAAGTGACAAGTCCCTTTCGGTGGACCTGGACTCAGGACTCTACAAATGCCATTACTGCGGATGGAGCGGAGTGGCAGACGACGGAAGCGGAAAGCATGGCGGACGAAAGACAGGAGATCCGCTGGTGGACTTCCCCGCCGAAAGAAACCGGACAAGCCCCCGGCCAACAGCCCCGGACGGCACCGCTGCCCCCCAACATCCCCAAAAACCTGCCAACGAAACCCCTCTCACTCCGGTGCAACTGAAATGGCTGGCGGACGAACGCCACATCAGTGCACACGCGGCGGAACAACTGCACATCACCTCGTCGGTGCAATACATGCCCCAAAGCGGACTTGAAGAACCCTGTCTCTGCTTCAACTATCTGGAAGAGGGACGGCTGGTAAACATCAAGTTCCGTGCCACGCTCCATAAACACTTCAAAATGCTCACCGGAGCGGAACTGATTCCCTACAACATCGACGGCATCAAAGGCACCCCGGAATGTATCATCACCGAAGGAGAGTTGGATGCAGCCGCCTTTGTCACGGCAGGGCGCACTGACGTGATATCGGTGCCCGGAGGTGCCAACCGTAACCTGAAGTGGATGGACCGCTTTGTGGACAGCCATTTCGAAGATAAGCGGGTGATCTACATAGCCGGCGATGCCGACCCGAAAGGGGAAGAGCTGAAACAGGAGTTGCTCCGCCGCCTGGGACGCGAACGTTGCAGGGTGGTCAGCTACGGCGAAGGGTGCAAAGACGCCAACGAGCTCTTGGTAAAGGCAGGTCCGGAAGCATTGTCGCAGGCGCTTGCCGACGCTCCGGAGATGCCGTTGGAAGGCGTATATACAGCGGCCGATGTGGACGAAGAGATGCGCATACTTTTTGAAAACGGACTGCCACGGGGAGCGGAAACGGGACTGAAGAACCTGGACGACCTCTGCACCTTCGAGACCGGAAGGCTCTGCGTCATCACGGGACACCCGGGCGACGGAAAATCGGAGTTCACGGACGAACTGGTGCTGCGCCTCTGCCTCAACCACCAATGGCGGACAGCTTATTTCAGCCCCGAAAACCAACCCCTCCCCTATCACCTGGCCAAACTGACCGAAAAACTGACCGGACAGCGTTTCCGCAAGGGACTGATGACCGAAATGCTCTACGAGAAAGCGCAACGCTATCTGGCGGAAAACATTTCGAGCATCCTGCCCAAAGAAGATTTCACCGTAGAATCGATACTGGAACGGGCACGCCAACTGGTGAGGAGGCGGGGCATCCGCATACTGGTACTGGACCCTTTCAACCGGCTGGAACACCGCATCCCGGGCGGACAGACGGAAACGCAATATATCTCGGCATTCCTCGACCTGCTGGCAAACTTCGCCCAAAGGCACCAATGCCTCGTCATCCTCGTGGCGCATCCACGCAAGATGCAGACAGACCCGCTGACGAAACGCCTGCCCGTACCCACGCTGCAGGACATCAACGGATCGGCGGCATTCGTCAATAAATGTGACTTCGGACTGGTGATAGAGCGCGACCGGCAGGCAGGTGTGACACGGGTACACGTGAAAAAAGTGAAATTCCGCCATTTAGGGAATATCGGCGAGTGCAGCTTTGTGTTCAACCCGGTCAACGGGCGGTACTCACCCTGCGAAGAGGACGCCACGGCGGAACGCACCGGCGACCGGATACGGAACACACAGTTCGACTCCAAACACTGGTTCGGAATGGGCGGAAATGCGGAGACTGAAAAAACGCTCGATTTCCTGCCGTGAAAGGCCGCCCCGCCATCGTCATCCCGGTTCGCCGATCGCCTCTACGATCAGTTCCACCTGGGCGGGCGTATAGCGCTTGTCTTTAGTACGCAGCCCGGTAGCGGAAAGGGCCTCCGTCAGACCGGGAGACTTGCCGATCCATTTGCGCAATTCGCTTGCGGCACTCTTAGGACTGATTTCGGGCATATAGAGCGAGGCCAGTTCGGACTTGCCATAACTCTTTATCCGGAACTTTTTCTCTGTGGTTTCTGGTTTCTTTTCCATACTGTTTTTTTGAGTTGGGTTCACCACAGAGGACGCAGAGGACACAGAGAATATTTTTCTCTTAAATATCTTAATAAACAAGAATTTAAAACTCTGTGTCCTCCGTGTACTCTGTGGTGAACCGGATTCATTTTTGCTTTGTGACACTTATTGATTCAGAGTACTAAGATACTAAAAAAGCAGTGGACGGGCAAGGCTTCTTGTCCGTTTTTATCTTCAAAAAGGCACTTACGGGACCAAAGAGCCGCCAATGCCCGCATCTTGCCCCGGACAGCCTGTGGGATAAAGCATAAGTACTACCTTTACATCGTAATCAGAAAGGCCTTGATGTATTACAGAAAGAAAACATTTTATGAATCCAAAAAACATTTTATTATGGCAGTACCTGTGATGCGCTATCAGCGCTACAAAGATCTGAGCGACAAATCGTCGCCTCAAAAGTATTATCTGAAACAAGAGCCGGGCAGCTCCAAAACAGCTACCATCGCCTCCATCGCCAAAGAGATAGAAATCACCGGAGCCCTGAGCGCGGAAGACGTGACACACGTCATGCAGGCATTCGTCCGGCAACTGAAAAAGTCGCTGGTGGAGGGAAACAAAGTGAAGGTGGACGGGCTCGGTACGTTCTACATCACGCTGACTTCCGCCGGAACGGAAACGGAAAAAGAGTGTACCGTAAAGGGTATCAGGCGTGTGCATATCCGCTTTGCCGTGGACAACAGTCTGCGACTGGCAAACGACAGCACGGCTACCACCCGCGGAGGAGAGAACAATGTGTCGTTCTACATCAAGAGTGAAACGCCCTCCGGCGACGGAGGCGACGGAGATATTGTAGATGATCCGACGGCATAAAAATGAATATTTTAAAACACACGAAGCAATGAAAAAAACAATCTGGCACAAAGTGCTGAAAGTGGTGATAGCCGTGGCTACTGCCATACTCGGAGCATTGGGAGTCAACGCAATGAATCCTTAGACGATCGATTATCGACATGAATACCCTGCGGGACCCTGTGTCCTCCACGGTAAAAAAAAGACTTTTGATGCACAATGATTGTGCATCAGAAGTTTTTTTTGTATCTTAGGTGCCGATCTAAAAAACACAATCCCAATGACCATGAAAAAATTCCTCAAGGTAGACGAATGGAACATCATAGAAGAAGGTTTTCACGCCGACAACCTTCGCGCTTCGGAAAGTATATTCAGCCTCGGTAACGGACGTTTCGGACAGCGGGGCAATTTTGAAGAGTCCTACAGCAGCGACTCCCTGCAGGGATCATACGTAGCAGGAATCACTTTTCTGGACCGCACCCGTGTGGGATGGTGGAAAAACGGTTACCCGCGATTCTTCTCACGTATACCGAACACTCCGGACTGGAGCGGCATCTACGTGCGCCTGATCGACGAGGAACTGGATCTGGCACACTGGGATGTGGAGAGCTATGAACGCAGGCTGGACATGAAGGCGGGAATCTCGTACCGTGACTTCAGGGTGACTTCGCCCAAAGGCAACACGCTGGAAGTGCACGTAGAGCACATCAACAGCATGGACAACCAGAACCTGTGTCTGATAAAATACAGTGTGACATCGGTGAACTATGAAGGCAAGATCTCGCTGGTACCCTATCTGAACGGCGACGTGAAGCACGAAAGCGCCAATTTCGACGAAAAGATGTGGAACATCCTGCGTGCCGAAACCACCAACGACTACGCTTACCTCTGGGCGCAAACCCGGCGGGAAGATTCACAAATCTGCTGCGCACTGACGTACCGTTTTTTCAGGAACAGCAAGCAGATAAGCGTCAGCCCCATCAAGATAGAAAAAGAAAAACTGACAGGATTCAGCGCCGGAGCGGACGTGAAGCCCGGCGAGAAGGTGACTCTTATCAAGTATACCGCCATCGTGTCGTCGCTGCAATGTGACCGTCAGGAGTTGGTAGAGCGCGCTGTGAACGAAGCCAAAGCAGCCAGGGAGCAGGGATGGGAATCGCTGACGGCAGCCCATAAGGAGCGGTGGGCAAAAATCTGGGAGGAGACGGACGTGGAGATCAAAGGAGACCCGGAAGCACAGCAGGGCATACGGTTCAACATCTTCCAGCTGAACCAGAGCTATCAGGGAGACGACGAGCGGCTGAACATCGGTCCGAAGGGATTCACGGGAGAAAAATACGGCGGCAACACGCAATGGAACACAGAATTGTGCTGTGTGCCCTACTTCCTGCTGTCCACCCCGAGAGAAGTGTGCCGCAAACTGTTGCTCTACCGCTATAACCAGTTGCCCAAAGCCATCGAAAACGCACGTAAACTGGGATTTACCGACGGGGCGGCACTCTATCCGATGGTGACCATCCACGGAGAAGAATGCCACAACGAGTGGGAAATCACTTTCGAAGAGATACACCGCAACAACATCATAGTATATGCCATCATGCAGTATGCCAGGGTGACAGGCAACAAAGAGTACATTGCCCGCTACGGACTGGAGGTGATGATTGCCATCTGCCGGTTCTGGAGCCAGCGGGTATCCTACTCGCAGGCACGGCAAAAATTTGTGCTGTTGGGAGTGACGGGGCCTAACGAATACGAAAACAACGTCAACAACAACTGGTACACCAACTTCTCCTGCGTGCAATGCCTGCAAAGCACCATAGACAGCATCGAGATGGTGGCCCACGAATTTCCGGAAGAGTATGCACGGGTGCGCCGTGTCACCCGCTTCAATTATGCCGAAGAGACTTCGCGCTGGCAGAAGATCATCGACGGAATGTATCTCCCCCGGGACGAACAACAGGGCATCTTCATACAGGATGACGGCTATCCGGACAAGGAGCTGACCACGGTGGACGATATCCCGGCAAACGAACGGCCGATCAACCAATGGTGGTCATGGGACCGTATCCTGCGTTCGTGCTACATCAAGCAGAGCGACGTGCTGTTAGGACTGTTCCTGTATTACGAAAACTTTGACCGTGAAACGATTCTCCGGAACTTCCGGTTCTACGAACCCCGTACCGTACACGAATCATCCCTGTCACCTTTTGTCCACGCCATTCTGGCTGCCTGGATAGGCGACACGGAAGAAGCCTACCGCCTCTTCCTGCATGCCACGCGCCTGGATCTGGACGACTATAATAATGAGGTACACCAAGGGTTGCACATCACAAGCATGGCGGGAAGTTGGCAGGTCATCGTACGCGGATTTGCGGGAATGAAAATACTGGACGGACAGCTCGACTTCAACCCCATCATCCCCCAAGCGTGGGACAGCTATACATTCAAAGTAAATTTCCGTGGATGCACCCTGCAGATGAAAGTCGAAAAACAGGCGATAAAAATCTCTCTTTTAGAAGGATGTGAGTTGAACATCCGTATCTCCGAAGTTGTTTATAACCTGAAAAAGGGTAAAGATTTGACTGTACCGAGGCAGAAATAAAACGGTTTTCAACGATGAACGAGGGCTCACCACAGAGGACACAGAGGACACAGAGAAGATTTTCTCTTAAAATAATCCTATAAACAAGAGATTAAAACTCTGTGTCCTCTGTGTCCTCCGTGGTGAGTTCTCGTTCATCGTCGCCAAGCCTCGCCACACCCGCCTCAGGTTGTTAATAATATTAAATTATCAAACCGGAAAACTGTTTATAGTTTTTCAGTTTCATATCTTTGCCCCCTCAAAATGAGACTAAACAGACTCTTAATCAATGGGAAATATGAGAAAAAACTATGGATGTATCCTCGCAGCACTTATTCTATTAACGGCTTGCGGACAAAAAAAAGAAGACAATGCGGCAACA
Source organism: Bacteroides sp. NGMCC 1.200775 (assembly GCF_040798045.1). Taxonomy (NCBI): domain Bacteria; kingdom Pseudomonadati; phylum Bacteroidota; class Bacteroidia; order Bacteroidales; family Bacteroidaceae; genus Bacteroides; species Bacteroides sp. NGMCC 1.200775. The sequence continues at coordinate 90,375 of NZ_JASCQK010000004.1, read as the reverse complement.
GTACGCCCCGTAAAGACGGCCAGGGTAGAGTCCCGGTCGGAAATCAGAAAGGACTTTTCGGGCATTGTAGAAGCTGTAGACTATGTGAAACTGGCCTTCCGCGTGAGCGGACAGATCATCAACCTGCCGGTGATAGAAGGACAACGGGTCAAAAAAGGACAACTGATTGCGGCCATCGATCCGCGCGACCTGGCCTTACAGTATGCAGCAGACAAATCGGCTTACGAAACCGCCGCTGCCCAAGTGGAACGTAACAAACGATTATTGGCACGGCAGGCTATCTCGGTACAAGAATATGAAATCAGCGTATCGACTTTCCAACAAAAGAAATCGGCTTACGAACTTTCGAGCAACAATATGCGCGACACCAAACTGACCGCCCCTTTCGACGGGTCTATCGAGAAAAGGTTAGTGGAGAACTATCAGCGCGTGAACTCGGGCGAAGGCATTGTGCAGCTGGTCAACACCAAGAAACTGCGCATCAAGTTCACCATCCCCGATGCTTACCTTTATCTGCTCCGTTCCAAAGACCAACACTTCCGCGTGGAGTTCGATACATACCGCGGACACATCTTCAATGCCAAACTGGAGGAATATCTCGACATCTCGACGGACGGTACGGGTATCCCGGTGACGATCACCATCGACGATCCCGCTTTCGACCATGCCCTGTATGAGGTGAAACCGGGTTTCACGTGCAGCATCCGCTTCTCGGCCGATGTAGGTCCGTTCCTGGAAGAAACCATGACGGTAGTGCCCCTGAGTGCCATTTTCGGTGAAAGCGAAGGAAACAAAACCTACGTGTGGGTACTGAACGGGAATCAGGTAAACCGCCGTGAAGTAACCGTTTACTCTCCGACGGGAGACGCACAGGCCTTTATCTCGAAAGGACTGAAAGCAGGGGAAACGGTTATAATAGCCGGCGTAACACAACTGGTGGAAGGCGAAACGGTGAAGGAACTGAAATAAGAGTGCCCACTCAACGCAATAATTAATTTCACCACAGATTACACGGATTAACACAGATTTTTTAATCTTATTATCAATAATATAAATCATTAATCTGTGAAAATCCGTGTAATCTGTGGTGCACTCAAAACCATATACAATCATGAATTTAGCCAAATATTCATTAGACAATACCAAAGTCATCTACTTCTTTCTGGCTGTATTGCTGATCGGAGGTATCTCCTCTTTCAGCAGCCTGGGCAAGAAGGAAGATGCTCCTTTTGTCATCAAATCGGCCGTCATCATGACGCGCTATCCCGGTGCCGAGCCCGCCGAAGTGGAACGGCTGATCACCGAGCCCATCTCCCGTGAGATACAGAGCATGAGCGGAGTATACAAGATCAAGTCCGAATCCATGTACGGCATTTCCAAAATCACGTTCGAACTGCTCCCCTCGCTACCGGCTTCCTCCATCCCCCAAAAATGGGACGAACTGCGGCGCAAAGTGCTCAACATACAACCCCAATTGCCAAGCGGAGCTTCGGTACCCACAGTATCGGACGACTTCGGTGACGTATTCGGTATCTACTACGGCCTGACAGCCGACGACGGATTCAGCTACGAAGAAATGAGGGACTGGGCCGAACGTATCAAGACACAGGTGGTCACTGCCGACGGGGTGATGAAAGTCGCACTGTTCGGCACACAGACCGAGGTGGTGAATATATTCGTCTCGGTGAACAAGCTGGCAGGCATGGGTATCGATCCCAAACAGCTGGCAAGCCTGCTGCAATCGCAGAACCAGATTATCAACACCGGAGAAATCAGCGCCGGCGAACAACAGTTGCGCATAGTAGCCAACGGTATGTATACCACGGTGGACGACATCCGGAACCAGGTAATCACCACCCGCGCCGGACAGGTAAAACTGGGTGACATCGCCGTCATAGAGAAAGGATACATGGACCCGCCGGGCACCATCATGCGTGTCAATGGCAAACGTGCCATCGGTATCGGCGTATCTACCGACCCGCAACGCGACGTGGTGCTGACGGGTGAGATGGTAGACCAGAAACTGGCCGAACTCCTCCCACTGATGCCTGTGGGACTGAACCTGGAAAGCCTTTATCTTGAAAACGTCATAGCCAAAGAGGCGAACAACGGATTTATCATCAACCTGATTGAGTCGATCCTGATCGTAATTGTCATCATCATGCTGGTGATGGGGATGCGTGCCGGAGTATTGATCGGCTCTTCACTGGTCTTCTCCATCGGAGGTACGCTGCTTATCATGTCCTTCATGGGTGTAGGACTCAACCGTACGTCACTGGCGGGATTTATCATCGCCATGGGTATGCTGGTGGACAACGCCATCGTGGTGACGGACAATGCGCAGATAGCCATCGCCCGCGGAGTGGACCGCCGGAAAGCATTGATCGACGGAGCCACCGGACCACAATGGGGATTGCTGGGAGCCACGTTCATCGCTATCTGCTCGTTCCTGCCGCTTTATCTGGCACCTTCGTCCGTGGCGGAAATCGTGAAGCCGCTTTTCGTCGTACTGGCCATCTCACTGGGATTGAGCTGGGTGCTGGCACTGACACAAACCACCGTATTCGGAAACTTTATCCTGAAAGCCAAGGCCAAAAATGCAGGCAAAGATCCGTACGACAAACCGTTCTACCACAAATTCGAAAAGATACTGAGCGTCCTGATCCGGCGCAAAATTGTGACGTTAGGGTCGATGATCGTGCTCTTCATCGTCTCACTGGTGGTGATGGGAATGATGCCGCAAAACTTCTTCCCGTCACTGGACAAGCCCTACTTCCGCGCCGACGTGTTTTATCCGGACGGATATGGGGTGAACGACGTGGCCCGGGAGATGAAGAAAGTGGAAGCCCATCTGCAAAAACTGCCGGAAGTGAAAAAAGTATCGATCACCTTCGGAAGCACTCCGCTGCGTTACTACCTGGCGTCTACCTCCGTAGGGCCGAAGCCGAACTTTGCCAATGTATTGGTGGAACTGAACGACAGCAAGTATACCAAAGAGTATGAAGAACAGTTCGACGGTTACATGAAAGCCAACTTTCCGAACGCCATCACCCGTACGAGCCTCTTCAAACTGTCGCCGGCTGTGGATGCAGCCATCGAAATCGGTTTCATCGGGCCCAATGTGGACACGCTGGTGGCACTGACCAACCGGGCACTGGAGATCATGCACCGGAACCCTGACCTTATTAATATACGTAACTCGTGGGGAAATAAAATACCCATCTGGAAACCGATCTACAGCCCGGAACGGGCACAACCCCTGGGAGTCTCCCGCCAAGGCATGGCTCAAAGCATCCAGATCGGGACAAACGGCATGACTCTCGGTGAATTCCGCGAAGGAGACCAGGTGCTGCCGATTCTGCTGAAAGGCAACAGTGTGACGGATTCCTTCCGCATCAACGACCTGCGTACATTACCGGTATTCGGCAACGGGCCGGAAACCACCAGCCTGGAGCAGGTAGTGTCGGAGTTCGACTTCCGCTATCGCTTCTCAAATGTGAAGGATTACAACCGCCAGATGGTGATGATGGCGCAATGCGATCCCCGGAGGGGAGTGAATGCCATCGCGGCCTTCAACCAGATATGGTCGCAGGTGCAAAAAGAGATCAAGGTTCCGGAAGGATACACCCTGAAATACTTCGGCGAACAGGAAAGCCAGGTGGAATCGAACGAAGCTCTGGCAAAAAACCTGCCGCTGACCTTCTTCCTGATGTTCACCACCCTGCTGCTGCTGTTTAAAACCTACCGCAAGCCGACGGTAATCTTGCTGATGCTGCCGCTGATATTTATCGGTATCGTACTGGGATTGCTGCTGTTAGGCAAGTCGTTCGACTTCTTCGCCATCCTCGGTTTGCTGGGACTGATCGGTATGAACATCAAAAATGCCATTGTACTGGTGGACCAGATCGACATCGAAAGTCAATCGGGACTCGATCCGCGCGAAGCCGTGATAAAGGCAACCGTCAGCCGTATCGTACCGGTGGCCATGGCTTCGGGTACAACGATCTTAGGTATGCTTCCGTTGCTGTTCGACGCCATGTTCGGCGGAATGGCGGCTACCATCATGGGCGGACTGCTTGTGGCTTCGGCACTGACACTGTTTGTGCTTCCGGTAGCTTATTGCGCCATCCACAGGATTAAGGGATAAAGAAATGAACTAAAATTTAAAAGTATATGATGAAGAATAAACTTATACTTCTGTTTGCATTGGGACTTTGTACACAAGTGCAGGCACAAGCCCCGCATCTGAGCCGTGAGGCATATCGTGATCGTGTGGAAGCTTACAGCCAGGTGCTGAAACAGCAGCATCTGAAATCAATGGCAAGCACGGACGCACGGAAAATAGCCTTTACAGGATTCCTGCCCAAAGTGGACATCTCCGCCGAGGGAACACTGAACCTGAAAGAGATGGACTCCTGGGACGGACCGGCCGGACAATACCGCAACCACACTTATCAAGGGGTATTCGTCGTGTCGCAGCCACTCTATACAGGCGGTGCCCTGCAAGCCCAGAACCGTATAGCCCAAGCTGACGAAAAACTCGATCAGCTGAGCGAAGAGCTGACACGCGACCAGATTCACTATCAGAGTGACGCCTTTTATTGGAACGCCTCTTCAGCCCGTGCCATGCTCGACGCTTCGGCACAATATCAGGAAATCGTAGAGAAACAATATGAAATCATCCAAGACCGTTTTAAAGACGGCGCTATCAGCCGCACCGACCTGCTGATGATTTCGACACGCCGTAAGGAAGCCGAACTTCAATACATCAGCGCACGCCAGAATTATACACTGGCTCTACAGAAACTCAATATCCTGATGGGAGAAGAACCCAACGCTCCCGTAGACAGCCTTTGCTCCATCGGTGTCGTGTGTCCGCCTGTCACCTTGCTCCCACTGGACGATGTACTGCAACGCCGTGCCGACTTTGCCAGCACAGAAGTCAACATCCAGAAAAGCGAGGCGCAACGCAAGGCAGCCCTGAGCCAGTACAATCCGCAAGTAAGCATGTACGTCACCGGCGGATGGGCCACCGCTTCTCCCAACATGGGATATGACGTGAAGTTTACCCCCATCGTAGGCATGAGCGTAAATATCCCCGTGCTACGCTGGGGAGCCAGGTTCAAGACCAACCGGCAACAGAAAGCCTACACGGGTATACAGAAGTTGCAGCAAAGCTACGTAGTAGACCAGATCAACCAGGAACTGGCTGCCGCACTGACCAAGCTGCAGGAAACGGAAGAGCAGGTGAAGACAGCCAAAGAAAATAAAGAGCTGGCAGAAGAAAACCTGGACCTGATCACCTTCTCCTACAACGAAGGAAAAGCAAATATGGTCGACGTACTCTCGGCACAACTTTCGTGGACACAGGCACATACCAGCCTGATTAATGCTTACCTGGCAGAGAAAATGGCAGTGGCAGAATACAGAAAGGTTATCAGCGAATAAACGAAAGCTCTATTTTATACAGACAGAGGCTCTATTCTGAGTGAATAGAGCCTCTGTTTCGTATATACGCAGCCTCTATTCTGCCAAAAGTTGACTATTCCAACCACATATACACATAGAAAATCAACATTTTATATAAAAACAAGACACAAAGTAACACAATATACAACTTTTCATTGTATATTTGCAGTCACAAACGAACAAGTAAATAATCCTAATCACAAAAATAATGAAAACAACGCATTGGATGATGTACACCCTACTGGGAGCAACACTTGCTTTAACAGCATGTGTTGAGGATGACAAAGACCTCTCACAACCCAAAGAACCGGAAAAAACGACAGACCTGGTCATACCGGATGACGCGGACTGGACCACTACAAGGAGTGTCAATCTCTCCATTACTTCGCCCGTGGCAACACGAGTGGCGATTTATACCGACGAATCATGCACCGACGCAAGTTTACTGACAGAACTGCCTGTATCCGAAGTTGCCAAAAACATCCGCCTGGATGTAGCCAAGGCAGACCGGGCATTATACGTACAGTATGCTACAAGCAAAGGGAAAGAAATGATGAACATCCCCCTCAATACGGCTTCTACACGTGCAGAGACCTTAGTCAAACTGCCGGAAAACGTGAGTGGATTTGACACAAACGGAGGAGAGGGTGCATACAGATATCAATGGTATCCCGCAAAAGGAGAAACGGCAACCCTGATGATGGAAGATAACTGGCCCGAAATGGGAGATTATGATTTCAACGATTTCGTTATCTGGTATCATGCGCAAGCGATCTTCTTTGACGGCGGCAACGGAAGCAAAGATTCTTATGATGCAGACGGAGTTGAATTTGAAATCACTTTCCGTGCAATGGGAGGCTATCTGCCTTATCGCCTGGGACTGCAATTAGACCAAACATCTGCCAAATATATCGACGAAGTGATCGAAATAAACGGGAACGACCTTGTTAAGATGGAACTTCAGAATCCCGGAGAAGACGCTCCTGCTATCTTCATATTCACCGGCACCGATCAATTACGGAAACAGAATAACGGCGGAACATTCTATAATACCGAAGCTGACCATCAGATAGCAGCCAATGACCTGGTAACGATTAAATACAGATTAAAGATCAACTGTTTCAACAGCTTAGAAAGAACAAAGGCATTATGGGCGGCGGCAATCTCAGAAAATCAGAACTTCTTCCTCCAGAAAGAAAAGAACGGAGGACGTGAAATTCACCTGAGAGGTTACGAACCGACTGCTTACTACAGCCATTCATACGCCGGTGAAGCCGGAAACAATATGCGCAGTGACATCAAATATTGCAGTACCGACAATTTCGTGTGGGGTATCAAAGTGCCTGTTAAGCTTGCACATCCACGCGAAAAGAAAGATATCATGGAGGTTTACGGCAAGTTCAGAAGCTGGATCACTAATCCGAATCTCTCACCGGACAGTCCGGACTTCAACGAAAACTGGTTCAAATATCTCGATTCATCTCAAGCAATAAAATAAGCCATCAAACATTTCATACCCTAATCCTATTATTCAAATAGGTATTTGTTTGATTTATTTTTCAGCCTGTCCGGTCATTCCCCCCTTGACTGTGGCAGGCTGAAGTTTTTCTTTATTGATTCTCTTCGCACGAATAGACTATCAGACCCTTAAAAGTTGAACATTTCAACCACTTTTGCCACATTCTTTGCGTAATTTGACAATATATACAATAAGTTTGTATCAGGATTCAAACAGAACACACAGCAAACTTACATGAATATACAATAAAATTATGAAAAGAATGAAAACCGCAATGTACACATTAGCAGGACTAATGTGTCTTTTGACATCTTGTGTAGACGACGACAAAGACCTTTCGGTACCACCCACCGGAAACACCACTGACCTGGTTATACCGGATGGTTTCGACTGGTCTACAACACGCACCGTCACCCTTGCGACCAATGCGCCGCATGCCGTTTCCGCTTCCATCTATCTGGACGAAGCATGTTCCGAACAGATAGCAGACCTTGCGATCCCGGAAGGAGACAAGAACACTTCTTTGGAAGTGCCGAGCGCCAATAATGCCATCTGGATCAAATATCCGGTAACCAACGGGGGATACGAAACTCAAAAGATAAGCATCAAGTCAAAAAACCTCACACGAAGTTTAGCGAACCGTTGGGAAGCCGACTGCTTGTTTCCGGATAGAGGAGTATCAGAAGGTGGCTGGCCTACTTCCACTATATATAAACCCGCTAAAAATAAATATGGTACACTTATGTTTGAAGACATGTGGCCTGAATTGGGAGACTATGATTTCAACGACTTCGTGATAAACTATCGGGCACAAACGACTTGGAGCGGATCCTCTGACAGAAAAAATGACTATTTGGATATTACCATCAGCCTGAAGCTACGTGCAATGGGAGGAAGTCTGCCTTATCGTTTCTGCATCCAGTTGCCGGGTAAAGCAACGGACATGAATGGAGATCTCATTGATTCCCCCACAATAACCAAAGATAAGATCACAGATTTTAAAATTGAATCGGCTACTAAAGGTATTGGTGTAGAGTTTCTCGCAAATGCTTCAAGTCCCATATTTGCCTTGACAGGACTTGATAACCTAAAAGGCTCAGACGGAACCCAATTCTACAACACACAAGCAGGTAAATTGATCTCCTCCAGTGCGGAAACACCGACTATCATTTTTTCATTCAAATTGAAAGTGACGTTAGATGATTCTAATTTCATATTCAACAATTTCTCTACCGCATACGACTTTGACTATTTCCTCCAAAACACCGAGAACGGACGTGAAATACACTTCGTCGGATTCAAGCCTACTGAATTATACAAAGGTTATGAAACTGACCGGAAAGAGGCTGGAAAGAACTATTATTGCAATAAAGACGGTTTTGTATGGGCACTGAAAGCACCTGTTGAAATGGGATGGGCAATAGAGAAACAAGATTTACTGAAAGTTTATCCGAAATTTAAGAGCTGGTTGGTGACCGGAGGATATGAGTTGGAAAATAATGTAGAAGAATCTAAATGGTATAATTACCCCCAAATTAGTAGTTTATACATCGATCCCCAAAAACACTAATCCTTCATCTCAATAGTAAAAATTAGTATCGGTTTTCTAAGGATTGCGCGAAAGTTGTTGGCAGAATTCGCCCTCAAGCCGGCAACTTTCAGAATCACAAATCAGATTAGTTTTTGCCTTCAGCCTGCCCGTTGTCTCATTCCACGGCAGGCTGAAGTTTTTTTATTGCATTTCTTTCTCACCACCAACGAATTTGCTTATCTTTGCACGCAAAGAAAACAAAATCGTATATACACACATGATTCTTTTTTTCAGAACCCCTTCCAAGAGCGTGATTGCCGTAGAGAGCAACCACGAACTTAACGCGAACGACAACAACAAACTCTGCTGGCTTTTTGGTGAAGCCGTGCCGGAAAGTGAAGAAAACCTGCAAGGCTGCTTTGTTGGGCCACGACGTGAGATGATTACTCCATGGAGTACCAACGCAGTAGAAATCACCCAGAACATGGGACTCGAAGGTATCAGCCGTATCGAGGAGTATTTCCCTGTAAAAGATGAAAATGCCGACTATGACCCAATGCTGCAACGCATGTACAAAGGTCTCGCCCAAAACGTATTCACGACCAACCGCCAACCGGAAGCCATTATCTATATCGACGATCTGGAAGCCTACAATGAAAAAGAAGGTCTCGCCCTGTCAAAAGAAGAAATGGACTACCTGAAAAAGGTAGAATCGGATCTTGGACGCCGCCTGACTGACTCGGAAGTTTTCGGATTCGCACAAATCAACTCGGAACACTGCCGTCACAAAATCTTTGGCGGAACATTTATCATCGACGGCGTAGAGCAGGAATCGTCCCTCTTCCAGATGATTAAAAAGACTACTCAGGAGAATCCGAACAAAATCATCTCAGCTTACAAAGACAACGTGGCTTTTGCCGAAGGTCCGGTAATTGAACAGTTTGCCCCGGCAGACCACTCCAAACCCGATTTCTTCCGGATAAAAGATATCAAAAGCGTCATTTCGCTGAAAGCGGAAACCCATAACTTCCCCACCACAGTAGAACCTTTCAACGGTGCATCGACAGGTACAGGAGGAGAGATTCGCGACCGTATGGGCGGAGGTAAAGGTTCATGGCCGATTGCCGGAACAGCCGTCTACATGACTTCTTATCCACGCACGGAAGAAGGACGCGAATGGGAAGAAATCCTGCCGGTACGCAAATGGTTATACCAGACTCCGGAACAGATCCTGATCAAAGCTTCCAACGGAGCGAGTGATTTTGGCAACAAGTTCGGCCAACCATTGATCTGCGGTTCGGTACTGACTTTTGAACATACGGAAAACAATGAAACTTATGGTTACGACAAAGTAATCATGCTTGCCGGAGGCGTAGGTTACGGCACACAACGCGACTGCCTGAAAGGACAGCCGGAAGCCGGAAACAAAGTAGTAGTGATCGGCGGTGACAATTACCGTATCGGATTGGGCGGCGGTTCGGTTTCGTCGGTAGATACAGGCCGTTACAGCAGCGGTATCGAACTGAATGCCGTACAGCGCGCCAATGCGGAAATGCAGAAACGCGCCAACAATGTGGTTCGTGCCCTTTGCGAAGAGGACGAAAACCCGGTAGTATCTATCCATGACCACGGTTCGGCCGGACACGTAAACTGCCTCTCCGAACTGGTGGAAGAGTGCGGCGGGCTTATTGACATGAGTAAGCTGCCTATCGGTGACAAAACGTTGTCGGCCAAAGAAATTATAGCAAACGAAAGCCAGGAACGCATGGGACTCCTTATTAAAGAAGAGGCCATCGAACACGTACGCCAAATTGCCGAACGTGAACGCGCTCCGATGTACGTGGTAGGTGAAACGACCGGAGATCATCGTTTTGCTTTCCAGCAAGCCGACGGCGTCCGTCCGTTCGACCTGGCCGTAGACCAGATGTTCGGTTCTTCTCCCAAAACTTACATGATAGACAAGACCGTAGAACGTCACTATACAATGCCGGAATATGAAACATCCAAACTTCACGAATATCTGACCCGGGTGTTGCAGCTGGAAGCCGTGGCTTGTAAAGACTGGCTGACTAATAAAGTGGACCGTTCGGTTACGGGTAAAGTAGCCCGCCAGCAGTGCCAGGGAGAAATCCAGTTGCCTTTGAGCGACTGTGGTGTCGTTGCACTCGACTATCGTGGCGAGAAAGGTATCGCTACTTCTATCGGACATGCTCCGCAGGCCGCACTGGCCGATCCGGCAGCAGGTTCCATCCTTTCCGTATCCGAAGCGCTGACCAATCTGGTATGGGCTCCGCTGGCCGAAGGTTTGGACAGCGTATCACTTTCCGCCAACTGGATGTGGCCTTGCCGCTCTCAGGAAGGGGAAGACGCCCGTTTGTATACAGCCGTTAAAGCACTGAGCGATTTCTGCTGTGCATTGCAGATCAATGTTCCGACCGGAAAGGATTCTTTGTCTATGACTCAGAAGTATCCGAATGGAGAGAAAGTAGTTTCTCCGGGAACGGTAATCGTATCAGCCGGCGGTGAGGTTTCGGACGTGAAGAAAGTGGTTTCTCCCGTCCTTGTCAACAATGCCAAAACTACACTCTACCATATCGACTTCAGTTTCGACAGCCTGAAACTGGGTGGCTCGGCATTTGCGCAGTCATTGGGTAAGGTAGGTGACGAAGTGCCTTGTGTACAGGATGCCGAATACTTCCGCGACGCTTTCCTGGCAGTACAGGAGTTGGTGAACAAAGGACTGATTCTTGCCGGACACGACATTTCGGCAGGTGGTCTGATCACTACGCTGCTTGAAATGTGCTTTGCCAACGTAGAAGGTGGCCTGGAAATCGAACTTGACAAGATGAAGGAAACGGATATCGTGAAGATTCTGTTTGCCGAAAACCCGGGTATCGTTATCCAGATCAGCGACAAGCACAAAGACGAAGTGAAGAAAATCCTCGAAGATGCCGGCGTAGGCTTCATCAAGTTGGGTAAACCGACGGACGAACGTCATATTCTGGTAAACAAGGACGGTGCTACTTACCAATTCGGTATAGACTATATGCGTGATGTGTGGTATTCTTCTTCTTACCTGCTCGACCGCAAACAGTCAATGAACGGATGCGCCAAGAAACGTTTTGAGAACTACAAGATGCAACCGCTTGAATTCGCATTCATGCCGGGCTTCAAAGGCAAACTGTCTCAATACGGCATCACTCCGGAACGTCGTACTCCGAGCGGTATACGTGCCGCCATCATCCGTGAAAAAGGTACGAATGGCGAACGTGAAATGGCATACTCGCTCTATCTGGCAGGTTTCGACGTGAAGGATGTCACCATGACCGACCTTATCAGCGGACGCGAAACACTGGAAGATGTAAATATGATCGTTTACTGCGGAGGGTTCTCTAACTCAGATGTATTGGGTTCTGCCAAGGGATGGGCCGGAGGTTTCTTGTTCAATCCAAGAGCAAAAGAGGCACTCGATAAGTTCTACGCACGTGAAGACACACTGTCATTGGGTATTTGCAACGGTTGTCAGTTGATGATGGAGCTGGGATTGGTAAATCCGGAACACGAGAAGAAAGGAAAAATGCTGCACAATGAATCACATAAGTTCGAATCGACCTTCATCGGAGTCACTATCCCTACCAACCGCAGCGTTATGTTCGGCTCACTGAGCGGCAGCAAACTGGGTATCTGGGTAGCACACGGAGAAGGAAAATTCTCTCTGCCATACGATGAAGACCAATACAACGTAGTAGCCAAATACTCCTACGACGAATATCCGGGCAACCCGAACGGTTCCGATTATTCGATAGCTGCCTTGGCCAGCACAGACGGCCGCCATCTGGCAATGATGCCTCACCTGGAGCGTGCCATCTTCCCATGGCAAAACGCCAATTATCCTGCCGACCGCGTACACAGCGATCAGGTAACTCCATGGATTGAAGCTTTCGTAAATGCACGTAAGTGGATCGAAGAAAAGACTAAATAACAGGATATGCAACAATAAAGAAGGGCGGGTCTCAAAGTGAGGTCCGCCCTTTTTCGTCATTCAGCGTCCGTAACAAATCCTTTCGTAAAGTTTGCACTTCTCCACTCTTTTTATTAATTTTGTAAAATCATTCGCCCCCCGAAAGAATAATCATTAAAGGATTCCAGCTTGTATGAAAAAAATTCTTTTTCTTCTGCTCTTATTGCCTCTTATGGTCTCTGCACAAACCTACAAATATATCGGTGTAGAGGATGGGTTAAGCAACCGGAGGGTATATTACATCCAAAAAGATAAAAAGGGATATATGTGGTTCCTTACCCATGAAGGTGTGGACAGATATGATGGCAAAGAGTTCAAACGATATAAATTGATGGATAACGGTGAAGAACTGAATTCACTGCTTAACCTGAATTGGCTATATCTGGACCACGAAAATACCTTATGGGAAATAGGAAAGAAAGGAAAGGTGTTCCGTTACGACCCGTTACGGGATGAATTCACACTTGTCTACAAGCTACCGGAAGACGTGGTCAAAGACCGCCCCGCTCCCATCAGCTACAGCTTCATCGACAAGAATAACAACATCTGGCTGTGCAACGATGAATATCTTTATCTATACAACACCCATACGCAGCAAACCCTGCAGATCAGAAATGAAATTGAAGAAGATATCACTGATATCGAACAAATAGACGAAACACATTTCTTTATCGGTACGGAACAAGGCATTCATCACGCCGAACTAAAAAATCGGGCATTGCATCTGCTTCCGTGTGACAAACTGGACAATCTCCCGATACAGATCAACGAACTTTATTTCCACCGCCCTTCACGCAAATTATTCATCGGTACTTTCGAACGCGGCATATATGTCTATGACATGAACACCAAACGAAGTACCCAACCCCGAATGAGCCTGACAGACGTCAGCATCACACGCATAAAGCCACTGAACAATAAGGAACTGCTTGTTGCAACAGACGGTGCAGGAGTATATAAGATAAATGTAAACTCTTATCAGACCACTCCATACATCGTAGCCGACTACAACCAACACAACGAAATGAACGGCAACAACATCCCCGACTTTTATGTGGATGACGAACAGCGCATCTGGCTTGCAAACTATCCAATCGGCATCACGGTACGCAACAACCGCTATTCGGGCTATAACTGGATAAAGCATTCCATTGGCAACAAACAATCACTAATCAATGACCAAGTAAACTCAATCATTGAAGATAGTGACGGAGATTTATGGTATGGTACCAACAATGGAATCAGTTACTACAACTCCGCCAACGGAACATGGCATTCGTTCATGAGTTCCTTCGAAAAGGACGAACGTAATAAGAATCATATCTTCCTTACTGTATGTGAGGTAGAACCGGGGATCATCTGGGCTGCCGGCTATAGTTCGGGGATTTACCAGATAAACAAACGGACCCTGTCTGTGGAGTATGTTACTCCGTCTTCACTGTATGGAATCAATATCCAGCCGGACAAATATATCCGTTCTATCATGAAAACAGCCAATGGCGATATATGGTCGGGAGGTTATTACAACTTGAAGCGCATCAACTTTAAAAACAGAACTCTCCGCCTGTACCCAAGACTCAACTCCATCACCTCCATTATCGAAAAAGACAGCAAACAAATGTGGATAGGTACGGCAACCGGGCTTTATTTACTCGAGAAAGAATCCGGTAAGTATCAACGCATCGACCTGCCGGTAGAGTCTATGTATATTTATTCGCTGTACCAAGCAAAGAATGGACTTTTATATATCGGGACAAGTGGTTCGGGGCTATTGATATACGATCCGGAAAAGAGAAGCTTCACTCATTACCACAAAGATAACTGTGCATTGATTTCCAACAATATATACGCAATCCTCTCGGATGCGGATGAAGACATCGTCATGAGTACCGAAAACGGGCTGACCAGTTATTATCCGGCAGAGAAGCTGTTCCATAACTGGACCAAGGATCAGGGATTGATGGCCAGTCATTTCAATGCCGGAGCAGGCACGTTGCGTAAAAACGGCAACTTTATATTCGGCAGTTCCGACGGTGCCATCGAATTTAACCGAACGATGAAGATACCCAGAAAGTATTATTCCAAAATGGTACTCAGCGATCTGAAGATTTTCTACCAGACTGTTTATCCCGGCGAAGAAAGTTCTCCGCTAAATATGGATATTGATGACACCAAGGAGTTGAAACTGAGCTATAGCCAGAATATATTCTCACTCAAAGTATCGTCTATCAACTACGACTATCCGTCGAACATTTTATACTCGTGGAAACTGGAGGGGTTCTACGACCAATGGAGCCGTCCCGGAAATGAAAACATCATTCGCTTTACGAACTTGAGCCCGGGTGAGTACACCCTCCACATCCGTGCGGTATCCAATGAAGACAAACGCGTCGTACTTGAAGAGCGTACCATGGAAATCAGTATTGCCCAACCCATCTGGCTCAGTTTTTGGGCTATGCTGATTTATGCCGTCGTACTGGCGGTGATAGCCATCATTGCCCTACGTATGATCATCCTCCGGAAACAAAGGAAAATATCGGATGAAAAGATCCACTTCTTTATCAATACGGCACATGACATCCGTACTCCGCTGACACTGATCAAAGCTCCGCTCGAAGAGATACGCGAACGGGAAGCATTGACCAAAGACGGTATCAGCAACATGAACACGGCTTTACGAAACGTGAATGCACTGTTGCGCCTCACCACTAATCTTATCAACTTTGAACGGGCAGACGTATACTCGTCGGAACTTTATATTTCGGAATATGAACTGAATACTTACCTGACGGAGACCTTCAATGCGTTCCGTCCATACGCTACCGTGAAACACATCAACTTCACTTATGAAAGCAATTTCCGTTACCTGAATGTATGGATCGACAAAGAAAAGATGGATTCAATCCTGAAAAACATCATCTCGAATGCCTTGAAATATACTCCCGAAAACGGCAGCGTACACATTTACGCTTCCGAAACGAACGATACGTGGAGCGTTGAGGTGAATGATACTGGTATCGGAATCCCTGCCAATGAACAAAAGAAGCTATTCAAGATACATTTCCGGGGAAGCAACGCAATCAACTCCAAAGTGACCGGAAGCGGCATCGGGCTGATGCTTGTATGGAAACTGGTTCATCTGCACAAAGGAAAAATCAACCTTAACAGTGTAGAACATCAGGGTTCGTCTATCAAAGTGACTTTCCCGAAGGATAACAAGCATTTCCATAAAGCACATCTGGCTACCCGCGCACGCGAACTCAGCACGGAGCAAGTACCTCCTGTTTCTCCCGCCGATATTTACGAAAAGGCGAAAAAGCAGCATGACCAGAACCTGCAACGTTTACTGATCGTTGAAGACAATGATGAATTGCGTAATTACCTCACCCACACGTTATCGGATAATTACACCATCCAAACTTGTTCCAATGGCAAAGAGGCACTGACTATCGTAAAAGAGTATATGCCGGAATTGATCATTTCGGATATCATGATGCCGGAAATGCGGGGAGACGAACTTTGCGCCGCCATAAAAAATGACATTGAAACGTCACACATTCCCATCATCCTGCTTACGGCGCTGAATGATGAGAAGAATATCCTGGAAGGACTGAAAATAGGAGCAGACGAATACATAGTCAAGCCGTTCAACATCGGCATTCTGAAAGCAACCATTGCCAACTTGCTGACAAACCGCGCACTGCTGAAAAGCAAATATGCCAACCTTGAAGTCAGCGAAGAGGAAGAGGCCTCTCCTAATTGTGCAACAGATCTCGACTGGAAATTCATTGCTACGGTCAAGAAGAGTGTCGAAGAAAACATAGACAATCCCGCCTTCAATGTAGATGTACTCTGCAACCTTTTGAATATGAGCCGCACGAGCTTCTATAATAAGCTAAAGGCATTGACCGATCAGGCTCCCGGAGATTATATCAGACTGATCCGCCTGAAACGGGCTGCAACATTATTAAAGACCGGACAACACTCCATCACCGAAATATCCGAGATGACGGGATTCAGTGACGTCAAGTATTTCCGTGAAGTATTTAAGAAACATTTCAATGTGAGTCCCAGCAAGTACTCTAAAGAGGGCGGCAAAGAGGATAAGGAAGAAGACCCACAAGAGTAAGAAAAAAGAGAATAAGAGTAACATATCAAATGAATATTTATCTTGAAGCGTTCGGCATCTTTTTCAAGATTGGTGCCTTTACTATCGGAGGTGGCTATGCCATGGTACCTCTGATAGAAAACGAAATCGTAACCAAACGGAACTGGATTTCCAAGGATGACTTCGTTGATCTGCTTGCCATATCCCAGTCGGCACCGGGCATCCTGGCGGTAAACATTTCCATCTTTATCGGATATAAACTGCGCGGTATACGCGGAAGCCTTGTAACTGCCCTTGGAACGGTGCTCCCGTCGTTTATCATCATACTGGCCATTGCCATGTTTTTCCATAACTTCAAAGATAACCCCATCGTAGAACGTATCTTCAAGGGTATCCGCCCGGCAGTGGTCGCACTGATTGCGGCACCCACTTTCAGTATGGCGAAATCTGCCAAAGTCAACCGGTATACAATCTGGATTCCGGTTGTTTCTGCCCTGCTTATCTGGTTACTGGGCTTCTCTCCTATCTGGATTATTATCGCGGCAGGCGTAGGTGGCTTTTGCTGGGGAAAATGGAAACAGTCACATCGCTAATCATCCACTTTGACATTTAAACATTATGATCTACCTGCAACTCTTTTATACATTCTTCAAGATCGGACTATTTGGCTTCGGAGGCGGATATGCCATGCTCTCAATGATTCAGGGTGAAGTCGTGACACGCTATGACTGGGTTAGCACTCAGGAGTTTACCGACATTGTAGCCATCAGTCAATCCACTCCCGGACCTATTGGTATCAATGCCGCCACTTATGTGGGTTTTACGGCTACGGGCAGTGTCTGGGGATCTGTCATCGCCACGTTTGCAGTAGTGCTCCCCTCTTTTATCCTGATGCTCACCATCAGTAAGTTTTTTCTGAAATACCAAAAACATCCTGCCGTAGAAGCTGTTTTCAGCGGACTCCGACCTGCCGTAGTAGGACTGCTGGCGTCGGCAGCACTGGTCTTGATGAATACGGAGAATTTCGGTTCACCGACAGGGGATACTTATACATTTGTAATCAGCATTATCATCTTCTTAGTGGCCTTTATCGGAACGAAAAAGTACAATGCCAACCCGATTCTGATGATTATTGCCTGCGGAATAGCAGGACTGATATTATATTAGGAGAGGATTGATGAACCACAGGATGACACATTGATGAACCACAGAGTTTTCAGACAAAAGAACATAAGAACAAATAAAGAATAGCCTGTTCTTTTGTTCTTATGTCTAAAAAAAGCTCTGTGTTACTCTGTGGTGAACTACTTTATAATTTCACCTTCTTACTTACCGATTTCGATTCATTGTGCAAGCGGTCGAGTGCTGTCACAACATAACGGTATTTGGTCTTTCCGTCATCGTAGGGAAGTTTATAGAAATTGTTTCGGGTAATGGCAACGATATGCGAAGCGTCATCAATGTTCACTTTCTCTTTTCCATCAAAACGGTAAACCACATATTGCACGGCACGGTCCATCTCGTCTTTTGCTTTCGGAGCAGTCCAGAAAAGCATATAACCATCTTCCGTCCACACTTTTTTCACTTTACGCACCTTGCCCGGAGCCTTATCGTCCATAAAATCGAAGACAGGAACCAGAGCAGGATACTTATGATACTCTTGCACAAGTGCGTCCCGATACTTCCCGGCATTTTCCACCACAGCGCTTGCCGGCCATTGGCAACTTCCGCCGATAGTCTGATAAGCTCTTTCCAGAGCCATCTTGCGAGGCAACTGATTGATGGACGGATTTTTCGGATCGGCATTCTGAACCGTATTCATTACGGATTGGCCGATGAACAAAGGACGGTTCTCCGTATTCTTTGCCCACCACTTCACCAGGGTTTCATAATCGGCAGCGGGGTGACCTATCTGCCAGTATATCTGCGGGATGTTATAATCCACCCAGCCATTACGCGCCCAGAGCAATACATCGGCATACAGGTCATCGTAATTCTGCAAACCATTTGTTTTACTACCCAACGGATCGTTCTTCTCGTTACGGTAAATACCGAACGGACTGATACCGAACTTCACCCAGGGTTTCAAGCCACGGATGGTTTCATGAATCTTCTGGATCAGTATGTTCACGTTGCTTCGGCGCCAGTCGGCACGGTTGGTGAATCCTCCGCCGTAACGGGCAAAGCTCGCATCATCGGGGAAGTCGACGCCCTTTGCCGGATAAGGATAAAAGTAGTCGTCCATATGGATGGCATCCACATCGTAACGCGAAACAATGTCTGCCACCACCATACAGATGTGACGGCGGCTCTCGGGCAATGCCGGATCAAAATACAATTGATTATTGTAGGTGACAAACCATTCAGGATGGATATTGTACAGGTGATTGGCTGCCAGTTCACTCTTGAGCGATGTCTTTACCCGATAAGGGTTGATCCACGCATGGAACTCCATTCCCCGTTTATGGCATTCGTCAATCATAAACTGCATCGGGTCCCAATAAGGCGAAGGTGCCTGTCCCTGCACACCGGTCAGGAAACGGCTCCACGGCTCCAATTGCGAAGCATACAAGGCATCCGCTTCGGGGCGCAC
Source organism: Bacteroides sp. NGMCC 1.200775 (assembly GCF_040798045.1). NCBI lineage: Bacteria > Pseudomonadati > Bacteroidota > Bacteroidia > Bacteroidales > Bacteroidaceae > Bacteroides > Bacteroides sp. NGMCC 1.200775. The sequence goes on along the minus strand of NZ_JASCQK010000004.1, from coordinate 71,134 downwards.
CTGAAATATGATTGCATTGATACCTGCTCCCTGCAAAGAGTTGAGCTGATCAATGAGTGTCTGTTTCAGCTTCTCGGTAGGTATGCCACGGAACTGACCATTCACTGCCTGTATCCACGCTCCGCGGAATTCTCTCTTCGGATAAGGGCTTTGTTGTTGGATTTGTGCCCCCACTCCTGTTGCAAGGAAGAGAGCTAAAAGAAGAATCAATTTTCTCAGGTTCATAATCGGTTTCATAAAAATGTGGTGCAAAGATACAATTTTGCTCCTCATTTGCAACGGCTAAGCGAGCAATTCACTATTCGCAAGGTGTTTTTAAGATAAAAGTTCCTTTCTCTGTTAGGTTAAACGTTTCCGACTCGTTATCTTTGCAGTCCAAGTAACGAAAACGCTTATGACTGACAGTAAATACATCTCCATAAAGGGGGCCAGAGTCAACAACCTGAAGAATATTGACGTAAACATTCCCCGCAATAAGCTGGTGGTGATAACCGGCCTTTCCGGTTCCGGAAAATCATCGCTTGCTTTCGACACCCTCTATGCCGAGGGACAGCGCCGCTATGTAGAAAGCCTCAGCAGTTATGCCCGCCAGTTCCTGGGCCGAATGAGCAAACCGGAATGTGACTTTATCAAAGGGATTCCGCCTGCCATCGCCATCGAACAGAAGGTAAACAGCCGCAACCCGCGCTCCACGGTGGGTACTTCGACCGAAATCTACGAGTACCTGCGCCTGCTTTATGCCCGTGTGGGCAAAACCTACAGCCCTGTCAGCGGTGAAGAAGTGAAAAAACACTCCATCGAGGACATTGTAAACTGCATGCTCTCATATCCCGAAGGAACCCGCTACACGGTGTTGACGCAGATTTTCCTGCACGACGGACGCACACTTGAACAGCAATTGGAGATCGACCAGAAACAAGGTTTCAACCGTCTTGAAGTGAACGGTGAGATGGTGCGTATCGACGAATACGCTGCCGGCAAAGACGACGTGGTCTACCTTCTCGTCGACCGAATGACGGTGGCAACAACCAAGGATGCCGTCAGCCGCCTGACCGACTCGGCCGAAACAGCCATGTACGAAGGCAATGGCATGTGTATGCTTCGCTTTTATCAACCGGACGGATCGACCCGGCTTCACACCTTCAGCACCAAGTTCGAGGCCGACGGTATCATATTTGAAGAACCGAACGACCAGATGTTTTCGTTCAACTCACCGATCGGTGCCTGTCCGGTATGCGAAGGATTCGGCAAGGTGATCGGCATCGACGAACATCTGGTAGTGCCCAACCGTTCGTTGTCGGTCTACGACGGAGCCATCGTCTGCTGGCGGGGCGAGAAGATGGGTGAATGGCGCGAAGAACTGATTCACAATGCAGAAAAATTCAACTTCCCGATTTTCACCCCTTACTACGAACTGACCGATGAACAGCGCCGGGTGTTGTGGGAAGGAAACCAATATTTCCACGGCATCAACGACTTTTTCAAGATGCTTGAAGAGAACCAGTACAAAATTCAATATCGTGTGATGCTGGCACGCTATCGTGGAAAGACGCTTTGTCCGAAATGCCACGGTACCCGCCTGAAACCCGAAGCGGGATACGTGCGCGTAGGTGGAAAAAACATCTCGGAACTGGTGGACCTGCCCATCACCGAATTGCAGAAGTTCTTCGATTCGCTTGAACTGAACGAACACGACCAAGCCGTGGCACGCCGCATCCTGACAGAGATCAACAGCCGCATCCGTTTCCTGATCGATGTGGGATTGGGGTATCTCACCCTGAACCGGCTCAGTAATTCGCTCTCGGGCGGCGAAAGCCAGCGCATCAACCTGGCCACTTCGCTGGGAAGCAGTCTGGTGGGCAGTCTCTACATCCTCGACGAACCCAGTATCGGGCTTCACAGCCGGGATACGGACCGCCTGATCCACGTACTCCGCCAACTCCAACAGTTGGGCAATACGGTAGTGGTGGTGGAACATGACGAAGAGATCATACGTGCAGCGGACTACATCATCGACATCGGCCCGAATGCCGGCCGGCTGGGCGGACAGGTAGTCTACCAGGGGGATATGAAAGATTTACAGAAAGGCAGCAACAGTTACACTGTGAAATACCTGCTGGGCGAGGAAAACATTCCCGTACCGGAACACCGCCGCCCGTGGAACAACTATATCGAGATAAAAGGTGCCCGCGAAAACAACCTGAAAGGAGTAGACGTACGCTTCCCACTCAATGTGATGACCGTCGTAACAGGGGTCAGCGGATCGGGAAAGAGCACACTGGTACGTGACATCTTCTACCGGGCGCTGAAGCGTGAACTGGACGAATGCACTGAACGCCCGGGTGAGTTTGCATCCATCGGAGGCGACCTGCGCAACCTGCGCAACGTGGAGTTTGTCGATCAGAACCCCATCGGTAAGTCCTCCCGTTCGAATCCGGTAACCTACATCAAAGCATACGACGAAATCCGTAAGCTCTGGGCAGATCAGCCACTGGCCAAGCAGATGGGCTATACGGCAGGCTATTTCAGCTTTAACAACGAGGGCGGACGCTGCGAAGAGTGCAAAGGCGACGGAACCATCACAGTGGAGATGCAGTTCATGGCCGACTTGGTGCTGGAGTGTGAATCGTGCCACGGCAAACGCTTCAAAGCCGATACGCTGGAAGTGAAGTTCCAGGATAAAAACATTTATGACGTACTGGAGATGACGGTCAACCAAGCCATCGAGTTCTTCACGGAACACGGGCAAAAGAAGATCGTAAAGAAGCTGATCCCCCTGCAGGATGTCGGTTTGGGATATATCAAGCTGGGACAATCATCGTCCACCCTCTCGGGAGGAGAGAACCAACGCGTGAAACTGGCTTATTATCTGAGTCAGGAGAAAGCGGACCCGACTTTGTTCATCTTCGACGAACCGACCACCGGACTGCACTTCCACGATATACGCAAGCTGCTCGACGCATTTGATGCGCTGATCCGTCGCGGACACTCCATCGTGATCATCGAGCACAACATGGATGTCATAAAATGTGCCGATTACGTGATAGACCTCGGACCGGAGGGCGGAGACAAAGGCGGTAATATTGTGGCAGTCGGGACACCGGAAGAGGTGGCTGCCTGTGCGGCAAGTTATACGGGACAATTCCTGCAGGAGAAGCTGAACCACTTGTAAAACAAGTAAGGGTTCTCAATCAATTTTATCGGGAACTCACCACAAAGGGGCTGTCAAAAGTCTTTCCACCACAGAATACGCAGATTATCAATATGGATAATCAATGACTTAAAATTCACCCTGTGTTACTCTGTGCCCTCTGTGGTGAGTTCCTTTTAAAGGAAAAATCAGAAGTAGAAGCCGAAGCCGACTTTCAGTCCGAACTTCGACCAATCGCTGTCTTTAAAACTCAAATCATAGTAAACAGCCGGCTCTATGGTCACTGTCCGTGTCAGGAAAAAAGCATAACCGGCCTCTGCACCAAGCGCAAAGTCGGTGGTGTCTCCCACCTTCCAGTTATAGCGGTTCATCTTCAATCCGGCACCTAAATAAATGCCACACTTATCAAAGTAATATCTTCCTCCGACACCCAGCGTGTATTTATCCTCAGGTTTGCTCCAGTTGGCACCGGCTGTAACCATCAACGCCACATTGTCCACCAGAAAGGCTCCGCCTTGCGCCTGCAATCCGAACTGTGTTTTCTCCGACTTGCTGTAAGAGAGTCCCAGCCCCGTCACCGAGGGATTCACAATCCACTTTCCTTTCTCAAACTGTGCCTGTGCCGTCACTGAAACAACAAGCAGACATACCATCCACATTAATTTCTTCATAACATTTCTATTTTTTCAGGTTGTTCATATGTTCTTCCTCCCGGCGGCGTTGCTGCATCTGTTCCTTTTTCCTCAGCACCAGCCAAAGAACGAGAACAATGACATACGAAGCAGCCAGGGTGAGATACTTCTCTGTATCGCTTACTTCATTATTGCGAGGCAGCAGATAAGCTGCTGTCACAGACACGTAGATCAGTAGGGCGACAGTAACCCAGGTTGATTTCTTTACTTTCTTCATACGAGTGTTAATTATGTAATAACTTCTTTAACTCCTGATTCGAGTTAAATCTATTTTTCCAAACAGCAAACCAAACGGCCGCCCCCAGCGTGCAAATACCTCCTATCGCATACGAAACGGCGTGTGACAATCCCAATCCTTCGGGAGCAATGCAAATATAAGTGGAGCAGACAGCTGTCATGAACAGGGCCGGAACCAGCGTCAATCCATACATCTTACGGGCACACGCCAGATAGACCGTAATGGCCCAGAGGGTAAATACCGACAAGGTCTGGTTGGCCCAGGCAAAGTAGCGCCAGATCATGTCGAATCCGTCCTTATCACGCAAACTATAAAGCAGCAGCCCGATGGCGGCAACAAACATCGGGACACAAATATACAAACGGCGGCGAATGCTTTTTTGTTCCAGTTTCAGGAAATCGGCAACAATCAGACGTGCCGAACGAAACGCGGTGTCGCCCGACGTAATAGGAGCAGCAATCACCCCCAGAATGGCAAGCACGCCACCCACTGCGCCGAGCCACCCTTTCGTGATGGCATCCACAATGACAGAAGCGTTGTTTTCCTCCATACCATGCTCACGATAAAAATAAGTGGCGGCAGCAGCCCAGATCAAGGCGACGATTCCCTCGGTAATCATGGCACCGTAGAATACGGGACGGCCATGACGCTCGGAAGTCATGCAACGGGCCATCAGCGGGCTTTGTGTAGCATGAAATCCGGAGATGGCCCCACAGGCGATACTGACAAACATGATTGGAAAGATAGGCAATGCGGCTGCATCCGGATGGGTATTCTGCAATCCGTCCCACAACTCGGGGAGCGCCGGATGATGGACATAGAGCATCACAAGGATGCCCACTGCCATAAACAGCAAAGCTACGGCAAACAGGGGATATATCTTTCCGATGATTTTATCGACCGGCAGCAATGTGGCGAGAATATAATAGATGAATACGACAATGATCCAGAAGGTGGTATCGAGGCTGTCGGGAGTGAGCTTTGCCAGCAGTCCGGCCGGACCTGCCACAAAGACGGCACCTACCAGAATCATCAGGATGACGGTGAAACCGCGCATCACCTGCTTGGTGGTCAGCCCCAGGTAGCGGCCGACAATTTCGGGTAAGCTCTCACCCCCGTTGCGAAGTGAAAGCATACCGGCAAAGTAGTCGTGCGTGGCACCGGCAAAGATGCTTCCCAGCACAATCCACAGGTAAGAAGCCGTACCGAACTTTGCGCCCATAATAGCTCCGAAGATGGGGCCGAGACCGGCTATATTCAGAAATTGAATCATAAAAATCTTCCAGGTGGGGAGAGGGATATAATCCACTCCGTCGGCATGTGTCAGTGCCGGGGTCTTTCGGTCGTCGGGGCCAAAGACACGCTCCACCAATCGTCCGTAAATGAAGTAACCTGCAACCAATGCCAGCAGGCAAATTGTAAATGTAATCATGGCGTGTTGAATTGTTAATCAGCGCAAATGTAACATAATCTGTGGAAACTACACAACTTTACAAAGGGTTTTGCTAACTTTGCGGACTTCTGTTCGCCACGGAAGGCAGTTTAGAAGACGTTTCACCACAGATTACACGGATTAACACAGATTAATACGAATTGATACGGATTGATACGGATTCTTTAACCGGATTCTCAATGAAATAAATTATCAATCTGTGTTAATCCGTGTAATCTGTGGTGAACATCAAAACCATTATATTTATGAACACCATCTATAAAAGCCATAACGACTCTTTCTCAGTGAAAAAGAGAGCCGGAAGAGGAACATCCCTCCTCTTTCTTTTTCTCCTCTCCTTACTTCCGCTCCATGCGCAGGCCTCCCCGAAACACGAGGTACGGGCTGCCTGGATCACTGCCGTCTACGGACTGGACTGGCCACGCACCAAAGCAACCACTCCCGCAGGCATCCGGCGGCAGAAGGAGGAGCTGATCGACATCCTCGACCGCCTGAAAGAAGCCAACTTCAATACAGTCCTTTTCCAGACACGTACCCGTGGAGATGTACTCTACCGTTCGGACATTGAACCTTTTAACTCCATACTGACCGGCAAGGTCGGCGGCGATCCCGGATACGACCCTTTGACCTTCGCCATCGAGGAGTGCCACAAACGGGGTATGGAGTGTCATGCCTGGATGGTGACCATCCCACTTGGAGGCAAGAGACACGTAGCCTCACTCGGCAAACAATCGGTAACCAAACGCCAGCGGGACATCTGCGTGCCTTATAAAAACGAATATTTCCTCAACCCCGGACATCCCGCCACCAAAGAGTATCTGATGAAGTTGGTACGTGAAGTGGTCAGCCGCTACGACGTGGACGGAGTTCACTTCGACTACCTCCGCTATCCCGAAAACGCGCCCCGCTTCCCGGACAGTTACGACTTCCGCCGCTATGGTAAAGGACGTTCGCTGGCACAATGGCGCCGTGACAACCTGACGGACATTGTGCGTTACATCTATAACGGAGTGAAAGCCATGAAGCCCTGGGTGAAGGTGAGCACCTGTCCGGTAGGGAAATACCGCGACACGTCACGATACTCCTCCAAAGGCTGGAATGCTTTTTTCACCGTCTACCAGGATCCTCAGGGATGGCTGGGCGAGGGCATTCAAGACCAGATCTACCCGATGATGTATTTCCGCGGCAACGGCTTCTACCCCTTTGCGCTCGACTGGCAGGAGCAAAGCAACGGACGCCACATCGTGCCCGGACTGGGAATCTACTTCCTTCATCCCGACGAGGGTAACTGGACCTCCGAAGAAGTGGAACGCCAGATACATTTCATCCGCGCCAACCACTTGGCAGGCGAAGCGCATTATCGGGTAAAGTACCTGATGGACAATACCCAGGAAGTATACGACATCCTCCGGGAGCAGTTCTATCAATATCCGGCACTGCAACCGCCCATGCCGTGGATCGACAACGCGGCTCCTACCGCACCGTCGGAACTAAATGTAGTTTCCACCGGCGACGGATATACCCGGCTCAGCTGGAAAGCTGCCACGGATAATGACAGACAGAATGCACCGATGTACATAATTTACGCTTCGGACACCTATCCGGTGGACATTACGAACCCGGAAAACATTCTTGTACAAAACCTGCGGGACACGCACTACACCTATGCTCCCATCCGTCCGTGGATGGCCCGGAAGTATTTTGCCGTCACGGCAGTGGACCGCTGCGGGAATGAAAGTGAGGCGACACAAGGAGAAAAATGACATTTTTTTTAATGATACAATTTAATACACTATCTTTGCAAAACAAACAACGAATCAAACAAACAAACCATCAAAACATTGAATTAAAAGTATGCGGTTCATCCTATTATTTATAAGTTGCTATATCACCATATTTTTACTCACAGCATGCTCTTTCGAAGAAGAACGACGGATATTGGTAATCCACTCTTATGAAAACGATTATCAAGGATACGCAGAATACAATAAACTGATAAAAAAGGAGTTCTCAAAAGCCCGTATACCGGTGAAACTCTCTTTCTTTTATCTAAATTGTGAACGCTATAACGAACCACAAGAAATAAAACGAATCAACCTTTTCATGGATTCTATTGCCAAATGGAAACCCGAAATCATTCTTGTGAATGATGATCAAGCCACTTATTCGTTACTGAAAAGCCACAATCCCATATTAAAAGAAATACCCATCGTGTTTTCCGGAGTCAACTATCCCAATTGGGAACTGATAAAGCAGTATGATAATGTGACCGGATTTGAAGACAAGATAGATTTTAGCAAAAACCTGAAAATGATAAAAAGGCTAACCGGTATAACTAATATTTACACGATATTGGATTATACTTTTTTAGACCGGAAAATCAGAAACCACATCAACTGTCAATTAGAGTCAACTGATATCATATCCAACTTAGACTGGCATCTGGACAAACAGGCATCATGGAAAGAAACTCACAAAGGTAACATAGTATTTACCGCCCTATCTGCACGCAAAATATCCGAGGAACAAACTGAAGACCCAACAAACGGTGCAGACTTTTTATGGGCTATCGGTAAATACAGCAAAATGCCTTATCTACAAACCAAATTAGACTATACGACGCTCACGATGGCATCTTTTTCTACCCAGATGCGCTTTACAGCCATCAATGAGCTTTTTGACTGCGGATATAATTTTCTGGGCGGATACATGACTCCGAGCCACATTCAGGCACAAGAATCTGTCCATGCAGCAGTGCAGATCCTTAGAGGGAAAAACATCACTGACATGTCTATCCAAGAAAGCTCCAAAGGATATTTTATCGACTGGAATGTCATGCAAAAAGAGGGTATGACCATTGCAGACATCCCCAATGAATATACCATCATCAATATTCCCTTTAAAGCCTTGCATCCCGTCCTTTGGTGGTCCGGTTTATTGGGTAGTATCTTTTTTATTCTCGGCCTACTGTCAGGCATCACCTACTTGTATTGGCGTGAAACCCAAAAGAAGCGTTCCATCCTCTATGAATTGGAAGATGAAAAAGAATCATTGGCACTGGCAGTGGAAGGAAGCGACACTTATGCGTGGCGGTTAAAAAACAACATGATGGTATTTGAAAATGCATTCTGGAAAAACTTAGACATAACTCCCCGCCCATTGACGATTCAGGAGTTCCTCTCTTTTGTAGATGCCGAATATCTGTCCGCAGCACAATTCCTTTTGGCAAAGAACGCCATCAGCAGCAAACACTTCATAAAGCTGAAATGTGATTTCAACGGGAAGGGGTATCAATGGTGGGAACTTCGATGCAGTACCATGGAAAGCGCTTTGGGAGGGCAGAAGACCACGGGACTTTTATTGAACATAGAAGATTATAAAAAACGGGAACAAGAACTGATAGAAGCACGTAAGATGGCGGAGAAAGCAGAGCTCAAAGAGTCTTTCCTAGCCAACATGAGCCATGAAATACGTACACCATTAAACGCTATCGTCGGATTTTCCACCCTGCTTGCTTCTCCTGATGATACAGACATCTCGCAAGAAGAAAAAGACCTGTATGTAGAAACCATCCACCGCAACAACGAACTGCTGCTGAAACTTGTCAATGATATATTGGAAATATCCCGGATTGAATCCGGCTACATGTCATTCAAATACGACGATTATCCGCTGGCTACTCTTATCAACGATACTTACCAGACCCATAAGGTTCTAATTTCTCAAAATATCAATTTCATACTGGAAGAGAGTGGCGAAGACATTATCGTACATCTTGACAAAGACCGATTGATTCAGGTTATCACCAACCTCTTAAACAATGCTGTAAAATTCACTCAGGAAGGCTATATAAAACTGGGTTGGAAGTACCTTTCGCAGAATGAAGAAGTTGAAATTTATGTTGAAGATAGCGGAATAGGCATTCCGCAGTCCGAACAGAAAATGATATTCAACCGCTTCTACAAACAGAACGAATTCGCGCAAGGAACAGGACTGGGACTCTCCATCTGCAAAGTTATAGTAGAAAAACTTCAGGGAAGACTGTCATTACAGTCGATAGCAGGTGTGGGAAGCCGCTTCTCCATTTTCTTTTCCTGCAAAAAGCAATCCTTATAAACTCCGTCTCAGTCCTCCACAAGGATATATGCCCGGTAACGGCTCGTCTTCAGGACGGGGACCAATGGCAGATACCCCTTCACCACCCGGCCTTCTTCCGTATGCAGCGGGTGCCCGGCCTTCATCGCATTGTGTTCCTGCAATGCCTGCCCGTCGGATGGATAATAAGAGACACGAAACACCCCCGAAGCCCCGGATTGTACATAACGGTCGTATATCAGGCGGGACACAAGCCCCATATTCATGCGCAAATTGATTTCCACACAAGGATGGATGCGAAACACCGGAAGGAGAGCGAACCGGCAAATCATCATATCTACTCCCAGATAACCGGCATACTCCGTTCCTAAAGAGACGGACAATCGTCTTTGCAGCTCTTCCCGAAGCCGACGTAAAGCCGCCACAGGCACATAAGCCGACAATCTTCGTTCAATCTCCACATCGGACAGCAACCGGTTTCCTTCGTAAGCTCCACCAGCGTTGGTACGGAACAAAGAGTATCCGGCAAAAGTAATCCGCCCCTTTCCGTCCGAATAAAACTCCATGGCAAAATCTTCTACCTTATTATATACAGGTTCACCGACAACTCCTCCCTGCTGCTCTATAACCCGGGCACACCAACGCTCTATCAGAGGAGTGAACACTCCCTTGCACCAGTTCAGCCCTTTACCGCTTCCGGACAAGGGGGCTTTGAGCAGACAGCGTTCCAGACTCTCTACAAATGCTCGGCAATCGGACAAAGCGGTTAGGTAACAAGACTCTCCACAAAACGCTTCATCCACTTGCAGACCGGACAACAACTTCACGGCTTGCAAACGATGGGACAGATTGCGCAACCGCCCTATATCCTCCACCGAAGGTACCGCAGCATCGGGTACTCCCAATGAAAGCAGACGTTTCCGGAGTGCCGGATTCCATCCCCAGGGAACCACCGAACGTACTTCCGAAAAATCTTCGGCCTGGGTTCTCAAAGATGCGGGAAGCGGAAATAAGTCGAGCATCTCTTCCAGAAAAGACTGATTATAGGCAGACGGAGCAAGCACACCGCACGGCCCGTCCGTAAACCATACGGGAAGCAACGCCAACTCTTCCGCCATCCGGCGGGCGGAGGCAGGCGGCATATAATTGACTTCGCCACTGGCAAGAGCCAGATCCTGATCGGGATTAAACAAGTAAAGCAGATTCGACATTAGCATCAATTAATTAAACAGAATTCATCCGGATGCAGAGACTTGTACGAGTGACAGCAACGAACAGTTACGTGTTTTTTCACCCTAAGATACATCCATGCCCGAGGATAGAAACTATCATTTAATTCCTTAAACGTATCGTCACCTGTCCTTTTGTTGCCATTTCCGGTTTTTCACTTACAAACCCTTTGTTCTCCAAGAAGCAACTAACATTAAAACCGGGAAATTTCCTGCAAATATATGCACAAAAACGCATATAAAACCGAGAAACAAGTCATTTTCTGCGGGGCAAACCGTCACTTTCCGCCAGGCAAAGACTTCACTTCCCCCGGGAAAAGACTTCACTTCTCCGGAGCAAAGCCTTCACATCTCCCGGAGTGACGATTGACAGCCCATCAACAAAGGCTCTTCTCCCCTTCCCCGACTCTATTTCCTCTCTCCCGGCGAAGTATTTCAAACTAACAAAAGAAACCCTTTTTCAAAGAAATACCGGCATAAACTACCGAAAATGAAAAACTATATTTATATTTGCAAGCAAACACTGAAGTAGACAAGCAAAAGCATAATTGCCCGATTGAACTGGCTGCGTTTTTTCAGAAGCAGCTTGCCGTTGACCCGAAATAACGCCTCTACCACCTATTAGGAATACCGTTTTGACAAAATGAAGCAAAAGATAAACTTGCTAAACGAAACTACAATTTTGCTATCTCTACTTTGCAATTTCTAAAAAAAGGCTTATATTTGCCCCCCGAAAAACCCAAGAAAAGAGATGGAAACATTCTACCGCACACATGCCTACCTTGTTGAGCACACCAATGCCCCGGTCCGCCGCGACTTGATGGACGAAATAAACTGGAGTGACCGACTGATTGGTATCAAAGGAACACGTGGCGTGGGAAAAACCACTTTCCTGCTTCAATACGCCAAAGAGAAATTCGGAACCGACCGTTCATGCCTCTTTATCAACATGAACAATTTCTATTTCTCCGGACACAGTATCGTCGACTTCGCCAATGAATTCCAAAAACGGGGCGGAAAGGTATTGCTGATCGACCAAGTATTCAAGCATCCCGACTGGAGCCGCGAATTGCGTATGTGCTACGACCGTTTCCCCAATCTGAAAATCGTATTCACCGGTTCATCCGTCATGCGCCTCAAAGAAGAGAATCTGGAGTTGCGCGACATTGTGAAGAGCTACAACCTCCGGGGCTTTTCGTTCCGCGAATTTCTGAACCTGCAAACAGGCATGAAATTCCGCCATTATACACTCGAAGAGATATTAAGCAGCCACGAACAGATAGCCAAGGGAGTACTTTCAAAAGTCCGCCCGTTGGATTATTTTCAAGACTACCTCCACCACGGTTTCTACCCCTTCTTCCTTGAGAAACGCAATTTCTCGGAGAATCTGCTCAAAACCATGAACATGATGGTAGAAGTAGATATCCTGCTTATTAAACAAATTGAGCTGAAATATCTCTCAAAGATAAAAAAATTATTATATTTGTTGGCTGTAGACGGGCCGAAGGCCCCAAACGTAAGCCAATTGGCAAGCGACATACAAACATCACGCGCCACGGTGATGAATTACATCAAATATCTGGCCGACGCACGACTGATCAACCTGGTCTATCCCAAAGGGGAAGAATTCCCCAAGAAACCATCGAAGATTATGCTGCACAACCCCAATCTGATGTATTCCATCTACCCTGTAAAGGTGGAAGAACAAGATGTGCTGGACACTTTCTTTGTAAACACGATGTGGAAAGACCATAAAGTGCACAAAGGTGACAAAAACACCTCGTTCATGGTAGACGAAGTGATGCCTTTCAAGATATGCTGCGAAGGGGTGAAGATCAAGAACAACCCCGGAGTGACGTATGCTTTGCATAAGGCCGAAATTGGCCGTGGCAACCAGATACCTCTCTGGATGTTCGGTTTTTTATATTAACATCTAATCTCAGTCATTATGGATTACGAAAAGCTTGAACAACTGAAACGCCTCCACGACAGCGGAGCGTTGAACGATGAAGAATTTGAAAAAGAAAAGAAAAAGATATTGGATGAAGAAGATGCGGGCAAACCCACAACCGTACTCCCCATGGGACTGACAGAAAATACTTATCTGGCACTGATGAACTTCGCCATGTTCATACCGTATGTAGGCTGGATTGCCCCCATTGTGCTTTGGATCATGGGCAAAGAAAGTTCCGCACCCGTCAACCGCCAAGGCAAATACATCCTGAACTGGTACATCAGCTGGTTTCTGTACGGCATCGTGCTGACGGTACTCTTCATCATATTCATGTTCAGCGGCATAGTATCCATAAGCGATATGAATTATGAAAACGACCAGAGTTCTCCATTGGCGGTCCTCTTGAGCATATTCGGCGGAGGAGCCGGAATCCTGCTTCTCCTGATACTCGGAGTAGGCTGTTTCCTGTGTCTGCTGTTCCCTATCATCGGAGGCATCAAAGGGCTGAACGGAAAAACATGGAAGTATCCGCTTTCCATACCGTTTTTTAAAGTCTCAGCTTCTGGCAACTAAAACAAGGACAGATTATGGATTACAAGAAATTGGAAGAATTAAACCGGTTGCGCCAATCAGGCGCATTGACCGACGAGGAGTTCGAACAGGAAAAACAAAAGATACTGAATGGTGAATCCCGTAAAGATACATTTGGCATTTCGGACAGCAGCTATCTGGGTTTGATAAACCTTCTGCTCCTGATACCGACATGGGGATGGATTGTTTCTATCGTCGCATGGATCATCGGCAGAGATAAATCGGAAGCCATCGCCATACAAGGAAGATACATCATCAACTGGCTGATCAGTTGGGCCATTTACATGATAATAGTAGGAATTACCCTTGCGGGAAACCTTTTTGGAGCCCTTATCGGCTCGTTGAGTTCCCCTTTAGGACTGTTAAGCGGTTCTTTCTTTACGCTAAGGGCATTACCTATTATCCTTTTATCAGCTGTTTTTTTTGTGTTCCCCATCATCGGAGGCATCAAAGGACTGAACGGAAAAACATGGAAGTATCCGCTTTCCATACCGTTTTTGAAAAGCTCAGTTTCTGACAACTAAAACCATACCGGATATGGACAACAAGAAATTAGAAGAATTAAACCAGATACGCCAATCGGATACACTGACCGTAGGGATCGACCGCGAAAAACTGAAGTTTTCTGACGGAGAAAAAGCCCCGTCCAGGCTATCCCTTCCTCTTGGGGTAGAAGAGCATTGGTGTCTGGTACTGATGAATTTCCTGATACTGGTTCCTTTGATTGGATGGCTCGCTCCAATTCTTTTTTGGATGAATGCCAAAAGCATATCAGCCAAAATTAACAGACAGGGAAAATACATACTGAACTGGTACATCAGTGGCATTCTGTATTTCATAGTGTTCAATATCTGTATGCGATTCAACATGAATGCTAATATGAACTTCATCAGAGAATATACCATGACAGCGGAAGGATATGATGTTAATCTCTATCCTATGTATTTTGAGAAGTTCTTTGAAAGTCCCTCAATTGCTATCGGGGGAATTTTGATTATAATTGGTTGTATAATGTTCGCACTGTCCATTTTGTTCCCCATCATCGGGGGAATCAAAGGATGGAATAAACATACATGGAAGTATCCGCTTTCCATACCGTTTTTGAAATAAACAAATAAATTACTTACTTAAATATTATTTTTAGTTATGACTAAACAGAAGAAATTCATCACATGTGATGGTAATCAGGCTGCTGCACATATCTCGTATATGTTTTCAGAAGTAGCTGCCATTTACCCCATCACTCCTTCTTCTACGATGGCTGAATACGTAGACGAATGGGCTGCCGCAGGACGTAAGAACATCTTCGGCGAAACAGTATTGGTACAGGAAATGCAATCTGAAGGTGGTGCGGCAGGTGCTGTTCACGGTTCTCTTCAGGCCGGTGCACTGACTACTACTTACACTGCTTCTCAGGGTCTTCTTTTGATGATCCCGAACATGTATAAGATTGCCGGTGAGTTCCTGCCTTGCGTATTCCACGTATCGGCCCGTACACTGGCTTCTCACGCACTGTGTATCTTCGGTGACCATCAGGACGTAATGTCTGCACGCCAGACAGGTTTCGCCATGTTGGCTGAAGGCTCTGTACAGGAAGTGATGGACTTGGCCGGTGTTGCACACCTTGCCACAATCAAAGCCCGCGTTCCTTTCATGAACTTCTTCGACGGTTTCCGTACTTCACACGAAATCCAGAAGATCGAAATGCTGGAAAACGAGGACCTCGCTCCGCTGGTTGACCAGGAAGCTCTTGCTGAATTCCGTGCCCGTGCGCTGAACCCGATGAATCCGGTTGCCCGTGGTATGGCCGAAAACCCTGACCACTTCTTCCAGCACCGCGAATCATGCAACAACTACTATGACGCTGTTCCTGCCATCGTTGAGGAATACATGAACGAGATTTCCAAGATCACAGGACGCAAATACGGTTTGTTCGACTACTACGGAGCCGAAGATGCAGAACGCGTAATCATCGCCATGGGTTCTGTAACCGAAGCTGCCCGCGAAGCTATCGACTACCTGACCAGCCAGGGCGAGAAAGTAGGTTTGGTTGCAGTTCACCTGTACCGTCCGTTCTCTGCCAAACATTTCATGGCTGCCGTACCTAAGACTGCCAAAACAATCGCAGTACTCGATCGTACAAAAGAACCGGGTGCTAACGGCGAACCTCTGTATCTGGATGTTAAAGACTGCTTCTATGGCACAGAAAATGCTCCGGTTATCGTAGGTGGTCGTTACGGTCTGGGTTCTAAAGACACTACTCCTGCCCAGATCATCGCCGTATTCAAGAATCTGGCTATGCCGATGCCGAAAAACCACTTTACTATCGGTATCGTAGACGACGTAACTTTCACATCTCTTCCTCAGGAAGCAGAAATCGCTTTGGGCGGCGACAGCATGTTCGAAGCTAAATTCTACGGTTTGGGTGCTGACGGTACGGTAGGTGCCAACAAAAACTCAGTGAAGATTATCGGTGACAACACTGATAAACACTGTCAGGCCTACTTCTCTTATGACTCTAAGAAGTCAGGAGGTTTCACTTGCTCTCACCTGCGCTTCGGTGACGACCCTATCCGTTCTACTTATCTGGTAAACACTCCGAACTTTGTGGCTTGCCACGTTCAGGCTTACCTGCATATGTATGACGTAACCCGTGGTTTGCGTAAGAACGGTTCGTTCTTGCTGAACACCATCTGGGAAGGCGAAGAACTGGCAAAGAACCTGCCTAACAAAGTGAAGAAATACTTTGCACAGAACAACATCTCTGTATATTATATCAACGCAACCCAGATTGCACAGGAAATCGGTTTGGGCAACCGCACCAACACCATCCTCCAGTCTGCTTTCTTCCGTATCACAGGCGTGATCCCCGTAGACCAGGCTGTAGAACAGATGAAGAAATTCATCGTGAAATCTTATGGTAAGAAGGGTGAAGACGTTGTGAACAAGAACTACGCAGCTGTTGACCGCGGTGGCGAATACAAGACTTTGGCTGTTGACCCGGCTTGGGCTAACCTGCCGGATGATGCTAAAGTTGAAAACAACGACCCGGCATTCATCAACGAAGTGGTTCGTCCGATCAACGCTCAGGACGGAGACCTGCTGCCTGTATCTGCATTCAAGGGCATCGAAGACGGAACCTGGTATCAGGGTACTTCGAAATACGAAAAACGCGGTGTAGCTGCTTTCGTACCGGAATGGAACGCAGAAAACTGTATCCAGTGTAACAAGTGTGCTTACGTTTGTCCTCACGCTTCTATCCGTCCGTTTGTACTCGACGCAGAAGAGCAGAAAGGTGCAAGCTTCGAACAACTGAAAGCTGTAGGCAAAGCATTCGACGGCATGACATTCCGTATCCAGGTTGACGTTCTCGACTGTCTGGGTTGCGGTAACTGTGCCGACATCTGTCCGGGCAACCCGAAGAAGGGTGGCAAGGCTCTGACTATGAAACACCTTGAAAGCCAGTTGGCTCAGGCTGATAACTGGACTTACTGTGCAGACAACGTGAAGAGCAAACAACACTTGGTAGACATCAAGGCTAACGTGAAGAACTCTCAGTTCGCTACTCCATTGTTCGAATTCTCGGGAGCTTGCTCAGGTTGCGGTGAAACTCCGTATGTGAAACTGATTTCTCAGTTGTACGGTGATCGCGAAATGGTTGCCAACGCTACCGGATGTTCTTCTATCTACTCAGGTTCAGTACCTTCAACTCCATATACAACAAACGCAAAAGGACACGGTCCGGCTTGGGCTAACTCACTGTTCGAAGACTTCTGCGAATTTGGTTTGGGTATGGAACTGGCTAACGAAAAGATGCGTGCACGTATCGTGAAGTTATTCAACGAAATCCTGGCAGCCGACAATGCTCCGGCTGAAGCTAAGGAAGTATTGAAAGCATGGATCGAAAACATGTACGATGCAGACAAGACCAAAGAACTGGCTCCGCAGATCGAAGCAATCATCGAACAAGGTATTGCGGCAGGTTGCCCGATCAGCAAAGAGCTGAAAGGTCTGACTCAATACTTGGTTAAACGCAGCCAGTGGATCATCGGTGGTGACGGTGCTTCTTACGATATCGGTTACGGTGGTCTCGACCACGTTATCGCTTCGGGTAAGGACGTTAACATTCTGGTTCTGGATACAGAGGTTTACTCTAACACAGGTGGTCAGTCTTCTAAAGCCACTCCGGTGGGCGCCATCGCTAAATTTGCCGCTTCCGGTAAACGCGTACGTAAGAAAGACCTCGGTCTGATGGCTACTACATACGGTTATGTATATGTTGCACAGATCGCTATGGGTGCTGACCAGGCTCAGACTCTGAAAGCTATCCGCGAAGCTGAAGCATATCCCGGACCGTCACTCATCATCGCTTACGCTCCGTGTATCAACCACGGTCTGAAAGCCGGTATGGGTAAGAGCCAGGAAGAAGAAGACAAGGCTGTTAAGTGCGGTTACTGGCACTTGTGGCGTTACAACCCGGCTCTGGAGGCTGAAGGCAAGAATCCGTTCACGCTGGATAGCAAAGAACCGAACTGGGATGACTTCAAAGGCTTCCTGAAAGGCGAAGTTCGTTACGCATCGGTTATGAAACAGTATCCTGCAGAAGCAGAAGAACTGTTCCAGGCTGCCGAGGACAACGCTAAGTGGCGTTACAACAACTACAAGCGTCTGGCCAACCAGGCTTGGGGTGTTGCTGAATGATCTTTGATCAGATAATATAACTCTCAAAGGGGGAAGGGACTAAAATAGGTTCTTTTCCCCTTTTTTGTCAAATAGAAATGAATAGGTTTCACCACAGATTACACGGATTAACACAGAACTCTTAATTCGATATATTGACGAGATAAATTATCAATCTGTGTTAATCCGTGTAATCTGTGGTGACCCCCAAACGGAATAATTATGAACATAACCATACGACCAACCCGACTTGAAGAACTCGACCAAGTGATGCCATTCTACGAACGTGCCCGCCGCTTTATGGCTGCCAATGGCAATGCTAACCAGTGGATCAACGGATACCCCTCCCCTGATGATATCCGGCAGGACATCGAAAACGGGGACAGTTATGTATTTGTAAATGAAAACGGGGAGTTGGAAGGTTGCTTTACCTTCATCCGGGGAGAGGACCCCAACTATAAAGTTATCAAAGACGGCGCTTGGCTCAACAATGCTCCTTACGGGGTAATCCATCGCATCGCATCCGGCGGACGGGTAAAGGGATTGATGGACTTATGCCTGGAATGGTGTTCGTCCCACTGTCCGAACCTGCGTGTAGACACTCACCGTGACAATAAAGTTCTCCAAAACATTCTCTTGAAGAACGGTTTCACCTATTGTGGCATCATTTATGTGAAGAACGGTACGGAACGGCTTGCCTACCAACGCACCGCCGTTACCCGATAGACAGAACTCAGAAGTTGGATTCCCGGACACACATATACCGCTTATGATTCAGGAATCCAGCTTTCTATCAGTTCCCGGTGTTCGTCACGCCATTTTCGGACAAGGTCTTCTTCGTCCATCCGTGCATCTTTCAATGCTTTCATCAACGAACTGATCTCTTCTGTAGTGAATTTAATATTGCTGAAAAACTTTGCCGCAAAAGGATCTTTCTCCGTAAATCCTTTCCATCCGACGACATAGATAGATTCCACATTCCCATAAGTACCTTTCGGGTCATGCAGGAACTTCAGGGGATAGCGATCGAACATCCAATGCGGTGTCCATCCGGTGATGACGATCCACGATTCTTTATCCATGGCTTTCTGCAAGGAAGCCAACATGGTAGAGCTACTGGAAGTAAGCAACTTATATCCATCGAGCCCATAGTCCGCAATAGCCTTATCCGTAGTTTTCATAATGCCCGCTCCGGCATCGATCCCGACAATCTCGGAAGAGAATTGCCCTTTATGGGAAGCAAGTTCTCCGATTGAGTCGATACTGACGTACTGAGGCACTACCAGCCCGACCCTTGCACTGTCATATACCTCACCGATAAACTCGATCTGATCGCCATACTGATCCATGTAGTCTTTCATCGTCACAGGCAGCCAGGCATCCATAAACACATCCGCTTTCCGACGCGAAACCGACGCAAAGATGGGGGCCACATCCGCATTGAGCAGTTCTACCTCATACCCCTGCTCTTCCAGCACCACTTTGGCCAGATGACTCATGGCAATGCCCTCCAGCCAGTTGGCATAGGCGATGCTTATCTTCTTTTTCCCGGTATCCGGGTTACAGGCCGTACACATCACGGCCAGTAACAACAACAAACTTCCTATTATCCTATATTTCCGCATATCGATTCTTTCTCCTTTCTATTTTTTGTTCTTACGACGAACCATCCCTTGGGTAATCCGGTCCAAAATAATTGCCAGTATCACAACCGCTATACCTCCTTCAAAGCCCAAACCGATTTTCATCTGGGTAATACCCTTCAGAACGATTTCACCCAAGCCGCCTGCCGCAATCATAGCTGCAATGACAACCATGGAAAGAGACATCATAATCGTCTGGTTCACTCCGGTCAGGATAGTGGGCAAGGCCAGAGGCAACTGCACTTTATAAAGCAGCTGCCACCGGGTGGCCCCGAACGAACGCGAAGCCTCTACCACGTTCTTCGGTACCTGGCGAATGCCAAGTCCCGTCAGCCGAATCACCGGAGGCATTGCAAAGATGATGGTGGCAAACACTCCCGGCACCACCCCCAGCCCGAAAAACAGGACGGCAGGTATCAGGTAGACAAAGGCAGGCATGGTCTGCATCAGGTCCAGTATGGGGTGTATCACTTTCTCCGCACGGTTACTGTTTGCCGTCCACACCCCGATGGGCACCCCCACGATAAGGGCGAGACAGGTAGATGACAGCACCAGTGCCAATGTCTGCATGGTGGCCTCCCAAAAGCCCATACCGTAGATAAGCAGCAACCCTAAAAGGGTGAAAACCGCCACCCCGCGCCCGGCTTTCATCCATGCCAGCAACACCATTGCAGCAATGGTCAGATAAAAGGGGATACCAAACAAGATATGCTGAAACCCATTGATAAAACTGCCGATGCCCAGATTCAGCGCATCGAAAAAAGCGGAGAAGTGTATCATCATCCAGTTGATGAGCTCCTCAATATATTGTCCTATGTTGATCATAATTCTATTGCATTTTGAATAATTTCATTGATTTCCTGTTTGTTCTTTCCGGTCACTTCGAAAATGAGCGATGACAAGGGGACGACTCCCTGAAATTCACGGCCTTCGTTCACCACCCAGATAGGAGAATTGGTTTTGGTCATCAATGGCAGGATGTCTTCCAATATCGTATCTCCCAGCACCGAATGCACTTCTTCGCGAACGACCGACTCTATTGACTTCACCTGCTCTTTACGCAACCGGAGCAAATCCTTTAAACGCACCTCTCCCACCAACACATTGTTTGCATCGACCACAGGCAACACGGTCAGATTATGTTCGAACATTTTACGGATCAGAACTTCCGGCCCTTCTTTCTTCAACCGGGCCACGAGGGGTTTATCAACCATCACCGAAGCGGCGGTAATGATCTTGCTACGATCCACACTCTCCACGAAGCGTTCCACATAAGCATTCGCCGGCTCTGTCAGAATCTCCTCCGAAGTACCTACCTGCACCACTTCCCCATCCTTCATGATGGCAATCCGGTCACCCAGCTTGATGGCTTCATTCAAATCGTGAGTAATAAACACAATGGTCTTTTTCATTTTAGACTGTAAAGTCAGCAATTCATCCTGCATTTGTATACGGATCAAAGGATCGAGGGCAGAAAAAGCTTCATCCATCAGCAGCACTTCAGGATCGTTGGCCAGAGCACGGGCCAGCCCGACACGTTGCTGCATCCCGCCGGACAGTTCGCCGACCATCTGATTCTCGTAACCTTTCAAACCCACCAACTGCATACTTTCCATCGCCCTGTGCTCACGTTCCTGTTTTTTCACTCCTTGCAGCTCCAGCCCGAAAGCTATGTTATGCAACACCGAACGATGGGGCAACAGTCCGAAATGCTGGAACACCATAGCCAGTTCTTTTCTCCGGATACGGAGCAGCTCTTTATCGGTAACATTCGAAATGTCTCTTCCATTGATGATTACCTCACCGGAAGTAGGTTTTATCAATCGGTTGATACAACGCAGCAAAGTGGATTTCCCACTCCCCGAAAGTCCCATAATCACGAATATCTCTCCCTCCCGGACAGAGAGGTTTGCATCTTTTACGGCAACCGTGCATCCGGTTTCCTTTAAGATCTCACTCTTGCTCTTTCCTTCTTTCAACATACGCAAAGCATGCTGCTTGTCGTTGCCAAAAATGAGATACAAGTCTTTAATCGTTATTTTACTCATACATAATAGGGTTTAGATTATTAAAAAACGGACCGGGCGGCCTACACACACGAAAACAAACACTTCTTTATAGTAAAAAAGTTGATACCGGAAAACAACGGTTGTGTTGTTCCCCCGGTCAAATATGATTTCTTAACCCGGTTATTACAGACAGGATTCCTGTCAACAGATAGTTACTATATCCCGAAAGTCAAATTCACATCCATACACAGGTATTACCCAAAGATGTGTGTACGGACAATTAAATAAACAAGCCGAGCGTTCAAATAGTTCATCACATTATTTTCGATGAACACGCCGCATGTACATAAACTGCCACAAGAAAGCCGGCATCACCCCACTCAAATACTGTCGCTCTTCCACCTGTGAAGTTTAAGGTCGACACAACCGTTTTTTCGGAATGAAACACCTTCATCGGACAGCAGTTGCCGCTGTTCATCCCATCCGGGCACCAATCGCCCTATGGCATTGACTACCCGATGACAAGGAAGGCTTAAACCGGCAGGTACCTGCTTCAATGCACGCCCCACCATACGTGAATATTGCGGCATCCCGAGCAAAGCGGCAATATCACCATAAGTAAGAACGCTACCGGCAGGAATTTCACGCACGACACTGTATACTTCATTGCAAAAAGTTTCGGACAAATTAGATTTATTTTCTTTATAATCTTTCATGGGTGTATCGCTTTTATGCAGCAGGTTCTTTTATAATCCGCTTCTTTTTAAAAACTCCGTCGGGCTTTCACCGAACTGTTCTTTGTAGCATTTCGTAAAGTAGGAAGGTGACGTAAAACCCACTTCATATCCAACCTCTGCTATCGTCATGTCCGAAGAGGCCAGCAGCGAAGCCGCTTTCTTAAGCCGTGCCATGCGAAGCAGTTCGTTCGGCGCAAAATTGGTGAGCGACTTGATCTTCCGGTAGAGCTGAACACGGCTCAGCCCCATCTCCTTGCCCAAATCTTCCACATTCAGTTCCGAATCACCCATCTTTGCTTCAATCAGGGACTTGAACCGTTCGACAAAATCTTTATCCATATCGCAGATATCCTCTTTGGCCAATGTCTGCCGGTCGCCAAAGAACTGCTTCATGCGCCGTCGCGACTCAATCAGATTGCGGATACGAGTCAGCAGCAACTGCGAACTAAAAGGCTTGGAAATATAAGAATCGGCTCCACCGGCATATCCCTGAATACGCTGCTCGTCAAGCGAACAAGCTGTCAGCAGGATCACGGGAATGTGGCAGGTCTGCAATTCCCCCTTCAACCGCCGACAACATTCGATACCATCAATCCCCGGCATCATCACATCGGAGATGATGACATCGGGAACATACTTCATCGCTTTACGGATTCCTTCGGTCCCGTCCGCAGCTTCGATGACGGAGTACTCCGAATTGAGCAATGTGTGCACATAAGCACGGATGTCAGCATTGTCGTCGATCACAAGTACAGAAGGTTTGGAGGGATCATTGAAGTTCTCCGCTTCATCCTCCCGGAGCAGGTTATCCACCCGGTCCGGAGCAGATGCCTCCACCGGAGCAGATGCCACGCCGGTCTCCGCTTCGCATGTCCGCACCGGCAAATCGACGGTAAAGACAGTTCCCTGCCGTTCGTCACTCTCCACTTCGATGATTCCGCCATGTATCTCGACAAACGCTTTTACCAGTGCCAGCCCGATACCGGAACCGGTATGATGCCTGTCGATCTTATAGAAACGGTCGAAGATGCTGCGGATATGTTCTGCCGAAATCAGACTCCCGGTATTGGCGACTGTAAAACGGAAGAAAGGAGTGCCCTCTTTCTGCAAAGCCGAAAGCCGGACAGTGACTTTACCATTCTCGGGGGTAAACTTGAACGCATTGCCCAACAGATTGAAGTAGATACGCTCCATCTTCTCAGCATCCGCCAGAGTGTGGTAATCGGCACCGGGCATGCTGTCGAACGAAAAATGGATATGCTTCCGCCGGGCGGCTGCCTGAAACGAATCGTTCCACTCTCCGAAGCACTGCAACAGGTTGAGCGGGACCGGGGTAAACTCCATCTTTCCCGTCTCGTATTTGCGAAAATCGAGTATCTGATTGACCAGACGCAACAGGATCTGTACGTTGCGCTGCACCAGCAACAACATCCTGCGCCGGTCACCCTCCAATGACGGGTCGGCCAACAACTGCTCCACCGGATCGGCAACCAGAGTGAGAGGGGTGCGGAAGTCATGTGAAATGTTGGTAAAGAAAACCAGTTTGGCATGTGTGGCTTCCTCCAGTTGATGGGAAAGTTCTATCAGTTGGTCTCTCTGCTCTTCCAGTTGCTCCTTCTGGCGGGAAAGTTCCCGGTACAGGCGATTCTTGGAACGGAGAGATTTATACACGACAATCAACAATCCGACGATCAACAACAGGATGACAAAGCCCCCATACAGCACCACCTGCTGCGTGGCCACCCGCGAAAGATACGTCCCTACCCGGCTGTTGAGCGTCTCGATTTTTCCATCCAACTCGCTGATATGGGCTGTCTGCAATTCCATCACGTGCGCATTTACCGCGTCAACTACTGCTGTCTTCAGTTTTGTCTCCCGTTTAAAAGGTTTCTTTTGCAGAATATCCATCGCCAGCTGAACCACCTTGTCTCCTTCGGTGGGATAAATGAAGGTAGCATCCAGCACGCTGTCCAGTACCAGTTCCACTCCGTTACCCTTGCCGGGCAGAGCATCGATACCTACAAACAGCATCTCCTCCTCACGTCCCAGACGTCTGGCAGCCTGATAAGCACCGGCAGCCATACGGTCGTTCATCCCATACACGGCATCAATCTCCGGAAAACACTGCAAGAGGGAATCCATCTTTATTTCGGCAGGCTGCCTCAACCAACCCGCATCTTCCCGGGCAAGCAAGGTGATGCCCGGATACTGGCTGATGGCACTCATAAAGCCTTGGTGACGTTCGATGGCAGGAGTGGAACCGACAAGTCCGCTCAGTTCGACTACTTTTCCGCGCCCCTTCAGGCGATGGGCTATGTAATTGCCGACGGCTTTGCCTAACTCGTAATTGTCGGCTCCGATGTATGCGGTATATTTATCGGAAAGTATCCTGCGATCCACCATAATCACCGGAATACCTCTATCGAAAGCTTCCTCCACAACAGGAGTGAGAGCCATTCCCTCGTTGGCAGCCACAATAAGCAAGTCTACCTTCTGCCGGATGAAGTGACGTATATCTTCTATCTGTCGCCGGCTGTCGTCATTCGCCGTACGCGTCTCTACCTCTACGCCTCCGTAAAATAAGGCTTCGCGCTGTATCTCGTCATTCATCTTATGCCGCCAGGTATCATCACTGCATTGCGACACGCCGATGACGTACCGGGAAGCATCATGGCTACACGAGACAAGCAGTCCCGACAAAACCAGCCCAAGTAAGAAAAGTACACGTTTCATGGTTGGTTATTACATAAAAGGTTCCGGAGGCAAATATAACAATTTCCCTCCGAAATCTTCCATCCGGCCGGTTTAAAACCAAGACGGATGTGTGTCAAAACTCACCACAGAGGACACAGAGTAACACAGAGATGATTTTAAATCGTTGGTTATTAAAAAGACTCTGTGATACTCCGTGATACTCTGTGGTGAAAAGAGTTATGACACATCCCCACGACTCTATCAACCAATCAATAACCCTATATAAACCAACACATTAATCATCTAAACGATTTCTCAGAGCATCCGGTAGTACGGGCATCGCACCGCTCTGTGTACACACGTAAGCCGACACTTCCACTGCCAGTTTGTGTGCCTCGGGTATACTCTTTCCTTTCAGAACAGATGAGCAGAAAGCTGCCGTGAACGAGTCACCTGCCCCCACGGTATCGGCAACCGGCACTTTCGGGGTTTCCTGGAAAGAGACCGCACCGGGGGTAAATACATAACTACCGTTCGTACCGCATGTCAGGATCAGCATCTTCAGGTTGTACTTGGCCAACAGAATCCAGCATTTATCCTGAAGGTCGATGCCCGGATAGCCGAACATACGGCTGATGGTAACCAGCTCCTCATCGTTAATCTTCAGCACGTTACACTTCAGGAAAGATTCGCGCAACACTTCCCTGGTATAGAAACTCTGGCGGAGATTGATATCGAATATTTTCAACTGTCCATCCATGTCGGGCATGGTGTCGAGGAAGCGGTTGATGGTGGCGCGGCTCACCTCGTTGCGCTGTGCCAGCGAACCGAAACATACGGCCCGCGTGTTCAGTGCCAAACGCTTCAAATCGTCCGTGAAGGGGATATTGTCCCATGCTACGCCTTCCTTAATATCATAACACGGCACTCCTTCACCGTCAAGAGTCACCTGCACGGTTCCTGTCGGATAATTGACCCGCTCAAGCTGGTGCTTCAACTGTTTTTCCCGGAATACTTCCAGAATTTCATCTCCCAGCTCGTCGTTTCCCACCGCACTGACCACACGGCTGTCAAAGCCAAACTGCGACACATGATAAGCAAAATTAGCCGGGGCTCCCCCGATTTTCTTTCCTTCGGGCAGCACATCCCAAAGTGCTTCGCCCATTCCTACGATTATATTGTTCATGGCATGAATTGGGAAGCCTCACCTCAGGAAGGTGTGTCGGAACTCGTATTCACCATAGATTACACAGATAAATATCCATTAGCTATCAACAGATTAAGTTCTCTCTGTGGAACTCTGTGCTACTCTGTGGTGAATTATAACACACCCTCAAGGTTACCGCTTCATTATGGTTATTAAATAAATTACTTTCTGATTCTCAATGTATAGAACATCAGATAGAGTACCCCGACCGTCATCACGGCCACGGCTCCGCTCTGTCCCACTGCATCCGAAGCCACTCCCATTGCCAGCGGGAAGATGGTTCCTCCGAAAAGTCCCATAATCATCAGTCCGGAAACCTCGTTCTTCTTGCCCGGCATATAAAGTAATGCCTGCGAGAAGATGATAGGAAATACATTGGAATTTCCAAACCCGATCAGGGCGATACAAACGTAAATCATCGTCTGATCCTGGAAAATAAACAACCCTGCCATAGCCGCCAGCATACACAACACGCTGATGGCGAAGAAGGTTTTGGCTGCCATCTTCTGCAAAACAAATGCCCCCAGAAAACAACCTGCCGTACGGAAGATGAAGTAGAGACTGGTTGCAAACCCGGCATCTGCCAGAGTCATGCCCAGACGTTCCATCAAAATCTTCGGTGCTGTGGTATTGGTGCCGACATCGATCCCGACATGGCACATAATGCCCAGAAACGAGAGCAGGATGAAAGGTTTGCCCAGCAAAGCCAGACACTGCCCGAAAGTGGAGGGCTTACCCTCTTCAGGCTCCTCGGTGATCTGCGTGGCATTGAGCATCAGGATGGCAGCGACTGCCACCACCATGTAGATGGGGAACAGTACCCGCCAGCCTAAATCGAAGGTAGGGATAGCCTGCGTAGCTCCCCACATAGCGATGTAAGGGGCAAGGAAAGAGGCAATGGCCTTTACGAACTGCCCGAAAGTAAGGGTGCTTGCCAGGCGTTCACCGCTCACGATGTTGGAAAGCAGCGGATTGAGTGATGTCTGCATCAGTGCGTTGCCGATTCCGAGCAACGAGAAAGAGACCAACATCAGCAGATAGCTGTCGCCAAAGACAGGCAGCAGCAACGATGCAAAGGTGATCAGCAGACTAAGCAACACGGTCTTTTTACGCCCGATGCGGTTCATCAGCATTCCCGTAGGCACCGAGAAGATCAGAAACCAGAAGAACACGAGCGACGGAAAGATATTTGCCTGTGAATCCGTCAGTCCTAAATCTGCTTTCACATAGTTGGAGGCAATGCCCACCAAGTCTACGAATCCCATGGCGAAGAAGCAGAGCATCACCGGGATAAGTTTCATGTAAGAGTTGTTTTTGGTATTTTCCATGATATGTTAATTTAAAAAAAGCAGATTTAAGCTACAGCCTGTACACCTTGCACTGGCTGACCTTGAAAGCTCCCCCACGGCTGTAGAAACTCATCTGGTTATAGGGAGTTGTGGGGAATATCAGGTTTGTCATGGCAATCTTTCCACCGTTCAGAAAGATTTCCACCGAACATTTATCAACAAAGATATCCAGTTTATAGCTGTCGGCCTTCTTCACCGGAGCCCAGGTACCCAAGGCAAAATCGTCCACATAGTTGATGGAGTTCTGCTTCCGGCGGTCGTGTGCCTCGATGGCATGAGGGGCGCTGTCCTTTCCGAAATCTACAATGCCGCTCTTAGTGCGGTCCATCACCAGTTTCTTCTCCGGAAGGCTGATATAGATATCTACATTCTCCCCTTTCTCATTGAACAGTTTCAGTCCCATGATTTCCGCCGAACCGGCAGCCAATTCCAGCTCTATCTCGTAAGCTCCCCGGTTATCGGCCAGCAGTGAATCCACATGATAGGCGTCCGCCACCTCAAAGGCCGGAATCTCCCGCGACTCCTTACGCAGCGACTTCGTCTCTTCCACCGGAGCGGCAGCCATATAGATATCTCCATCCTGAGTATAAAGGCTCAGTTCGCGAGGCAACGCATTGGCACTACGGAACTGGCGGGTAGGCACAATATTGGCATACTGCCAGTTGCTCATCCAAGGCACGGCAATCGTACGGTCACCCGTATTCGAGAAGCAGACAGTCGCATAGTGATCTTTTCCCCAGTCGAGCCACTTCACAGTTTCCGGCTTATTGTCGCAAACAAATTTCTCGCCGTCAAAATCACCGATAAAGTACTGAGTGGCACTTCCACCGAAGTAGCATCCCGGATTCACGTTGACTATCAACGCCCATTTCTTATGATTCGGATCACCGTCCACCGGAAGTTCCACCATATCGGGACACTCGAACTGACTGGGCTGAACACCGTAGCCTTCGCCCCAACCGCTCATATACGTCCAGTCCTTCAAGTTCGGTGACGAATAGAAACGCATCTCTTTATCGGCCGATACCACCATCACCCACTTCTGATCCGGAGCATACCAGAACACTTTCGGATCGCGGAAGTCCTTCAATCCGTCAAACGGAGTCAGGATGGGGTTCTTTTCATATTTGGTAAACGTACGACCATTATCGGTGCTGTAAGCCATACACTGTATCTGTCCGTTCTTGTCACTGGCCGAGGTATAGAAAGAAACGATGGTACCTGCGCCGTAACCGGCTGTATTGGCATCGTCCACCACCGAACTTCCGGAGAAGATATGCCCCAACGTATCGCGGGCAAGCGCCGGTTCCAGATGTTCCCAGTGTACCAGATCCTTACTTACCGAATGCCCCCAGTGCATGTTGCCCCACATAGAGCCGTAAGGGTTATACTGATAGAACAGATGATATTCGCCATCCTTGTATACCAGCCCGTTGGCATCATTCATCCATCCGTAAAGCGGAGTATGATGATAGACAGGACGGTATTTGTCCGTATTGGCGGTATCAAACGTATCCGAGAGTTTGAGCTCTTTCCAGCACAAGGCATCTTTCGGTAAGTGGCGGATGCGCACAGCTACTTTTTTCTCTCCTTCAGGTAAGGCGTAAGGGACGAAATAGTCCACCTTCGCCCTCGACAGGCGCACGTCCATCTCTACCGGAACCGAATCTGACGCAATGCAAACCTGCGCTTCGGGAGTCTGTTCTTCGATGGGCAAAAGTAAATATCGGGTAGGATTTGTAATATGAATTACGGTAAGGCTGTCGCCTTCTTGTTCAAATGTCATTTCAGATTGTGAGCTCTGGCAAGACGAAATTCCGAGTAAAACAGCCAAAGTGCCGATCACTCTTCTACTTACATTCATAAAAGTTGTTTTCATGATAACAGGATGTTTTTTATTAGTAATGCAATAGCTGTGTTTACGATGGCAAAGATAGCGGAGTTATCTGCCACCGGCTATTATTTTTGTTTCAAATAGTATAACGATTGATACCAAACCGCGTCAGAAACGAATGCTGGCAGCAAATTCCACGGTAAACGGACGAATATAGCTGCCTGCCATCCAATGACCGTTATAGGATGCCGCGTCTTTTTTGTCCACCAGTTCGGCACCGGCAATACTTCCTTTGGCTCCGGTCTGATTGAGGAAATTAACGACTGTGGCACTCAATGCAAGATGTTTGTTCACCGTCCAGTTGACACCACCGAAAGTTTCCCAACGCCCGTTGAAGTAGTAAGCATTTTTAATGTTAGCGTACGTCTTGCTGAAATAGCGGAAGCTGGCCCAGACTCTGAGGTCGTTCGTAATGTTGTAGCTGGGATCGAGTTCGACAAGCACTTTCGGAATCTCCGTCACAATATTTCCCGTGGCATTGATTTCACCTATCGTACCGTCCTTGAAAGTCACACTCGTTTCATATTTCTTGTAAGTCGGGCTTTGGTAGGTAAACAGGAAATGGAAGTTGAAGCCTTTGAACGGTTTGATCACTGCATCCGTCGTCCAGCCGATGGTCTTGATGTCATAACTCAACGGAGCGGCAAGAATCTCGGTCCGGTCATTCGGATTAATCAGATTGAGCGTCGAGTTATTGTTTGTTTTCGAAATGTAGGAAAACAGAGAAGTCAGGCTAATCCAGTTCGTGTTATAATAGACCCCGGCACGTCCCAGGGGAACGGATATTTTATCGGTATTGGGCATTGTGGCAGGTGCAAAGTTCGACAAACCGGGACGTTGTGTATTGTAAGTAAAGTCGGCGGTGAAACCGAACTCCCGGGTCAGTTTATAGGTAGCGGCGGCAGTGAATGCCATGTTCATCCAGTCGTAATCGAAAGGGCGGGGTGTAATCCTGACTCCTTTATCGGATACGGCGCCCAGATAATAATCTGCGAAACGGCCTACGGCATTTCCTTCTGCGTCATACACAGCCGCATTCTCTCCTTCCAGATGCTGCCATTCCAGACGTGCACCATAATATACATTCCATTGGGGAGAAATATCCCAGTCGTGGGTGGCATAAACAGCTAACTTGTTTTCGTGCCCTTTGTAGTATTCCGAAGCATTTTTATTGAAATCGTAGTACACACCGTCCGTATTCCCCTCACGCACCAGACGCTCGGGATACTCTTCTACCGTATGGTCGTACATGGTTGTGTTCGAAGCATAATCCACTTTGTAGTGCCATTCGTTCACACCGAGCCTCCAGGTCATATTGCGATATTGGCGTGAAAGTTCGGAAGTGGCGAAGAACTCGTCAATCGTCCCCCGGTTAAAGCAAGACATGCGACTTTGCACATACCCTTCATACGGTTTCAACGTACCGTCCGTTCCTTTCAGAAAATAGCCGGCGGAGGCATCCTTCTGTTCCATGGCCATCGGGGTCTGATAGACATACGAACCCAAGGCATGATCATACTTCAGGTTAACCTTCCAGTTCAGACCGTTGTCCCAAGTATAGGTATTGAGCAAAGTCAACTGGTTTCCTTTATTCAGAGTGGCATCATAAAGATTGGTCTTTTTCAGCTCCCCCGTACGCATATCACGATAAACCATTTCTCCCGTGGCAGGCAGGTAAGAACTTGTTCCGAGGCTGAATCCCGGTATTTCTTTCACGCTGCCGTCTCCAACATAGATGAAAGGAGCGGAAGTCGTTTCATTACTCGGCCAACGGCTGTTGCTGTAGTGATAGATGGCCGACAGCTGTCCGCGCCCTTCGCTATAATTCTTGGTCAAGGCTGCTTTATAAATTTGAGTGCGGTCCTGATTGGAAGTAAAGCGCAGTTTGAAACTGCCCGGGTCAAAGTTCTGGTAGACACTTCCACTGTAAAACCAGCCTTTCCCCATACCACCGCTGATATTGGCATCGAACTGCTGCTTGCCAAAGTGGTTGGTGCTGTAATTGACGATTCCACGGAATTTCTCAGTCCCCAACTGAGTAAAAGAGTTTACGGCATAGCCGATATTTCCGGTAGTAATAGCGGTTTCGGAGATTTTTAGCAGTCCGACGTGTCCAAGACTGCTGTCTCCACGCCAGTGGGTATTTACGTTATGCGGATTAGAGGTATAGACTACAGGAAGTCCGTTTTCGAGTACGTTTACGTCTCCACCAGGCAGGCCGATAGAGATTTCGCGAGGACCATTGGCGCTCGAAGCGTTCAGCATAACGTTGCGATTGCTTTCTTCTTTCGATCCGGAAGGTGTCCGGGAAGATTCTTTCTTTTCTTGTGCGGTTGTGAAGCCGGCCATCAGGAAGCAAGCCAGCAACCAAACAGCCCTTTTTTTGTTCTTCATCATGGTACTTAAATTTTTTAGTTGATTGAGATTGTTTTGATGCCGCAAAGGAACGCGGAATCCCGTTTCTCAACTAAAAGATTTGTTTCAAAGGCTGCTACTTTTGATTCACCGGCACATTACATATTAATTATCAATCGTTTACAAAAACAGAAAAAAGTCAGTTTACAGCAATAAATATGAGATGATACCATTCTTCCTTCAATTGATTTATAGAAAGAACAGATAAAAGAAGATATCAGATACGCAAAATCACTTTCCTTTTCCTTCCAGCAGATCTGCGATCTTCTGCTTCAGGTTCAGTTTCAACATTTCATCCTGTCGCAACTCGATCTCTAAAGTGATCTTTGCATTTCCCATTTTAAACGTCTCCTCTTCATCAACAGGGAGAGCAACTCCTTTTTTTATGGAATATAGAACAGCAAAATCATAATCCAGTGCCAATGACAAACTATACAGCGTATCTGTATCAATGCTCTTTCGTGTCAGCAGATAGTCCACACTCTGTGGCCTCACCCCCAATCTGCGGGCAAGTTCGGCTTTTGTCACCTGCCTTTCGGCCATGACCTGTTTTATCACTTCACCTATGTATACATTACTCTTCTTCATATTCTAAATACCATTCAGTCGTCCCAAATGCCAATCACGTAAAAATCCCCGACAGCCGTCACGGACACCGGGGAGGTATAAATAAATGGACTTATTTATTTATAAAATCACCCACCCGACCGATAACCTATCGGCCGGATGGAGATAGAGGTCAAAACTTAAATCCGATCTTCAATGTCGGAGCCGCCAAAACACTGTAGTTATGGCTGTCTGCCGACAGATCGCCAAGACCGGCTTGCGGATTATACGTAGTCTTGTTGTACGTATAAGCAAACGGATCGATTTGCGCACCGACGTAGAGGGCAGGAAGAACATAGTAATCGACACCGATAGTCAGGGCGCCACGAAGATTCCAGCTCTCGGCAACCGATTTGCCCATAGAAGTCTCTTCATCATACTTCATTTCATTTTCGCCGTAAGCAAAACCTACGCGAACGCCTGTATACCACATCAGGTTAGGAACACGCTTGATGTTGAAATAACGATCAACACCTGCCGACACATTATAGGCGAACGACTGAGCACTGGCTACGGCACGGTAATTAGGGATTTCTCCCATCAAATCGTCTGCCGATCCACTTCCATTCGATTCTGAACCATCTATCGTGCCGGGAACAGCCGGATAACCGGGGTTATTCGTGAAGCTGACACCGCCACCCAAATTTAGTTTCCACTGATCTTTGAAGAACCAGCCCCCTTCGAAACCAACCATCAGCTTTTTGTCTGCCCAGTTGGTTGAGAGCGCTCTGACTTCATAGTCAGTCAGCAGCCCCGAAGGGGCTGTGACATTTGTGTAACTATTGTATCCAACAGTAGCTGCTACCGTAAAGTCACCCTTTTTAGGAGTATTGTCTTTACTACAGTTCTGCGCATTAGCTGCAAGACACATCATGGGTAGAACGGCCAACACTAAAAGTCTTTTTATTTTCATACGATACTTTTTTTGATTTGTTGTTTATTTGCCGTTACTATTGGCGATTATTCTGCAGAGTCACCTACTAAAGCTTTGATCTGAGCTAAATAATCATTGTAAATAGGTTCATTTACAGCCAAACTATTTTCAAGGTCAGCAATTTCTTTCTCCTTATTTGCGATAGCCTGTTCCTTCGATACAATTGAAGCAGCATTAGCTATATTTTCATCAGCAGCAGCAATAGCCTGTTTCTGAGCTAAAATCAACTGATCGTAATCAGCCAAGCCATCA
The DNA here is from genome assembly GCF_040798045.1 of Bacteroides sp. NGMCC 1.200775. Taxonomy (NCBI): domain Bacteria; kingdom Pseudomonadati; phylum Bacteroidota; class Bacteroidia; order Bacteroidales; family Bacteroidaceae; genus Bacteroides; species Bacteroides sp. NGMCC 1.200775. Next base: position 37,311 of record NZ_JASCQK010000004.1, on the reverse strand, counting down.
GCTATACTTTGCAATGTATAGGCCAAAGAATTTTGAACAGAATAATTATGAGAAGCTTTGTTGTATGCAATTTGAGTCTCCAACTGTGCTTTAACGGCATTATCCATAGCAGTTATTAAAGTAGCGTATGCTGTAGCATTGTCACCCGAAACACCAGCCAATATATCATTCCAAGACTTCAAGTTTTCTTCGCTATTCGTTACACCTGTAGTAGCACTCTCAACCGCAGTTTCCAGAGGTTTTACGTAATCCCTTAAATTACCCTCCGCTATACGCAGTTCATTTAAAGCAGTATTTTTATCTACTTCGGTTTTAGCGTCATCAAACTTCTTCTGCGCATCAGTTACAGCCTTTGTCAGATTTTTATAAGCATCTGCAGCTTTTGCGTCTGTCAAAGCCTTATTAGCATCTGCAAGAGCAGCTTTATTTACACTTAAATTTCTTGTTTGATCAGTGATTTCTTTATTGATAGCATCTATATTAGCAGTATATTTGTAATAACCGCGAGAATATGCACTTCCAGTAGTAGCATCATCGTTTGTATAATTCACATTTTCTCCTTCAATAAAGTCTTGTACATAATAATTCGAAGTTAATCTATATATTGTCTGCATATAAAGAGATCCGTTCAAATTCGTATTTGCTTCATTAAAAGCCTGTATTGCATTTTTATTAGCAGTATATTTTTCATTCGAAATCTGATTAAGAGCAGTCAATTTAGCATTAGCTTCCTGAGCCGCTTTCTCAGCATCAGCCTTATCTTTAGTACTATACTTCTCATATTCTGCAATTAATGCCTGAGCAACAGCCTTATTTTTCTCCTCTTTAGCTATTGTTTCCTGATTGCTCAACTCCACTGTCACTAATTCAGCTTTCAATCTTGCCAAACCATTTTTTGCATCAATTAAATCCGTTCTATCTTGATTGATAGTTACCAGCAGCCCATTAGCTTTTCCTAACAAAGTTGTAATTCTTGTCTTATTGGCCTGATCTACGCCATCCAAAGCAGCAATAAGGGCAGCTTTAGCAGTTTCCAAAGAAGCTTTGGCATAATTCAATTGTGCTTCAGCATTAATTTTAGCAGTTTCAAGTTCCGCTTCCAAAGCAGCCTGAGCTTTCTCCAATAAGATTTTTTGTTGATCTGCTTGAGCCTGCTCCAATTCAGCTTGTGCTTTTTTATAAGCGGCTTCAGCCTCTTTTATTGCAACTTCAGCCGCAGTAATAGCTTTCTTAGCATCTGCATCCGCATTATTAATGTTCGCTAAAGACTCTAATTGTTTAGCTTTCGCCATACGGACAGCTTCTACCGATGCCGATTCGTCGTTGTCTACGCAAGCTCCCAGTGACAACGCACCCAGAAGCACTGCAACCATCATGAGTTTCTTTTTCATAATCTCAATTTTTAGTGTTAATAATATAATTAATTCAATATTAGTGTAATACCTTTATTTTTCTCTATTCTATCAAAATTGGCTATATTTGCCAATGGTTAACATACTTTTCAAAGAACCCTTTAATAATTGGGTATATTTAATTGTTCGAAGCAAATGTAGATATTATAATTATACTAAGCAAGAGTTAAGAGAAAAAAAATTAGAGTTTTTTGTATAAGTCTGAGTTTTAATGGAATCCAAGTAAAAAGAAAAAGCCTAAACAGCTTCTTCATACCCATATAATCATAAAACAAGGAAATATCCACGTAATATAGAACTGTGAAAAAAGCCCTCAACATAAAAGAAAATAAGGATATAATTATTTCACATATAATAATGTATACCATTATACACATGTCAAACGAACATCTTACAAGCCGCTAATATATAAGATGTTGTCACAAAAAGAATCTGCAATTCCCGGAGATATGGCCTTAGATTCACTTCCGGAGATAATAAAACAGACACCAACCGAATTGGATAACTCAAGTTTAGAAAGCGGATTTACACCGCTTGAACCGGTATCTTCACCCTTATGCCTTTCTTCATTAACATTGTTAACACCTTTTTCAGGCTTGTCTTATTCTTATGCGCCAATAACAAGTCTTTTGCATTTAAAGAACTTGTTATTCACATCTAAAGAACAAGCTTTAACTCTGTGTTAAAACAAAGCTTTTGAGGATAGAAATCTTACTGTTTAAAGATGTTGATTTTCAGATGGTTTAGTCTAAAATTCGCTTCTTCACCTCACGGATGGACCCTTCGGGCGAAAGCCGGGATACTTACTTCTTTGTCAACTATAAACAACGAGTTTCAGCATTGTGAAACCAAGTATTTTTAAAAGATGCGCAAAGATAACGCAACCACACTAAAAATCAAATAGTTATAAAACAGATTTTTTAGCGAAGTCGGACAAGAAAACAAAGGAAAGCATATTTGGAAGGGAGTTACGTTACCAGTTTGTATCCTGTTAAAGCAAAAACGGTCAAAACGCAGGAAACACTTATCAGCTATTGCAACCGATACAACCACCAACTTGCAGCCAGAATCGGTGTAAACATAACATTGGAAAGTTATAAACGATACGGCGCATCATTCAACCACCTACGCCGTTTTCTACGAACAAAGTACAATCTGAGTGACATTTCGTTTCAAGCATTGGATTATTCTTTTGTCGAAGCCTTTGATTTCTACCTACGGGTACAATTGAAATTCAAGCCCAATACCATTGTAGGTATTTGGGGTAACTCAAAAGGCAGCGAGTTGCTCGCCACACCTTGCCCCTACAGGGAGCAATCGCCCTCCCCCAAGTCGGGCGATTGTAGAAATCAAGAATAGGATTACTAAATAAATATATAAGAAAACAATGTTACTAATCCGCATTTTCAATATATTTGCAGTAGATGGAAATTATGGAAAGAGGAATGGAAAGATCTTAAAATAGATGAGATAAAAAAAGAATGGTATAAATAATAATAAATGAAAATAATCCATACTGCAGATTGGCATTTAGGGCAGACGTTTTTTGAATATGACCGTAAAGGTGAACATACTCTATTTTTGACGTGGTTTCGAGAGCAAGTGAAAGTTCACGAGGTGAATGTGTTGTTTACTGCCGGAGATTTGTTTGATATCCCAAACCTATCGGCTGAATTACAACGGCAGTACTATACTTTTTTCAAAGAGGTGACGGCGAAGAATTTCGCTCTGCAAATCATCATTATTGCCGGAAATCATGACTCGGAAGCCCAGCTCGAAGTTCTCAATTCGCTTTTGGTATCGATGGATGTTACTGTGTGGGGAATTGTCAAGCGTACCGAAGAGGGTAATATTGATTTCGACCATTTGATTGTACCGCTCGGTAAAAGAGAGTATTGTTTGGTTGTACCCTATTTGCGACAAGAGGATTATCCCGAATCAGATGCCTATGCAGAAGGAGTGCAAGTGATGTATAGAGAACTTTTTGATACACTACCTATGCCGGACAAAAGTAAACTTTTCATTGTAATGTGGTATTTGCAGGCTATGTGTTCGAAGATTTTGGAAAAAAACCGTGCCGAACGCACGATTATCGGAAGGTTAGAGTGTTTTTCGCCTGAAGTATTCGACGAAGAGATTGCATACACGGCACTCGGAAACTTGCACTGTACCCAAAGGGTGTCGAGGCATGAGAATGTCCGATATGCAGGTGCTCCGTTACCGATGTTATTTGCCGAAAAAATAACAAAGAAAGTGTACTGAAAAAAATATAATAGATTAGTATTGAAAGAATTCATGATATGGCAAAAGAAATAATAATAAATGATAGCGAGTACGCTCAAATATTACAGCTGGCAGTCTCTGAAATTCAGACCGCTCGCACTATCATTGCCCGGCAAGTAAACACTTCCGTCAATTCTGTATATTGGAATATCGGAAAGTTGCTCTTTGATAGAAATTTAGAGAGTGGATATGGTAGTGGCGTAGTTAAACGATTATCAGTGGATTTGAAAGAACAGTTTCCGGATATGGGATTGTCTCCTCGTAATCTATGGGATATGAAGCGTTTTTATGAAAGATATAAAACTTGTGATTCAAAACTGCGACAAGCTGTCGCAGTTTTACCTTGGGGACATAATTTATTATTGATAAACAAGATAGATGACAATAATGCTGTGAAATTTTATGCAGAAGAGTGCTTGCAGAAAGGTTGGTCGAGAGATATGTTACTCAATGCAATAAAGATGAATACTTACGCAGCTCATCAGACACAAATCAAAACGAATAATTTTGATTCGGTCTTACCTGTAGCACAAGCAGACTATGCGAATGAGGTCTTTAAAAGTTCATACAACTTGGGGTTTCTTGGGATAACAGAACCGGTTAAAGAGCTGGAATTGGAGAAGCGGCTGGTTGCTAAAATCAGATCGTTTATACTGGAGTTAGGTAAGGGATTTTCTTTTATTGGAAACCAATACCGTCTGGAGTATAACAACAAGGAATATGCGGTGGATATGCTATTCTTTCACAGGGGTTTGCGGTCACTTGTTGCCATCGAATTGAAGATCGGTGCTTTTAAGGCAGAATATGTAGGCAAAATGAACCTATATCTTTCACTTCTTGATCGTTTAGAGAAAGCTGAAGGAGAGAACCCATCAATCGGTATAATCCTTTGTGCCGACAAGGATCATTTAGATGTAGAAATCGCTTTGCAAGATATAAACAAGCCTATCGGGGTAGCTGAATATCAACTACTGTTACCTAAAGACGAACTTCAGGCGTTGCTTATCCAAGAGATTAATTCTATGGAAGAAAATATAGGTTCAAAAGGGGAGTAGCAACATTTATTTTGCTACTCCAAAAACTTTTGTACCTTTGTATCTGAGCTAAAGAACTACTCGAAAAATGAAGAGTATCACCGAAGGTTACTCGTTACAAATCCGTTACCTATTCTGTTCTTTCTTATGCGGAAATTGCTTATAAACAATAGGATAAAACTAAAACATAATTATGTTACCAAATCGTAGCTCACCTCCAAAACTCAAAAAAATGAATATAATAGATTAATTTTCAACCGATTGCCTGCTTTTGCATATTCTCAAATAACTCAACAGTAATTAAATTTGCAACCAAAAAAAGTTGAGTTATGAGAAGTACATTTAAAGTGTTATCTTACACAAAGAATCAGTCAGTAAAAAACGGTAAGGCACCCGTTATGGGTCGTATGCAGGCTCCACTTTCGTAGATTGCCGCAAAGAGCCGTTTTTCAGGAAAGGACAAAAGCACGGCACTTAGAAATAAATGCCGTATATTTGTACACATAAGACAAGAATAGTATGGATGACAAATTGAAAAATCTGACAGAACACAGAACGGGGGATATATCACCCGCAAGCAGATTATCGGCAACCGTTATCTGTATTACCAGTTATTGGAATCGGTAAAATTCGGCGAGATTATCCGTCTGAAACCCGATGTGTACTGCATAGAGGATGTGATGGCGGATACAATGATTGACCTTGACAAGATAATTCCCGAAGGAGTGTTGTGCCTTTATTCCGCATGGGCGCACTATGGGCTTACCACACAAATACCGCAAGGTTTCTATGTAGCTATACCGAGAAAACGGAAAGTTACCTTGCCTGACTATCCACCCATCATCCTTAATTATTGGGACAATTCCACCTATGCTACCGGAATCAAGCGCGAGCAGATAGACGGAATTGAGGTATCCATCTACGATATGGAAAAATCAGTCTGCGATGCTCTCCGTTACCGCAACAAAATCGATATTGATGTCAGTTCGGAAATTTTAAGGAATTATCTGTCACGTAAAGAACATAATATCACCCAGTTGACAAGTTATGTCAAGTCCATGCGGATAGCCAGAATACTTAATAATTATCTGGAAATTCAACTATGACAAAAGAAAACAAAGACTACGATAAATCCGTAAAGGCGAAACTCCTGAATCTGTCGAAGGCGGAAGGGCTGCCTTACCAGCCATTGCTGATACGTTATGTGCAGGAACGCCTTTTATACCGGCTGGCACAGAGCAAGTACAAGCATCGTTTTTATCTGAAAGGCGGCGCATTACTCTATGCCCATGAACAGTTCAAGGCACGTCCGACACTGGATATTGATTTTCTGGGACACAGCATAGCCAATGATAAAAAGATTATAGAAGAAGTTTTCTCTGAAATATGCGGCATATCCTGCGAAACGGACGGAATCCGTTTCGATACGACCACTATCGAAACGGAAGAGATAAACGAGAACCGTGTATATAAAGGCATCATTAAATTGTTCGTTTCAACGAACGAATTGTCCGAAAGCATCTGGCACTCCTCATAGAATGTACGCATCTTTCGTAAACTTGCTGTGGAAAAGCCTCTTAACCCGGGTAATTCTTTACGAAGTTGTTCGCTGATTGCTTCAATGAATCCCTTGCCCCAATTCTTATTGCGGGTATTCACAGAAACAAATCGTCCAATGCCGTAGTAAAGTGCTAATTGTTCTTGGTTAATATAGCCAAGGCTCGTTGTTGGCTTTGCAAAATCGCACCTTTAATTGCTTGAACAGCATTGGTGAGTTCTGTACATTTCATTGTATTAATAATATTGCTCATTTTAATATCAAATTATTGTATATATCTTGAATAGTCAATATTTGACAACAAATTTAGTAAAAAGATTACACAAAAAAAAACCTTAGTTATCCATTATTTTTTCTCCTAACCCAATAAATAGACTACTACCTTTTTCTTTCCGTTGGCATAAACTATTCAAAACCTTTAGCCTTATCTTGCTTGCCTCGTATGTTTTAAGCCTAAACGTATTGATATACAAAATGATGCAGAACGATGAAACGTGACGCCACGAAGAAAAATCTGACTCTGTCATCGGGTAATGATTTGAAAACTGTCCGCCTTCATTCCCTTGCTTTATTGCCATTGTTCCTATTTCCGAGCTTCTCTGTTTAATGCGTTATAAATCAGTTCTTAAAGCATGTATTCACTTTTTTTGCTACGGGAGGGGCAGCCGGATGTAATTGTGCGATAGTGAACCGCATTTGTGCGTGTTCGCACAAATGCAAGAGAGCGTTCGGGAATATATTGTATTATATAATAGCTATTTAGCTATATGGCATGATTCTTGCAAGTATAAAGAAAAAACAGTAATAGAACATGATTAAGCATTACTTGAAAGTAGCATTACGCAATCTAATGAACTTTAAAGTTCATAGTCTTATTTCGGCTGTTTGTTTAGCGATAGGCATCACCTGCTTTTGTATGATGAATCATTTTATTGATGCCGTATCCGGTAAGATTGAACTGTCCGATGATAATGAATACAGCATCCGGTTGCTCGGAACATCTTCCCAGACAGCCGCCGATATCTATTTGTTTAAGGAGGATTTTGATTATCTGAAAGAGTTGCCGATAGCGGGCATAGATACCCTTGTGGCTTCTTCCTCTTATAGCAATGGAAAAGAAATTACGGCCATCGACAAAAAACAACGGGAACTGCCGTTTCTGGTGTCGTTCAAAGATGTATCATCTAATTATTTCACTTATAATTCGCTCCAATTGAAGTATGGCAATCAAGAGATAACAGCTCCCAACGAGGTGATCGTCTCCGAATCGTTTGCCCGGAAAGCATTTGGACAAGAAGATCCGATAGGTCAAGTCATCCGTCAGGAGACAGAGGCTAACGACTCGTCTGATCTTGTGGTGTATAAAATTGTCAATGTTGCTTTGACAGAAGAAAAAGATCATCGTGGAAAAACAATCGATTGTTATTTTCCCCTGTCCGCAAAGTCCCGTACTCCACTCAGTATCAGATCACGTCTCACCGGACAAACCACGACGGAAAGCCTAAATAAACAGTTAAAGAACCTGACCTGGAAGCATGGAGACCAGGATATCTATTTATATGCTTTCCTGGAGTCGGAACAGAATGACAGCGTCCAAAGAACGATAAGTATTCTGCTCGCCCGGTTTATAGCTTCTCTGATTTTATTGTCTGGTTTGATCAATTTTCTGAAGTTCATTATCCAGATGTTCTATAACCGGCAACGAGAACTGGTGCTTCGCAAATGTATCGGTTCGGACATCAAAGGATTGTTTGCCCTGCTTTTCGCCGAGATCTTCTGGATGCTATCTGTCGCTTTCTTTCTGTCATTGGCCGTGACGGAAATCACCCTCTCTTTGGCATATACATACATCCGTCCGGAAGACATGATCTCATTCTCCTTGGTAGATCTATATGGTTCACAATTAGTCTTATACCTCGTTTTGCTGTTGGTCTGCATGCTCGCCATTCTTTACCCTATCTATCGGTTACGCCGGTTGAGTGTCCTCCATTCGGTCGTGCAGAGACAGAAGCGGCACGTGTTCCGCAATTTCATGATTGCTTTACAATTGGCGATCTCCATCCTTTTCACAGGCGGTGTATTTGGCATAACGCTTTTGTTCGATGAGATGTTTGAAGGAATGTACCATCCTTTGAGCACGGAAGAAGAGAACCGGGTGATTTCAATATCGGTCAATACCATACGCATGCAGAAAAACATGGATGCCATTCTTTCGGATATCCAGTCCTTACCCGAGATAACCGATCGGACATCCGCTTTCAATACTTTCGATGCCGATGTTTATACCTACATGACCTACATGAAAAACGGAAAGCCGAGAGGAAGTGTGCTGATGAACGAAGCAGAGCCCCATTATTTTGAGTTCTTCAAGATCCCGTTCTCCGGAAAATTGGTGGATAAGGATGCTCAAGACTTTGTTTATATAAGCGAACAGTTTAAAGAACAATTGCAAAAGGATAGTATAGAAGGTAGTGTCACGTTGGATGGCAAAGAATACCAGATTGCCGGAACTTACCGCGCACTGAACAAGGAAAATGCTCAGAACAGGGCAGTCGGTTCTGTCTTTTTAGTTAATCCGCAAGCTTATACCTATTACTTCAAAACCCTCCATTCGGATATTACTCCGGTCGCCCTGGAAAAAATAACAGAGATCTGCCGGCGTTATGTACCTGAGACATTGCCTCTTGATATTCGTAATATGGGTGATTCCAAACAGTCCGTTATGGGAACTGTAGCACTCTTGCAGACAGCATCCCTGTTGTTGGCAATAGTCAGTATCCTCTTGTTGATATTAAGTATTTATTCCGGAATCTCCATGGATGTGGTAAACCGTCAAAAGGAAGTAGCCATCCGAAAAATAAACGGAGCTACCCCGAAAGTGATTGCCCTGTTATTCGGCAAAATCTATCTGATCATTTACCTCTCTGTCTTCGTAATTATCTATCCGTTAGTACGATTGGTATTGATAGGGATCGCGCAAAAAAGTAGTTTGAAAAGCATATATAGTTGGAATTGGGGAATCTTGTTGTTCTTCACGATGGCCCTTTTGATCTTCTTGGTTACGGCATACAAGATTTATAAAGTAATGCACCTGAATCCGGCAAGTGTTTTGAAAAAGGAATAAAACGACCTCTGTTGCGTCTGCCTGTTATGAGGGTGTGTCCAACTAAAGTGCCCCCAAAAGTTTTGTGTCTGACTTTTGGGGGCAATATTAAACTCTATGATAAACTTCATTAAAAAGTACTCTGCCCCGTTCACCCCAGATTCCTTTATTTCCATCCCGTATTCCGCATGCAATCACCATATTCACCCCGGCACCATGAGGCAATTTCAACAGTTTCTTCATTTGTTTACTGTCAAAGCCCTCCAAGGGACAAGTATCATATCCTTCGTTGGCCATTGCAATCATAAAGGTCTGAGCGGCAAGTGCACAAGATTTATGGACGACGACACGCATATCACCCTCGGAAACTTCACGCACAATAGGGCGGAAAAGGCCGATGGCTTTAGTCAATAAAACTCTCAAAAAACCCAGTATACCAAAGAAGCGGGCATAAAGAAACGGCATTAACTTTCCGTAATAGAGTTCTCTGTCCTTGATACGTTTTTCCTGACGCTCCCGGGGACTGTTTCGTCTGACGTTCCCTCTTTCAAAATCGAGTACAAACCTGGCCCTGCTCCGATATAAATCCTGACGTGTAACAAAAACGACAATCTCTGAAGCTGTTGAAGTCGCAGTCTGGTCAAGACAGGCTTTGGATATCTTTGCCAGCAACTCTGGTTGTGTGACCTGATAAAACTCCCACAATTGCATATTTGAACTGTTGGGTGCCAACGTTGCCAGTTCCAGACAATGTTTCACCTTTTCCGGATCCAACTGTTTCTCTCTATCAAACACCCGTACAGAACGACGATAATTTAAGACTTCCTCTAAATTCATTTTTATCTGATCAAATTATTTTTCCCATTTAATTGTTGCATTACCACCTCCGCCATTTCTTTTGAACTGAACGGGTTTTGCCCCGTTATCAGATTATGGTCCACCACTACTTTTGAGGTCATCGGAATCAATGCTTTTTCGTAATCGGCTCCTCTCTTTTTCAACTCTGCTTCAAGATCAAAAGGTACCTCCTTCTTTCTCCTGGCAACACTTTCCTCAAACCAGGAAAATCCTGTGAGCCTTTTATCTTTTATAAGATACTCTCCGTTGGACAATTTGACATTCAAAAGCCCACTTACACCATGGCAGATCGCGGCTACTATTTTAGTATGCTCATAATGCTCCTTAATAATCGTCTGCAAAGTGGTATTATTAGGAAAATCATACATCGTACCATGTCCGCCCGCCAGATAGATACAATCAAACAGCTCTCCGGCAACCTCGTCCAAACTCTTCGCATGTCGCAACTCATTCCTAAATTCAGGATCATCCCAATACCCTTTCGTAAGTTTGTCTAAAACCATCGGCTTTAAACTTTCCGGATCAACAGGGACGTTGCCACCTTTGGGGCTTGCTATGATTATTTCATATCCCTTTTCTTCCGCACAATGATAGATGTGGGTCAACTCACTGAGCCACAACCCTGTTTCCAGATTTCCATCAGCATACATATCCGTTCCCGTTACAACAGCCAGCATTTTCAAGGTATCCATATATATTCTTTTTATAGTGACGTTATATAGGAACATGGCTGTAACCTACTTGTTACTTTACCAATCAGACTTTTAACTTTATTTTCAACCACTTGTGACCCGGCTTCTTAAAACATCCACATTCTTTGCCGGGATATCAGCCAACTTCAAACTTCTGCTTCGCACATTCGTATCCTTCTTCATACAGATCGGTCAGTTTATGAATGTCACGTTCAATGCGATCGACAACAACCGGTTTCCGGGGCCGGATAACAGTTATATTTCCCTCTTCTTCCATACGCTCAACCATCTCCAACTGTTCGTTGTATACAGCACAACGCCTGCTCAACGCTTCACGTATCTTCGGATATTTACGATAAACAAAAGAGGGAACGCGGATGTCTTTATTCTCTTTCCGATAACCGCGGTTCCGGGTAAGGACAACCACATTGTTCCGATATCCATCGTCTATGGCACGTTGCAAAGGAATAGAGTCGACAATACCTCCGTCCAGCATGGGAATACCGTCTACATAAGCTATGGGGCAAACGAAAGGAAGGCTGCTGGAAGCACGGACAATGTCGATCACACGGTTTTTATCCTCTTTCTCCTCAAAATAATTGGCTTCTCCGGTCAGGCAATTGGTAGTCACCATCACATAACGCCCGGGAGAATTGAAGTATGCCTGATAATCGTATGGAAGTATATGCTCGGGAAACTCCGTAAAGAGGAGATCGAAGTCCAGAATATTCCGTTTCTTAAGCAGATGTTTCAGCCCGATATAATGATATTTTTCTAACAGGTCGATATTACTGTACTTGGCACGCCCACGCTGTCGGGACATATACGAAAGGCCGTTACAAGCCCCTGCAGACACCCCGATCGTATAAGGAAAACGAATATCATGGTCCATTAGATAGTCCAGTACCCCACAGGTAAACACTCCGCGCATACCTCCGCCTTCAAGCACCAGACCGGTTTGATTATCGATTGTCATCTTTCAGAATAATTAATCGTTAGAAATTAGTAGTACCTTAGTTTTTCTTAGGCCGCCGGATGACTAACAAGGAAGGAAAATCACGGAACACTTCTTCCTCTTCGGACAACTTCGTATAGGACAGGTGGCTCATCACAAGCAAGCCGTCCTTTGCTACCGAAGCCAGATCAACGGCGCTATTAAAGGATTGCGTTCGTATCCGGGAGGAATATTTGGCCAGTATCGGCTCTGTAGACTGCCGGAAAGCCTCATCATCCGTATCGAAGAGGAAAAGATGTACCTGTGCGCCCCCCTCCAGCATACTCTCAAGATAAGTAAGCAGAAAAGCATCGATCACCCCACCCAACACAAAAGAGACGGGGACGTTTCCGCTATAACCACGGTTGACAAAAACGGCTACCGGACATTTCACCTGTTCCATCACATCATCTATCTTATCACGAAACAGAGAGAGCCATAACACTCCGCTGCCTCCGGCAGCATCCGGTCTGTACTTACTTCCTGCTCCCAGCAGAAACATGTCAGGACGCTCTTTTCGTGCCAACCGGATCATATCCTGCACCAATTTATCGGTCACCCGGTAACGGTTTTCAACACTAAGTCCCAACTCGGAAGCTTTTTCGTCCACCAGCGAGAAACTATCACGGGCATATTGCTCTGCATTCAATGGGTTTAAGTCCGTCCCCACCGTAAAATGGGCAGCGACCACATGGGCAGCTTTCATCTTTTTTCCAAATAATAAGAAAAAGACGGAAAGCAGGCTGCGTCCCGACTCCGGGCGTCCAAAACAAAAGACCAACTTCAACTTAGCCGATAAACGTTCTTCGCGACGGGCAAAAATCTGTTCAACAAAATGCAGCAACGGGGTGGTCATGAAGGTAGTCACCAGAGCCATAATGACCAGGATTACAAAAATAGAAGGTGGAAGCACTCCCATTTCGTATCCGATGTTTAATGCAACCAACTCCATCAATCCCCGTGTATTCATCAGCGTACCGATAGTAAAACTGTCTTTCCACGACTCTCCCACCAAACGGGCGGCAACGGCGCAACCACCCAGTTTTCCTGCCACAGCAACCGTAATCAACAACAGGCAGACTCCCCAAAGCGCCGGACTGTTAATCAATCCAATCTCCGTACGCAACCCGGTAAAGGCAAAGAAAAGCGGAAGGAAAAAGACAAGAGCAATGTCTTCCACTTTTTCCATCATCACTTTACGGAATCCCAGGCTGGGAGGCATCACGACTCCTGCCATGAAGGCTCCGAACAGGGCATGAATACCGATAATCTCGGTAAGCGTAGAGGAAATAATCAAAATCAGCAGAATCAGGGCCACAAATGTTTTATTAATCACCTCCTGATTGGCATACACCTCTCCTACTTTCTTGAGAAACGGCCGTACCACCATAAACATGATTATGATATAAAGGGCAGTCAGCCCGATGGCATAAAGAGCGCTGGCAAATGTTCCGGCCTTGGCAATGGCTATGACTACAGCCAGCAAACACCAGGCAGTGACATCATCATTAGCAGCCGAAGCTATGGCCAAAGTTCCCAAAGGAGTTTTCGTCATATTCCGTTCCTGAATGATGCGGGCCAATACCGGGAAAGCGGTAATACTCATAGAGATACCGATGAAAAGGGCAAACGGCAGGAAACTTGTCTGGGCAGCGGCATATTCTTCATAAATCCAGTAAGATGCAACGATGCCGAGGAAGAACGGAACCAATATACCTGCATGGCTGATGACCAATGTTTCGTTGATCTTGTTTTTAAGTACACTGAAATCGAGTTCCATTCCGATCACAAACATGAAAAGTACCAGACCGACCTGGCTCAATAATTCAAGATTCGTAAGGGACTCCGGAGGGAACAGGGCCTGGAATACATCCGGAAAGAAATAGCCCAACACGGAAGGTCCCAACACAATTCCCGCCACAATCTCACCAATCACCCCCGGCTGCCCGATATGTTTAAACAGAAAACCAAAAAGCCTCACCATCAACAAGACAGCGATTATCTGTATCAACAATATACTTAACGGATGATGCAGGTTGTCGGTGACAAACTGACAAAACATAGCGAAAGGAGTCTCCTCCGCAACAGCTGATGATGCTACCACATGGTGTGAAAAACGGTCACCTTCCTCGATAGCCATGTAAATAAGTGCCCCGAAAAGGAGCAACATGATTACATAAATAAGATAATTTTTTTTGGCTCTCTGCATACAAGCATATTTTTGTGTGAAGTGTGTCTATGCAAAGATAAAACAAACCAAAAGAAAAAATAGTTTTAGAGCGGGTTTAAATATTGATTCATATAAAAAGGCACTGAAAAGAATATATGGACACTCTGTTTACTTTCCTTATTTCCGCTTCAAAGTTCCTGTTTGTCATCAGTAAAACGAAGATACAGAGGAATAAGAAAGAATAAAAGAGAAAGATAACCAACAGGAAAACAAGATTATAACAACACACAAAATTGATTTAAAACCAAAGGCTTGTTGATTTAAGAGGTAAAACCCGTTAGTTAAAAACCCAGAGGACTTTGGTTTTAAACTAACGGGAACATAGTTTCGAATGTATCCTAAAACACCTGTTCACTAATCGCCGGTAATTCCCTGCCCCTTCAGGTCGGCAGCCGATATTGTAAAATCATTTCCCTGCTTGATCCGTTCCAATACCAGGTTGCCTACTTTCCGGGCATCTTCTTCCAAAGCAAACCCTTTCCGCTCCGGAAGGGAAGGTATGTATGGTTGGCAGATCACTACCCGGTCGCCACAAAGAATCTGATAACCATATCCGTTCCCATTTTCTGTTTCAATTACTTTGAGACGATACGTACAAGCTTCATGCCGATCATAGAAAAAGAGGACTGAAACAGCGCAGGCAACGCATATCATACAAAGTAGCTTCTTATTCCTCTTCATATTCATAAGGTTTCAGTTCCCAGGCATCGTCAAAGTAAGAACTCGAACCACTGCCACCCGTCGCAACAATACCCCGGGTCCCGGTAGAGAAGCAAACAGCATGGATACGGGTACTTCCTTCAAACGCCGTCAGGTCGTCACCTTCCCAAAGATCGGTTGCCGGATCATAAATCCAATAATTCGAATAATAGCTTCCTCCGGCAGTGGAACCCAGAGTCAGATAAGCTTTTCCATCGATCACAAAACTGACTCCATAGGAACGGACAATAGATGTATAGTCATCATCGTAATCATCATCACTCGTATTGGCGATGTCTCTCAATTGTGTCCAAGGTGTAGCAGCGGAAGGGTCGAAGCACCAGAAGTCCGATACATCGGAATTATTGTTCTGCCCTCCGCAGACATAAGCTTTCCCGTCGATGACAAATGCCGTACCTCCCTGACGCTTTTGTCCTCCGAAACCGTTCACGATAGTCCATTGTGAACCGGCTGCGGCAGTAGGGTCGAAACGATAAAAGTCCTTCAGGTAATTATCGTTGTAACCGGTTCCCACATAACCATAATTATCAATCCCGAAGCCAAGGGCATAATAGCGGGCTCCTCCCTTGAAGTCGTCCATCTGCCTCCAACTATTCGTTTCCGGATTATACTCCCACGTATCGGACAGGTATTTCTGATCGGGATTGTATCCGGTAGTGACATACCCTTTGCTACCTACCGAGAAGCCGGTGGCAGCATTGCGGACCGTACCGGGCATATCGGCACGCTGAGTCCACCAGTCATTGTCGATATCATATTCCCAAGTGTCGGCGAGCCGGGTCGTTTTTCCGTTATAGCCTCCGCAGATGTACCCTTTGTTGCCAATGGTGAAACCGGCAGCATCGGTCCGTGCTACCCCGTCAAAGTCCGAACGCCGGTACCATACTCCGGCCGTATAGGAAGCATCTTCCGTACAGGCACACAAACAAAAGAGTATGGCACAAAGCACCAATGCTCCGGACGCGGACTTACTCGCTACAGTTTTTTCTATTCCAGTCATTCTTTTATTCTGTTTTTTAATCGTTAATTACTGACCGCAAATGTAGACGACATCAGTAAGGGTGAAAAAAAGGATCGACTAACAGGCACATTCTCTCTACCAACCAAAATGCAGTCGATAAATCATTCCGGTTAGTCGATAGTTTTTTAACAGGGAAGAGAAATCGACTTCTTTTGCGGCAAAATTATCCGATTAATGAAACAGAAAACCCTATCATTTTTATTCATCACTCTTTTAATATCCCTCCTTGCCTCTTGCCGGGACGAACTGTCGACAGTAGGAGGCAAATGGGTGGAAAGTTCCCTGCGGACGGTGCAGACCGATACTTGCACGGTCCGCATCAGCACTATCCTGAGTGATTCTCTTGCCACATCGGGCGACACAATCTGCCAGATAGGAACCATTGACGATCCCGTCTGGGGCAAAATAAAAACCGCTTTCTATGCAGAATATGACGTACCGGGAGTTTCATTCAGCGAAGACGCCGATTATGGTTTCGATTCCATTACCATCCGGTTCTACTCTTCGGGCAACTATCTGGGAGATACTCTGAATCCGCAACGCATCTCACTGCACAGCCTCTCAGAAAATCTGTCGCTGGACGAAGGATACCTGTATAGTAAATCGACAGTGGCTTACCATGCCACTCCCTTAGCTTCGTTCACCTTCACTCCCACTCCGGGCGAAACCACCCGGGAACACGAAATCCGCCTCCCCGACGAATGGGGACTCGAGTGGTTCGAACGTTTCCAAAACGGATCACGCGAGATGGAGTCACAGGAATACTTCCGCGACTATTTCAAGGGCATTGCATTCATTCCCGAAGAGGGAGGAAGTTGTATCAACGGTTTCATGGTGAATGATTCAAGCCTGTGCATCACACTTTATTATCACCAGACGAAAACAGACGCAACGGAACTGTCCGCCAGTTTCCCGGCCAACAGCGACTTGAGGTTCAACCAAGTCAGTTGTGACCGTAGCCGGACAGCCCTCTCCTCCTTACAAAGCGGAATCAATAACGGGCTTCCTTCGGAAAAGTCCGACCACCAGGCCTACCTGCAAGGACTGACGGGAATGTATCTCAACATCGACTTCCCATTCCTCAATGACTTGCGCGCCGAAGGCAGACTGGTAACTATCGAAAGTGCGCTCCTCCGCCTTTATCCGGTAAAAGAGACGTATGGCGAACGGTATCCTCTCCCCGAATCGCTGACACTATATACAGCCGATGAAAACAATGTAACGGAAGATGTCGTGACGGATATTTCAGGCAGTTCGGTACAAACCGGAAGCCTGGTAACGGACGAAATGATGGGAGAAGAGACCTATTACTCTTTCGATATTACCTCTTTCCTGCAAAGCAATCTGGGGACAGTGGGATACAACCGAAAAATCCTTCAGCTGATGCTTCCGGACAATTTGTTTTTCACCACCCTGAGTGGAGTCGTATTCGGAGATGCCGGCCACCCGGACAGTAGCCCCGTGAAACTAACCATACTTTATAAAACATATAACCCATGAAAAGACAGCTGATTCTACTGCTTACGCTTTGTCACTCCACCTTATTAATATATAGTCAGAACACAACCAATTCCCCTACATCCATGTTCGGCCTGGGCGAACTTTCAACCGGAGAAGGCGGACAGTACGCCGGACTGGGCGGAGCGGGAATCGCCCTGCAAAGCTATAACTTCCTGAATACTGCCAATCCTGCCTCACTTACCGCCATCGAAGGACAACGTTTTCTGATAGACGCCGGACTGATGGGGGCATACAAAATCTACACCCAAACCGGAACAAGCAATCATTCGGTAGTGGGAAACCTGAATAACCTCAGCATCGGTTGCCGTCTCACTCCCCATTGGTACGGGGCTGTATTTATGGCACCGGTCAGCGGTATGGGATATGCTATCACACTGGATCAGGACATCACGGGAACCGGAAATTCCACCGTATCATCACTTTTTGAAGGAGAAGGGGGGCTATCTAAAATGGGTATCAGTACCGCCTACCGCCTTTTCAAAGGTTTCTCTGTCGGTGCTAATCTTTCGTACGTGACCGGAACCATCAAACAAACAGAGACCCAGGGAAGTCTCAGTGTGGAAGAGAGTTCTTACAAGCATGCTTTTTATGTCGATTTCGGCGTGCAATACAAGTTTTCTCTAAACAGGGATAAGTCCATTGTAGCAGGACTTGTATACGGATACTCACAAGATCTGGCACAAGACAACAATCTGTCGGTGAGCAGTTCGTCGGGCAGCGAGTCGATTGATGAAAGCCAACGTTATGTGCGCCAATGCCTCCCGCAATTTATCGGGGCGGGATTATCATACAATAGCCTCCGCTGGATGCTGACAGCCGAATACAAATATACGGATTGGAGCCGCATGAAGTCTTCAAAAAGCAACGTCCGCTTCGAAAACCAACACCGGTTATCGGCAGGTATGGCCTACACAGCAGGCAATATCTACCGCAATCCGATGAAACTGTTACTCGGAGCGGGCGTCAACAATTCATATATGGTCATCCAGAAGAAGAAAGCAACCAACTACTACATCAGTGCAGGAAGCAACTTCACTCTCTATAACGGAAATGTCCTCTCGTTAGGAGTGAAATACAGTGATCAACTCCATCTGCCCAACGGTATGCAACGGGAACAAGGGCTGGCACTCTTCTTCAACTTTACCTTCTCGGAACGGACATACCGGGCGAAAATACAATAGACTAATCACAGAACACTTCTTCCTGCTTCAGAACGTAAGCATCGGCCAAAGCACCGGTAGCAGGTTGTTTCTCATTGTTCAGCATCACCAGGCTGCCCTCCTGCACCTTAAAGTAAGAGACTTCGCCTCCTTTTTCAGTAAGTGTCAGCAGATTGTCTTTTACCGTGAATGTGCCGGTTTCATCAAACTCGGCATCTTTGCGGTCAATGTAAAGCCAGTGGTATGTATAAGTGCGGTCCTTTTTCAGGGTCAGAGTCAGTTCTATACCCGGACAATCGGCAGCCGGAGTCGTACCTTTGTAAACTCCATAGTAATCGAGAGAGGTTTCGGCTGTATGCATATCTACCACTTGTGTGGTATCGTTGCCCGCCGCAGACACATCGGCTTTCTTCGCATTTGTACAACCTACGGCAGTTAAAGTGATGAATGCTGCTGCCATCCAATAAAGATTCTTTTTCATCGGTTTAAGTTTTTATAAATGAAACATTAAAATATTGATAGCAAAGATAAGCGTTCATTTCCATATTTAAGGATATTCAGCTATCTTTGTCGCATAAATATTAATAAAAACGACATAATAATGAAAAAGACAATCCTCCTGGCCGCTTTAGGCTTGATTAGTCTGAGCGCATTGGGCAAAGACAAACCAAAAGAAGAAGGCTTCGTTTTCACGACAGTGAAAGAAAACCCGATTACATCCATCAAAAACCAGAATCGTTCAAGCACTTGCTGGAGCTTCTCGAGCCTCGGCTTCCTCGAATCGGAACTGCTCCGTACGGGAAAAGGCGAATACGATCTTTCTGAAATGTTCGTTGTACACCACACAATGGTTGACCGCGCCGTTAACTATGTCCGCTATCATGGCGACAGCTCCTTCTCTCCGGGCGGAAGCTTCTATGACATCATGTTCTGTATGAAGAACTACGGACTTGTTCCGCAAGAAGCCATGCCGGGAATCATGTATGGTGACTCACTGCCCGTTCACAACGAACTGGATGCAACAGCGGAAGGTTATGTAAACGCCATTGCCAAAGGCAAACTGAAGAAACTGACTCCGGTATGGAAAAAGGGTCTTTGCGCCATCTATGACACTTACCTCGGACAATGTCCGGAGAACTTCACTTACAAAGGTAAAGAATATACTCCGATGACTTTTGCACAGTCTCTGGGTTTGAATCCGGACGACTATGTATCTCTGACTTCATACACACACCACCCCTTCTATTCACAGTTTGCCATCGAAATTCAGGACAACTGGCGCAACGGATTGTCATACAACCTGCCGCTTGACGAATTCATGGCTGTAATGGACAATGCTGTAAAAAACGGATACACGTTCGCATGGGGTAGTGACGTCAGCGAAGAAGGATTTACCCGTGACGGCATCGCTGTAATGCCGGACGCAGCCAAGGGTGCTGAACTGACAGGTTCGGATATGGCCCGCTGGACCGGAATGACCGCCGCTGACAAACGCAAAGAACTGACTTCAAAGCCACTGCCGGAAATTAAAGTTACCCAGGAAATGCGCCAGACGGCTTTCGATAACTGGGAAACAACCGATGACCACGGAATGATTATCTACGGTATCGCCAAAGATCAGAACGGAAAAGAATACTTTATGGTGAAAAACTCTTGGGGCACTAATAACAAGTACAAAGGTACCTGGTATGCTTCTAAAGCTTTCGTTGCTTACAAGACTATGAATATTCTGGTTCACAAAGACGCGCTTCCTAAAGATATCGCAAAGAAACTGGGAATCAAGTAAGAAACTACAAGTTACAGAGCCACGGGCTGTAGTCTGCAAGGTGTAATCCACTTGTAGATTACAGCCCGTTCTTATGGCCTGTAACCCGACCTTAACTGCTGATACAAATCTTGTTGATATATTCTGTAAACCTCTCCTTATAATTGTCGCCGACAGGTATGTATATATTCTTATTAAAAATGATGCGCAACCGTGAGACCTCCGTTATTTTCCGGAGATTGACGATATAGGAGCGATGTACTCTCATAAACATTTCTTGCGGCAGACGCTCTTCCAGTCTTCTCATACTCAGCAGAGTGACTACCGGCTTATCCGCCATATTCGTGTAAATGCGCACATACTCGCTCATGCCTTCGATATAACAAATATCCGCCACATTGATACGGATAATCCTGGATTCAGACTTCACAAACAACGAACCGTCCCGTTCCAGCAAATCCGGTTCTGCCCCTCCCCCGTAATCCTGCAAATGATACTCAAACTGCCTACGTGCCTTATCCGCCGCCTTCAGGAGATCCTGAAACTCGAACGGCTTCAACAGATAGTCCACCGCATCCACTTTAAAACCTTCAACAGCATATTCCGGATAGGCGGTAGTAAACACAATCAGAGGTTTCACTACCAATGAACGCACCAGATCGAGTCCGTTCAGGTCCGGCATATGAATATCGACAAACATCAAGTCAATTTCTTCTTCAGAAAGCACCTGCATGGCACCGAAAGCATCCTGACAGGAAGCAATTAGTTGCAGGAAAGGGACACGTGAAATATAACCTACCAATTGTTCAAGCGCCAACGGCTCGTCATCAATAGCAATGCATTTTATCATAACAGAGGAATGATTAATAAAACGTTAAAACTACCCTCGCGCTCGTTGATAGACAGGGTATAGTCCTGCCCGAACAAAAGCCTCAACCGCTTACGGACATTTTCCAATCCGATGCCATGATTCTGTTCACCGGATTTTCCCCAATTGCTGTTGGAACAGCGAAACGCAAGTTTCCCATCTTCTATAGTCATGGCAACCCGTATGAACGACTCTTTCTGATAACTCACTCCATGCTTAAATGCATTCTCTACAAAAGAGATAAAGAGTAAAGGCGGTATCTGTACTTTTGGTATTTCGCCGGGCATGTCGCACATGATGCAAACCTTATCGGTATAACGAAGCTTCATCAGGGTAATATAGTTATCGAGAAACTGTATCTCACGCGAAAGCAAAATCGTTTTATTACTTGCTTCGTAAAGCACATAACGCATTAGTTTAGAGAGTTCGACAATGGTCTTCTTGGCTTTCCCGGCATCCATATCGACCAGTGCATGAATGTTGTTGAGCGTATTCATAAAAAAATGCGGATTGATCTGATACTTCAGATATTGCAATTCCGATTGCAGATGCTGGTGTTCCAACTCTTTCAGTGCCTCTTCATCCCGCATGGACTTGAATAGAAGCTTGATAGCCACATTGAACCCCACCACCAGCAAAGCCAGTGAGAAACGTCCAAAAAGATAGCCCGGCAAAGGATAAGGCCCCTGCCGGAGCGGATCCATCACTCGCTTGGGCATGGGTGGTTGCGACGAATGTTCTTCATAAATATAACCGGGAGGAACGGGCATCGGGTTGTTGAACTGCTTGTGCCTCGGTCGGCTGAAGGAGGGATATAAGAAAAAAAGCAGAACAATGACTCCTATCAATGAAAATGCATACTGCCAATATTGCTTCCGAAGCAACAATCGGGGGGCAAGTAAATAGTTGTTCACTACAAAAAGCAGAAAAAAGGGTAACGTCAACAGCCATGCCACCCGTATGGTCTGCCAGCTGAAAGTATGTATCGAACTGATGGATGAAAACAGATAGTCACCCACCAACGGTACGAAGATGACAGTCAGCCAGATGACGAGATAAACCACCTGCTCCAGTAATTGCTGCTTATTAATCTGTTTCATTATGATAAAGTCTTTCTGAAGATTAGTCCACAAAAATACTCCCTTTTGTCCATACCCGGCAAAAGAACTCGACAAAGAGGGACGTTTTGACGATAAAGCATGGTAAATCATGAACTTCCCTTTTCTCCGCCGGTGCATTTATTCGTTACCCTGAAAAGATCGATGCCCCTCAGCCACGAATTTTGCCAGTAATTGCCTATCTTTGCAGCCCGAAAAATAATCCGCCATTTTAATGAAGAAATTAGCCATACTTGCAGCTTTCATCCTTTGCCCCTTTGCCATACAGGCACAAGAAGTATTTATCAATGCCGACCTGGTAAGCAGTTACATCTGGCGTGGAATGAAGAATGGAAATGCTTCCGTACAGCCTACTCTCGGTGTAGAGTGGAAAGGATGGACCCTATCGGCATGGGGATCGACAGAATTCAGAAACGAGAATAATGAAATAGACCTTACGCTGGAGTATGAATATAAAAACCTCCAACTGTACCTTAATAACTACTTTTACCAAAGTGAAGACGAACCATTCAACTATTTCCACTATACTCCCCGCACCACAGGTCACACCTTTGAAGCAGGAGCTGTCTATACCATTAGTGAAAGTTTCCCGTTATCGTTGGCCTGGTATACCACCTTTGTCGGAAACGATTACCGGGAAAATGAAAGACGTGCCTGGTCCAGTTATTGCGAACTCAGCTATCCATTCACTGTAAAGGGAGTAGACTTGGCTGTCGAAGCCGGGTTCACCCCATGGGAAGGAGAATACGCTGACAAATTTAATGTAGTTAATGTCGGGCTTTCGGCTACCAAAACATTGAATATTTCATCCGGATTCACTCCATCTGTTTTTGGTAAACTGATAGCTAATCCATACGAAAACCAACTCTATTTTGTTTTCGGAATAAGTTTGTAGACAATTGGCATTTCCATATTTCTTTTTATCTTTGCAACATCAGTCCTTATCAATATAAGCAAATTGCCATATACTAAAACTGCTGTGGCCTGCTGAATGCACGTATTTTTGTCACGAGAGTCCTTAATTTCTCAGACTTTCGCAAACAATAACACTCTTTTATATTCAACGAAAATGAACATATAAAACAAATTCAATATTCGGGTAAATGATAGATTTTGAAAAATTTTATACCACGTGGTATTCACGGGCCAAACACTTCGCAAACGAATATGTATACTCCGAAGATGATGCGGAAAATATCGTCCAAGATGTATTTCTACATTTATATGAACGGCGTGACCTGCTGGACGCATACGCTAACCTGACAGCTTATCTTTTCACTTCCATTAAAAACAGCTGTCTGAACTATTTACGTAAAAGAATGCTCGAGCAAGAAGCTGTACTTGATATGCAAAATGAATTCAATATGGCTATGCGCATGAAATATGATTCTTTAGAAATACTTAACACCCATTTCCCCGATGAAACCTGCATAGAGGAACTATTAGACAATGCCTTTCAGACACTTCCTGAACGATGTCGGAAAATCTTCATCATGAACAAACTGGAAGGAAAAAAACAAAAGCAAATCGCTGAAGAACTACAAATTTCCATCAATACCGTAGAGTCTCAAATGGCCATTGCCTACAAGAGGTTACGGGAAGAATTAAAAGATAACCTACCTCTATTTCTCTTTTTATTTGTCCTATCTTAATTTTTTTTATTTTTATTTTAGCGGATTTTCTCACTTCCATTGTTTACATAATATAGACAAGCCCGAAATGGATAATCGAATTATAAAATATTACGCAGGAGAACTCAGCAAAGAAGAAAGGAGAACTTTACTGCAAGAAGCCTTTTCCAACCAAGAATTGAAAAAGGAGATGATGTACTGTCAGCAACTGCAATCGCTGATGAAGCTACACCCGCAAGAGAAACAGGAAATAATAGGTGAAGAGAGCCTCAGGCACTTCCTGCAAGTGCGCCAAGCTGAAAAAGGAAGAAGAGTGTTGCTGTCTTTTTTACGTTATGCCGCAATTGTCGTCCTCTGTATAAGCGTCACATGGTGGTGGACTACCTTTTCACCCGGCAAGGCAGATGCCCCCCATCCACTCACCCAGAAATTATCTGTCCCGGCAGGGCAACGTGCACATATCACATTGCCGGACGGCAGTAAAGTATGGGTAAACGCAAATTCGGTCCTTACTTATCCATCGGCATTCAGTGAAGAGCGTCGGGTGAAGCTAACTGGAGAAGCATTCTTTGAGGTAGCCAAAAGCCCCACACCTTTCATAGTATCCACAGGGAAAGTAGACATAAAAGCATTGGGAACACAATTCAATGTATTCAATTATCCGGAAGAAGATCTGACAGTATCCCTGCTCGAAGGTTCCGTGAGGGTTTATCTCCCACACAAAGAACAATGCGGAATGGTATTGCAACCTAAACAGAAACTGACCGAAACTCAAGGACACTTCTCTGTGAAACCTATCACGCAAAACCCTGTCCTTTGGAAAGAAGGTCTCTATACTTTTGAGAAACAGAAATTAAAAGATATAGTGAAAAAGCTGGAATTATATTACGATATAAAAATTACCATCAAAGACACATCTATCCAGGAATACGAATACACTGGAAAATTTCGACAACGCGATGGCGTAATGGAAGTATTGCAGATCATCCGGAAAATACATCCGTTCAAAATAAAGAAAAATGAAAACACGAATGAAATTATATTATACCGTTAACTAATTGTCAAACTAAAAAATCAAAAACTATGAGTCCATAAACAAACACCACTACCCATTGCAATCCTAAAAAGTCGATAGGTGCGCCAACACCTACCGACCGGGATTAAGCAAGGCATTCCGAAATTCTTTCAAAGACAGAATCATTAACTTAATTGAATACAAAGATATGAAAATAAAACCTTTGTTAGTACATCTTTTGTACCTAAAAATGAAAAACAGAACATTAAATATTATGAAAACAGCCCTGTTTATGATGTTCACCTGTGCTTTTCAACTGTATGCTTCGAGCGGAATAGCACAAAACGCAATAATCGAACTGCCTTCTAACTCTATAACAATAGAGACATTATTTTCTGAAATCGAAAAACAAACCAAGTGTCTGGTGGTATACGCCAGCCATGAATTGGATGTGAAAACGATGATTACGCTATCGCACAAGAAGGCCAAAGTGAGCGACATGCTGAAAGAACTGCTGAAAAATACAGATTTGAAGTATGAGCATACAAATGATTACATCATATTTTCAAAAAAAGTAAATGGAATCCATACAATACAACAAAATAAAATTAAGATAACCGGCATCGTTCTTGATAAAAACGGAGAAGCTATTATTGGTGCCACCGTGCTTGAGCAAGGTACAGAAGCTAACGGAACCGTTACCGACATTAACGGCCGATTTAATCTTGAAGTAACTCACAAGGCTTCTCTAACCATTTCCTATATAGGCTATGTCAACCAGACGGTTTCTTTGAATGGAAAGAAATCAATTACAATTACACTGCAAGAAGATTCACAGGAGCTGGAAGAAATAGTCGTAATAGGTTACGGAACTCAAAAGAAGGTTAACCTGACCGGATCGGTAGCCTCCATTAATTCTAAAACCATCGAAAATGTTCCCGCCGCCAATCTCTCAAATGCTTTGAGCGGACGGTTGGCAGGGGTCAATATCACCCAAACTGCCGGAAAACCGGGCGGAGGTTCGTCTGTTTCCATCCGTGCCGATGGAACGTGGAATCAAACGACTCCACTCTATGTCATCGATGGTGTAGTTCGCGATAAATTTGCATTCGACGGATTGGATGCCAGCGAAGTAGAGAACCTTTCCGTACTAAAGGATGGTGCTTCCGCTGCTATTTATGGCTCACGCGCAGCCAATGGAGTTATTCTGGTAACTACTAAAAAAGGTAAAATAGGAAAACCGACTATCAACTACACCGGATCAGTTGGTATTTCAGATGCAACTAAGATACCTGAAGTATTCGATACGTATCGACAAGCGCTATATACCAACGATGCCTTGCGCCATGTCCGGGTGCCCGAAGGTGACATGCAATATTACACTGACGATGAACTACAATATTTTAAAGACAATTCTTACAACTGGATTGACGAAGCATGGAAATCTCCCATCGTTACCCGCCACTCTTTGAATGTAAACGGAGGAAATGACAGAGTGCAATACTTCATTGGAGGGAACTATTATTATGAAACAGGTTCGTTTGACAATCTTAATTTCAAAAAATATAGCATCCGAAGCAATATCGATGTCAATATTATAAAGGGACTGAAGGCTTCTTTACACCTGAATATGGACACCCGAAACGATCGCAAACCTTACTGGAAATGGGATAACGACAATGACAACATGGGTAATCTCTATAACGGACTATTACGCCGTGGTCTTTTTGCCCCCTATATCGATGGAAAACCCAACGGGACATTCCTGGCATGGCACCCCATGGAGGTTATTAACGGGAATAGCGGTTATAATAAAAAGCGTTATTCCAACTACGAGATAAATGTAGCTCTCCAATACGATATTCCTTTCATTAAAGGCTTAAGCCTGAAACTGTCATACAACCGGTATGAGCGGCATACTTTCATCAAACGTTTCAGTCGCCCCTACGACTTGTACGTATTTAAAACAACCGGCGCACACAATCATATCCCAACCAATGAAATTGATTATGTCAAAACCAGAGATGATGGAGACTTTCTGTATGAGAAATACAATAATGATAACAGTTATCAGTTGAACGCCATGGTTACCTACAACAAGACCTTCGGCAAACACGATATCAACGCATTGTTTGTATACGAACAGTATGAAGGTACTAACGACTGGCTGGACGGGCAACGAAATTATTTCATCTCCTCTGCCGTAGATCAAATATTCGCAGGTAGTTCCGATCCAAAGAATTCGACACTAAACGGAAGTGGTTCAGAAGGCGGACGTCTTTCGTATGTAGGCCGGCTGGGCTATACTTATGATAGTAAATACTTGCTGGAAGCCTCTTTCCGCTATGACGGTTCTGTCAATTTCGATCCAAAACACCGCTGGGGCTTCTTCCCTTCCGCATCTGTCGCCTGGCGTATTTCAGAAGAAAATTTCTTTAAAAACAACATCGGGTTTATAGACTACCTGAAACTTCGTGGATCAGTCGGTTTGCTAGGTAACGATGCTGTAGGCGGCTGGCAGTGGATGCAACGCTATAACCTCAACTCAGGCGCCTACTTCGGTTCGTTGAGCAACGGGGTATCAGCCAGTGTAATCCCCAATACAGAAATTACATGGGAAAAATCATTGGATATAGATTATGGATTTGATATGCAAATTCTACGTAATCGTCTGTCATTAAGTGTCGGTGGATTTTACAAACATACCTACGACATTTTAGGTGACCGCCTGGCCAGCCTGCCTTCTACTTTTGGTGGCACCATGCCCAAAGAAAACTATGCCACCATCGATACCAAAGGCTTCGAAATAGAGCTCTCATATAAGGATAAGATAGGGGACGATTTCAGTTACAACATAAGCGGAAACCTCG
This sequence comes from Bacteroides sp. NGMCC 1.200775, assembly GCF_040798045.1. NCBI lineage: Bacteria > Pseudomonadati > Bacteroidota > Bacteroidia > Bacteroidales > Bacteroidaceae > Bacteroides > Bacteroides sp. NGMCC 1.200775. Next base: position 9,458 of record NZ_JASCQK010000004.1, on the reverse strand, counting down.
GATATGCAGTCAACGAACTAATTACCAAAGACGAAGCTGAAAATATTCGTCCTTACAAATCAGAGTTAGGATACAATACGGACCGACAAATGGGCTATGTAGCTACAGACATTATCCGTACACAAACCGAACTCGATGCCCTGCCCGAAGGATATACCATCTTTGGTAAAAAGCCCGAATTGGGAATGTTGAACTATAAAGATATCAGAGGTGCCAACTCTGATGAACCGGATGGAAAGATCGATAGTAATGATCAGGAATGGGTAATCAAACACACCAAGTCTCCAATCAATTACGGTTTCTCCGTAGGAGGATCATGGAAAGGACTGAGTGTCGACCTGTTCTTCCAGGGTGTAGCCGGTGGAAAACGTTTCTATGACAAACGTATAGAATGGGGTGGAATGGAAGAAACGTCATACGCATTCAGGGCAGACTACTGGACTCCTGAAAACACGGATGCCAAATATCCCGCAGCCGGATGGGAAAACGGAGCCGGAGAAGCATCAACATTCTGGATTCAAGATACTTCTTTCCTACGCTTGAAGAACGTGAGCATCACTTATCAACTCCCGCAACCATTGGTTTCAAGATGGGGGCTCTCACAAATGCGATTCTTCCTGATAGGAACTAATTTGTTCCTATTACAAGATAAAATAAAAGACTATGACCCTGAAAATTCAAGTATCATGAATTACCCGTTAATGAAAACCTATTCATTCGGTGTTAATGTTAGTTTCTAATATAATATTAAATTATTATGAAAACAAAATATATAGCAATCTTAGTATTGACAGTCATTCTTTCTGGCTGTATAGATGTATTAAACAAGAAAGACTTATCTGCCATCACAGAAAAGGACGTATGGAATAATGCCCAATATGCCACTGCCTATCTTAATAAGCTATATCGTGACAATCTGCCGGGATGGGATCAAGATGTAGCAGGTTATTCGGACGAGGCTTATGGAGAGACCGGTATATTGTACGGACAACTTACCACCAATTCCATAGATACTTGGAATTACAGCAGCATTCGTAACATTAATATCATGCTGAACAGCATTAAGACCGGCGATCTGGATGCAGAAACCAAAGCCTCCTTAAGGGCACAGGCTCTAGTGCTCAGGGCATGGCGGTATTTCCAGATGGTGCGCCAATATGGAGGCGTGCCCATGATCATGGAACCGCAGGCACTGACCGATGATTTGTATGTTACCCGCAACAAGACCTCAGAGTGTATCAATTTGATCATTCAGGATTTGGATGAAGCCATTCAAGATTTGCCATGGAAATGGACAGGCGATGACGAAGGACGTTTCAGCAAAGCCACAGCCATAGCACTAAAAGGTCGCATCTTGCTGTATTATGCCAGTCCGCAATTTAATCCGGAAAATAAAGCGGAACGCTGGGAAACAGCTTATGCCTATAACAAGGAGGCTGCCGAACAAATAGAAACGAACGGTTATGATTTGTATGAAAGCTATGAAAATATCTGGTTCGATGAAATGAATAAGGAAGTTTTGTTCGTGACGCGCTATCAAGAACCCGACATCGTACATCACTGGGATGCGGCAACCCGTCCGTTATCGGAAGCTCAGAATTATTCGGGAGCCAACCAACCCACTAAGGAAATGGTAGAATCTTACCCAATGATCACAGGCGTTCCTATCACAGAATCAGCAGATTATGATCCGCTTCATTTCTGGAGAAATCGTGATCCACGGTTTACCAGTACGATAGCCTACAACGGCTGCCTATGGGAACTTAGTGGCAAAAAAGACAGAATCCAATGGACTTACCAAGGCAGTTCCACCCTCAACCCCTCTGCCAGCGGATTCTACTGCCGGAAAGCCATCAACGTAAATTTCACCCCTTATGATACCGAAAGAAGTAGTACGGACTGGGTGGAAATACGCTTTGCCGAAGTGCTGATGAATTACGCCGAATGCGCTGCCGAAACTCAGAAATACGATGAAGCATATAGTGTATTGAAACGTATCCGTAAACGCGCCGGAATAACAGCCGGAGACAATAATATGTACGGATTAAAAGAAAACATGTCACACAATGAAATGATAGCCGCTATCATGCTGGAACGCAAGATAGAATTTGCCTATGAAGGAAAACGATATTGGGACTTACGCCGTCGGCGCATGTTTGCTTCCGAAATGAATGGAATCAAGCGCCATGGCCTTTTACCCAAACTAAAAGGGTCTCCAACAGAATTTGATAATCTAAAAGATAAAGTAGATATAGAGAAAGACTATACCACTTATTTTAAAGACTCAATAGTGGTATTGGATCAGAAATATGAAATTGATTTTCAAGATAATTACTATTTTTATGCCATTCCTAACAAGCATCTGGAGCAAAACTCTAAATTGCAGCAGACACAAGGCTGGGATAATGGGACATTCAATCCTTACGAATAATATAGAATAAGATAACGGTAGACAAAAGACAGAGATGCCTTGAAAAAACATCTCTGTCTTTCTAAAAGGAGAATAAAGTCTCCGGTAAAAAGAAAATCATCCATCTTTTTTTTACAAAAGTACATTGATTTATATCATTCTATTCTCTTTCTTTACAAACGAATTTAAAGCAAAGCTGTTTGCTTTAATAATACCTTTATATATTCACCTTAGTAATATAGCATTATGAATGTTTCCAGAAGAATTGCATTTTTATCTTTAGTCCTATGCAGCAGCCTGATTATCAAAGGGCAAACTTCTACCCGGCTATCTTTGCCTGCCATCTTTTCGAATCATATCGTACTCCAGCAACAAAGTTCAGCCCCCATCTGGGGATGGGGAGAAGCCGGCACAAAAGTTAAAATAGTAGGAAGTTGGGCGCAAAAAGACACTATCGAGACTCTTATTGACGACTGCGGGCATTGGAAAACCAAAATACCTACCACCCAACATGGCGGTCCTTATACCCTACAACTATTTTCTAACAACATGAAAGGAAATAAAATCGAGTTGAAAGACGTTATGTTGGGAGAGGTATGGCTATGCAGCGGGCAGTCGAATATGGAATGGTGTCCCAATAACGGCATCCCCAATCAACAAGAGGAAATTGCGACAGCCATACACCCCAACCTTCGTTTTTTCAGCCTGAACAAGCAAGGTAGCCGAACCTTACAGGAAGACTGCTATGCGCAATGGGAAAAATGTACACCGGAAGTCATGCGACAACGAAGTGCTGTCGCCTATTTCTTCGGTAAGCACCTGCAACAGAAGCTGAATGTTCCGATAGGGTTGATCGTTTCAGCCTGGGGAGGAACTCCGGCAGAAGTATGGACACCACGAGAGGTAGTCATGGGCACCCCCCTAATAAAAGACGCGATCATTGACAAGACATATCCCTGGTGGCCGGTAGAGCCCGGTGTGCTTTATAACAGCATGATCCATCCCTTGATGCCTTACGACATAGCCGGAACAATATGGTACCAAGGTGAATCAAACAGAGACAACCCCTCTTCATACACGACGTTGATAGAGAAAATGGTTGAAAGCTGGAGAAGTGGATTCGGCAAAGAATTTCCTTTTTACATGGTTCAAATAGCTCCGTTCAACTACGGTTCAACCCATAACGGACCTGCGCTTATACGTGAAGCGCAAGAAGAGATAACACGCAAGGTTCGCAACACAGCGCTCGTCGTTATCACAGACAAAGGCGATCCGAAAGCCATTCATCCGATTCAGAAACAAGAAGTAGGCGTACGATTAGCCAACATGGCGCTGGGCAAAAAGTACGGTTTACTGAAAGACGGATACGAAAGCCCCACCTTGGAACAAATGGTTGTTGACAAGAAAAAAGCCATACTTACTTTTAAACATGCCTCCAAAGGGTTGGTCTGTCCGGAAAAGGAAATCAGGGGGCTGCTCATAGCCGGTGAAGACGGGCGCTTCGTAGAAGCCAAAGCGCAGATAAAAGGCAACAAGATAACGGTTTACTCACCGAAAGTAAAACATCCGATAGCCGTCCGCTATTGCTTCGATGATGCCACTATCGGAAATTTATTCAATCAAGAAGGATTGCCTGTCGCTCCGTTCCGAACGGATAGTAACAAACGATGTAACAATCAATAAAAACACATTGAAATTATATGGATAAAAAAATATTACTTCTTATGGGTACTCTTTTCATATGCTTATGTGGACAAGCCCAGCACACCATCAAACTGTCCGAACTGGACTTATCTAAATTGTGGCAAGAATACGGAAAGGTACAAACCGGGAAATCGGTAAGCGGAGAGCCAGCCACCATCCAAAGACAGACTTTTAAGGACGTGATAGGCACCCATGCCCAAAGTATCTTAAAAATAGATCTGCACGGCAATGCCACACGTTTTCATGCCCAAGTGGGAGTTGCCGATTCTCAGGTGGAGGTCTCAGACAAAAGCCTGACCATCCTTCCGTTAGTTAATGGAACGAAACTCTATTTCCGCAAAGAAGGAGATGACAAACAGTTCATAGGACTGGCCGGTAAAAGTGGAAAAATAGAAAATGGATCAGTTCGGTTCGTCTTGAAAGGCGACAACAAAGAACTTTACAATAGCGGCATTGTACGTGGTAACGAGGCTCCCCAGTCCATTGATGTAAGCCTGAAGGGAGTTCGGGTTCTGGAATTGGCAGTAGAACCGACCAATGACGGTGCAAGCGGCGACAACGCTTTATGGATTGCGCCAACTATAGAATATCAATCCGATCGCCCATGCACCCTCGATGCCGGATATGCTGGAAAAGGTCCTGAAATGACAAAGACCATCTCCACTCTGTTGGCGAAAAAAATAAGTAAACTCCCTGTTTTATCCGAACCGGTTTCCAGTCAAACCAACTTTGACTGGCTGATCAGTTCCGAGAAGTCAAAAGCGGGCATTTACGCATCGGCAGATCAAAAGAGTATCATTGTGGCCAATCCGATGGTGTCACGCACTTTCCGGATATTCCCCAATCTGGCAACGACCAACTTCATCAACCGAATGACAGGAGAGAGTATGCTACGCGCTGTCAGCAGTGAAGGGAGTATACAAATTGATGGCAAGAAATGGATGATAGGCGGCTTGACCGGACAACCGGAACGAGGTTATTTAAAAGAAGAATGGATAGAAACAATGACCACCATTCCCGAATCTTTCCTCATAGAAGACTTTGAAATACTCCCTATCAAAGAAGATATAAAATGGGCACGTAGCCGCTGGGCATTGAATAAGGAGGCGGCAACAGGCTGCGAAATCATATTCACTTTGCGTGGCGATAAGGAACTAAAGGATGTCACAGTGAAGCTCCATGTTTCCGTTTATGACAAGATTCCTGTTATTCGCAAACGTTTTGAATTAGTGAACCACTCTGTTCTTCCTGTCAATATCGATGCCTTTCAAGTGGAATACCTGGCCTTTTCCGAACCGGAATCTCCCGGAGGGGGCGATCCCACCAAATTCTTTTTACCCAATATCCACATAGAAAGTGATTACGCCTGCGGCGGAAGTTTTACTGAGAAAGAAACGGATATTACGGAAAAGTGGGTAACCGATCCTGCCTATACATCTCAGCGCAACTATATGTTACAAACCCCTTGCGTGCTGGATGTCTCTCCTCCTATAGGTCCCGACCAGCGTTTGCAACCCAACGGTACATTCCGGTCTTTCAGTGTATACGAAATGCCGTTCGACAGCTACGACCGGGAGCGCAAAGGCTTATTCACTCGGAAACTATACCGCACGATAGCACCGTGGAGCACAGAAAATCCAATCTTTATGCATCTCACTTCCACGGATCCGAAGGTGGTGTACCGTGCCATCGACCAATGTGCCGAAACAGGTTACGAAATGATTATCCTCAGCTTTGGCTCCGGACTGAATGCAGAAGATATTTCTGATGCCAATATAGCAAAATACAAAGCATTTGTGGATTACGCCCGTAGCAAGGGTATTGAAATGGGTTGCTACTCACTACTTGCCAGCCGCTGGATCAGTGATGAGACAGACGTTATCAATCCAAAGACAGGTAAACGTGGGGGCATGAGATTTGGTAGTTCTCCTTGCCTCAGTAGTGATTGGGGCTACGAATACTTCCGTAAGATAAAAATTTTCTTTGAAAAAACCGGCATGCGTTGTTTTGAGCACGATGGTTCTTATCCCGGAGACTTTTGTGCTTCCACTGCCCATACCCATCATAAAGGATTGGAGGACTCACAATGGAACCAATTCTATAAGATTACGGAGCTTTATCATTGGATGTGTGAGAACGGAATATACATCAATGTACCCGACTTTTACTTCCTGAACGGTTCTACTAAAGTAGGTATCGGCTATCGCGAAGCCAACTGGTCGCTTCCACGCGATCGTCAGCTGATCCATACCCGCCAGTTGAACTATGACTGTACATGGGAACGCATTCCTTCCTCACTTTGGAGCTTTGTCCCATTAGTAGAATATCAAGGAGGCGGATCGGCTGCCACATTAGAGCCATTGAGCGAACACTTGTATGAGTATAAGACATTGATGTTTCAAAACTACGGTGCCGGTATACAAGCTTGCTACCGCGGCCCCCGCCTTTACGATACGGAAGAAACCAAGAAGGCAGTCGTGGAAGTGATTAACTGGTATAAAAAATACAGAAACATACTGAATAGCGACATTATCCATCTACGCAAACCCGATGCGCGCGATTGGGATGGCATCATGCATGCCAACCCTGCGGAAAAAGAAAAAGGGTTAGCCATGTTCTTCAATCCCACAGACAAAGAAATCATCCGCCGCATCCGGTTACCTTTATATTATACCGGCCTGACAAAAACCGCACAGATAAGAGAACAGGAGGGAACGCCCACTACCCATACCTTACAACGGGATTACTCAGTAGAACTGACTGTCAGAATTCCTGCCGGCGGATACACATGGTATGTCATTGAATAGCAACACATAAAAATTAATGTATGAAAAGTAAACTAACAATTTTCTTATTCTCCCTCTGCTTTCCCGGTTTTGCCGGATCCCAGCAGACAAAGATAAACCTCAGCACGGCAACCGGCCGACTCTGTTTCGAAGTAACCTATAAAGGCGAACCAACCATCAGTTCATCGCCCTTGGGCATGAACATTGACAATATAGATCTGGGTAAATCGGTCGAAATAAAGTCGGTCGAACAAACAGATGCGGAGTACAAAACGTATACAATAGAAAAAAAGGATGGGGACATTTATCACCTTGACATCCGCGAATTTGATAACGGAATAGCTTTAAGATACCGCATTCCATCTACAGGCAGCCGTTGTGTATATGGTGAAGAGACGTCTTTCACATTTCCAGCGGGAACCCGGGTATGGTACGCCAGCGGCCCTTTTCAATACGGATGGATACAAGCTTACCAGGATCGCACCACCGACAAGATAGAAAACGAGCTGTTGGCCCCTCCCGCCACTTTCCGTCTTCCCAACGGTACCTATGCTGCCATCACCGAGGCCAATCTGTTTAATTTTCACGGTGCAGTATTGTTTGGACATAAAAACAACAGGGTACAATTAGGCTATGTAGACAACAAAGGCCATCTGGAAACAGGAATAATCACAGGTATTCCGGCCAGTAAATACTGGCATGAAGAAGTACGCAACTCCCCTTGGATCGTCTCTCCCCGCAACGGTAGTAAGGAAATAATCACTCCCTGGCGTATCCTGATGTTATCGGAGAATCTGGATGGATTGGTTAATAATCGTATCATAGCCCAAGTATCAGACCAGCCGGAGCGTACACTTTTCCCCGAAGGAAAAAATACCCAATGGATTAAACCGGGACGTTCGGTTTTCACCTGGTTAGTGGAAGGAGAGAACAGGCTGAGCGTAGAGACTCACAAAAGATATGTTGACGGAGCAGCCGAGTTAGGTCTGGAATCTGTTGTGGTGGATGATGGCTGGGAACTTTGGCCGGAAACAGAGAAAAATGCCAATGGACGTACCAAATGGGAATTACTCAAAGAGTTAGTCGATTATGCCCGCAGCAAAAACGTAGATATCTGGGTATGGCGGCCTTCTTCTCCAAGATATGGTAATAAATCCGATGTCGGCTTGCTGGATGCGGACGAACGCAACAATTTTATGAAAAGATGTGCGGAAATCGGTGTAAAAGGATTAAAAATAGATTTCTTCCACACAGAGAATCTATTTACAGTCAATTTTATGGAGAATATATTGAAAGATGCCGCCAAAGCACATCTGATGGTTATTTTCCATGGGGTGAATAAACCTACAGGCGACAGCTATACGTATCCCAACCTGTTGGCCAAAGAGGCTGTACGCGGTTTAGAGTCCGTAGGTGGAGAAAATAACTGGGCTCCAGGCCCACCGTGGCCTTATCACAATACGGTGTTACCCTTTACCCGCTGGCTGGCAGGTCCTGCCGACTATACCCCATTGAACTTCCGCCAATTCTGCCCTCCATCTGTCACTTTCACGCATCAATTGGCGAGTATCTACACGTTCACATCGCCCATGCTGATCTTTGCAGCCGACATGGAAGATATGCTGACATGTCCGGGACGTATGTTTATTGAAGAAGTACCAGTCGTCTGGGATCAGACAAAAATTCTAAAAGAAAGCCGGATAGGCGAATTGGCCGCATTATCCAGGAGAAAAGGGGATATATGGTATCTTTCCATCTTAAATGGAGAAAAGGCTGTTACCCAAGAAATCGAATTGGACTTTTTGCCCAAAGGCAACTACCGCATGACTTATGCATCCGATGACGGAGAAAACAGAAAAAAGATTGTGATAAACAATCGAAAAATAAAATCGGGTAAAACGCTAAAAATAAAATTATTATCGGGAGGAGGTTATTTAGCCAAATTTGAAAGAACCGACAAATAGCATAAAACTAATCCCCTGCAACACATTGTCAAAGAAATAATGTGATCTATCAACCTGAGTGTGTGTCAGCACTCACCACAGAGGTCACAGAGTAACACGGAGGCGATTTAAAGTTATTGATTATTAACAAAATACTCTGTGATACTCTGTGGCACTCCGTGGTAAAAAGAGTTATGACACACCTTCAAGATTAAAAACACTTCGCCCACTGTAAACAGAACACATTTAGCAATTCAAACAGGATCGCCAGAGGAAAAAAGAACACACAAATAGAACCAACATAACAAATATCGGACATTCAATCACAAAAATTTCGAATATTTCATCGAGATTCACACCTTCTTTCTTGTAACCGACAGATTGTTACAACATACAGAACCAGAATTCGATTCACCCCCTACCTAACGCATATACTCCTATTACACAACAGATTAACTAAAGACAAAATAATAAAATACAGATTATTCCTAACAGAACTATAACCATATTAATCGGTTTTAAAGAAATACATTTTATAATGTATTAAAAAAGAACAGAATATTTTTTGTTTTTTAGATTAACAATGATGCAAATATAGCGATTATTTTAAAAATA
>NZ_JASCQK010000003.1:0-621815 GCF_040798045.1 Bacteroides sp. NGMCC 1.200775 | reverse complement strand
AGGCTCGCGCCCATTGACCAATATTCCTCACTGCTGCCTCCCGTAGGAGTTTGGACCGTGTCTCAGTTCCAATGTGGGGGACCTTCCTCTCAGAACCCCTATCCATCGAAGGCTTGGTGAGCCGTTACCTCACCAACAACCTAATGGAACGCATCCCCATCCTTTACCGGAATCCTTTAATAATGAAACCATGCGGAATCATTATCCCATCGGGTATTAATCTTTCTTTCGAAAGGCTATCCCCGAGTAAAGGGCAGGTTGGATACGTGTTACTCACCCGTGCGCCGGTCGCCAGCAAAGAAAGCAAGCTTTCTTTCTGATGCCCCTCGACTTGCATGTGTTAAGCCTGTAGCTAGCGTTCATCCTGAGCCAGGATCAAACTCTTCATTGTAAAAGTATTGTTATATATCCCAATAAGGGACAATATTAGCTCTGTTCAGGATGTCGAAAATTTATTGACGGTCATTTTTTCATATACCTATATAATAAGTATTGACGGTTCTAAATTTACTTGTACTACTTGTATTGTTTATCAATTTTTCAAAGAACGCTTCGTTTCGATTGCGCTTCGTTTCAAAAGCGGGTGCAAAGGTAAAAGGTTTATTTTAAAACACCAAATGTTTTGGAAGTTTTTTTTAAAATGTTTTTCCGGTCTGTTCTCCGACTCTCTTAGCGAAAGGGAAAGGCACCGGAATAAACGCCTTTTATCGCGAATCGGACTGCAAAGATAACGAATTTTAATATTAAACTCCAAAGAAAAAGGAGATTATTTTTGTTGTTCGTTAAGGCAATCAATACGCGGCTGCAACATGTCAATTTCAATCGGCTCTCCCTCTCTTGGAAAGCGGGTGCAAAAGTACGTGATTTACCAATACAAGGCAAATATATAAGGAAGTTTTTTTTCATAAAAATATAAATTTAGATGTAAAGGACTGAGGGAGAGGCAGGTTTTAGAGCATACTTTAAAAAGAAGGAAAAAGGGAGGGCCAAGGGGACACATTATTATAATATATAGAGGGGGAATTTTCAGGAGATAAAGGAAAGGATATGTGCTACGAAAGGGAGGAGAACGAGTGTTTTGGGGTGGAATTGCGGAGAAAAATAGGGGATTTAACGGGAGCTTGACGGAATTTAAACGGGAGTTAAACAGAAAATACGGCGGGATTTTGACGGGAATTGAATGGGAATTGAACGGAATCCAAACGTTAACATTGTTAATGCAGTTGGGGAGACATTTATTTTAGGGGCGGAAATAACAAAGCTTTTGCTTCGAAAAGACTTGTTATTTGAAGACAAAAGGCTTGATTTAACCCCCTGTTAAATCAAGTGACGGGAGGAGAAGAAACGAAAGAGAGAAAAGGATTGAGAATGAATACAATAGAGAGACAAGGGGTTCTTTTTTAGAAAAAGAGATAAGTAGTGGGCCGAAAGGGATAGTTGCGATTAGAACAAGTATGGGTGCAGCGGATTTTCAAAAGTAAGGTTTGGAGCGGAAGCGGGAGGAGTGCAATTACAAAAGACAAGAGAATAGCAGGACAGGCACAAGTTAAAGAAAGAAAGTATCAAAGATTGGATCATAGATTAAGAATCGGACATAAAAAGAAAGCACGTCTTCAAATATCCCTAAAGCAAATGTCTTCCTGTTAAAATCACCCTTTCAGGAAACAAAATCCCCTGCCCCATGTTACTTAACCAACTTAATTTTTATAACCTAAACCAAAAGAATTATGGCTAAAGAAAGTGTAAAAATCCTGCAAGGAAAGCTCGATGTAAAAAGTTTGATTGATCAGCTGAATGCTGCATTATCTGAAGAATGGTTGGCATACTATCAATATTGGGTAGGTGCATTGGTAGTGGAAGGTGCTATGCGCGCAGACGTACAAGGTGAGTTCGAAGAACATGCTGAAGAAGAACGTCACCACGCACAATTGATAGCAGACCGAATCATCGAATTGGAAGGTGTTCCGGTACTCGATCCGAAAAAATGGTTTGAACTGGCCCGCTGCAAATACGATTCTCCAACAGCATTCGACTCTGTCAGCCTACTGAACCAAAACGTTTCTTCAGAGCGTTGCGCCATTCTCCGTTATCAGGAGATTGCCAACTTTACAAACGGTAAAGATTACACCACATGTGACATCGCCAAACATATCCTGGCTGAAGAAGAAGAGCATGAACAGGACTTACAGGATTATCTGACTGATATTGCCAGAATGAAAGAATCGTTTCTTAAGAAATAAATAATGGTTTCTTCAAGAATGGAAAGAGGGAATACTCCGTCCGGGGTAGTTTCCTCTTTTTATTGTTACTCCTCACTGTAATAATCACCTTTCCTCTACTCCGCAGACATACCTAAATAATCATATTTTATGCACTCCGACCGTGACAAAACAAAAAACTATGCGACTTATGGGATGAATTTCAACTCAATTATTTATCTTTGTTAGCTTTAAAAAAGCTGGCATAAAAACAATATGTACAATGAAAGATTTCTTTAAATTTACGCTTGCTACATTGACCGGTATCGTACTATCGGGCATTGTTTTGTTTATCATCGGAATTGCGACGCTTGTCGGCATCATTTCGTCATCGGATACAGAAACTGTGGTAAAGAAGAATTCCGTAATGATGCTCGACTTGAAAGGTACACTGGTTGAGCGCACTCAGGAGAGTTTAGAAGGTTTACTGGGTAAATTTACCGGTGAAACAGCCGATACATACGGACTGGACGATATACTGGCTTCAATCAAGAAAGCTAAAGAAAATGATAACATCAAGGGCATTTATATACAAGCCTCATGGCTGGATGCTTCGTACGCTTCGCTACAGGCGATACGTAAAGCATTGGATGAGTTTAAGGAGAGTGGCAAATTTGTCGTAGCATATAGCGACAATTATACGCAAGGACTTTATTATCTTTCGAGTGTTGCCGACAAAGTGATGCTCAATCCCAAAGGCATGATCGAATGGCGCGGACTCGCTTCAGCACCTATTTTCTATAAAGATCTATTACAGAAACTGGGAATTGAGATGCAGGTATTCAAAGTAGGTACTTACAAGTCGGCAGTGGAACCTTTCACCTCCACCGAGATGTCTCCGGCCAACCGGGAGCAGGTTACAGCTTTCATCGGTTCTATCTGGAATCAAATATTGGATGGTGTTTCCGCTTCACGCAAAATAGGAAAAGATTCATTAAATATGTATGCTGACCGTATGCTGATGTTCTATCCGTCAGACGAAAGCGTAAAATGCGGACTGGCCGACACGCTGATTTATCAAAATGACGTACGCGACTATTTGAAAACACTTGTGAAAATCGATGAAGATGATCGCCTGCCCATCTTAGGGCTCGAAGAGATGGTTAACATTAAAAAGAATGTTCCTAAAGACAAGAGCGGGAATATTCTGGCTGTTTATTATGCTTCCGGTGAGATAACCGATTATGCCGGATCAGCAGCGTCTTATGAAGGTATTATAGGTAGCAAAATGATTCGCGACCTGCGTAAACTGAAAGAAGATGACGATGTAAAAGCTGTTGTATTACGCGTAAACTCTCCGGGAGGAAGTGCTTTTGCGTCCGAACAGATCTGGCATGCCGTAAAAGAGCTGAAGGCTAAGAAACCGGTCATCGTCTCAATGGGCGACTATGCCGCATCCGGTGGATATTATATCTCTTGTGCTGCCGACAGTATCATAGCCGAGCCAACCACTCTGACGGGTTCTATTGGAATCTTCGGCATGATTCCGAACGTTAAAGGATTAACCGAAAAAATCGGATTGACATATGACGTAGTAAAAACCAATCAATTCTCAGACTTCGGCAATCTGATGCGCCCGGTAAACAGCGATGAAAGAGCTTTGCTACAGATGATGATCGGCCAAGGATATGATTTATTTGTAAGTCGTTGTGCCGAAGGACGCCATATGTCTAAAGATAAAATTGAGAAAATAGCTGAAGGACGTGTATGGACCGGAGAGATGGCTAAAAAAATCGGATTGGTAGACGAATTGGGTGGAATAGGTAAGGCACTGGAAATAGCTGCACAAAAAGCCGATTTAAAAGGATACACCATTATATCCTATCCTGCCAAAAAGGATATTCTGTCTACGTTGCTTGATGTCCAACCCGGTAATTATGTAGAATCCCAAGTGCTGAAAAGTCAATTGGGAGACTATTATAAAGATTTCAGCCTGCTGAAAAATATAAAAGAACGCGCCATGATTCAAGCACGCGTTCCGTTTGAACTGAATGTGAAATAGCAAACTGCATGAAAGAAAACTCTATCAAGATACATAAATGGCTATATCCTGCTTCATGGTTATATGGGGCAGGAGTAGCATTACGAAATAAACTCTTTGACTGGGGAAAACTTCAGTCAAAGAGTTTTAATGTTCCTATTATTTGTATCGGGAACATCGCAGTGGGCGGTACGGGTAAAACGCCGCACACAGAGTATCTGATAAAATTGCTTCATGATGAATTCCAAGTGGCTGTATTAAGCCGGGGGTACAAGCGCCATACCAAAGGATTCGTACTATCAACAGCAGAAAGTGACGCCCGCAGTATTGGCGACGAGCCTTATCAAATACAATCGAAATTCTCCGATATCCGGGTAGCAGTTGACGAAGACCGCTGCCATGGCATCGAAAGGTTACTCACACTTAAAGAGCCTCCGGTCGAAGTTATCTTGTTGGACGATGCGTTTCAACATCGATACGTGAAAGCAGGACTAAATATTCTTCTGACAGATTATCACCGTCTGTTCTGCGATGACACCTTGATGCCTGCGGGACGCTTACGGGAGCCTGCACAAGCCAAAAATCGGGCACAGATAGTCATCGTAACCAAATGTCCGCCGGATATCAAACCTATTGACTACAATATTATTACGAAAAGGTTGAATCTGTTCCCCTACCAGCAGTTATATTTCTCGTCTTTCCGATACGGAAACCTGCGGGCAGTCTTTCCCGATTGTGCCACTGTACAAGAGAGAAAATTATCCTCCTTACAGACAGAGGAACAGATACTGCTAATTACCGGTATTGCATCTCCCGATACGATCATCCGTGAATTGGAAATACATACACGGAACATCGACTTACTCGCTTTTAGTGATCATCATAACTTCAGCCAGCGAGACTTGGCGCAAATAAAAGAGAGATTCGGTAAATTAAGAAAAGGGCAACGCCTGATTGTCACAACCGAAAAAGACGCGACACGCCTGATATACCATCAGGAACTGGATGATGGGCTGAAACCATTTATTTATGCCCTACCCATTGAAGTAGAAATATTACAAAATCAACAAGATAATTTTAACCAACACATTATTGGCTATGTTAGAGAAAATACAAGAAACGGCAGCCTTCCTGAAAGGAAAGATGCACACAAGTCCTGAAACAGCAATCATTCTGGGAACCGGACTTGGCAGTCTGGCAAACGAAATTACCGAAAAGTATGAAATAAAGTACGAAGATATCCCCAACTTTCCTGTGTCTACCGTAGAAGGGCACAGCGGTAAGCTTATTTTTGGTAAATTGGGTAATAAAGAGATTATGGCAATGCAGGGACGCTTCCATTACTACGAAGGTTATTCTATGAAAGAAGTGACTTTCCCGGTACGCGTGATGCGTGAACTGGGTATCAAAACATTGTTTGTGTCCAATGCCAGTGGCGGCACCAATCCTGAATTCGAAATCGGTGATCTGATGATTATCACTGATCATATCAACTATTTCCCCGAACATCCGTTACGTGGTAAAAACATCCCGTACGGTCCCCGTTTCCCGGATATGAGCGAGGCATACGATAAGGAACTGATCCGCAAGGCAGATGCCATTGCAGCAGAAAAAGGCATTAAAGTACAGCACGGAATATACATCGGTACACAGGGACCCACATTCGAAACACCTGCAGAATACAAACTGTTCCATATCTTAGGAGCTGATGCGGTAGGAATGTCTACTGTCCCCGAAGTGATTGTAGCCAACCACTGCGGCATCAAAGTTTTCGGCATTTCCGTCGTAACAGATCTTGGGGTAGAAGGAAAGATTGTAGAAGTATCACACGAAGAAGTTCAGAAAGCAGCCGATGCTGCCCAGCCGAAGATGACCACCATCATGCGCGAACTGATAAACCGTGCATAGATACTTCCTTATCATAAAATAAGATATATGAGAACAGAGATAGCAACCTTAGGTGAATTCGGACTGATCAAGCATCTCACCGAAGGAATTAAATTAGAAAATGAATCAAGCAAATATGGAGTAGGCGACGATGCAGCCGTCCTCTCCTATCCTGCCGACAAGCAAGTGTTGGTGACTACCGACCTCTTGATGGAAGGTGTACATTTCGACCTAACCTACACGCCGTTAAAGCATTTGGGATACAAATCTGCTGTGGTTAACTTCTCCGACATCTATGCGATGAATGGAACGCCCAAACAGATTACAGTTTCACTTGCTCTCTCCAAACGCTTCAGTGTGGAAGATATGGATGAATTTTACTCCGGACTCCGTCTGGCATGCCAACAATATAAAGTCGATATTGTAGGTGGTGACACCACCTCTTCTTTGACAGGGTTTGCCATCAGTATCACTTGTATTGGTGAAGCCGACAAAGATAAAGTAGTTTACCGTAATGGCGCCAAAGATACCGACTTGATCTGTGTCAGTGGCGACTTAGGTGCCGCCTATATGGGGCTGCAACTGTTAGAACGCGAAAAAGCAGTCTTTAAAGGCGAACAGGATGCTCAGCCGGATTTCTCCGGAAAAGAGTATTTGTTGGAACGACAGCTCAAACCGGAAGCCCGCAAAGACATTATTGAGAAACTGTCCGCCGCAAATATCGTTCCGACTTCTATGATGGATATCTCTGACGGACTTTCTTCGGAGCTATTGCATATATGTACTCAAAGTAAAGCAGGTTGCCGTGTCTACGAAGAGCATATCCCTATCGATTATCAAACAGCAGTTATGGCAGAAGAGTTCAATATGAACCTCACCACCTGTGCCATGAACGGTGGTGAAGATTATGAACTTCTTTTCACTGTTCCCATTGCCGATCACGAAAAAGTATCGGAAATGGAAGGTGTCCGCCTGATCGGACATATTACAAAGCCCGAATTAGGCTGCGCACTGATCACACGCGATGGTCAGGAATTCGAGTTAAAAGCTCAGGGATGGAATCCCCTACAGGAAAATAAATAAAAAAATCAGAAAGAAAAACTCTGATAATAAGCAGAATAGCTTTTTATCAGTGTTTTTTATTACCCTAAGGTTTGCAGAATTAAAAATTTTCACTACCTTTGCAACCGCAAACAAGAAAGGTGCCATAGCTCAGTTGGTAGAGCAAAGGACTGAAAATCCTTGTGTCCCCGGTTCGATTCCTGGTGGCACCACTTTAAAAGATTAGCAATCGGTTGTTTTGCAAAGCAAATCCCTGTATTTCAAACAAATACAGGGATTTTTTATTTCTTGCTCCCAACTAAATAGTACATTTCAACACATTTCAAAATGCTAAATTCGTGTGTATTATTGGAATCCCTAAAAATTGCACACGAATTTGATTATAAATCACTCGTTTTCATCAATTTACCCTATTCTTTAAGTGCACACGATTTTAATGTTTTACACTAAAAAATGAGTAGATATGAAACAGAACACATTCAGTATTATTTTTCTTATCAGAAAAACAAGATTAACGAAAAGAGGTGAAGCGCCTATCCAAATGCGTATTACAGCCAACGGCCGGTTTATAGAGCTAAATACTCAACGCAAAATAGAACCCGCCAATTGGAATCAAAAGAAAGAACGGGCCACCGGCAAAACTCCGACCCACCAGGAAATCAATCGATATCTGGAATGGCTACGTACCAGGGCTTACGAAATTCAAAAAGAACTATTTGATCAGAATGGCTATGCTGAGCCTGTGCTTATCAAAGAATATCTCCAAGGCAAGCATAATACATGCAAAATGTTTTTTGAAGTATTCGAAGAGCATAATGAACAGATGTCACTCCTGATCGGAAAAGAGTATAACGAAATAACCCTTCGCCGTTACAGGCTCTGCCTGCGTTATTTTAAAGAAATGTTATCCGAGGAAACAAAGGTTGAAGACATCCCCATTAAAAACGTTACAGGTGAATTAGTCCGCAAATTTGAGGCATTTCTGAAAATAGAAAAGAATTGTGCTCAAAACACAGTGATACGTTACATGAAATGCATGAAGAAAATAACAAACCTGGCTTTAGCAAATGGATGGATAATAACAAACCCCTTTGCCAGCGTGAAATTCAAAGAGAAGAAGGTTATCCGGGATTTTCTCACTATCAATGAGCTGAACATGCTTAAAGACAAAGAATTCGAAATTCCGCGTTTGGAAATAGTCCGGGATGTATTTCTGTTTTGTTGTTTCACCGGATTAGCCTTTATCGATGTATACAACCTAAAAAGTGAACATATCATTGAAGATGCGAAAGGACGGAAATGGATTCACAAACAACGCCAGAAAACGGATGTCGAATTCTTTGTTCCACTATTGGAACTGCCATTGGCGTTAATTGAGAAATACAAGGATCACGCTTTATGCAAACAGTCAGGAAAGGTACTTCCTGTGTTTGCCAACCAAAAAATGAATTCCTACATCAAGGAAATAGCTGATTTTTGTGGCATCAAAAAGCATCTGACAATGCACATAGCCAGATACACATTTGCCACAACCGTCACCCTGGCCAATAACATCAAACTCGAAAACGTATCTAAAATGCTGGGGCATACAACGACCCGTATGACGGAGCATTACGCCCATGTACTCAATGAATCCTTGGCTAATGATATGGATAAACTTTCAGGGATAATATCTCAATAAATGAAATTAAAAGACGAGTTCCACCTACTTTCTCGAGTTTTTGGAACTCTTCGACTGTTTATCAAAATATTCCGATAATGGTCAACGGTTAAAAACAGAGCGTTTCACTTGAGACTATTCACGTTGGGCTACCACCGTGGCACTATTCTGGCAGCCCTTTTCAATTCAACAGTAATAGAACTGTGCAATAAATTATTCTTATTTATACTAAACTTCTAATTCGTTTTTTCTTTTAAAATAATAAATAACAAAGTTATCATCTTTTCCGTTAGTCACAATCCAATTATTAAAATCCTCATTTGAATTTAGCATTTTAATGTATTTTTTCATTTTCAATCATTCCATATAATCTCCAAATTAATGAAGACCGTTGAAACAAAATCAATGCATTTACATACTCCATATTATCAACATATTTTCAGAACTTCTCCGAAACCGCTTGTTTACAGTTTTTTGATCCGTCCCGCCCATATTTTCATTTATAATTCCTATCTTTGCTCGAAGAATGGACATTCCTTAACTGAACTATCAGATTTACTAATTAAAAACTACCCGCAAATAAAGCTAACCGCACGATAGAGTGAACTTTGTTAGATTATAGGACGCAAAATGGAACTAAAGTACGTAAAACTATACCTGCTATGTATTCCGGTGGGTATCTTAACCGGAATCGTAACTATACCTTATCATTATTTGTTAGGTAAGGCATCTGACCTGCGACACCTTCTGTTTAATTCCGAGGTAAACTGGTGGATGCATCTTTTGGCTATATTTTTAATGTGGGTTATGGGATTAATCATACATTATGGTGTTAAAAAATGCCGTTCCATTTCCGGTAGCGGTATTCCACAAGTAGAAGGAGCCATTTATGGGAGATTCCAAATAAATCGCCCGTTTAAAGCGCTTGTTTTAAAATTCACAGGAGGTCTGGCAAGTATAGGGATGGGATTATCGCTCGGACGCGAGGGTCCTTCCGTTCAAATGGGCGCATTCGTGGCCCGCATAATAGGAAAATGGACTCATGCATCCGTCTCGGAACAACGTTATCTTTATACGGGTGGGGCAAGCGCAGGGCTCTCGTCAGCCTTTATCGCTCCTTTGGCTTCATCGATATTTATCGTGGAAGAACTGGAGAAATTCGATTCTGTGAAAATAATCATTACCTCACTTCTGGCATCGACTATAGCCGGGACAATGGCCGGTTGGGCATTCCCCGGAAACCTGTATGCACCGATCAACACCTCCTATCCTTCCGAACTTAGCATTGTCGGAATTACCTTGGCATTCATTTTATTTTCCTTGCTATTATCCTTGGTTGGAAAGCTCTTTAACAACTGTCTACTTTATTTCCAGCAGAAATACAGCCAAATACAAATGTCGGTATATTTAAAAGTGCTGTCAGTGGTTATTGTAACTTATATCATAGGTTATTTCTTTTCAGATTTGATTGCAGGTGGTGAAGATTTTCTTCTCAAACAAGCAGACACTACGGCATATACAGGTATACTGTTTCTTTGTGGCATCATCCTGCTTAAGCTATTGTTCACAGCACTCAGCTATTCAACGGGCTTTCCGGGAGGCATCTTCCTGCCATTGCTCGTCATCGGAGGACTGACAGGAAAGGTATTCGCACTTATACTTATCCGGCAAGGTTTTCTTTCAGCAGAACATTGCGGTTTCTTTATGGCTATTGGTATGGCTGCAGCATTCACAGCTGTCGTACGTTCTCCGGTTACAGGCATTATCCTGCTTTTGGAAATGACCCATAAGTTTGAATTGCTTATTCCAATGACAATTGTTGTAGGAATCACTTACTTTATCAGCGATATCGCAGGAGTAAGACCAATATATGACCAGCTTTATTTACGTTTACTGCCCAAAGAAAAAGAAGATTCAAATTCCCGGCACACCCTCTCATTCGAAGTAAATGCTGACTCATACATGCAAGGGAAAAAAATAGAAGACATTATTTTGCCCAAAGATTGTAAAATAGAGAATGTCGTACGAGAAGGAACTCACTTGCCTTTACATAATACTGTCACTCAACCGAAAGACCGGGTAGATATCAGCCTTCCATCATGTGAACTGGAAAAACTATACCGCACATTCAGGAACATGGCGAATGAATAATAGTACCAGCATTTTGAGTTGTTCCGTTTATTGGTGAAAACTGCGGAAAAAGTTCAATTGACTAATTGCCAATAAGTAAAGAGTAGAAAGCAAGATAACAGGTAACGAATTAGTAACGCAACTCCGGTTTAAGTTGGCTTTTTAATGGTTTCACCTGACTTCGCCCCGGTCATTCAATTACGTTTAAAACCCTTATCCACAACCTTCTTTCTCTATTCTTCCCTCAGTCTCAATTTTAATTCCTATCTTTGGACACAAACAACACGCTTCAAAGAAACAGTTATGAATATCAGAACCTTATTAATTTTAGTATTGCTATCCTGGGGGATAAATGCCAATGCACAGGAAAATTCCACAAATGATGATATCATCATACAGACATTTCCGGATTACAGCCGGAAGTCTAACACAACGGCCAGAAGCGCGGAAGAACAGAAGGTTATGGAATTAGTCGAGCAATACATATCGAACACTCTGCATGAATATAAAACAAAGCCAATGTATTACCTGAAAATAAAAAAATCGGAATGCCATATAATAGTCCGCATAAACGACATACCGGTATACGAGGATTTTTCCGATTACGACTGCAATTATGATGATTATGACGGTACATTATATCCTGTCAATAGCTGTCTGCCACGCAGCGGAAAACAAACATTTAGCGTAGAGATATATCCCACCGGCCAACAAGACCATATCTCAGATGACAGTTCTGTAAGCCTCAAAATATACCATTGTCCCGACATAGATAAACCGGAAGCTGAAACCAACTTGATTGAAGAACTGAAATTACCCGATAATATAGGTACACAAAAGCTGAAATATTATACCGCTTCGGCAACTTTTGAGGCATCGCTGCCTTTTGATTACAGTGATAAACTCACCAAGGCCCGTGACCTGACACAAATACCCGACTTAGAAGAAAAGGTACTAAAGCAATATAATAAGATACGGCAATATTTAGTGGACTGTAACGAATTGGCCTATCAGACACAGTACCTCAGTCATATCATTCCTTACATGGACATGCGTTATAACAGCCGGCAAGAAATAATAGATAAATTTTGTTATACGGAAATGTTTGATAAAACATCAGTCAATAGGAAAGTTGCGCCCATTACAGATTTTGAAATGGTGATTTGCGGGAATGGTAAACTGGTCATGCTACGAAATAAATCGGAAAAGAATAGTGTATTGCAGATAAAGTCCGACATAATCAATGAAGACGGATGGAGCATACCTAACAATATAATCATACCTATTATACTATATATACCCGAAAACAGTGATAAACTGGAAATATACATGTGACAACAGGCCTATAGATGATGGATATTTTTAAATATGATCGTGTTTACATCAATTTCAGAGGATGCTTATGGTAGACACAGAGAGTTTGTTAAAAAAATATTCAAAGTTGATGAGACGTAAACATAATCCCAAATAGTTTATGAACAGATAGAATTAATCAACTGAAGATATACTAATATAGATAGTAAAACGATGAAAAAACTATTTTTAGCGTACATGGGACTAATAATGCTTAGCGGGTGCTGGTCATTTCAAAATAAACAAACGGAGACAGATTCACAAACAGAGAGTAAAGCTGGTAAAGCTAATATTAGCGTTTTAAACTCCGACACAAATAATCATGTGAGTGAAGCGAATAGTGATGAACCTAAATTATTTGTGAATGAAACAGATTGGAAAGGTTTAAAATGCGAGAAATATTCGGAGGATGATGGATACACGACCATTCAGAAGTGCATTTTTCCAGACGCTAATATGACACAAGTGTATGATGTCATTAAGCGAATCAATGAGAATCTGAAAGATACACTACCACAAAAAGACATAGAATACATTTCTGAAGTGGATAAATATATCAAGGTTTGCTATAAGTACAAAACAACAAATGACCTCTTAATAGAAATAGACTACCAAGGAGGGGTTACCTGTTTTGAAATTATGCAGAAGGATAAAAGTATTATCACCAGAATAACTTATGCGGCTGATTAGATAGCTTAACTGTGAGTTATAATTTTAGATGCAAAAAAACAATCAAAATGAGTATTAAAGTATATGATAAAGCAAGGGGTACATTTGCTTGGAGATTATGGCATGAGCCTGATTCGGACAAAAGTGGCTGTACAAAAGAAAAAGATAAAGCAATAGAACTTAGATTAATAAATCAACCGGAGAATTTAAATTTATTATATGAAGATGAACATAATTATATAATAGATGATGCTTCTTTAATGAATGATAATAATTCCTGAAAATAAATAGTATGAAAGTAAATATGCTGTTTGCATCAATTGCATTATGTTTGGCTATTCATTGCTTTGGAGGCAGTAAAATTTCTTCAGATACACAACCTCAGAAATCAGTAATACAGTCAAAAGACACTGTTGTTAATGTGTCTGAACGTTTTGCTATTTTGTATAAAAAATATGATAAAGATTTTAAGTTATGGTATAATCCATATATCATACGTCTTAAAGAGAGAGATACCGTTAAAATAGCAGAATTCTCGTATGAAAATGGAGGTGAATTGGATCTGCGTATCTCTCCGAGTAAAAGATTTGTTGTGCTGGATAATATTATAAAAGGTTATGTAGAAGACGGGGATGAAAAAATATTGCATGAAAATTATCTGTGTGATATAATAGACCTTGAACAAAGTATTGTTGTTGGCAGTATTCAAACACATTGTGGAGGAGAGTGGGATGAAGATGACAGGTGGGTTGATGGAGGTGAAATTATCTTTGATGGCAGTTTGTTGAAGAAGAAATAGATATAGTTGATAACTCTGAGTACAATAATTTTCCGGAAAGCGAAATCCGAGAAATTGTTCATGAGCTAACTGATAAGCTTGTCTTCTACAATATCAAGATTAAGAAAATGATTGACTTATCAAATAATAAGAGGAATTTTGGATGGAGCGATTCTCGTGAACATAAACTTCCCGGAAGGACATCGACTTTAGATGTTAAGCATCTTGATGACCACGCTGGCCATTTGCACTACCAAGGCTACAATAAAGATATAACCATACTAAAAAAGATATAACGATGAAAAAATTACTATTACTCGTCCTTTGCGGGCTTTTTTGTGTCGTCGATGTCATGCCGCAGAAAACCATTGGATTTGAATCGCTTGTCATCGAAAAAAGCGGCGCCGTAAATATCTATTGGGAAAAAAACAAGAAGAACAGTAAGTCCAAAACGCTGGATGGAAACTACCGGATCCTCTTTAAGACTTACCACATGACCGGAAAATTCACGAAAGGTTTTCCCATTGATACCCTGCGTGCCTATACGAACACTCCGGACGGGATGGAAACGGCAGAGGACGGAATACTGCTCCTCGAATACGTGTACGACAAGGCTGGGCACCAGCACGGTATGCAACGGCTTTTCTACAAGGACAACGAACAAATAAAGTCCGAACACCCATATGTCCACGGTATACTCGAAGGAACCGCCCGAGAATGGCACCCGAACGGAAACCTGAAAAGCTGCGTGGAAATGAACAATGGAAAAATCAACGGAATCTCCTTCGGTTGGGACGAAGAAGGAAATCCTCTGTCGGAATGGCACTATACGGACGGGGAGCGTGACGGGGTGTGCCGCATGTGGATATATACCGACGACGGTGAAACATTTGTCAATGAAGAACACTACAAAAACGGTCTGCAGGCAGACAGTACCTGCTATTACCGTATAAACCCTGACGCATCAAAGACGTTGCGCTGCCGCACAACCTACGCCGGAAAGGGCAGTGCGGTGAAGTTCGAATCGTTTGACGGCGACACATATTCCGTCAGGGAGATGGAGGATGGCAAAGACTGGCTATGGACCCAGTACATACTTGGAAGGCTGTCCGCCAGAGAAGAATACAAAGATGGGAAACCCCATGGAGAGTCGATTATATACTATCCAGGAACCGACAAACGATGGAAAATCTCTATGTTCGACCAGGGGGAACTGCTCTGGCAAAAGGAATACTCCATTGACGGAAAGCTGATAGATTCCAAAGGCTTGGAGCAAACACAGGAAAAGACACAGTAAATATGAATATAAACATGAAGAATATAAATATGAATTTGAGGAAACTCCGGCTTTTTTCTGCCGCTGTTTGCCTTGCCCGCTTTGGCACAGCCACAGGTGGCGGAAGAATACCTGCAATCGCGCAAGGAGGAAGTCATTGGACGATGAACAACCTGTTGCATGGCTACGCGGAGGGAATGCCCGGTTGCCTCACCAAAAGACTGAATGAGCAAAGTGCCCGGTTAGATACCATGGCACAGTGTTCCAAGAAGGAAATCGCCCTTGCCAAATACTATACAGGTTGTTATTACTACGGTCATGGTGATGATTCGGCCACGTTCCCGTGGTTTTCCAGAGCCGCACAATTCGGGCAACCGGATGCGCAGTTCAACATCGGGTTGAGCTACGAACATGGATTCTTGGGCCAGATGGAAAATCTGAAACAAGCCATCGATTGGTATTCCAAAGCCACCGCGCAAGGAAGCAGTCAGGCCATGCTCAACCTGGATGCCATCTATGATGAAGGCAAATTTGTAGAACGAAACGTAGAGAAAGCCATCGGATATACCGGGGTCATATTAACTTTTTGTACACAAAGAGTGTGATGTATCATTCCTTGCCTTTAATAATAAAAGCTTCTACAAATAAAAACAAGTTATGAAAATAAAAATACTTATAGGTATAACATTATTAAATTTTGGATTTACCAACTATATAAATGCACAATCGCCCAAAGAAAATATAGTTATAAATACAGATTCGACACCTCACAAAAACACATCCGATTCCATACCGGTCACAGGCTGGTATCTTATAGAGGATAATTTGGGAAACGATTACAAAAGAATAAGTTCCGATTACAGGCATAATACAATCGATTCAATTCCTATCGTAGACGCTACATATTAAAGAAGTAAAAGTAGGGGAAGACGAAGAATATCTGTTTTTTATGGCCGTAAAGTTTGATGATACCGGAATATCGGCATGGACAAAAGCTACTCAAGAATACAAAAACAGAAAAATAGCCTTTGTAGTAAACGGCACTATAAAAGATACTTATCCGGATATCCGGTATATCTGGGTAAATACAGAGTATGAAATCACCTTCTATTTACCGGGTAATCCTTCCGAAGAGCAATACAGGCATTTTGGAGAAACCTTATGCAAAGATGCCGGTATTGCCATTGAAGTAGGGAAATATGAAAATGAATTACCCCCGATGTTTGTTTCTTTGGAAGATTAACTTTATCGTCCATTTATAATGAATGCTTCAAGTAATATAATTACGCGGATACGCAAATTAGCAAACCAAGATTTTCGTATCAACAGCCCTTATGGAGAATCAATTTTGATATTTATGAAACATAACGGAGTTGCAAGTATTAATAGCACGACGGAAAGTACTAAGAAAATTACACTTTCAGTACATAATGGCGGGGATGTGCCCCTCCGGTACATTGAAAGAGAAAAATAAGTGCATCTCCCTGTCCACCGACAAGAAGATGCACTAACATAAACAAACAATATTCTACCTTCACAGGCAGTTGAATCCATCAGACCACCTTCATAAGCAGAGATGGCAAAGGTTATGGATTCTTAAAATGATTGCTTCACAGCAATCATCGAGTTATAAACACTGTATTCTATTATTTTCTGTTTTAGTTTTGATCATCTTCTTTAAAAAGTCCGTATTTCTTCACCGGTTCAGAGAGTTTCGGGATCAAGGTTCGCCAGGAATTTCATTTGGACGTCCATATCCACCGCACCGGGCAATAGCCGCACCGCTTGTTCTTCATTCCCCAGACATGCCTGAAGAATAGCTTGCATGTATTTGCTTTCGGCTATCCAGGTGGATTTCTCTAATATTCATAAAGCAACCTTGTTGCAAGGCCCATCATCATCTTCTTTTTTTTATTATATAGCAAGTTCTTTCTTTTTTCACTTAATTTCCAAAGCTTTACCCGGTTTGAATTTAACAATCTTCTTTGCAGGAATCTGCATTTTCTGACCGGTTGAAGGATTATACCCCTGACGTTCCGCATGTTTCTGCACCCGGAAAGTTCCGAATCCCACAAGTGTGACGGGGTCTTCCTTATGCAAACTGTCCCTGACGGTGTCCATGATATGGTTTAAGGTCTTCTCCACATCTGCCTGTGACATGCCGCTACGAATAGCAACCTCTTGAATCAATTCTTTCTTGTTCATCTTTTTAGTTTTTAATAATATTCATAGAAAACAGATTCATCTGCTTTGCTTCTTTTAGTTCCAGTCATCTTCTTCCTTAAAGAGCCCGTACTTCTTCACCAGTTCCGAGAGCTCCGGATCGAGGTTCGCACGGAATTTCATTTGCTCGTCCATCTCTGCCGCAGTGAGCAAGAGCCGTACCGCTTTTTCTTCATTCCCCAAACGTGCCTGAAGGATGGCCTGCATGTACTTGTTATCGGCCGTCTGGGGCGATTTCTCAAATATTCGCAAAGCAGCCTTGTCATATCCTAAAGACATGTAAGCAATGGCCGTATTCACATCATCATACGGGCGCAGCATTTCCAATGCCTGTTCGTATTTACGTTCCTCCAGATATTCCACAGCCCGGGCATAGGTCGTATCCGGTTCGTTGGTATAGATTGTATCCTGCTTCATTCCCCTGCGCGAGAGACTGAATCGGAAATCTACCGCACGTATTATTGGATAGAGTTTCTCTAACATATAAGCGTATTCCGATTTATATTGGCTTTTTATCAGCCATTCGCGCCGGTCGGGTTCCTGTTCACGGTCAATAATCCTCAATATAGCGTCTTTATGGCCTTTGAAGTCTGCATCACTCACAATCAGGCTGCGTAACTTGTTCCAATCCTCGGGGATGGTGCGTATCTTTATCAGGTTCGGTAAATCCGGAATCTCGTCTTTCACTTCACGGTGAATCAGGTTACCCGCCTCGTCCATCTCAACGTTGACACCGACAGACAATGAATCGTACAGCGCGGTAAACTCCCTTACCAGAACGTCACGGATGGATTTTGCACGCTTCTGGGCTATTTCTCCGTTGACGCGCCAACTGCCTTCGGGTGATGAAGAAGCGAAGAGTGTCAGACTGTCTATCCTGTACACAGGATCGGTCATCAGTGCCAGAGTAAGATCTTTCACTTTCTTTACTCCTTTGCGGTTCACGGCAATGGTTTCGTTCAGGTTGAAGTCGTTTTGCGGAAAGTAAAAATTCACGCTTGTATTGGCTTCCGCATCCCGGGCAATGATTTTTCGCACATAACGCGGAGTCTTGTCAATGAATTTAGTCATAGAACTCACCAGATAAGTCAGTGTATCCGACTTCGGAAGCGGATATTTGCTTCCGTTGCCGCTTAACACATTACCTACCACATACACCTTCATACGTGCTGAGTTTTCATCTGCGGGCACCTTCTGCGAATAGAGAAATTTCACCTGATCGGCAGCATAAATCACCGTATCGAGTTCCGCATCCGGATTGAACGGGAAACGCACGATATCATGGTATTTCTCGTCTTTCATCGCTTTACGCGCTTCGTTACGGGCTATTTTCTGCGTGTTATAGAACTTTTGCACCAAATTGGTCGAATCGAGCGAGTTGATATGCGCTATCCAGTTTCCGTATTTTTCCTGCAGGGCGGCATGCCGCACGGCGGGCGGATGTATGTTATACAACTCCCGTATCAGGTGGTATTGCGGATAGACTGACCGCAGATGCTCGTAACGGTCGATATAATGCTTTACCGTTGTCACCGAGTCAAACCGGCTGAGTTCGAGTTCCCTGAACGCTTTACGACCGGGCAGGTGCAGCTGTAACGAATCGGACAGGTTGCGGTGATAGGCGTACAATGGCAACTTGCTACGGGTAAACCCTGTTTGTTCATCACCCAAACCATAGTATGCGAATATGCTTTCCTCCGAAAAGTTTGCCAATGACTTCTGCCTTGTCTGTACCGTATCCGGCCTTTCAGTCATCAGCCACAAGGGAGGCACGGTGTCCACACCCCGGACATAATAGAGGCTGTGTTCCGCCTGCCGCAAGGGTTCAAACGATACCCTGTCATAAAAATATTTCTTACGGGTAACCAGTTCTCCTGCCTGATAGTTGGTACGAAGTTCCCATTTGTGGTTGAAGTAACGGAAGCGCTCCCGCAAACCGGACCACTGGGGTTGTAAAGTGTCGTTCACCCGCTCCAGCGCACGGTCATACTGCCATTGTTGGCGCTCTATCATCAGCCGGGAGTTCTTCAGTATATACTCTTTCAACAGGCTGTCCCGTCGGTTTACCTGCCGGTTGAACATCTCAAAACGCAGTAACAGCGGGTCCGGACGGTGTTTTTTAGCATCCTGTATTGCCCATAGCTTTTCCAGCCTTCGTTTATACCATTTCAGACGTTTCAGATAGCGTTCAAAAGAACGGTAATTTACGTAAGTCTGATAAAAGTTGGCGGAATCCGGAATTATTTTCTCTACATAACGGTCGTATCGCCGGTAGTCCCGCTCCTGCAACTCCCGGAAGCGCTGTCCCGTGAAGCGGAGTTCTTTCAGCGAGTCGGGCACGTCGCCCCTCATAAGCACCGGACGGACGTTGACCATCCAGTTATCCTGTTGCAGAACTTTGGGAACTGTCACTACAAACTCTACATTAATCAGTCCGTTCCGCTCTGCTGTATTACGCGTGGAACCGGCTGATACCACCACTTCATCAAGCGCCACCGTGGTCAGGTTCTCTTGATGGACACTGTCCCATTCGACAGACATGCCCACGGGGATGCTGTCACCTTTAGCACTGATGAATGTAAAGTTCAGAACCGGGGGCTGATTGGCGGAATCGCGTTTTGCGATCTCCACCGGCTCACTCCGCCGGTTGGCAGGCAAGGCCAGTGTCACCCTCGACTGCTCTTTGTAGAGCCTACCAAAGGGGGAACATGCAGTGATAACTATTATCAGAAACAGAATATAGAAAATTTTAGAATGCTTCATGCTTCCTTGCGCCAACTGAAGGGCCGATCTTAAAACAAATAAACAAGATTAAACGCCACTTTAGGTGTCGGCAGGAAATAAGTACCCGATTTCACCTTATCACCACAATGTTCGCAACGATATTTCGTGTAGGGAGTGACAAGCAGCCCCAGACCCGCTTCCACTTCCATATTCCAGCGCTTGCTCAGCAGCCAGGAGCGCCCATAGGTCATTCCTGCGCCATAACCCCACCCCTGGTAGCGGTAATCGAGTACCTTGTCCCATGCCACGTTGAAGCGTGCGCCCATGGCATACATGCTGATAAAGTTTCCGGCGTAGGGTTGCCAGAACCAGTAGCGTGCACCGGGTTCTATCAGGAAATGCTTGATCTTTTTAGTGTCACTGAAATTCCAAGGATTATAAGAAACACTCATATTCAGCGTCCAGTGTTTATCCAGAAGCATGCTGCCTTCAACGTTGAATGTGGTGGTAGCCAGTTTCAGCGTATTGGTTTGTACTGAGTAAAACTGGGCATGCAGCCGAATCGTCAGAGCGCCCGCAAACAGTAGGAAGGAGAATACCAAGCAATATCGTACGAATTGTTTCATGGATGTTTCAATATAGAAAGTTTATGTTAATTTACTGTTAATTTTTCATACCATTCACTGTAACCGGATCGGTAGCAATAGGCTGTGGGTGGCGCTTCAACCTGTATGTAGCTGTCTGAAACCAATGTGCTGTAAAATTCAGAGAGTCTGACCAGAAAGCTGTCAGGAACGTGTACACAGGGGATGCACGCTTCATGCCCCCCGGTGGTTTCATTGCCAGCTTCCAATACCGGATACATAATACTCAAATAATAAGCGGAGTATCCGAAAGCACACCACTTATCTTCTACATAGAACAAGTAAATGTAATACAGGTTTTGGGACTCCTTATCAATTGCCAATTCCGGAATTTCCATATTTATCTTTATTATCGGTTAATAATCACTCACACACCTCACCATGCCGTTCACCATACTTTTAGCCTGGGTATCACAGTAAGGCACACCCTTCTCAAAGTTAAAAAACCAGGCTTGGTCCGTACCCTTTTCGGTGGAAGCCCAGTATCTTTTCTTCTTGTTGGGTTCTTCCATCGGTTTCTCCTTATATATCAAGCCGATGGGTCCACGAAACATCCACATCAGTTGTAACTCGCGTTGAGTGGGAACACGCCATTTCCGCCCTGCACCCGGGCCGGAAGTACCATACAAACGGCAGCCTGTATTTGCAGGAATGGTGAAATCCGGATTATTATTATTTCCGTCATCGCTCACTCCCTGCACAGTCATCCAAGTCTCATCATTGTTCCCCACATCCGTGGGTGCCACGATAAAGCGGAACGGGATTCTGTCATTGACACTCAGGTTGCCACCGTTTCCTCTGGAAACCTGATGCCGGATAGTAGCGCCGTTCTTCGTCATCCCGACTCCCGCTCCCCATTGGGCGGCTCCTGCCAATCCATCCGCATAAATAACGGCATACGTTGTTCCACCGATAGTCTCTTTCTGAATATACTGCCCGAAAACTCCCGAAGGAAAGCCGAAGCAGAATAAAACGATCCATAAAATGGGATAGATTTTGAAACTCATCATCTTTATTTCTTATTAGGTTGCATTTCGTTTATTTATTACCTCCTCCCGCATGATTGGCTTTATCAGGATCCTGCGAAGCTCTGACAGCATGTGTGTTGCCAACGGCATCGGAGAACACTTTCCCTTCATTCGTAACCACAAAGGCTTTATCGGCACCCGGATCGGCGGTAGACGACCAATAGCTGCCCGCCATCTGTTTTTGCGTACTCGAAGAAGAAATCCAGGTCCCGATCAATTCGCTGACAGAAGGGAGATACCACCACCCCTTATCGGCTCCAGGTTGATCTCCCACATTGTATCCGTTCGTTCCCCGATAACAGGTGTAAGCAGCCTCATAATTTGCCCAAGTACTTGGGGCTCCTTGCAACGCTAAAGTATTCGCACATCCATTCGTCAATGAAGTGGCTCCGCAATTTGAGAATGATGAACCTTCATACCATTTCAGCGTTTTCCTTTCCGGTAGGCTACCCGGATAGTATCCATCCGAAAAATAAGACTCTATACTGTTCGGGTATTTCCATTTAACGGCATTCGCATCATCTACTGTCGGCAAAGCAGTACCAACGGCATCGTATCCCGTAAGTTCTCCCGAGAAATAGCCCGGTATCAACCGGATGACATTGGTATCATCCCTACTGTTTCCTTTCAAGACAATGTTATAAGTCAGGTCGTAATTGGCGTACACACTGTAATCGGAAGTGAAGTTCTTTCCCAGAAACAACTGATAGATAGAAAAATCTGTTACAATATTCAAATTCTCGCCACCAGCGACCTCCTTATTCTCCAACCCGATAATCTGAAGGTAAGTGCCGCCTGTCGGCGCGTTATCGCGACGGGTATTCACTGTAGAGGTCAATACCGTCTGCTGGAGATTGATCGGAATATACAAAGGAGCCGTTTGAATCACAGGATTTGCGGCAGTTGTTGTAGCAAGTGATTTATGCCAAAAAAGGTCGGTTTGTTCTTTCAAATCCTCTGAAGGGAAAATAGCTTTTCTTCCAAGTACATTATAGTAGTTCTGCGTGGGAATATTCATCAAGGTCACATTCCACGTATGTGGTACCTCTATAAAATGTGGATAGGTTGTTGTTATATTGAATGTCACTCTTGCCACGGTACGCTTCAAAGAGATGTATAGCTGTTTGCCCGCAAAGATTTCGGCATCAGCCTGACCGCACATAACGATACCTGTCCTCTCCACATTCTTTCCGTTTTCCAGTAATGGATTTCCGTTTGCGTCTGTCAGTATGAGCTTGTTTTTAGGAAAAATGCCATCATCGGCCGTCAATGTCATGCAGAGGTTATGTAAATCAGCATAGGTAGATACACTCGGCTTTATATTCTCAAACGTACTCATATTGACGTTGGCTAAAACCACAATCCTGTTTTTTTGTTTATCCGGTGTAGAGGCAATCACCACCTCATCTGTCTTGATGGAACCATCCGGAGATGCAAAATATTTCTTTTCTACCAATGTTCCATCCGGTTTTGTCCCGTTAAACTGGAAACCCATGTACGAATAGACGGCGTTATCTTCTGTAATATCTGTAGTAGGTGTACCACCTGCCCTTGTGGCAACAGGTGTCGCCACAAGTTCTACGTCCATATCCGGCGAGGACATCCTGAGGACGGGCGGCATTTCTTCCGCACGTGTTTCCGCGTCAGACGAAGTATTATAATCGTCTATGCCCAGGGTGAGTTTCACGGCAACCGGCTCCACGGTTGAAGACGTACCGGAGTCGGGCAGCAAACGGTCCTCCGTACATCCTCCCAAGGCTAAGCAGACGATACATATCGAAGCCATTATTTTTTTTATCATGATAATATCGTTCATTTGTATATTGTTATCATATTCATTACTTAAAATCACGGACACAGCGCACGAAAGCCTTTTTTTTCTTGTCCTGAGGAGATAACACCAGACCCTTATCTATAATATGAGTGTTAAAATAACCAAAACACATAGCACTCCATGCTTCGTTTTTGTTGACTTCAGTTCCTGCCCAGTACATTTTTTTATCATTTTCTATACTTGAAAAATTCAAATCGTTATATGTATTCCCATTAGCTGCTACTATTAGAAATAACGCCCGTAGCTCGGAGGCTCTCGGAAGTCTCCAGTCATGAAAACCACCCCCGGTATATTGTCTGCAAAGTTCTTTAGCAACCAACTTACCATTTGCATCTTCCCACGGAACAGATAATATGGAGACATCATTCTTGGTTACATGAATTTCCTCACAAACCTTTTCTTTCCCTGCCGCATATAAGTTTATATCGTCACTTACTTTCATACCATCTGTGGGCAGACTTGCGGGATCCGGTGTATTAACAGGTACATAGTCTCCGTTACCACCATAGGCTACAGTGGTAAAATAGCTCTTGTAGGGATGCCCACCAAGAGTATAATATTCAGGCATTGGGGGATAGTCAGTCGAAAACTCTTCACTCGGCCAGGTACCTTGAGGCCAATTTACTTGTTGGAGCGTCTTCTCTAATCTTACCCACATATAGTCAGAGATAGGGGGATCCGCTATCTCACTTCCAAAATCACCATTAATTACCTCAGATGTCCAGTTCTGAACATTCATGCTCAAAGCAGAGTTATTGTAGACCAGGTTGTATGTGTTCTTATATCCCTGTCTGAAACCAAATAACTTACCATCCTCACTCTTGTTAAGGTAGCTCTTATCCAGCGTAAATGTTTCATTAATACCATTGACCTTCAATACGAGGACTATATCGCCGTCACCGA
Organism: Bacteroides sp. NGMCC 1.200775; assembly: GCF_040798045.1. Classification (NCBI taxonomy): domain Bacteria; kingdom Pseudomonadati; phylum Bacteroidota; class Bacteroidia; order Bacteroidales; family Bacteroidaceae; genus Bacteroides; species Bacteroides sp. NGMCC 1.200775. Next base: position 597,405 of record NZ_JASCQK010000003.1, on the reverse strand, counting down.
CTTTGGCATCCATGAACGAGGGAACCAGAAACTCGTAGGTAACGTCCGTAGTGGACAATTCCACTGCCGGGGTTAATGTTACTCCTATCGGACCGGCGGTAGCTCCATCCTTTGCCAACCCTGTTGCCGGGTCAATAGCTCCCTTGTTTTTAATCCAACCGCCCCCAAGGTTATCCAAAGTAACACTACTTAAATTGAACACTTCATTATTGTTCATGTATTTCCTGATATTAAGAACGATCCACGTATAGGCATGCCGGAAGTTTAAAGGAATAGTTGCCACCGCTTCTCCGGATGGATGATCGAACGGATAGGTGGTACTGGTATTGTAGAGTAGATCCGTCTGTTTAAGGTCGGTCTTTGAGGAGAAGTCGAAAGGGATTCCATTCGTATAGGCACTTTGGGTGTTGGCTGGAATACACGGATAGTAGGCAATCACTTTTAGTGCCTTACCTTCCGGTCCTGTAGGAGTGACGCCTGAGCCGTCAGAGTTATTAATGAAAGTCCAATTCCACGGTGCGGAAGAACTGGAGCGTTCCATTTTGGCAGTCATATCTGATGATCCTCCGAAAATCTCATTCCCGTTCTCACTTTTAGTGATGGACATACCAAAAGAATAGGAATTTCCGGTAAAATCGGTCGTGGATGTAATACTCCTTGATTGGACAACTTCTGTCTTTTCTATGGACGCATTGAAGTTCAAAGGGACTTCCATTTCCGGTGTATCCCTTTCCATCCCGTCGTAGACATTGTTGTCGCAGCCTCCTGCCAATAGTAAAGAGCAGGCTGCCAGGATGATTGTCCGAGGCAGGATATATTTCTTATTTGTATCCATATTCATCTGTATATCGTTTCAATTACTTGTTATTTGTTTGCCTTACACAACGGATTTTCAATTTCTCTGTTTTCTGATGCCACGACGCATATCCGGGGCTTCCGGTAAAATCGACAGCCCATGCCCATTCGGAATTCAGCTTTTGCTGGTTATCAGCATTTGCTACCAGATATTCACTCCCGCACCAATAAGTCCCGGATAGCGGTGTGAACCCTCGTAATTCTTCTAAATTTGCATGATTCGCATAGATAAGCGCCAGCTCCGAGAGTCGCGGAAGTCTCCAGTCCTCGAATCCGTTTTCTTCCAGATTGCGGCATAAGTCAAAGGCCGTTAACGTCTTCGTTATTCCTTCCACTGTTCTCCATGGATGAGTCTCAGCACCCGATTCATCCACAATATCGTTACCGGAAACCATTAGCTCGGGAAAAGCACCTTCATAGTTAAAAGCATCTTCCACCGTAGCATATAACCTTCCGTTTTGTCCTCCATCAATATCCGTAATGTAAATGTTTTGTCCTTCCTTATAAAAATTATTGTAATCGAATGGAAGATTTCTATTAGTACCCCAATAATTTTTTTTCTTGGGAATTTGTAGTGAGGAACCCATAACGTAAGTCCAGTCCACATTCTCTCCATTAAATCCCTGATATGTCAGGTAATATCCCAAGACGGAAGGTATGGAGGCCGTTTGACCCGCAACCCATGGTTCAAGAGTGGCATCAAAGATTAAATTCTTCGGCTTACTTTTGTACGCAAGTTCGGCGGTGGCATAGCCTGCGGCTTTTACACTCTTGATGGTAAACTGGTATATGTGGTTGCGCAGGATATTCATTTTGTCATGGTTTCCCTCATCGTAAGTAAAGTCTATGCGGTAGAACGTTTCCGTCGGCGAGCCGTTATATCTACCTCCTACGATAATTGCCAAACGGTTGGTATGGTTGTTGTCATACACATTCCCCCATAGCAAATCGGCTTCGGGCAGATAGATTTTCCCTAAACAGTAAATACTGTTTGTTATGTATGCGTTACCAGTGTAAGTCTTGGTGGTAGTTCCTCCTCCGGTGACATCCGAAGGCTTGTCTATCACTATATCTGTATCTGATACACCGTCAGTCTTCCAATGGTAATTAGCCGCTAGCGGCATATATGCGTATCTCTGACCTGCTTTCCATACCTGTATTTGGGTGAGGGTGAAAGGTGCATTTTTGTTTTTAATCCATGAGGTAATAATACCACTCGTATCTTTTTTAGGCGTGCCGACACCGATATCCACACGTGCCACGGCACGAACCAACTTTGTATTGCCGGAATAAACAGAACCTTGACTTACCTGTACGGATTTGCCTCCCTCAATCACCCCGAACATGGGAAACGGGGTAGTACTGAAATCGAGAGGATCGGCCGTTGCTTCACTCGCGCAGGCTTGTTGCACCTCTTCGTAGCTCTTGCCATACAGACCGTAAAGAAAGCCGGAGCCGGAAATATTGGCGAGGATAACAAGTTTATAGTTATCAGAGGAGCTTACACTCTGCAACAGGGTGGCACTATAGGTTCCATCGCCAGTCTTTGTTCCTTCCGCCACGTAACGCAGGGTTCCGTAAGTATCACCGTCGGCATTGAACTGAAGAATGTAAACAGACTGAATCTCCCCGGTCTCATTGCCTGCCGAAGGCGTACCCGCATCGGAAGTGGATACGGACAGCCTGACAAGAACGGGATCGTCCTGCTGCACGCTGTAGCTGTCATCGTTCCGGCAAGCTCCCGTCAGCATGATTATCCATAAGAGTATAACCAATCTGTCCGGTCTTGCTATATAGTCAGTTTTTATCTTCATATTTATATTCTTAATCTTTTTCTTTATATCTCTCCAGGGATAAAAGAATCAATTGTATTCTTTCCAGACAACGGTCTCCCCCCAACCTGTAATTTCAACCCCCACATCCACCGAAGCTTTGAAATTCAACAAAAGGTTAGTGGTTTTGCCTACTATGGGGACAATCGGTTTGCCGCTGCCATCCGCCGTTATGCTTTTAAGCAAAGACCGGTTGTGGTAGATGTCTATTGTCAGCCCATTGCCTTCTGCCGTAGGGAAAAGCCGGAACATGGAAACCTCAAAGTCTTTGTTCGCGGCAAGGGTCATTGCCGGGGAATAGGAAGCGGGAGGGCCTCCGTAATTGCCGTTAAAATCCATGCGGCTGCTTGTTTCGCGGACAACGAGCGAGTAATTACCGTCGTTCGTGCCGGTGAGATCTTGCAAGCCTTGCAGGGTTATATTCATGGACGCCGTCATGCGGGAGACTTCTATGGTATGTTCTCCGCCACCGTTGGACGTTGTATTGTTTTCTATTTCAAGCTCTCCGTAGAACAAGTCGGAGGGAGAGGTAAATATGCCCTGTTCCGCCCTTGTAGATACGGAGGGTTTCAGTGATATGAAACCGTCGGAGCATGGATCGCCCTTTTTCAGGGGGCTGACGAGCATCGTACCGTCCTGCGTGTTGCCCATGGCTACGCAATGAAAGGTGGGGATGCCCGGATAATTAAGGATAACAGGTTCCATACCGTTCACGGGGAGTATGTCGAGCAGCAAGTCTTTGTCATTGAATACATAGAGGTTCATATCTTGTATGGTTTCTGCGGGTATATCTGCGGGCAGATTCACCTTCAGCGGGATACCCTTGAAACAATCATCGGTATTCTCGGCTATGCATCCCGACAACAGCAGCAGTGTGAACAGATAATATACGATCTCCGGGATGAACCGGAATTTATAGGCACCTGTCATAATGGAGATTCTTTCTTATTTTAGTTCTTGGTAGTTTGAAATAGCCGCCGCGGACACTGCCGCGGCAGCTATTTATTAATCAGCAAGCATGCCCTTTAAAAGGGAACTGTCGATCGCAATCGCAAGCCGGGAATTAGAGCCAGCTTTTTTCGATATTTATAGGATTTGCCCACTTTGCTGCAGTAACGGTAACATTTACGGAACTGTTAACGGTCGGTTTAGTCGGGTCGGTAGTACCACCACCACCGCTACCGCCTTGGTTTTCAGGTTTAAAGTTACCCTTCAAATTCAGGACTACGCTATATGTTTGACCCGCTTTAAGTTCATCCTTGTCTCCACCTCCGAAGTAAGTGGCAAAATACTTGGTGTCGTTAACTGCATCAGCCTTAGGTTTTGTTGTTGCCATTGTCTTTCTCCATTTCACTTCAACTACGAGTACTGTCGGATGATTGGCGATATCCGAAACGCCGTCGTTTGTGAAGGTATACCAATGTCCGATATCCGAAATTGAATTCTTTGCGGCAGCGGTTCCTTCGACAAATTTGTCAGCAGCGGCCTCTATGTTGTACTCATCGTATTGTTTGAAGTCGGTGGGTGCCGGGGCTGCCCATGGAGCGGTCCAAGCTACACCGCCGGTATACTTTTTCTGGTTTTGTGCGATATAGTCAGCACCGGCATCGGTAGTAGGAAGGAACTGTGTCATTCTCTGTACGCTCATCAGGTAAACGCGGGTGATGGTAAAGTTCGCATCATCAGTCGTGGCGAAATCATTATTCTGGACATATTTGTTGTCCTTAACCGATCCACCATTAAATGTAATTTTCGTGAGCTGTATTCTGGCTGCTAAGAAGTGTAACTGTATTGTTACAGAAGCTTGCATTGTCTCGTCTTTTTTCACAAACGGATCCAAATTGCCTATCCCCGACATATAGAGATTAGCATCCTTTTGGGTTATCCCGCCGGCTGGAGTATCAGGAGTCTTCAGTATATCCGTTAGCACAGCCTTCAGGGCAGTCTTAGTTGAAACAGTGGCAAACAGTTGGCCTGCACCCGTCAGGTCTCCTGTATTGGCTATCACAGCCACTTCTGTAGCGTCCGTCGTGGTTGACACACTATTGGCGTTCACAGATGCCGGAGTACCGATATATTTCTTCGTAATAACGACTCCATCCTTGTTAAAGATAAACACTGTAAGATTATTTACCGTACCATTTTGGGCGTCCAGATCATTAGGTATCCCCGACGCTCTGCTGCTTGCCCGTTCACCGGTTCCGGTTAATTTAATGATGACTTTCGCTTCCGGAGCATTGCTTTCTCCACCGGGAATCTCGTCGTCGTTCTGCGAACAACTTGCCAATGCCGCTATCGCGCACATGGACAATAATAAACTTTTTACTTTCATTCGTTGATGTTTAATTAATTTGAAATATTTTTTTCGTTTGGTTTAAAGCTCTATTCTATAATAGAGACTTATTAGCGATAAAAACAATTCTAAAATCATGATTAACAATTCATTAGAAATTTCCAGTTCCTAAGGAATATTAAATAATTATAGAATCATTTCTTCTCAACAAGAGAATCAGCAGTGTTTCAATACTATATGAATTGATTTCCGGCATCATGTTGAAACATTGCTGAAACAAAACGAGAAAAAGAAACAAAAAGAACAACTTATGAATAAGAAAACATCGCTGAACGAACTGCTCTATATACAGGAGCATCTGTCATGTAGAAATTACCATGAAGAGTTGGTAAATGGATTCAAATATATTGAGTTTAAAAAGGATGAAGTCATACTGGAAAAGGAGATTTTATGGAACTATATCGTATTCTTGCTTGAGGGAGAATGTGTCATTAACTATAATCAGTACAAAGACCGAAAATTCCAAATGGGATCAATCATTTTGTTACCTAAAATGGCCACAATAAAAATAGAGGTAACGGCAGGTACCCGCTTGCTTTCATTGTCGTTCGGAATCCCTTTGAATCTCTGTGATAAGTTTGCGTTGCAATCGTTAACAGGACTTTGCAGCAAACTCAATTATAATTTTGAACCGGTCGATATACGTTATCCGCTACCTCCTTTTCTGGAGCTTGTAACGCATTGCCTGAAGCAGAAGATGGGCTGCGGACATTTCCATAGTTTGTTGCAGCAGGAATTGTTTTTTTTACTGCGAGGCTTTTATACCAAAGAAGAATTAGCTCTTTTGTTTTATCCGATTCTGGCAGCAGAGTTGTCATTCAAAGATTTTATCATCGAGAACTGTGCCAAAGTAAATAATGTGAATGAACTTATTTCACTTTCAAACATGGGAAAATGTAACTTTTACAGTAAGTTTAAGCAGGTATTTGGAACAACGGTCAAACAATGGTTGCTGAAACAACGTAATCAGCGTATTTTAAATAAGGTGATGGAATCGGAAACTACGATTGGAGAGTTAATGGAGGAGTTCAATTTTGATTCCCAGGCTCATTTTACACATTATTGCAAACAACATTTCGATTGTACGCCAAAAGAGCTGATTATGAAGTATCAGGCTATGGATCAGTAGTTTTTGCATAAATTATATCCGCAAATACAAAATGTAAAAAAAAACATTCTTTTTGGCAATAAATGTAAATTGCAGATGGCCTATCTTTGCAGTGTGAAGCATATATATCCTATGATTTTGCTAATTGCATCTCTATTATAGAATAGAGTGTTATAAAACACACCTTTTTAAAATAAGATGACTCTGCATTATAATAAACTGTTGATCAAACCATTGATTCTCTCCAGATTAGTCCGATCGAGTTCTTTAAGATATACCAAGGTCATTTCTTCTTTCGTGTGGCCTAAACCGGTGCTGATTGTAGCAACGGGTGCGCCATATTCCCTCGCCAATGTTGCCCAAGTATGACGAGCCGTATATGTTGTCAGTGACGGAGCAATCCCCAATTTTTCGGATATGGTTTTCAGGTGCCTGTTTGTCCGCCCCAAAGCTACGCGGTATTGTTCATATTCGTTTTTATCCGTTTGAGGGTTAATCACAGGTTTGATTATAGGGAATACATAGTTATCCACATTCTCTTTATTAATCCCGTATTCATCCAGAATAGCCTGAATCTGGGGAGTAATTGTTATCTGAATAGTCTGTTTTGACTTATGCCTCCTATAGTTTATTGAATTTCCACAAATATTTTTCCATCTTAAAAAAATAATGTCTACAAAAGCCATTCCTTGGGCATAGAAGCCGAATAAAAAGAGAGCCCGGGATTGCATCAGTTCCGGATTCGATTCAAGTTCGAATTGCGTTAACCGCAACATCTGCTCCTTATCCAAAGCCCGTTTTACGGTTTTGCACGGTTTGGTGCAAACGTCTTTGAACGGATAAGTACATTTGGGCACGAAGCCGTCTTTTACAGCCAGGTTATATAAAGTCCGGAAGTTACGCATATAATATGCCTCCGTATTCTCACTGACTCCATTGCAAGACAAGAAATCCTTGTAGCAGGTTACGAACCGTTGGTTGATCTGGGACATTTTCACCTGCTTTGAGCCGATAAATTTTGCCAGAGAGGAACGTGTGCTGCGATAGGCTGCCGCAATACCATCTTTTTTCATTGACTTTTTCCAGGCTATCTGTGAGTCAATAAAATCTAATAAGATGTATTTCCTCGCAGATTTGTGAGCAACAGCGGAAGCTATGTCATTCACGGTATATTCATCTCCAGCCGCTTCAAGCCGCTTTATCTGCAGATAGAACGATCTGGTCATCTTATGTAGTTCCCGGCTGATCTTGCAATCGGCGTAATTGTTGGAACTGACCTTTTCTAAAACTGGTATAAATTCATTTTCCTTCATACGGTATTTAGTATATACAATCTCTTTTTTCCTCTGGTGAAGAAGTTGGAATACCACAGGGTAACTTCTGTCTTTCAATGCTCTCGATTTGTTTAGCTTTAATTTTACTGTTGCCATAAATTTTAATTTGAGTATAACATAATTAATTTTTCGGCAACAAAGAAAGGTGATTTCGACAAATACGCACAGTACAAGCATCGTCCTTTTTTTATGCTTTAACACCGAGAAAAAAAATATGTCACAAATGTTCTGAACAAGCGCTTTCGGAAACTCTGTTAGGACAAGCGCTGTTCAAAAGGTAATGGCCTGAAATTGGATCCTATCACACCGGTTTTTGCTCATGGATCGAGCAAAACCATCATTGCAGAGTTGCTAATTTGCAACAATCTTCCCAATCGTTTAAGATCACTTCTTAAATTGTTGCAAATATAACCCTATAGATCCACATATAAACTACCAATCAGCGCAGAAATACTGCGAATCAACAACGGGTAATCTATTTAGATATAAGATTGTCTTTATGTCCGTTTCTTACCTGCATCGGAGTCCCCCCTAAATGCTTCTTGCAATAGAAATTAAAGTGTGAGGAGGTGTTAAACTTAAATTCGTACATGATTTGCTTTAATGGAATATCGGGATCCTTTAGTTTCTGAAGGATTTGCTTGACTTTACGTTCTTGCATCCATTTATAAGGGGTTTCATCAAAGTTTTCTTTAAAAAGCTTCTCAAATTGTCTCATACTGTATCCCAACAAGTGAGCTAATTCTTTTGAGGTTTTCACTTTTGAGTAATTACCTAAAATTATTTCGACAAAAAGCGGACTGTTACCCAATGACATATAAAATATCTGTGCTATTTCTTCCTGAGTATAAAAATGCTTGAACAACAGTTGCATTTCTTTGCATTTGAGAAGGTATAGATGGTGACAGTTTATTCCAATATCTACATAGTTTTTAATTTGATAAACCAGACTTTTCATTTCCTCTTTCATAGGAATACCCCGGCATAGGAATTTCACTGTACTTTTCCTCTTGAAAAGTATTTTATTTTTCACATTCGAACATGGAAAAACCGATGCATTGTACCCTGTAAGCATCAGGGTTGTTTTAGTAATTGCTTTCCATTTAAATTTATTATTCTTGGGTAAGAAGAACATTTCATTTTCAGATATAGGACGGTTGATATAGTGATTAAAATCAATGATAATACCTCCCGTAAATAAGAAAACAAAATAATTACTTGTTTTACTGCATAGTTCCAGAGATTCCCCGGCTTTCATTTCGATGTACTGAGGTATAACCTTATAATCCGGAGAATAATAAGGGCATATTAGTTGGTTGGGGCTTAAGTTTTGCATTTATTATATATATATGGGTATATCGCAAGTACATTTACAGTCAGCATACATCTTTTTTCAATAAGGTGCACTCGATATGCTTTTAAAGACAAGCAGCCAATTATCAGAGCTACTGTTTTGTTTGTTTTTCAAGTACTACACATAGCTCCATTATGAAAGGGTCCATCTGATTTATGAACGCAAATATAGATAATAATATTTAATATAAAGAGCTTATAATGACGTTTTTTTCAGAAGCAGTTTCCTTTGACACACACATGATACATTCATTATTAGAATCATAAATTCTCTCTACATTATCTAAATCATGTATTGTTTAGTTTAGAGGTTCTTCTTCAAATTTGGTGGTAAATTCTTTATTTCTTTATTTTCAAGTTGATAATTGTCCTTTTTGCTTGCTTAAAAAAAATAGACACCGGCTGAATAAGATAACTCAAGTTTCAGAAGTGAATTTGCACCGTCTGAACCGATATCTTCATCCTTATACCTTTCTTCAATTAACATTGTTAACGCCTTTTGCAGGTTGTCAGGTTCTTATGTGCAAATAATAAGTCTTTTGCATTTAAAGAACTTGTTATTCACATCCAAAGAACAAGCTTTAACTCTGTGTTAAAACAAAGCTTTTGAGGATAGAAATCTTACTTTTTAAAGATATTGATTTTCAGATGGTTTGTCCTAAAATTCGCTTCTTCACCTCATGGATGGACTCTTCGGAGGAAAGCCGGGATACTTGTTTTTTTGTCAACTATAAACGAGGGCTTACACTTCCGAAATTGAATCCATTGTTTTTCCGGATTTTCCGCCAAAGATATGGTAAATCGGATAATAAAAAAGAGATAGACCGTGCAAGGTTAGAAATAAAAATACCATCTTTGCAGAAGAATCCAATTTCACTGTACTCCAAATATGAATTATAATCTTATGGACACCATCACTTTAAAAACCGAACGCCTCCTTCTCCGACCTTTCCGGGAAACGGACTTACAGGAACTCTTTGAATGCTGCCAGAACCCGAATCTGGGAAATAACGCCGGTTGGGAACCTCACAAAAGTATCGAAGACTCCAAAGAAATCCTGCATACGGTATTTATGGGGAATGAAGGAGTCTTTGCTATGATTCTGAAAGAGAATAATTCTCTGGTGGGTTCTATCGGCATTATTCCCGATCCCAAACGGGAGAATCCCCGGACACGCATGTTAGGATACTGGCTGAAGGAGTGCCATTGGGGAAAAGGAATAGCTTCGGAAGCAACACATGCCGTATTGGATTATGGATTTAACGTACTGGGGCTGCATTTGATCTCGGCAAACTGCTATCCGCATAATACCCGCTCCCGACATTTGCTGGAACGGCACGGATTTGTATACGAAGGTATCCTCCACGAAGCGGAAACGACTTATGACGGCCATATATACGATCATTTATGCTTCTACCTGAAAAAGGAAATGTTACGATGACGCCCGCAAATAAAGGACGGACTGGATAGCCAACAAAATCACGAAAAGATATTCCGCCATCAGATAGACAGCCAAAGGGACTCCGGCATATCGGCTCAGCAGATATAAATAGGCCAGATAGACAGCAATCGTTGTCAACTGAAACAGAAAGGCGGTACGGGTTTTTCCCGTACCCGTCACCGCATTGATATACACATATCCCGGCAAGGCAAACACATAATTAAACAACATCACTATAAAAGGGACGGCTGACATTTCTATCAGTCGGGTACTATCCGTATAAAGCCCGGCAATCTGCCGATGAAAACACGCAGCCAATACTATCAGAGGAAAACCAATTGCATAACCTAACTTCACAATTTTCCGGCAGAGCGGAAACAACAATCGCCTCTCCCCCGCTCCAATCAGGTTACTGACCAGTGCCCCCGTAGTAGCGGCAAACGAATTGACAATAACAAAGAAGACGGTAGAAATGCTCCTTATAATATTGGAAACAGCAAGTTGCACCTCCCCCAACCGTTCAATTGCTACAAAAAACAGAAACCACGGAGCAACGCTGATAAAAGCGTGTAACATGCTCCATAGGGAGAGACGCAGCAGTTCGACCAACAACCGTTTGTCATATAGGGGTTTAAGTCCGAACTCTCTCCCGTCCACTTTCACCCAAGCATAAACGGCAACGATCAGGAGGGAAGCAGCCTCAGACAGAGAAGAGGCTAAGGCCGCACCTGCTATTCCCTTACCCCAAACAAAAATAAACAGATAGTTGCAGAGGATGTTGACTGAAACAGCCGTCATCGCCGCCCACGACAAAGCATTGGTCCGGGTGATGCCAACATAAAAAGAACGGAAGGCCAGAAACGGGAAAGAGAACAGCAGGCCGAAACATCTCCAATCCAGGTAATCGGTCACGGCACGATAGATCTCAGGCGAGTGAATGAAATACTTCAGGATAAATGGTGAAAAGAAATAAGAAGAGAAGCTCAGAAGGACAGCCAGCGCACTTAAGAAAAACAACCCTTGAAAGAAGGTTCTGCCTGTTTCGGCATAACGCCTCTCACCGTTACGGCGGGCGATCATCACTTGCAGACCCAGACTGAAACCGAATCCCAACATGTAAACAGCGAGATAATAGATGCTGGCAAGAGCGGAAGCTCCCAATTCCACTTCACCGACATGTCCTAAAAAAATAGCATCGGTTATATTGATTAACTGTTCCATCAGGATGCTCAGCATCACAGGATAATTGATAAGTCCTATTTGTCGATAAGTATAATTCATTGCTCAATTGAATGAAAACGGCACATTCAGGTATCAAACAGACATACGAGTCCGGTTGTACCTATATGTACGTAACGGGTAAATAAACGGATATAAAAAACTCGGGGAAAGACGCCGGAGCATCTGTCCGATAGCTGAATAGCTTTATAAATCGGGAGCTATTCGTTGAGCGTAGCTATATGCAGAGTTTCATTCGGAAGATCAATGACTTAATAATGAATATGCGGCAAAGGTAGAAAAAAGAAACAGATAAACAATCTTTTTCTTCAAACGTTCTATCTTCGTATCTACTCAAAAAACAATATTGAATATGGAACAGTCTTTTAAAAAGGGAGCCGTACTCCACCTGCCTTCATTAGTGGAATATTCCGAAGGAGGAATTATCAGTAAACAGTTGATCAAGAGTCCTGCCGGGAATATCACTCTATTCTCGTTCGACAAAGGAGAAGGACTTAGTGAGCATCGTGCCCCGTTCGATGCTTTGGTACAAATATTGGAAGGAAGTGCGAATATGATAGTAAACGGTCAGGAGTTTACGGTGAAAGCCGGAGAAAGTATCGTGTTTCCGGCCAACGCGCCGCATGCACTGACAGCTATTGAAAGGTTTAAGATGTTGCTGACAATGATCAAAGAGTAACATCTGGAGGCAAGGCAGCTGTGTACTAATCCATCTTATGAATACTTCGGATATTCCCATATCAAATCATTTTTTGTAAGACGGGCTTATTTGTTTATTTTTTCAGAAAGGTCCGAAAGCTTCAAAAAAGGCAGGAAGAGGCTGAATCGTAAATTATTAAATAGGATATCATTCTGCCCCGAATTCTGAAGTATTGGAAGAAAACTTGTTAAAAGAAGCAATTAAACTGTATCTTGGCTGGCAAGATACATATCTTAGCCGCCAAGATGTATATCTTGCCTGCCAAGATGCACATCTTAGCCGCTAAGATGAAGAGTTCGACGGGGAGACAACAATTTATCCAAGAGACAAAAGAAACTTTAGTAAGGTACGTCCGGGGGTTGGGGGTTAACTTCCGGGCAAGTGAATCCAAGGCCATTTGTCCTGTTTTTTTGGGATGTAAATCCGAGTATACATATCCAATCTTTTATATCAAACTTTTAAACTTAAAACATCCCGTTGACGTATCCTATCGGATTTATTCCCGATTCTTTTTATATCTCTTAAAACCAATTCTGCTCCAAGCCTATGAATACCCGAATAGAAAGTAACCGGCAGCCGCGCTCCCTAAATGAATCCGGCAAGCCCTGTTCCCGAATAAGACCAATCGCATTTTTATTTGTATTCCGCAACATCGGACAAGTCCTTTCTCTCTTTTCACCCTATCTTTGCAGCATTGAAATACCAATTGAATCATGGAAGGAAAAAAGACAACGCAAGAAGAGTATCAGAAGTGTGTGAACGCAGTGGTAGATTATATCAATCTCCACTTAGGTGAAGAAATTGACCTGAGATCACTGGCCAGGATTTCCCATTTCTCTCCTTTTTATTTTCACCGCATCATGAAAGCTTTTTTAGGCGAGCCCGTCGGTACTTTTATCGTCCGGACACGCACCGAGGCCGCAGCCCGCCTATTACGCTACTCATCCGCTCCGATAGCTGATATTGCCTACCGGATCGGATATGCTTCTCCATCCTCTTTCTCCAAAATATTCAAACAGATGTATGGTATTTCACCAACAGAATATCGTAATAATAAAAACTTTGTAATTATGAAACCAGCCATTATCAAGCCGGATCTGGAATTGAAAAAGGAAATCAGGGAACTTCCCCAACGAAATGCAATTTACATCCGTCTCTTCGGTGACTATAAACTCAATGACTATGCAGGCACCTGGATACGTCTGATTCAGTTTGTGAAAGAACAGAAGCTTCCGATGGGAGATCCTTCACCTCTCTGCATCTACCATGATGATCCTAAAGTGACTCCCGCCGGAAAACTTCGGACGGATGTATGTATGTTGTTACCAACAAGCGCAACTCCAAAAAGAAATGTCGGATTCAAACAATTGCCTGCGGGACGTTATGCAACCTTCCTCTACCAGGGGCCATACGATCAGTTACAAGCTGTATATGATACAATTTACGGCAAATATTTACCCGAAATGGAGTGTACCCTGAGAGATGAACCCAGTGCCGAAAGATACCTTAATGATCCTTCATGTACTCTTCCCGAAGAATTATTAACCGAAATCTACATTCCGGTCGAATAAATTCCAAAGAATACAGGTTGGCAAAACATGATGCTACTTTGCCAACCTGTTCACAATCAGGAAATGCCATAAGAAAAGTCAGAACAAGCAAAACACTATAAACCTAAAAACCTAACTATCAACCTCATGATTATCCCAATCTCCCTTAAAGCAATAATGTAAGAATCTTATAAATGCTTCGATAGCATACTGCCTTGGGTAACAAGTTTATTATATTGTTGGCAAGCTTTCTCTGATATATTTTTCGTTTTAGGACGATATCAATCAGCTAAACGATAAAACTCATTTTTAAACAAGTCTCTCTCTCGCTGATGCGAATCTGCAGCATATAGGATAATATCATACATATATATATATCAGATTGTCTTTTCCTGCACTGCGTAAGATTCATGAGATGGGTTGAACCCACACCATAAACACTACCAGTTATACTTTGCAATTCATCCACAACAACACCTGTAAATCAATGTCCGGAAACATGATTTCACACAATGTTTCTCAAAAGTATTTTTCACTTGCTTTCTTATGACAGAAAAACGCACTATCTTTGCATTCGTTCAGCGAAGAAAAAGAAGGGCAAAACGGACTTTTCTACCATTTAAGTTTCAAACTATTGGTAATCAATTAGTCCAATATGCAGCATCGGTGCAAATAAACAACCTAAGAATCATTACCCTATACCCAATTTGAATACCTAAATATTATGGCAGACAATTATATCGAAAGACAATACGAGCAATACGAAGCCAGAAAAGCGGCCTGGGAAAAAGCACGCAAATATGGCAAAAAGAAAACGAATATCACTCACTCTGCTAAAACGGAACAAGCGGCTCAAACAACAACAGAGCCCCATAATCATAAAAGAGTATTTGTAACGGGAGGAGCCAATGGAATTGGTAAAGCTATTGTAGAAATATTCTGTAAAAATGGGTACCGGGTGGCATTTTGTGACAAAGACGAAATAGCAGGAAAGCGTACTGCAGAAGAAACAGGAGCCATTTTCCATCAAGTTGACATAAGTGACAAGGATATGCTTGAACACTGCATGCAACGCATCATTGAGGAATGGGATGACATTGATGTCTTGATCAATAACGCAGGCATCAGTGACTTCTCTCCTATCACTGAAACAAGCGTAGAAGATTTCGACAGGATTCTATCCATTAATCTACGCCCGGTATTTATTACTTCACACTTCATGGCTGTCCACCGTCAATCACAAACAACACCCAATCCGTACGGAAGAATCATCAACATCTGCTCTACCAGATATTTAATGAGTGAATCCGGCAGCGAGGGGTATGCAGCCTCTAAAGGGGGAATCTATTCACTAACACATGCGTTAGCCTTGTCACTTGCTCAATTTCATATCACAGTCAATTCTATTGCGCCGGGCTGGATACAAACCCATGACTACGATTGTCTCCGTCCGGAGGATCATGCACAACACCCTTCAAGAAGAGTCGGTAAACCGGAAGATATAGCCCGCATGTGTAGATTCCTTTGTGAAGAAGGAAATGACTTTATCAACGGTGAAAATATCACGATTGACGGAGGGATGACTAAAAAGATGATTTACACGGAATAATATAGTTCCAAACCAAACATACAGAAGTAAAATGGAATATGGTATAATGTACTAAAACCGTCTCCACTTTCCTGCTTCATGATACACTTTATTTTCAAAACAAAGATCGGTCCTTGTCCCTAATTTAAATGATACTCCAAATAAAAAGCTGCCCCCGAAAATCTTCAGGGCACTGAAAAAGCACCCTCGTAAGGATCAGGTTCTTGATTTGTCCAAAGATCTGCTGATCCTTCTAACTAATCGGCAAGACTGTGTCCATAGCAATCGAGAAAGGCATTATGAAATCGAAAGCCATCATAGTTGATGCTACTCATACGGGGGCTCGCAGTTGATCTTTCAAGATATGGAAGACCTTAAAGTATAAGGTATAAAACAGAAGCGAAAAACACGGAACTAAAGCAGGTATTCGGATACGACAGGACATTGTCGTACGGGATCTCTTGTATGCAACCGCAAGGCGCTATGGTCATCTTTGCAGCAAATATCAAGAGGATCTTCAAATTAATTTAAGGGAAGCTGCTTTTTTACATAATTAATCAAGATAAGTGTTTGCCTGTCCATACGAGGCTATCAAGCGTTTCAAGAGCTTGCTTTAAAAAAAATAGAAAAGTCGCCAAGTTAGTATTTCTAACTTGGCGACTCTCACTTTTGCTCTTCAAGAAGGCTGATCTGAAAAAACAGATGGTTTTTCAGTACCGAGATGCTTTTCTTTTTTTGAGCCTCTTGTCGGATTCGAACCAACGACCCCGAGATTACAAATCACGTGCTCTGGCCAACTGAGCTAAAGAGGCAAGTGGGTAAGCTTACTATATCGCGCCGCTACAACCAACTACCTTTGCTGCGATCAAGCCCTGGAGGATTCGAAGGGAGCTGGCCGTATAGGACTTACCCGGGTGCAAAGGTAGGTATTTTTATTAAACCTGCAATAGGGGGCTTGCTTTTTTTTGTAAGGCTCATCAGTAAGCACCTACTTTTCAGAGATTTAAAATCGAAAAAAAAATGTTTTTTTTCTGTCCGGATAGCTTTATTAACTTTAACAGGCATAAATTCCATACCAACCAATATTATTTGTACCTTTGTGCGCTATTTATTAATAAAATGACAGAGAGCAGAAGTAACTTACAAAAATATGCCATGCATTTTGGCACCTATATGGGAGTATACTGGATACTTAAGTTCATTCTATTCCCACTGGGATTATCTATTCCATTTCTTTTATTCCTGTTTTTCGGACTGACTTTAGGAGTTCCGTTTATGGGATATTATTACGCACGTACCTATCGCGACAAAGTATGTGGCGGTTCCATCCGTTTTCTGCAAGCATGGGTATTTATTGTCTTTATGTATATGTTTGCGGCACTCCTTACGGCAGTAGCTCATTATATTTATTTCCGGTTCATCGACCATGGTTTTATTGTAAACACCTATATGGGAATGTTTGACGAATTGACTAATAAAGATGTACCAGGCGTAGAAGGTTATATCGGACAACTCAAAGAAGTGATGGAAATGATCAGTACATTGACACCGATAGACATTACCATGCAACTGATGTCGCAAAATGTGTTCTATGGCAGCATATTAGCCGTCCCCACTGCCTTATTTGTAATGCGAAAGCCCAAATCACCGGAGGTACAACCTCTATAATTTATAATATCTAATTCATATAAAAAATGGATATATCTGTTGTAGTACCGTTGTTCAATGAAGAAGAATCCATCCCGGAACTTTATGCCTGGATTGAGAAAGTGATGAAAGCCAATGGCTTTTCGTACGAAGTTATCTTTGTAAATGATGGTAGTACCGACCGTTCATGGGAGATTATCGAATCACTCCAAAAACAGTCGAGCACAGTAAAAGGTATCAAATTCCGACGAAATTACGGGAAATCACCTGCCCTATATTGCGGATTCGAACGAGCCGAGGGCGATGTAGTAATCACTATGGATGCTGATTTGCAAGATAGTCCCGACGAAATACCGGAACTATATCGCATGATTACCGAAGAAGGGTATGACCTTGTCTCAGGATATAAACAAAAAAGATACGATCCGCTATCGAAAACTTTGCCTACCAAATTATTTAATGCGACTGCACGCAAAGTTTCGGGAATACATAACCTCCACGACTTTAATTGTGGACTGAAAGCTTATCGTAAAGCTGTAGTGAAGAACATCGAGGTATATGGAGAAATGCACCGCTATATCCCTTATCTGGCAAAAAATGCCGGATTTCAGAAGATCGGCGAAAAGGTGGTACATCATCAAGCACGTAAATTCGGAAAGACCAAATTTGGCGGGTGGAACCGTTTCTTCAACGGGTATCTTGACTTAATCTCTCTCTGGTTCCTTTCCAAATTCGGCATTAAGCCGATGCACTTTTTCGGATTGTTAGGTTCACTGATGTTCATACTGGGATTCATCTCAGTGGTTATTGTAGGAGCCAGTAAGTTATACAATATGAATCACGGCATGCCTTACCGCCTGGTAACAGACTCCCCTTATTTTTATCTGTCACTGACTGCCATGATTATCGGAACACAGCTATTCCTGGCTGGTTTCCTTGGTGAACTGATCTCACGAAACGCTCCGGAACGTAACAATTACCTGATAGAAAAAATAATATAATGAATGATAAATGAAACCTGTACGATGAAAAAATTAATAAAACTGATACTCTTCCTGATGATAGCTTACCCACTGACCGGTGCTATCTTTTCTGCTTGCTCGGAAGAGAGCGACTGCTCCATGACCGGACGTCCGATGGTTTATGCCAATATGTATACCATCAATCCGGAAACAAAAGCCGTACTGAACGACACTCTTGACTCTCTGACCGTAACAGCGTTCGGAACTGACTCAATTATCATCAATAATCAAAAAAAGGTTCATGATATCGCCCTTCCTCTACGCTACACAAGTGACTCTACCATTCTTGTGTTTCATTATACCCCCCTGTTAAGAGATACAATGGTTATCCGACAAACCAATACTCCCTACTTCCAATCTATGGATTGTGGATACAGTATGAAACAAAACATTATCAGTATTCATCCGATCGATTATACAGATACCAATAAAAAGAAATATCATAGCATAGACTCCATATATATCAAATCAAATGCAGCTAACATTAATGGAACAGAAAATCTTAAAATATTCTACCGCTACAATCGTTAGTCTGCTGTGTCTTGCATTCAGTCTTCCGCTCCATGCACAACAACAAAGACCGAATGCACGTCCCTCCACTAAAGAGAAAGCTAAAGAGGAGATAAAAGTGGATACGATTCCATTTTATAATGGTACGTATGTAGGTGTAGACTTATTTGGGTTAGGCAGTAAACTACTTGGAGGGGATTTTCTAAGTTCCGAAGTAAATGTACGGGTGAACTTAAAAAGGAAATTTATCCCCACAGCAGAAATAGGTTTCGGACAGACAGATACTTGGAGCGATAATGGTATCCATTACAAAAGTGCAGCCCCTTACTTCCGTATCGGAGTAGATTATAATGTCGTTAAAGAATATTTGTATGTGGGACTGCGTTATGGATTCAGCAGTTTCAAATACGACATCTCAAGTACACCCTTTTCCGACCCTATTTATGGCGGAAGTATGGCCAATCCGGGGTTAATAGACGGTATCTGGGGAGGAAGTGTACCTTATCATTACAATGGACTAAAATCCAATATGCAATGGCTTGAGTTAGTAGCCGGAGTAAACGTTCAAATCTATAAAAGATTCTATATGGGATGGACCTTACGCTTTAAGTTCAAGACCTCGGCTTCAGTCAACGAACATGGAAATCCATGGTATGTACCGGGTTTCGGTGAATATGACTCTTCAAACATAGGTATCACATATACCCTGATTTATAAACTACCATTTTAACGACATGACAGGATTAGAAATTTGGCTGCTTGCAATTGGTTTAGCGATGGACTGTCTCGCTGTCTCTATTGCAAGCGGTATTATTTTAAAACGTATCCAATGGCGGCCTATGCTCGTCATGGCATTCTTTTTTGGACTTTTTCAAGCTATAATGCCTCTATTAGGGTGGCTGGGAGCAAGTACATTCAGTCATCTTATCGAATCGGTTGATCATTGGATCGCCTTTGCCATCTTGGCTTTCCTGGGAGGACGGATGATTAAAGAATCCTTTAAAGAAGAAGATTGTTGCCAAAGATTTAATCCGGCAAGCTTGAAAGTTGTGATAACAATGGCTATAGCAACCAGCATTGATGCATTGGCTATAGGAGTGTCTTTCGCTTTTCTGGGTATTAAGAGTTGCTCGTCCATCCTTTACCCGGTGGGCATTATCGGATTTGTCTCCTTTCTGATGTCTCTTATAGGGCTCATCTTCGGCATCCGCTTTGGATGTGGTATTGCCCGAAAGCTCCGTGCTGAATTATGGGGAGGGATTATACTGATCCTTATCGGAACCAAAATATTAATAGAACATTTATTCTTTAATAATTAGCTATCAACCACAAGCCACAAGACTCTGGAAAATCATAAACAGGTTTGTCGCTTGCATACTTTTATTCATTATGGAAAAGAAAACAAGAAAAAGCTTTATTTGGCTGGCTATCCTTCTGCTGGGAACGATCTGGATATTAGCTCAACGCAATAAACAGCTACCTTACAACAGTATCAACGGCCTTGTATTCGGTACTGTATATAATATTACTTATCAATATGACGGTAATCTGAAAACAGAAATTGACGCTGAATTAAAGAGGTTCGACGGTTCCCTCTCCCCTTTCAATGACACGTCTGTTATTACCCGTGTCAACCGTAACGAAGAAATTGTAACGGATAGTTTCTTCCAAACCTGTTTCAACAGATCCATGGAAATCTCAGCCGAAACCCAAGGAGCTTTCGATATTACAGTAGCTCCGTTGGCCAACGCATGGGGATTCGGTTTCAAGAAAGGTGCCTTCCCTGACTCAACCATGATAGACAGCCTGCTCCAAATCACAGGTTACCAAAAAGTGAAACTGGAAGACGGCAAAGTAATAAAAGAAGACCCCCGAGTGATGTTAAGTTGCAGTGCAGTGGCCAAAGGTTATTCAGTAGATGTGGTAGCACGGTATCTGGATAGCAAAGGTATTAAGAACTACATGATCGATATAGGTGGAGAACTGGTCGTAAAGGGACTGAATCCCAAAGATGAAGCATGGAGAATCGGCATTAACAAACCGGTAGACGATTCGTTATCCCTCAATCAAGAGATACAAACAACGCTCAAGTTGACAGATGTCGGCATTGCTACTTCCGGAAACTATCGTAACTTTTATTATAAAGATGGCAAAAAGTATGCCCATACCATCGATCCCCGTACCGGATATCCGGTACAACACAACATTCTTTCGGCAACCGTAGTTGCAGAGGATTGCATGACTGCCGACGCATTGGCTACAGCCTTTATGGTAATGGGATTGGATGAAGCGGAGGCATTTACAAAATCACACCCAAACATAGGTGCTTATTTTATCTACAGTGATGAAAAAGGGGAGTTGAAAAGCTATTTCACAAAAAACATGGAACAATATCTTGATAAATAAAAAGAATATCCCCGGAGAAATATGTATATTCTTTCTCCGGAGATATTCTTTCGGGAGATACCGACGCAAACTGCCTACTTCATAAACACGAAATATACAGCCGCTATCAAACAGACAAAAGCAGCCACATGATTCCAATGTAATGACTCTCCTTTAAACAGTAAAGTAGAAAAGACAGTAAATATGATCAAAGTGATCACTTCTTGTATTATTTTGAGTTGCATTAATGAAAATGGTCCCCCGTTCCCACTAAACCCCAATCTATTGGCCGGAACCTGACAAGAATATTCTGCCAGCGCAATGACCCATGAAAACAAAACCACGCCATACAGAGGCCAATTACTGATCATTTTTGTCTCCTGCAGTTTCAGATGCCCATACCAGGCAAAAGTCATAAAAATATTGGAAACAATCAATAACGAAATTGCATAAACACCTTTCATACTTATATTTGAAATTAAAATTCTACTTCTTTAGGCAGTAACTCTTCCTGTACATTCGTCATGCTTCCCCAAAGGCTATATCGGGCTTCCGGATTCATCTTTTCCAATTGGCGGAGTATTCCTTTCATATCACTACGGCTCGACTGCGATTCATATGGACAGTTTTTTACTTGCTTCCTGTATCCACGTATCTGCGCGAGTTCCAGCAAGTCTGCTTCGTGCACCAGACACATCGGACGAATAATAGTCATATCAAACTTATTCATTACTAACCGTGGAGGCATTGTGCTGAATGCTCCTTGATATGTAATATTCATCAATAGTGTTTCCAGAATATCGTCCATGTGATGTCCGAGAGCAATCTTATTGCACCCCTGTTCTTTGGCAACTGTAAACAAGGCTTTTCTCCGATTCCACGAACAAAGAAAGCAAGGAGATTTGCGGGTATCAGTAGAAGGATCAAATGAGATTTCATAAACAACCAACGGGACTCCATAACTTTCAGCATGTGCACGAAGATAATCCAAATCACTCTGATAGGGAATATTCTTCATAACCACATGTACTGCCACCACCGAAAAACGAGGTTTGAAAATACGTGAACGCTTACCTAATAATCCCACCAATGCCAAAGAATCTTTCCCTCCCGAAAGACCGACAAGCACTTTATCTCCCTCTTCTATCAGTCCATATTGAACTATCCCTTTATTAAACCGTTTTTCGATACGCCGAATGGTTTTCTCTTCTTCCGTAATCTGTGCCATAACTCTTTTAAAAATCGGCTGCAAAAGTAAGAGAAAAGAATGATTTAAAGAAGAATTAACATAATAGAAGAAGAGAAAAAAGGTTTATTTCCAATTAATTTGTATTTTTGAACTTCCGAATAATAACCCGAGACCATTTATGAAGAAAAAAAATATTCTATTCTTTCTATTATGCTTTCTCCTGACAAGCGTATCGGCACAAACCTTGGAACAAGCAAGGGCCATGTACGGTAAAGGACAATATGCTGAAGCCAAACCCGTTTTCCAGAAATATGTTAAATCGCAACCGGCAAACGGTAATTATAATCTATGGTATGGCGTATGTTGTCTTAAAACCGGTGATGCAGCCGAAGCGTTGAAGTATCTGGAAACTGCAGTAAAAAAGCGAATTCCGAGCGGGCAGCTGTACCTTGCGCAAACTTACAATGATCTATACCGGTTTCAGGATGCGGTAGACTGCTATGAAACATACATAGCTGACCTATCAAAACGGAAGAAACCCATAGAAGAAGCGGAACAACTGCTGGAAAAGGCAAAAGGAAATCTTCGCATGCTGAAAGGAGTAGAAGACGTATGTGTCATCGATAGCTTTGTAGTAGACAAGGTCGACTTCTTGAAAGCTTATAAAATAAGTGAAGAGGCAGGTAAACTTTTCACTTACAATGATTATTTCAAAACCAAAGGTTATCATCCGGGAACGGTTTATGAAACAGAAATCGGAAATCGCATTTATTACAGCGAACAAGGAGAAGAAAACCTGAATATCCTGTCCAAGACCAAAATGTTGGATGAATGGAGTCAAGGGAAACCACTTCCGGGAAGTATTAATGCCTCGGGAAACGCCAATTACCCATACGTATTGTCGGATGGAGTGACTATCTATTATGCTTCCGACGGTGATGGTTCTATGGGAGGATACGATATTTTTGTAACCCGATATAACACTAATACTGATACCTATCTGGTTCCGGAAAATGTAGGAATGCCTTTCAACTCTCCTTACAACGATTATATGTATGTCATCGATGAATACAATAACCTGGGATGGTTCGCTTCCGACCGTCACCAACCCGAGGACAAGGTTTGTATATACGTTTTCGTACCCAATGAATCCAAACGGACCTATAATTACGAAGCAATGAATCCGGAAGAAATAATCGGGTTAGCTCAACTCCATTCTTTGGAGAGTACCTGGAAAGATCAGAAAATAGTGGATAATGCCCGCCAACGCCTTGAAGCAGCTATTAACCACAAACCTGACATACAACAAAACTTCGATTTTGAGTTTGTTATTGACGACCATTCTACCTATCATCATTTGACGGATTTCAAATCTCCTAAAGCCAAACAACTGTATTTGAAATACGAACAGATGGAGAAAGACTACCGTCAGCAAACTAACAAACTAACTAACCAACGTGAGGGATTTGCACGGTCTAACAAAGACGAACAAACGAAAATGGCTCCGGCTATCCGTGATCTTGAGAAAAGGATATTCCAAATGTCGAAAGAACTGGATAAACAGGCTATCGAAGTCCGGAACGCAGAAAAACAAAATTTAAAATAACCCAATTATGGATGTACTGATCATCATTGCATTGATTGTTGCAGCAGTAATACTCTTTTTAGTTGAACTGTTTGTGATTCCGGGTATCAGCCTTGCCGGTATTTCGGCTTTGGTTTGCATCATCTATGCCAACTATTACGCTTTTGTCAATCTGGGGACAGGGGCGGGATTCACAACACTTATCATTTCAGGAGTCGCCTGCATCGGTTCGCTTGTCTGGTTTATGCGATCGAAAACTCTGGATAAGCTCGCATTGAAGAAAGATATAACATCCAAAATAGACCGAAGTGCTGCCGAAAAAGTAAAAGTGGGCGATACGGGTATCACAATTACCCGCCTGGCTCAGATTGGCAATGCTGAAATCAATGGGAATATCATAGAAGTAAAATCAATGGATGGTTTACTGAATGAAAAAACTCCGATTATAGTCAATCGGATCACTGATGGAATAATCTTTGTCGAAAAACTAAAATCCTAATATTCATTTAAAATCAAGCACAATTATGAATGTCGAACCCATGTATCTGACTATCTTCTTGATAGCAGGAGGTATTATCTTCCTGGTTCTCTTCTTTCATTATGTACCTTTCTTCCTGTGGTTATCAGCCAAAGTATCGGGAGTTAATATTTCACTGGTACAACTTTTCCTGATGCGTATCCGTAATGTTCCGCCCTACATCATCGTACCCGGTATGATCGAAGCACATAAAGCGGGATTGAGTAACATAACCCGTGACGAACTTGAAGCACACTATCTGGCAGGCGGTCATGTGGAACGGGTAGTTCATGCGCTGGTATCGGCATCAAAAGCCAATATTGAACTTCCATTCCAGATGGCTACTGCTATTGACCTCGCAGGTCGTGATGTCTTCGAAGCCGTACAGATGTCAGTTAATCCGAAAGTTATTGATACACCTCCCGTAACAGCTGTTGCCAAAGACGGTATCCAGTTGATAGCCAAAGCACGTGTGACGGTACGCGCCAATATCCGTCAATTGGTGGGTGGTGCCGGTGAAGATACAATCCTGGCACGTGTAGGCGAAGGTATCGTTTCGTCAATCGGTTCCTCTGAAAACCATAAGTCAGTACTTGAGAATCCTGATTCTATCTCAAAACTGGTACTACGCAAAGGACTCGATGCAGGTACTGCCTTTGAGATCCTCTCTATTGATATCGCCGATATTGATATAGGTAAGAATATTGGCGCTGCTCTACAGATAGACCAGGCAAATGCCGATAAGAATATTGCGCAAGCCAAAGCAGAAGAGCGTCGCGCAATGGCTGTGGCTACCGAACAGGAAATGAAAGCCAAAGCAGAAGAAGCCCGAGCTAATGTGATTCAAGCAGAAGCAGAAGTCCCCAAAGCCATGGCTGAAGCTTTCCGCAATGGAAATCTTGGTATTATGGATTATTATAAGATGAAAAACATCCAGGCTGACACCTCAATGCGTGAAAATATAGCTAAGCCGATTGGCGGATCTACCAGCAAACCACTGGGTGATTAAAGAGAAATCATTCACCACAAACTACACAGCATACCACAACTGACTGGAGAAGAATAATCTCTTAAAAAGAGTGGTTAATCTATGTAATTTGTGGTGAACTTATTTATAAAACTAAAACCTTTCAATAACATGAAAAAGTATTTTCCTTCCTCCGAATTAATCATTAATGAAGATGGTTCGGTATTTCATTTGCATGTAAAGCCGGAATGGTTGGCAGACAAAGTTATATTGGTAGGTGATCCCGGACGGGTGGCTCTCGTAGCTTCTCACTTCGAAAACAAAGAATGCGAAGTGGAAAGCCGCGAATTTAAGACTATAACCGGAACTTACAAAGGCAAGCGAATAACGGTCGTATCTACAGGTATCGGTTGCGACAACATCGACATTGTGATTAATGAACTGGATGCTCTGGCAAATATCGACTTTCAGACACGGGAAGAGAAAGAGCACCTTCGGTCATTGGAATTAGTCCGTATCGGTACTTGTGGGGGACTGCAACCCAATACACCGGTTGGAACTTTTGTCTGTTCCGAAAAATCAATCGGTTTTGATGGTCTGTTGAATTTTTATGCCGGACGCAATGCCGTTTGCGATCTTCCTTTTGAGCGGGCATTTCTGAACCACATGGGTTGGTCTGGCAATATATGCGCTCCTGCCCCTTATGTGATTGATGCCAATGCTGAATTGATTGACCGTATTGCTCAAGATGATATGGTACGTGGAGTTACCATTGCAGCGGGAGGTTTTTTCGGACCGCAAGGACGTGAACTTCGTGTTCCTTTGGCAGATCCCAACCAAAATGACAAAATCGAAAAGTTTGAATACAAGGGTTATAAAATAACTAACTTTGAAATGGAGAGTTCCGCTCTTGCCGGCCTCGGCAAGCTGATGGGACACAAAGCCATGACAGTCTGTATGGTTATAGCCAACCGTTTGATCAAAGAAGCGAATACGGGCTATAAAAATACCATCGATACACTAATAAAAACTGTTCTTGACCGAATCTGATGAATCTATCATTTGCCGCCATCGATTTCGAAACAGCCACAGGATACATGGAAAGTGCCTGTGCCGTAGGTATTGTCACCGTTACCGACGGAGAAATTACGGATGAATATTACAGCCTGATTCAACCACCGGAGAATGAATACTGGCGTGCAAATATCCTCGTACATGGAATAACCCCGGAAATGACGGAATCACTTCCGGGGTTTCATGCCATTTATCCTGAAATAAAAAAGCGGTTGCAAGGAAAAGTAGTAGTTGCACATAATGAGCAATTCGACCGTAATGTACTAAAACGCACCATGCAGATGTACAGACTGGACTATGACGAGCTATTACTTCCGGAACATTGGGAATGTACCTGCCGAATCTACCGTTCTTTGGGATATAAACCAGTCAATCTGAGTGCTTGCTGCGAACGGGAGGGAATTGAACTTAAGCACCACGAAGCCCTTTCCGACGCCCGGGGATGTGCAATACTTTATCTTAATTATCTTGAGAGATACCGTCCGTTTAATACCCTATGGTGAAACGTTCCTGATGATGCTCCGGCTTTTCAAGTTCATCAACCATGGCAGCGGCATAATCTTCTACGGAAATATGACTGTTACCCACAATATCTACAATCATATCATCCTTACCCAGACGGTATCTTCCGGTACGTACTCCCGGAGCCATATCTGCTGCCGGTGAGAAGAAGACCCAATCAATCTCTTTTTCCTTTTTCAAAAAATCAAGGTAGAAATCACTTAAAGCCCTCACGCCGGGCAATATTTTTTCGGGAACTTCTCCCGAATCAACGAGACGAATACCCGGAGCAATAAACAATGAACCGGCCCCTCCCACCATTAAAAAACGGTTGACTCCGGCCTTTTTCACACCATCAATAATCGTTAGATAGACCTCAATGGTTTCCTTATATATATTAGGGTTATTCCAACCCGGATTAAAAGCACTAATCACGGCATCGGCACCTTGGCAAACTTCACAAACTTCATCTAATGAAGAGACATCGGCTTTCTTCACTTCCAGATTCTCATTCTCAATCTTAATTTTTTCAGGATGACGAACTACCGCCGTCACATGAAATCCACGGTTCAAAGCTTCATTTAGAATAGCCGAACCCACGAAGCCGCTGGCTCCGATTATCACAACTTTCTTCATAATCCAATTTATCTATACAGTATTATTTGTTTTCTACATAACACACTATATCATAAATTGTTGCATCGAAAAACAGGCTTATCTTCCCTCCCGCAAATAAGCTTTGATAGTTTCTCTCAGCTTTTCCAGAGGATAAGGTTTCGCAATCACTTCGTTACACCCTGCTTCAATAGCCTGCTCCCCTTCCGGACAGAATGCATATGCTGTAACCGCAATAATCGGTACCTCTTGCGAAATTGCACGAATTTTAGCTGTCGCCTGAATACCATTCATCACCGGCATTCGGATATCCATCAGAATCAGATCGGGCTTCTCACGCATGAAACTTTTTACTGCTTCCTCTCCATTTGGCACCCAAAGAATTGTATATTCTTTCTTCAAAAAGGCATTAATCTGCAGATAACCAGACTCCACATCTTCCGCTATCAGTATCTTCTTCTGCCGGTTGCTCAGTCCCACAGTGACGGTTGCATTTCCTCTTTCCGCAACCGTTACTTTTTGCTCTTGCTTATTGGGCAGATAAAGAGTGAAAGTACTCCCCTGCTCAAGCTCGGATTCCACTTCGATCCGACCTCCTAACCGTTCCACAATACTTTTACAGATAGGTAAACCCAATCCTGTACCTTGTACAAAATCATTCAACTTCTCAAAACGGGTAAATATCAAAGGGAGCTTCTCTTTAGAAATGCCACAACCGGTATCTGCCACATAAAATTTCACCCATTCTTCCTCTTTTACAAGTCCAAAGGTGATGCTCCCCTCAATCGTATTTTTAATTGCATTCGATAAGAAATTAAACAATACCTGTGTTACACGATTTCTGTCCGTCGAAATCCAGATTTCATCTGATGGACGAATCACATTTAGTTCGACCCCTTTCTTCATTTTAAGACGGTGTACCTTATACACTTCATCTGCCAGCCCGCTTATTTCTGTCAACTGACAGTGCATTTCCGATTTACCAGACTCTATGCGTGACAAATCAAGAATATCATTGATCAGTTGCAGCAATAGATTACTATTCTGCTGGATAATCCCTAAATACTCCTCTTTCTCCTTTTCATCCTCAGTCAGAGCTATTATCTCCGAAAAACCGACAATCGCATTCAAAGGAGTACGTATTTCATGGCTCATATTAGCAAGGAACAGCGATTTCATCCGGTCCGCCTCTTCTGCCCGCCGTTTAGCATCAAGCAATTCTTGCGAGCGACGTATCCGGTCACCTATATCATGAATCAGAGCTAATACCTTATTCCCCTCAAACGGAGCAATACGCGCCTGAAAATAATGTCTGCCGGTTTCTACATCTAAAGGATATTCTATTTCTTTCAGTTTTCCACTTTTCAGACATTCACGTATACTACTGATAAACAATTCGCTGACCTCCGCTGAATAAATAGATCTCCCATCTGCTCCTTTCAAGACTTCTACCGGATGTAAAAGTTCCGTACCGGGTGCCATCAATACATCCGTGATAAAGAAATTATCATCAAAAATAAATATAAACTCAGGGAGTGCCTCAATAATTTTCCGGTTTCGCTCTTCAAGCTGTCTGATCTGCACTTCTTTTTCACAGCGTGAAGTAATATTGGCAGTATATGCTATAATTTTATCAGAACCATTCTCCTTATTCTTCTTATACGCAATGAAATTATCTTCAAGCCAAATTGTTTCTCCATGCTCTCCCAAGCAACGCACTACTATTTGAGAAGTCTTTGTATCCGACTCAAGCATGCGGTTAAAAGCTGTTTGATAAGAAGTAACATCATCCGGATGAGCAAACCGATAAAAGTCATTAATTTCTCTGAAAACAATTCCTGCTTCCTTTAAACCCAAGATACTAAGATATTCATCTGTAAAATTACATTCGCCCGTAGGAATATCGTATTCCCAGAATGCAATCTGATGTCCGGCCAAAACAGAAGTGATCTTCTGGTAATCCTCTTTTAATTTTTCAATATTCTCCATCCCCGAAAATGAATCTTTTGCGTGTCCCATAGCCATAAAATTTGTCTTGCTGTATGCGAGCAAAGATAAAATAATAAAGCATAACTTCTATCTGTTTACTCTGTTTTTTACAGAGAAAGCTCTATCTTTGCCACTCAAAATGAAATAGATAATGAATCAAGACACAATTTGCGCCATAGCAACCGCTCAAGGAGGAGCCATCGGAAGCATTCGTGTTTCCGGTCCTGAAGCAATAACCATCACCAGTCGTATTTTTACTCCGGCTAAACCCGGAAAGCTGCTGAGTGAACAAAAGCCTTATACGCTAACTTTCGGCCGAATTTATAACGGAGAAGAACTGATAGACGAGGTTCTCGTCAGCCTTTTCCGGGCCCCACATTCCTATACGGGGGAAGACAGTACTGAAATCACTTGTCACGGCTCATCCTATATTCTACAGCAAGTAATGCAATTGCTGATAAAAAACGGATGCCGTACTGCACAGCCGGGAGAATACACTCAACGAGCTTTCCTCAATGGTAAGATGGATTTAAGTCAGGCCGAAGCTGTAGCCGACCTAATAGCCTCATCTTCTGCCGCCACCCATCGTCTTGCTCTGAGTCAAATGCGTGGCGGATTTAGCAAGGAATTGGCAATATTGCGCGAGAAACTATTGAACTTCACATCAATGATTGAGCTGGAATTAGATTTCAGTGAAGAAGATGTGGAATTTGCCGACCGATCTGCCTTGCGCCAGTTAGCTGACGGAATTGAGAAGGTGATTGCACGCCTGGTAGACTCGTTCAGTGTTGGAAATGCTATAAAGAATGGTGTTCCGGTAGCTATTATCGGAGAAACCAATGCAGGAAAATCTACCTTACTTAATGTTCTGTTGAACGAAGATAAGGCAATTGTCAGTGACATTCACGGCACAACACGCGATGTCATTGAGGATACTGTAAATATAGCTGGCATCACTTTTCGTTTTATCGATACAGCCGGCATTCGGGAAACTAACGATATGATTGAAAGTCTGGGTATCGAACGAACTTTTCAAAAGCTCGATCAGGCAGAGATTGTACTATGGATAATTGATTCAGCAGACGCAATCTCACAGCTAAAACTACTCTCCGATAAGATTCTTCCTCGTTGTGAACACAAACAGTTGATTTTAGTCTTTAATAAGGTAGAACTGATAAATGAAACTCAGAAAAATGAACTTACCTCACAACTTTCCGAGCATGTCGGTTCGGAAATAGAATCTATTTTTATTTCTGCGAAACAACGTCAGCACACGGATGAACTCCAACAAAAACTTGTAGCAGCTGCCCATTTACCAACAGTCACACAGAATGATGTTATTGTAACGAATGTCCGTCATTACGAAGCGTTGACACGTGCATTGGATGCAATTCACCGGGTACAAGAAGGGTTGGACGCGAATATTTCCGGGGATTTTCTTTCACAAGACATACGTGAATGTATTTTCCATTTATCCGATATAGCAGGGGAAGTAACCAATGATATGGTGCTACAGAATATATTTGCACATTTTTGCATCGGAAAATGATATATCGCAATTAACCGCAACGAATTAGAACCAACTATAATGAAGTCGCTGAAATTCAGCGGCTTTTTTATTTATCCCAAATCCAGTTCATAGCGATTGGATAGTGTTGTTCACCATATTTTTCTACCGTATTTCTACCGCGAAACAAATTGGGGTTTGTCCCCGATGTCACACTGACGCATTTGGCGACATGGGTGAACAATGGTTTACGTAGAGAGACAAAAAGGGAAATTAAATCTTTATGGTTTCATTAAAAATATGGAGAAAACAACATGGAAGTAAAAAGAATTTGTCAATGGTGTGGTAAACCTTTTATAGCTCAGAAAACCACCACTAATTATTGTAGTCCTCAATGTTCTAAACGAGGCTACAAACATCGTATGAAAGAGCGAAGAATGGAGCTCATTCAGAGTCAAGAATTGTTGGAGGTAAAGAAGATGCTGGAAAATCAAGAGTACTTTACCTTTTCACAAGCAGCTAAATTGATGGGAGTTTCTCGTCAGTACATCTACAAATTAGTCAAAGAGAATAAGTTGAGAGCAAGTCGGATTAGTTCACGAATGTCTTTTATTCGAAGAGCTGATATAGAACTTTTGCTTAAATCCAAACCTTATGAACGTGTGATGTCAAAAGTCGAATTTGATATTGCTGAATATTACACTGCTGAAGAAATTGCCAAAAAATACAAGGTCAACACCAAATGGGTATGGACTTATACACGGGAGCATAATGTGCCAAAAGTAAAAATCCGTCAGTTCAACTATTACAGCAAAAAGCATATTGATGCTGCTTTTGCCAAATACAAGACAGATAATGATCTGACCGAATGGTACACTCCCGAAGAGATAGAACAAAAGTATGGGATGAGTCGGGTTGCCATCCGCTCCCATGTCTATCGGAACAACATCCCTTCAAAGAAAGAACATGGTCAGATATTCTATTCCAAACTGCACTTTGATCTGTCGAAGAAAACAACAGAAGATGATTCATCGGAATACTATACCGTACAGGAAGCCATGAAGAAATACAGTCTCACACGGGATTCTGTCTATGGCATTTTGCAGTTTCACGAAATCAAACGTGAGAAGAAAGGTCGTTTCGTGAGATTCCTGAAAGTGGAATTTGATCATGTAATGGGTGTCAGAAAATAAGCCTAAGTCTGAATTTAGGCAGACCAGAAAATGATTCTAAGAATGAGCATTGTCTGTGTCAAGCCATTCCGGACATTTGCAGCAAATCAAGTATAAACTAATAATAATTGTAACCATGTTAGAATGTAAAACAGTAACATTGAGAACACGTCCTTTGAAAAACGGGATGCTTTCTTACTATCTGGATTATTATCCGGGCTATCGTGACCAAGAAACAATGAAGACCATCCGCCACGAAGGATTGAACATTTATATTTATGCCAATCCCAAGAATGAGCGCGAACGTAACTTCAATGCCACTATGTCGGAAAAGGCAGAAGCCATCCGATGCAAACGCTTTGAATCTATCGTAAATGACAGGTATGATTTTTTTGACAGGCACAAACTCAAAGCGGATTTTTTGGAATACTACCGCAAGCAGCTTCGTAAGCATGACCAAAAGTGGGAATTTGTGTACCACCATTTCTACAACTTCGTTCATGGCAAATGTACTTTTGAAGAAATTGATATTGACCTTTGCAATAAGTTTCGTGAGTATCTGCTAAATGCCAAGCAACTCAGGCGTGACGGTCGCATTTCAAAGAACTCTGCTTCCGGCTATTGGTCAACATTCCGGGGACTTTTGAAAATCCTTTATCGCAATCGGCTAATCAAAACCAATATCAATGACTTTTTGGATAAAATCGAAACAGAAGATACTCCAAAAGATTATCTAAGTGTGGAAGAACTATACAAATTGGCAGAAACACCTTGCAAAAAGCCAATTCTGAAAACAGCGGCATTGTTTTCATGTCTGACCAGTCTTAGAATCAGCGACATA
Organism: Bacteroides sp. NGMCC 1.200775; assembly: GCF_040798045.1. Lineage (NCBI taxonomy): Bacteria > Pseudomonadati > Bacteroidota > Bacteroidia > Bacteroidales > Bacteroidaceae > Bacteroides > Bacteroides sp. NGMCC 1.200775. The sequence continues at coordinate 564,531 of NZ_JASCQK010000003.1, read as the reverse complement.
CTATCGTTGCAATGGCATGAAATCATTGACTTTGCAGCTGGAGGAAAATGTGTCCATACAATTACCCAAAAGACCAAAACAGAGGACATCATTCCAATCAGTGACGAAGCCCTGCAATTAATCGGCTATTCTCCGGAAAAAACCGGATTAGTATTTAAAGGATTGAAACGAAGTTGGACACAGCAACCCATGAAAGAGTGGATTCGCGAAGCCGGTATCACCAAGAATATCACTTTCCACTCCTATCGAAGAACATACGCAACACTTCAAGGAGCAGCTGGCACAGACATACGTACCATTCAAAGTAACATGGCACATAAAAGTATCACCACGACACAACGGTACATGAAAGTTGTGGACAGTAACAAGCGTGAAGCCAGCAACAGAATCTCTTTAATCCGCAAGTAAGAATTAAGGTTCAAATAATCCCATTTTTATAGCTCAGAGTATGATATTTTGCATCAAATCATACTCTGAGCATATTTTTTCCTAAATTCTGAACGATTATCTATTACAAACAGCAACTATTTGGAAATCTGCATATACATTTGTCTTATTGTAAAACTCAAATAGTATCAGTTTATGACGAATAGTATTAAAATCTCTCCTCAAAGAACTAGTTTCATACTTTCAGTAAGTGTCATCCTTTACTGGGCAACAGACTCCTATTTATATCTCAGTTGCCATATCAACCTGATGGAATATTCCACTCCAGTTATTCTATATATTACGGCAATGATACTCGCCTGTGGAGTACTTAAGCATTTCTTCTTCCGATTCATTACAAAGAATGAATTGAGTTTGTCTTTTGGCAAGCAAGCAAAACCTCTTCCTGTTGAACTAACTGAACAAATTAAGGAGATTGAACTGGAGTGTCCAAACGACAAGGACATAAATCCGGTAAATTTAGTTGCGGGAAGTGTTGTAAAACAAGATTATATGGATAATTATGAAGTACGTGTAGCTGAAATTGAACGTAAAAAAGCCGAAAGGCAGGCAGACATTAAGCGTGTCATTCATGAATATACCACATTTGTAATGACGGAATTTCTTTCAAAAGAAGATCTTGAAATTCTACATGAAAACATAGAGTATTTTGCGCACGGACAGTCTGATTTATACAAGCCAATCCGTTCAAAAGTAGATAATTCCCTCCGTTCTATTGACCTGATGCATTTCGTATGGAACATCGGGGAGAGATTGGGCATTTCTCTTATAGATAGAGCAACATTCATACATACTATATTCCCACATGAACTAAAAGATGCTTCGATTAAATATCTATCTAAAAATCTCCGGACATGCGGAGTTTGCAAAATAGCCCTTGATATTCCTAAAACCGGAGATTATCACTTCAAATGTATGAAAGAAGCCCAAGAATAAAAAGCAAATTCAACCGATTAGGGTTATTCAACACAGACTGAAATATTATTGCCTTCTGATAGTTGTCAGCATTACATCATTGTGTTGGTTTGCAGCATGTTTAACAAAAACAATGTTATATATGCAAAAAGACAAACTGACCTTTAATGACCTGCCTGAAGTGGTAGGAGAACTTTGCGAGAGAATCGCAAGTATGGAAACGTTGCTGGCGGAAAAAATTCATCAGCAGCATAACGAAGTAAAAAAGGACACCCATGTTCCAATGACCGTTGATGAAGTCTGCGAGTATTTAGGTATCTCGAAATCATCCTTTTATTACAAAGCCAAGCATGGTGGTATTCCAATCATCAAACAAGGAAAACACTTGTTTGTCTATCGGGATGAATTGGACAAATGGTTGGAAAGCGGAAGAAAAGGAGAAACGCCTATAAGCATAGAGGAAGAACACGCCCGAATGCTTGCAGCTACACGTCACAAAGCCAACCCTAAAGACTGGTAGGCTATGGGAACGCCAACATCCATTGAGAATCTTGCTCAGGTCGCTACAAGATGGCAAGATACCATGCTCAGTTTGGGAAAAGAGTACGAGCAGGAGCCGGAAGTTCTGAAAATAGGCGGAGTACCTATCGGGACATTGGGAAATTTCAGTGCATCCATAGGCAAGGCTAAAAGCAAAAAGACTTTCAATGTGTCAGCTATGGTGGCAGCAGCTTTGTCAGGGAAGGAAGTTCTTAACTACACAACGGACTTCCCTGAAGGAAAGAACCGCATCCTTTACATCGACACAGAACAAAGTCAAAACCATTGTATGATTGTGATGCATCGTATCATGAAACTGGCAGAGTTGCCGGCTAATGAGGATTGCGACCGTTTCTATTTTCTCGCACTACGCAAGTTCAACCCCAAGGAGCGTTTGGCTATCATAGATGATGCAATCAGTCAGATTGAAGGTCTCGGTTTCGTGGTGATTGACGGAATCCGCGACTTGGTCTATGACATTAATTCTCCGAGCGAAGCCACATGCGTAATCTCCAAACTCATGCAGTGGACTGACGAATACCAGATTCATCTTCACACCATCCTTCATCAGAACAAAAGCGATGAAAATGCCCGTGGACACATTGGCACGGAAATCAACAACAAGGCTGAGACTGTCATCCAAATCGAAAAAGACAAGGACGACAACAACATCAGCAAAGTGGAAAGTGTGCATACCCGTTCCAAAGACTTTCTGCCATTTGCCTTCTGCATCAATGACCAATCACTTCCCGAACTTCTGCCAGACTATGTGCCGACAAAAAAGAGCGTAGGTCGTCCCAAACAGGAACCCTTCTCCCCTTATAGGGACATCCACGAAACAATCCATCGCGAGGCTCTCGAACTGGCTTTTGAGGGAAGAGAAACTATTTCGGGATATAAGGCTTTGGAAGAAGAACTGACCACTGCCTACGAACTGGCAGGAACGAAATTTAATCACAACAAGATTGTGAAGATAATTCAGTTTCTCACGAACAAACGGATGGTGGTTCAGGAAAGCCGTGGCATTTATCGGTTCATGCCGGATTACCATTATTGACTCTCCACTTGACTTTATTCTAAAAGTGTCCATTCGTATATAAGTCAAAGTCTAAGTGCAACGACTGGTTTCATGATAATCCACGGAACTGGTCGCTGCCATTGATTGGGCTTGCCCGTTGTACAAACATTATCTTGTACGGGGAGCCTAATACCCCAAGCGACCAATAGGTCGTTTGAGAATGCCAATCTTCCAGCAAGCTGATTGGATGAAAAATAGCGTTATTTAAGCCTTTTATCTTTTCGCCAGCCATCGGTATGCCTTTCTCGACAAAAACGAAATTTGTATACTTAATTGCTCACAGGGCTTGCCCATTATACAAACCTTATTGAGTTAGGGTAACTCAATACCCCAAGCGATTTATCGCTCGTGAGACTTTGCCAATCCTCTGCAAGCTGAATTTGGCATTATTGCGGTTTTGGAGTGTATTTCAGTAGTGCTTTTACGAACTCTTTTATGAACCCTACTGGTTCTTTTATGAACTCTTTTGTGAACTCTATTCTTGCTTTTAAGTGGTATCCTGGAGTAACGTCGGCCACCATAAATGCAGATACTAGATGATGAATACAGAACTATTGTCCGAACACTTGCTAATTTAACGACATGAATCTGCCATATCCCAAAGGCAATTTTGCCAACCTCAAAATGACATTATAATTATTCAATATCTAATGCAGGAAGACTATTATCTTCAAATCTATCAAAGTCAGATTGGAAAAGACGATCTTGAATGATCCTGTACTTTTCAAACTCAGATTCAGCAAACTCTTTGGCATATTCGGCAGAAACTTTTCCGCCATCCTGCAATATCGGGCCATCAAATAAATTAATGAATTTGTCTATTCGCTTTGCCCAATCTTCCATTGTCATAGGTATATGACGCATTGCCATACTTTCCGCCATATCAAGCGATGCATTGACTATCCTACCCATTTCTTCCAATTCTTTTTCTCGCAAATAGTTCTTTGCTACAGACACATCTGTTTTGACAATTTTTCCATTCGGAGCGTTTTCCCAAGTGGTCAATCCCATGTGTTCCTTATTCGCATCGGCTCGTTCGACTATCAACTCCGCAGCAGTATGCCCATGCACAGCATAGTGCATTTTGTTCTGTACCTTCTTGAAGAAAAGACGGGTTGTCGGAGCATCCTTGTTATAGTCTATTGCCGTAGCATAGATATCCGTGAGCTTCTGATAAAAACGACGCTCACTCAGCCTTATCTCCCTTATTTCGGCAAGCAAATGTTCAAAGTAATCTACACCTAAGAAAGCCCCGTTCTCCATTCGCTTATGATCAAGCACATATCCACGGATAGCAAACTGGCGGAGTACAAACGTACACCACTGCCGGAACTGAGTGGCACGAACAGAATTAACTCTATATCCAACACTGATAATGGCATCAAGATTATAGAACATTGTTTGATAATTCTTCCCGTCTGCGGCAGTTGCCGAGTTTTTCTCGGTAACTGAATCTTTGACAAGTTCCCCAGATGCAAATATATTTTTTAAGTGCAGTCCAATATTGTCAGTTGAGCAATCAAAAAGCTGCGCCATCGCCTTTTGTGTTGCCCAAATGGTCTCATTCTTATACATCACTTGAATCCCATCCTCTTGACCTTCAAGCATAAAGATGAGAAATTCTGCTGTACTATTTCTTATTTCTATATTCTTTGCCATAAATTATACAATAATCGATACAAAACTATATCGCCAAGTATGTGCAAATTTTACACATACTGAATCTTGCTGTAGCTCTGACGACTCGAATACATTTTTGAGATGCTTGGAAACGACAGTCATATCCACACCAAAAAGTTGAGCCATCGCCTTTTGGATACACCAAATGGTTTCATCCCTGATGATTACCTGCACCTTACCTTTCTTTTCCGGAAGGTTATATAATATGAATTGAATATCTTGTGACATAAGTATTATTGCCTTTTATAATAATTCGTAGACTTCGTCATATTCCAATGAATTTTGTCGAAGCATACTTAAAATTAAAGACTTCTCAAACCCTTTTAGCTTACCATTTTCAACTATTAAAGCTGCTCGACATTTATCATACACTATATTTGCGGTATATCTTGACAAGCCTAAATTCTGCAATGCTATCACAATTCTATTTCGAGTTCCATATTCAAGTAATACAGCCCAATTATCACCTGCGTTATCTTCTCCCAAAATATGCTTCAATACTAAGAAGTAATGGTTGAAATATTTTTCGAAATGGAATCTAATAACCTTTTCTATATCTCGAATAATCTCACCTATCAAAATATTCACATGCTCTTTCTTTCTTGAGCTAAATATCTCATTAGCACCAGAAGGCAGTCGTATAAATGATTGATTGGACTCTTTATATTTAATAGAGTCTGATATTATTTGATTGAGACTTACTCCATTAATCCATTGATTCATAATAAATGCATAATACTTTAGGCTATTCACATTATTCAATTCCTTAATGTTTGTTTTCTCCCAATTATATAGATGATAAAACCTTTCAAGAATTCTTAGACAATTCTCATAATCCACATTGCCAGATAATGTAATTTGTTTTTTATCAGCGTGTAATTCAAGCAACTGTTTATATACTGTATTTTGAATACTGATGTCGATAGACTCATTTGAGTCTAATAACGAAAATGGCACCTCAATATTAGAATTTTTACTTTTGGCCAATTCTAATATCTGAATCTTATTTCTTTTTATTAGCTCTTCTATAATTGGACTTTGATACCCACTTTTCGGTTCCAAAGTATCGATACAAATGATATTGGCTATATAACGCAAAATTCTTTTTTCTTCCTCTGTTCCTGTCTTTATTTCATTATTCTTAATTTGATTTTCTATTCTTTTCAAATTTTTATTTATCCGGTCGTATACAGTTGGGATAAGCTCAACTTTTTTACTTTTAAAAAATGCGCTTCCTTTCCAATCACATTCATTATGTTTTATACAAAAAACATTTCCTTGTAATTCTCGAGACATACGACCTGCTCTCCCTGCAAGATTCCAAAAATCAATGGATTTGAGTTCTGACCGATGTTTCTTATTATCGAGTATAAATAAATTTTGCGTAGGCATATTTACGCCTTCTAATAATGTAGAGGTGCAAAAAATATATTTTATATCTCCATTCTTGTATAAATCCTCGATTAGATTACGTATCAATTGTGGCATATTGCCAAAATGATACGCTACCCCCTTTTTTATGATACTTGCTAAATAGTAATCAGGATGAATATAATCACCAATAATTTTAGATGCTTTCTTTAATTTATTGTTTGTTCTAGTTGCATCATCTATGGATATTGTATTAGCAAACTGAGTAGCATAAGCAATTGTACGTCTTACACTATTACAATACACCAAATTACTATCTCTCCCATAAGTTACAAGAAAGCCATTTACCGTTCTGGCACTTTCCGGGATTTTAGTGGATATTGGAAGAAACTCATTACCATAAAAATATGAAAATTTCCTCTCACTCAAATCAGAGAAAAAAAGATTCTGAGCAACTGTGGTCTCCTCTGTTTTAAAAGAATTCTGCTCATCTTTTCTGAACAACTTTAACAGAATATCCGGATTAGAGACATTAGGAGATGAAAAATAAAGTTTGGTTGTAGGATATTTTTTTAGTGTCTTCTCTATAGCAATATATGTTGTTATACTCCTAGTATCGTCTTGTGCTATTTTATGTGCCTCATCCACAAATAAAAAACCTATTGAAGGATTTTCGTTTTGAGACAAAAAACTAATCAGCCGTTCTGGAGTTAACACGAGAATTAGATTTGTATTATTTTCAAGAATAAGTTCTGATATATTTGAATTTGTAACAACCTTATATTTATTACGTTCCAGTTGTATACCCAAGTCTTTTTTTATTTCGAGAGTAAACTGGCTGATAAGAGCTCTAGTAGGAACTATTACCGCTAAATTTTCAGGAGGTCTATTGTGTATTATTCTACTTATAAATGCTTTTATAATAAAGGATTTGCCCATAGATGTCGGTCCAGAGAAGCTAAATTCCCTGGATTCACTTAACCCCGAATATAAATCATATTGAGTATCAGTAAAGTATATTCCATCTGAATTTGGAACCTCTTGTAAGGCTTTCTTAGCATCTATTTGTATCATTTTATCTAATGGAAGTACAGCCTCATTACAATCTTCTTTAGTTAAATAATTAACTGCTGGAAAATTACCAAGATTATAATATACAGATTTAGATACCATTCTATAATATGGTTCATTCTTATATGAACTATTTAAGAAAGTTATAATATGGTACGCATAGCTACGAGCTTCAGAAAAAGAGGATGCTGATAATAAATCGGCAAATCTCAATAAATCTTTATACTCTTTTTCTTTATATTGTATTGATTTACATAAATTCAGTATTTGATAATATGAACGTTCCATACATATCACAAAAAGCGATTGAAAATACTCGCTACCCATTATCTCTTGTGCAATCTTATCTGCCAGAATCATAGCTATTATTTTTTCAACCTGTTTATGATTTCTGATCTAGTCTTATCCAAGTCAGAAAATGGTAAAATGTAAAAATAAAAGTTGTAGCCGATAAACTCGTTCTTCTTCAACAGCTCATTAATTGTCGGCACTATTTTATTTATACTAGACTTTACTTTTTCCGATATATTAGTTCTAAATTCAGCATTATTAACACGACGTTCATCATCTGACATTGAAATGTCAAAACCTAGGAAGACTCCAAAAGAATTATCAAGATTTAGATTTTCATCATTCTCACTTGGTATTAAGATTTTCTTTAATATTTCATACGAGTCCTCCGATACTGTCTCTTTTAACAAATTCGTATTTACCAAATGAACTTCATATCTCATTTTGTCGAGGTCGTTGTCTAACATTGTTTTGATAGATTCAAACGCAGAAATAATTCCGCTTTTCAAATCTCCATGTAGTTTCGATTCTCCAAAAACCATTTGATATGATGCATCATCAATCTTTAACAAATGAACGCCATCAGCTCCCTTAACATACTCATTTGAAGCTGTTTTCAATTCTAATTTTGTAAGCAGCTTGGGAGCATGTAAGTGCGACTCTAACAAGCAATACAAAAGAAGTTCTCCTAATTCTCCTGTGTTACTTTTAGCACGTCTTAATTTCTCTCTTGCTTGTGAAGCTAAATTTCCAAACTTCTTTTGTTCTATTAATTCATTACATGTATGCCTAGATAAAGCATACGTTATTAATGCATTTTCTAATTCTTCGCTTAGATTACCATAATTAAACTGATTGTTAGATATTTTCAACATAAAAACATTCAACCTATTACCACCTTCCAATACTTCATTTTCAAAGATTTTGGTAAATAAGTTTAAGAAATCACTCGAAATATCCGTTTTAATCAACATAAGCTTACAATGATTCTAATTTGCGAGAAAATATCTAATATATCCTTAGGCATCTATTTATCAAACTGCTTTGCAATTCTTTTAAATATCAAAGCCTTGTTCATCAACCATTCAAATGCAAAGTTCCATTGGCTTTCATTACTTATATCATAAGAATAAAGAGTAATAATGCGAGTTGCTTTGTCCGCTTCTCTCCATTCTACCTTGCCGCCTACTGACTCTTCTACTTCTTGTGCATACTGCTTGAAGATGGCGAATTTATCTTTGTCGTCAGGTATGTATATTTCAGCACCTAAACGTTTTTTCTGCGTATTTACAGTTAAGCTAACATGGTATGATGAACTTCCGACACTCAAGTCATACCAATGTTGTGGCTGTGCTTTTCTCGCAGAAAATTCCTTGGCAAAGGATTCATTTGATTTAATATACTCTGATAGTTGTTGCCAAAAATTGAGTTGCAGCTGTTTGGTCTCGCTTAAACTAGCGACATTATTCATTTGTTTAGCCCAGTCATTAGGACGTTCTACTACGTTAAATTGGGGAGCAATTGCAGAATCATCAATTTGCCATAATTCAATTTCTACGAGAAAAAAGCCTATTTTAACACCAGTATTTTGATTCAGCCATTCTATTGCTTGACGATGTTCGTCACGCGCGCGTTTTACTATCCACACAATGACTTCCGCACCTTTCCCTGACGCATAAGTGATAAGCTTGCCAAGGTGATCATGGTTGGTGTCTTCAAGCTGATTTTCAATTATAATACGTCTTTCTGTACCCTCCTCAATAGCATATAGATCTACATTGAAACTTCCAACAGAAGACTCACATTCTTCTAAGACGATATCAATTCCAATCGCATCACTTAATTGCTGCAAATTGCATTCTTGGGCAAGCCATTTACTAAAGTCCTTCGTTTCATGCTGCCAAACAGAACGCAGGTCATTAATACGTTTAATCTTTCCGAGTTTCATGATATCTTATTTATTTGCGTTTTCATATGCTGCATTAAATACTCTCTGATTGATGAAATTCATAAAATCAGGGTTGTCGAGATAATTTCTACAGAATTCTGTATTCTCATTAAGCATTCGTGCAATAATCATCATCAATGACATATTACATTGCTGTTGAGCTGTTTCTTTGTCGCTATTTCGAGCGGCATTCACAAATGCTTCATCAGCTTGCAAGCGCACAGGCAACTCCTCAAGTTGTTGCTTCGCTTTTTCCTTATCAAGCCAATTAATACCATTAAACTCATCCAATATCTCGCTCAATCTCGCCATATTGAGTTCTGCTTTACCCTTAAGTGTACCCACAGGAGTTGGCTCAATCTCGGCATCAGAGTTTTCCAGTTCAATTTTTTGCTCCTCACCTTTAACAATTCGGTATTGATCAAAATCAATTGCTTCAATGAGCCCTTCGGTAAAATCCTCGCCTCTCAACACTGGCAACTTGTGTATCAACAATGAGAAATATGTGTTTAATTTTTCCCATTCCACACTTTTAAAAGGCAAAACGGCTGCGAGAAAAGGATATGTACGCAAGAAGGATTTAATGCTACTTTTGCATCTGATTTGAATATTCTCATCAAGCTCTTTGAATCGCTCTACAGAATTGTTGATTATAGGGTCAATCTCCTCACGAGAAGCCCCCGTCCAATATTTTTCATTGAGTATAAATATATCCTCTTCAGAATATATATTAGCGCTTTCAATCTCTTGAATGAGGTCATTCAACCTATTCGGGTCAGTCTCTTTTGACAATATTGTAGTCTTATAGAATCGCTGGAACGAATTTTTAATGCTTTCTGCGTCGTTGGCAAAATCAAGTACAAAAGTATCTCGTTTTTTGGGATGGCAACGATTCAAGCGAGACAAGGTCTGAACGGCCTTTACATCAGTTAGGACTCTATCCACATACATCGTATGAAGCAATGGCTGATCATATCCAGTTTGGAACTTCTCTGCAACAACTAAGATACGATACGGTTCACGCTCCATATTACCCTCAATATCTTTTGACGGAAAACCATTTACGTCAGATTCTGTAACATCTTTGCCACCATAATTCTTGCTACCAGAGAATGCTACAATCGCCTTATAAGGGCTCTTACGTTCTTCAAGCAAGCGACTGATTTCATAGTAAAACTCTATTGCCCGAAGAATACTACTTGTTACCACCATGGCACGAGCTTGTCCACCCATTTTGCCCTTATCAATAATCTGGCTATGGAAATGCTCCACTATAATAGAAGCCTTCTGCTGAATTGTTTCAGGCTGGCTCTCTACGAATGCTCTAAGTTTCTTCTGGGCTTGCTTCTTTTCAAACTCAGGGTCAGACTCTATAGCTTTGACGATCTTATAGTAGCTGTTATATGTTGTATAGTGCTTGAGTACATCCATAATGAAGCCCTCTTCAATTGCTTGCTTCATTGTATACTCGTGGAATGGACGATGTCCGATTTCACCATCAGGCTGCTCAAACGCAGTTCCGAACATCTGAAGCGTTTTATTCTTTGGCGTAGCCGTAAATGCGTAATAGTTCGCATTCTTCACCATCTTACGCCCCTCGATAATAGCATTCAGCTTATCTTCCAAGTCTTCACCATCCTCTCCTACATTACCGCTAAGGGCAATGTTCATTTTCGCAGACATTGAACCATTTTGGCTACTATGTGCTTCGTCTATGATAATGCCAAAACGCTTATGCTTCATCTCCGAACCAATGGTTTCAAGGATGAATGGAAATTTGTGTACTATTGTGATAATTATCTTTTTTCCACTCTCTAAATTCTTACGCAATGTTTCAGCACTATCAGCCCAAGCTACAAGATTAGACAAACGTTTGAATGCAGCGATGTTATCACGAATTTGCTTATCCAAATTTACTCGGTCTGTAACAACAATGACACTATCCATTAAAGGCTCTGTACCATCAAGCAAGCCAACAAGTTGATATGCCAACCAAGTTATTGAATTAGACTTACCCGAACCTGCCGAGTGTTGAATCAAATAACGCTGACCTACACCTTTTGCTCGCGTTTCGGATAATAATTGTCGGACAACCTCTAATTGATGATAACGCGGCCACACAACAGAAATCTTCTCCTTGCCTGTCTTCTCATCTTTCTTTTTTACAACTTGTGCATAATTCTCAAGTATATCCGACAAAGACTCTTTCTTTAATATATCCTCCCAAAGATATGATGTGCGCAGACCATTGGGGTTAACAGGATTACCGGCACCACCATTGGCACCTTTATCGAATGGTAAAAACCAAGAACTTTTACCGCAAAGCCAAGTACACATACGGATATTATCATCATCAACAGCAAAGTGTACGGCACATCTTTTAGGCGCAAGTAGCGGATCACTCGCATCACGGTCAGTTTGATATTGTCTTATGGCGTTCTCAACGGTTTGATTGGTGTAATGGTTTTTCAGTTCCATTGTCATCACTGGCATTCCATTCAACGAAACCATTACATCAATACTATTCGAATTGTCCCTGCTATAGAACAATTGTCTTGTTACACAAAAAATATTTTTTGCATACATTTCCTGAGCTGTAGGATTCAACTCAGACGGCAATGGATAGTACATATCGAAGAGCTCCGATATGTAACGAAATCCTTTTCTCAACACATCAGTAATACCACGAGAAGCAAGTTGTTTATTCAACTCGGCAAAAAACTTGCGTTCTGATACTTCGCTCACAAAACAGGCCGTATTCTCAGCCTTCTTTTTCTGTGTAGAGAGAATAAATCGCTTTACACGTTCAGTATCGAGCGCATAGTCCTTGCTATAATCCTCTGAAATACCCTTTTCATAACCCTGCGAATCGCACAAATAGCTCACAAGGATAGTTTCAAGATTTTTCTCTGATGTATCAGTTACCATAACTTCATCTATTTATATTTCAGATTGCACATTTATTTGGCCTGTTACACAATCTGCAATAAGTTTCTGTTTATATTCTTTCAAGTATTCTATTTCTGCTTCAAGTTCTCCAATAAGGGAGTTGATCTTATTACACTTATCTTCGATATAGGCAACAATAGCTTGCTGTTCTTCGTGTGGAGGTTCAAAAAAAGGAATACTTTTTAGACCAATAGGAGACAAATCCCATTGTCCGACCCTGATACCTTTAGAGTACTGAATAAAAAATGGAACATAGAATTTACTTCTAATTGCTATGTTAAAAAATTCTTTATGTGGAAAATTTAATTCGCAAACATAGTATGCAGGACTAACAATGCCATTATATTTTGAAACTGCATAAGAGCCTTGCCATGCTTTCATTTTATTAATAACAAATTGCCCCACAGAAACATATTTATAACCACTCAAGTCGTCAGGGATATAATTATGATTTTCTTCTTTTGATTCTATATCTCGAATAATTACACCCTTTTCACGCACAACAGATAAAAGTTGTTCGTTAGGTTTATTCTTAATAGTTATCATCTTCAGATAACTACGAAGTTGTTTTATCTCCCAATGTTCAGGAATCAAGCCAATCCATGGAATACCACTATCCTTCATCCTCACATCGGGATTCAAACCTCGTGTGATGACATTAGCAATTTCAGCCTCTTTTAGTTCATTAAGCAGCTGTAACTCTCTCTCTCTCTCGAACATACGCATCTACACATAGGATTTTACTTTCAAGATAACTCACGATTTTCTCTTGCTCAGTAGGAGGTGGAATAGGTATAAATTTCCGTCCTAATAAGGGATAATTAATATTTTGTCCCTCTCGTATTCCAGTTACACATGTCTGCAATAACTGTATAAACGGCAAGCTTTTGAATAATACTTTGAAATAATCTGTAAATTGTTCTTCTATTGGTGCAAGGATAGTATATGCAGCACTTATTATACCTTGATAATACGCATATTCTATTCCCCCTTCAAAAGAGCGAAGACTAATTACAAAATCACCCACTTTTACAAGCTTAAGACCTTCAAAGCCTTTGTTTACGACCACAACTCGATTCTGATACATTGATTGTGGAATCACACCATGAGACTGTGTTGCACACAACATTTGCTCTTCTGGATGGTTTTTCTCTGAACGTTCAGAAAAGCAGTATTTTAATTTTCGTTTTTTCCAATGACTTGGCAACTTTGGCAACCATCCTATACCTGTATCTTTATATTCATCGTACCGTCTCATACCTTACCCAAAATATCATCCAACATACCATTGGTGCGTTCCTCAACAGCACGAATATCTCGTGTTATATCCTCAATGGAACGTAACGCCTTTGGCTTATAAAAGTATTTTGTAAATGAGAGTTCATATCCAACTTGTATAGACTTTTCATCAATCCAAGCATCGTGAGTATATGGCAATATCTCATTCTGCAAAAATTCATCAATACCGCCCTTATAACGGAATGGAACTATCTCAGTATCTTCCAATGCTTTATCTGCAACTTGGCGACCATCTGAATCAAGAACGATTTCTGCGTCCAGACAAGTCGTTGTGTAGTACTTCTGGAGTAAATCAACATGCTTTTTCTTAGGTTTACTCTTCATTCCTTTTACTGCAACCTTTAATAGTTCTTGCAAAGTATTGAAATCATAATCAGACGAATGGTCATATTGCTTGACAAAGGTCATTACTTCGCAACAAATAGCAGCATCCTTCTCCTTGCGGCACATTTCAGCCTCACGCTCCTCATTATACTCAAAACAAAGGCGTAGAGGACGGCATACCTTCACACTCCAATAGCCAAACTCATTGTTCGGGAAAATCTTGCTTTGCGGTGTTTCTGCAAAGTCGGTAAGCAATTTTACAATCTGCTGTCGGTCGGATTCGGTTGTTTCACAATTTTTCTCTCCCAAATTCTTACGCAACGGAGACTTAATATCAGTTGCATCAATCAGTTGAACATAACCGCGACGGCGTTCTTCCTTGCGGTTTGTTACAATCCATATAAATGTACCAATACCTGTATTGTAGAAGTCTTTTTCTGGCATAGCCACAATTGCTTCCAACAGGTCATTTTCAATAATATATTGACGAAGGTTACTTGCACCACTACCAGCATCGCCTGTAAAGAGAGAAGAGCCGTTATGAACCTCCACGATACGAGTACCTAACTCTGTGGCATTTTTCATTCGTGAAAGATTATTGGCAAGAAACATCATTTGACAATCGCCAATATCAGGGATAAATGATATTCCCATGTCATCTTCCCCAATCAATGTAAAGCGACTGTCAGTAAACTTTTTCTTCTCAGTCTCAGTTAATCCTCGCTTTTTGAGATCCTCCTTCCAAGGAGTACCAAATGGAGGATTAGAGATACAAAAGTCATAAGTTTCGCCAGGATGTCCATCTCGTGAAATGGTACTATCGAACGCTATGTATTCACGCATCTCTGTACCATGTACATACTGAAATGCCTGAATATCGCCTGAAATCATCAGGTCTGCTTTACAGGTCGCAAAAGTTTCAGGTTGAAGCTCTTGCCCATATATCAGCACTTGAACATTCTTGCCTCTTTCGTTAGCAACTTCTTTAATGCGATCTTGTGCAATAGTAAGAATACCACCTGTTCCACAAGCACCATCATACACCGTGTATGTATTGTCTTTAATTTTGTCTGCAACTGGTATAACAGCCAAATCTGCAAGCAGTTTTACATAATCACGAGGCGTGAAATGTTCACCGGCCTCCGTTACATTGTTTTCTTCATTAAATCTTCTGAGTAGTTCCTCGAACATCGTACCCATTGTATGATTATCAAGAGCAGGAGATTTCACATTACCATTATCATCAAGAACAGGCTTATTGCTAAGATTTATCTTATCATCTGTAAATTTTTCAATTATACTCCCTAAACGTTCTGCCTCCGTAAGGTTATCAACCATTTGACGGAGATGAAACTTATCAAGAATATCCTGAACATCTTTACTGAAACCGTTAAGATAATCATTAAAATTCATCTTTAGCCGTAATGGATCGGTCTCCCCCTTCAAGGTCTTCATTGTAAAAAGTGAAGTATTGTAGAAAGGATATCCTGTGGTGTTAAACAATATTGGATCTTGATTGGCAATTTTATTATCATCAAGCATTTTCTTTTGAGCCAATAAGATTGCCTTTGTTGGTTCAAGAAGCACATCGATACGACGCAACACCATCATTGGCATAATGATTTTCTTGTATTCGCCTTTATCAAAGGCATACACAAGTACATCTGTCGCAATATTCCAGATGAAAGAAAATAGCTGATTATATTGAGCTTGTTCCATATTCTCTTACTGTTCTTTAGTGGGTGTGATTAGTGTTCTGACGTCAACATCCAACCATTTTGCTATCTCTTGCAGTTGGGCAATAGAGGGCTGCGACTTATTGGAACACCATCTTGAAATTGTGTTCTCTGATTTGCCCATTTGAGTTGCCAACCATCTATTGGTTCGTTGCCTTTCAGCCAGTACTGCCTTAATCCTATTCATCATTATTTGTTGATTGTTCGACATCAGTATTCAAATTATACTCGTTATATTGCAAACAAAGATACATTTAATTTCCCATATAACCAAGTAGATAAGCAACAAAAACATCGTTTAAAGGAATGACTACAGTTGGCATAAAGATATGCAAAAGAACACATGTATCGTTTTTATCCGTTCCATCAATGAATTTCACCTTTCAAAAAAAATTATGCTGCACAAACATTATGTTCGCACAGCATAATACAAAGTTCGCCCACACCCTATAGCTCAACTACATATAAATCAACCCTCTACCTCGTGTCGCTTGGCAATTTGGCGCATTTTTACTTGGTGATTTGGCACACCAAAACAATTATTCCACCTTACATCGCCCCTCCAACACTCCGGCAAAAGATTCATCTCTCTTGGAAATTCCAAATCGTGTTGCCATCTTTCCTATTTGTTGCTTTCTTTGCCATAATTCATATTATTTTGTTTCCTTAGATGTTGATAAAAGGATTTCCCAATGTCCCAAAAAACTTACCACAACTCGTTTTATAACATTCCCTACTTTCATGCGCTCCAGTGTTACCCTCATTGCTTTCTCCGAAACTTCGCATTGCTTCGCTAATGTAGAAATACTAATGAGGGTTTTCTGCTATAGAGAAAGTATCTTGTTATGCCCCTATTGCGCCCCAGTTATGCCATTGTCATGCCCTAACTGGTCGTTTGCTGATCTCTTTTGGTCGGAATGTTAGTTTCTTGTCCCTTCTCCAAAACCTTCACGCAAACAATTGCTTTCATGATAAAGGCAACGAAATGGTATTGCGGTTCTTTAACACCCAATGTCGACAACTCACGACACAGGAACTTTAACATGTAGCGTTCAATTTAAAATGAATCATGGTATATATACTTTACATATAGCACCATTCATCGCTAAATGAATCCAACTCATGGTATTATACTGCTTTTCTATATCCATGCCCCATCGCCTACCGACATTCTTAATCTCCTCATCAATATTATTTTCCGTTATTTCTTCAGGATTTAAATGAATGTTATGTTGATTTACCCAACAATTCCAAGCCTCGCTCTTGATAAATTTTTCTTTTCTTTCCTCAAACGGCAGATTTGTGGGTAACATTTTTTTTAATCGATAAATACCCAACTCCCAAAGATATAAGATTCTATGAGTAGGATCCAATTCTTGTTTTTTCCTTTCTGATGCAAGTATTGCCAAAAACTCAGGCTCCCTGATTTCTGGCTGTTGCTGCCAATAATGATTTAATGCTTCATTATCGGCTTTTTGCATTGCCTCAATTCGTTTGTAATCTTCTGCTTGGTATCTTACGACATAAGGGCTTTCACTTATGGTTGGGGTATTGCCATACCATAATTGACCAACCTCTGGTTGTTTCACTGCAAAGATTGAAGACCCCATACTAAAATCACTCTTGGATAATTCTTGATATTTAACAATCCAAGAGTCATTTCTATAGTATAAGTTTAATAGATAAAGCGCAGCCATCGAATGTAAAAGAGCTTTTATATTGCCATCTTTGAGAGAAGCAAATCTATCATGTTTTACAGCTTGATATGCTTTTTCCCAAAATGTACCAGCTCTTTTATGGGCATTCTTTAATGGTCTTAGAACTAGATTTTCTTCTTTGGTCAAATTGAAGAATGGAGCAACAACCAAAACTCGTTTATCATGTATCGCCCATTTTATATCAATAAGTTTTAAGCAATCCTCATCAAAAAACAAGCTTTTATCTCCACGTGGTTTTGACCCGCCATTGTCATAATACAGTTCCTTAGAAATTGCTTCTATTTGGACACAGCATCGTATAAGTAAATCTGCTATATGGGGTGAAAACGTCTCCAATTGGGAATTACATGGTTTAGTAATTTCTTTACCATTCTCATGAGTTGTAATTTCATCCGTTATAAATATGAAATTAGAAACATTAATGAACTCTTTTTCGAGACTCAAATATGTCTGCCAAAATATATCTGATTTTTTCATATAAATAAAATTTATCCATCACCGCCCTATAAAAGCATGGACAGCAACAGTTTACCAACAATATTCTATTCCTGTAAATCAAACGCAATCGTTCCACCTTGCATCCAACACTCCGGCAAACACATCCATCTCTCTCTTGGAAATTCCTAATCGTGTTGCCAATTCGCGCCATCCTTTTACAGCTTCAATCACCTCCGAAAGAATCTTTTCTGCTGTTTTACGGTTTAGCATGTAGCCTTCGCAAGCATCCAGCAAAATACTCAGCTCTGCTTTATTAGAGGTTGATGAAACCAGCAGACTTTGATACTCATTCAAAGTGGGGTTCATGTCGTATGCAGGAGAAAGTGTCCAACCTTTTGCAGTCAAAAGGAAACCATGATTGCGGAAATGGTCGTCACTATTGCCTATGCATATATTGAAAGCCACACGACGGTATAGTTCCTGTAGGTTTCGTTCCACATCGGTACAGCTCTGAATAATAAAGTCGACTATATCCAGATAGCCATGCCCGGTAGTTGCATTGTCACCATCACTCAGCCCCAATAAGGTCATGGCAGATGCAAAATGAATGCGTTTTCCTTCTTGGGTTCTATCGAAGCGTTGTGACAGCAATGTATGATATTTCTCTCCAGTTGCCAGCACTTTGGTTTTTGCAGCGTTTATCCCTGCTTTTGTGGCAAGCAAATGACTGAAATGCTCCCAAAGCCCAACATCATAGTCATCCTTGCGCGATGGAAACTTGGCCACATAAAGAACCTTATCTGTATCTACAACATTGGCTTTAGGCCTTGCACCTCCTAATGACGTTCCCGGTTGCACAAGTTGTGCAATCCATTTCCTATCAGGGAGCATATTGTTTTCTTCACATTTCTCTATCTCGGCACTGGCCGCAATCAGTTCCCGAATATCCGTCAAAGGTGGAATTTTCAATGATTCACTCACATTGATAAATTCGCCATTGAGGTCTTCCTTAAAACGGAATCCACCCATTCGGGAGAAATCATCGATACCAGTCAAGAAATCGAAGGATGACAATCTCCGTACTAGTCGTTTTTCTTCCGCAGCTGCAATTTGCTCACGACGCAACAACAAAGTACGTCCCCAACGATCCGGTAAAGCATCGGAAAAACATCCGAATATATCCTTGTCCGGTTGTGTATATTGTTGTCCCGGGTAATTATTTAGGTCGTCACTCAAAAACAAATCGCTGTGCTGCCTTAACCATTCATTATTGAACGTAAAACTATAGCTGTCCGCACCACGAAGAGACTCATAGCCTAGTTCGCCAATGAGTTCCATTTCTTTGAGCCAATCGAAATCGGCATATACATACAACTTTTTCATAGATTATCCTTTCTTGGATGCACGTTCTCTTGTTTTCAAACTCAAATCTTGCAAAGCTTTTCCCATTTTATCTTCTTTGGCAAGCAATAGAATATCATCGTCAAGTTGCAATGCGTACAAAACACGTAGATAGATCCCTATTGCAACAGTAGGAATCCCTTTTTCTATTCGGGACACAGTAAGCGGTGAACAGGTGGCACGTTCAGCAACCTGAGCCACACTCAGATTCCTACGTAAACGAGCTAGCTTAATCTGCTCGCCTACAATCTGCATCTTTTGCTCCAATTTTCGGGGAAGTTTGGTTCCCATTGTATTCTTTGACATATTTTGTTATCTATTTTAAGGTACAAAACGACTATGTCGATGACTTTGTCATAATCAACCTATCATATAATATGCAAAAGTAATACTTTTTATTTATTTAATGATGTGTTGTACATAGAAAATGCACGTCATTAAATAATTAACCATGCACATAACTCTTTTTGAGCAGAAACTCCAAAGACTAAATGTCATAATTTGGTTTGTAAGTGCTATATACACCTATCTACAAACAATATATTATTCGTAATATAGATGCAAATTATTACTCATACACTCATCATATCAAAGAACTATTTTGCTTGCCAAAAGAAAAAGATATGACTTCACACCAGCAACTTGACTTTAATGACCGTTATAATATACACGGGCAATAAAGTTAAGTCAAGCAAAGGGAAGAAAAGGGAAAAGGCTTCAACCAATTTTTACTCTTTTGGTCAGCAAACATTATCCATGAGAATATCTTGCATTTAGTTGACATTCTTGGCGAAAACATCACGGAATTTTATACCTTTGTAGTCGGATAGAAGATAGGTGAGCTTCATTGAGGATGCAAAACTTCCTCATGGTTCTGATTCATTAAGAAAAGAGTGTAAAACAGCCTCAAAAACAAGTCTCAGAGGTCTCAAAAACAACTTTTCTACCGATTAAATTGCAACAATCTATCATTCAGGCAGCTATGTATGCTGCATCGGGCAAATAGAAGCCGATAAAAAGCAATTAATCCTTATTAGTAACGATAGTTTGAGATTGTACCAAAACTTATGTAGGCTAATTTTTGCCTACATAACAGCTTACATTAGAATAGAGGTTATCCACTATTTTGTTTATCCCTGCCTTTTACCCGGTTAATTCCCTATTCACCAATAATTTAATAATAAGTATTTTAATGCTAACCACTTCTATATGGCAATAAAAAAAGGCTATCTATCCCAGACAGCCAATCTTTTGTTAACCTTAAATCTAATACTATGAAAAACACATTGCAAAGATACGGACTTCTGGTAATTTTGCAAATTTGCAAAGCAAAACAGGATATCTTATAACATGGTTTAATAGAAGAGCCATGATGTTAACATTTAGCCTTTCTTTTGTTAACATTTAACAGACTTATAAAGATTTAGCGAAATAGAAGATACATAGATGCTAAAGTCAGGCAAATGGTGCTAAAGAGGGTTTATTCGGATAACAAATTCCCCAATAAACTGTTTTTGAGGATAATAATCTTCAAAAACACTCCTATATGAACAGATTTGAAAATAAAACAGCTGTTATCACGGGCGCTGCCGGTGGAATTGGCGAAGCAACCACACGCCGCATTGTATCCGAAGGTGGGAAAGTTGTTATAGCCGACCATTCAAAAGAAAGAGCAGAACAACTTGCTACCGAACTCAATGCTTTAGGAGCAGATGTACGCCCGATCTATTTTTCTGCAACAGAATTGCAGAGTTGCAAAGAGTTGATCGCCTTTGCCATAAAAGAATACGGGCAGGTAGATGTATTGGTAAACAACGTAGGAGGTACAAATCCTAAACGGGATACCGACATTGAGACACTGGACATGGATTACTTCGACGAAGCTTTCCATCTTAATTTATCTTGTACCATGTACCTGTCCCAACTGGTTATCCCCATAATGAACGCACATGGCGGTGGCAATATTGTGAACGTAGCCTCAGTCAGTGGAATTACAGCTGATGCGAACGGCACTCTTTATGGAGCAAGCAAAGCAGGAGTCATCAATCTGACCAAATACATTGCGACACAAACAGGAAAGAAAAACATACGATGCAATGCTGTAGCCCCGGGACTGATTCTCACACCTGCAGCATTAAACAACCTGAATGAAGATATACGGAACGTATTTCTCGGACAATGTGCGACACCATATTTAGGAGAACCGCAAGACATCGCCGCAACAATTGCTTTTCTGGCTTCCGAAGACGCACGATACATTACCGGGCAAACAATAGTAGTAGACGGCGGGCTGACCATACACAATCCAACGGTAAACCTGGCATAAAAGATTCTCCTTTTACCCCAAACATATTATATCCCAAACAGTAGAAAAATGCTGTTTGGGAAAAATATTTCTCTTTTCCTCTCGATGTTACCGATAAGAAACATATTTTTGTGACCGATCAGTAACAATAATATAAAGCCATGGAAAAAGAGTTTATCAAAAACAGACAGGTAACAGAGCTAATCCTCATCAAAGCAGTAGACGAATTAATCGAAGAGAAAGGTTTCGAAGGATTAGGCATCAATGCAGTAGCAGCAAAAGCAGGAGTATCAAAAATGTTGATCTACCGTTATTTCAACTCTTTAGAAGGTCTGATAGCAGCATATATCGGCCAACATGATTATTGGATTAACTTTGACGGAGCACTACCGGATAAAAACCACCTTGGTGAATTCATCAAAGAGATGTTCCGGAAACAAATCATAATAATGCGAAAAAGCTACACTTTGAAACGGCTATACAGATGGGAACTCACGTCAGACAACAATTTTATAAAAGACCTCCGCGAGAAAAGAGAAGCCAAAGGCATTTGGCTGATAGATGCTGTAAGCAAACTGTCAAAACACCCGCAAAAAGAAATAGCAGCCCTTGCCACTATCATTACAGCAGCCATCAGTTATCTCACGTTGCTGGAAGAAAACTGTTCTACCTTCAATGGTCTCAAACTTCAGGAAGAGAGCGGTTGGAAAGAACTGGAAGACGGAATCAACATATTAGTGGACCTATGGTTAGAAAAGCAATAACAAAAAATGAAAAAGATGATAACGATTGGAATTTGCATACTGGCAATATTACTCAACGGATGCAATAAAGATATAATAGAATACAGCAATAATGATCTCAGATCGACCTATTAATTATGGAAACAATAACAGATGACTATCTATTCATGATAGAACAAGCCACTAAAGCTCCTTCGGGACATAACACCCAACCTTGGTTATTTCGTATCGTAGAAGCAGGTATTGAGATTCATCCGGATAAAACTAAAACACTATCAATTGTAGATGGAAACCGGCGTGAAATGTTCATCTCCCTGGGATGTGCAACTGAAAATTTGTGCCTGGCTGCACAAACTAAAGGATATTCAGCCCAAGTAAACATTGCAGATAATGGAAATATCACAGTAAAACTCCAGCCCAATGCAGGCGTAATTACCCCTTCTTCTATCATTGTACAAATTGGCAAGCGGCAAACCAACAGAAGTATATATACAGGACAACTGATTCCGGAAGAAATGATACACAAGTTGCTTTCAATACCGAAAGCAGCAACAGTACACCTCCATTGCTGGAAAATCGGAACGCCTGAGTTCGACAAAGTTCGTTACTATGTTCTGAGGGGAAATACAATCCAGATGACCGACTTCCACTTCAAGAATGAGTTGAAAAACTGGATGAGATTCAATAAGAAGCATGCAGAATCGACTAAAGATGGTTTAAGTTATGCCGTTTTTGGTGCACCTAACTTACCACAATGGTTATCTCGCCGCATCATGAATGCTTGTCTGACTCCCAACATACAAAATAAAAGTGATGAAAAAAAGCTCCGATCGTCTTCACACATCATGCTGTTCTGTGCCGAGAAAGATACTCCGAAAGATTGGATTAATCTGGGAAGATCTTTAGAGTGCTTTCTGCTGAAAACAACGGAAATCGGTGTGTCCACCGCTTTTATCAATCAGCCATGCGAAGTGGAAATCCTCTCTGAACAAATGCAAAGAGAACTGCTAAACAATAAAAAAACTGAAATACCGTGTGTTTTACTCCGTATGGGATATAGCAGTCCAATGCCCTACTCGCCAAGAAAAAATCTTCATGAAGTGCTGATGCCCTAAAAACTTCCTTTTATAAAACCTAAACCTTTGGACAATTGTTAGTATCTTCGCCCTACATTTTAAATCTGAAATATCGTTTTACCAATTAAAAGAATCCAATGATTATTCGTACCATACTCGATACAGACCTTTACAAATTCACTACCTCGTATGCTTACATTAAACTATTCCCGTATGCGATGGGCACTTTCAGTTTCAAAGACAGGGATGAAACTGAATACAGCGACGAGTTTGTAGAAAGACTGAAAACTGAAATCAGTCGCTTATCGCATGTAGCACTGACTGGAGAAGAACTGGAGTACATGGTGAAGAACTGCCGTTTCCTCCCCAGAGTCTATTGGGAATGGCTCTCTTCTTTCCGTTTCCAACCGGAAAAAATAGAAGTCCGTTTGGACGAAAATCGACACCTCCACATAGAGATCAGTGATTACCTTTATAAGGCAACGCTTTATGAAGTACCTTTACTTGCCATCGTTTCCGAGATAAAGAATCAATCATCCGGCAATATCGCCAGTATGGGAGATATCTTGTGTAAACTATCCGAAAAGGCAGAACTGTCTAACAAGCATCAACTGTTTTTCTCTGAATTCGGAACACGGAGACGCTTCTCATTCGACGTGCAGGATCAAGTCATCGGACACCTGAGACAAACAGCCCGCTATTGCATCGGCACCTCCAACTGCCATTTCGCCATGAAATACGGCATGAAACCCATGGGTACACATCCGCATGAATGGTTCATGTTTCATGGAGCACAATTCGGTTATAAACACGCCAATTACATGGCTCTTGAAAATTGGGTAAATGTATACGACGGGGACCTCGGCATCGCCTTGTCCGACACCTATACATCTGCCATCTTTTTAAGCAACCTGAGTCGTAAACAAGCCAAATTGTTTGATGGTGTAAGATGTGACTCAGGCGATGAATTCAGGTTTATCGACCGATTGACTGCCCGTTACAAAGAGTTAGGCATTGACTCGACTACCAAGACAATCGTATTCAGCAATGCACTGGACTTTGACAAAGCACTGGACATTCAGGAGTATTGCCGGGGAAAAATCCGCTGTTCATTCGGTATCGGCACAAACCTGACTAATGATACCGGATTCAAGCCATCAAACATCGTCATGAAGCTATCGCAGTGCAAGATGAACCTGAATCAGGAATGGCGCGAATGCGTGAAGCTATCAGATGACATAGGGAAACATATCGGCAGCCCGGAAGAGGTACGTGCCTGTTTATACGATTTGCGGCTGGAATAAACTCCAACCGCAAATACATTTCATCATAACAATGCTTTGATAGCGTCCGTTATCTCTTTATCGGTTTTCTCCATTCCATATCCCTGAATGACTTTTCTGACCACGCGGTCCTGATCTAATATAAAGAAGAAAGGTGCTGCGCCATATGTCCGGTATGACTTGACAATGCCTTCATCACCACATAAGAATCTATAGTTTATCTGGTTCTTATCCGCATAAGTCCACAGCGAATGAGGTTTGCGTCCCCAGGTTTCTATAGAAACCACTTCAAATTCATCGGCATTGAACTTCTCTTTCAGCCCGTTCAGAAAGGGAATGGATGCATGACAAGCACCGCATCCGATACCGGTCAGATTCACTAAAAGCACTTTACTCTTAAGATTAGATAATGACACCGGATTCTCGTACATATCTTTCAACATCCAGTCGGGAGCTTTCTTCCCTATAAGTTCTCTTGCCGAAAGTTGGGTAGTCTTTCCTTTCTCACCATACTTGCGGATTTCATAGTCTTGGGGCAAATAATCATATAAGTTAAAATCGGCTATCGACAATTGATTCAACACTATATCCGAACATATATTGGCAGAAATCTGATGCGACATTTCCCTGCGGACTTTATAAGGCAAATCATCCGATTTATTAATCCACAGTTCGTAAATCGAGGTCGGGTCCCCCAAGTCAAAAGGAGGCTTCGGTATGTAGTACGCTTTTCCAAAAAATTCAACCTGTCTGTCTTCATGTATCACCAACTTGAAGTAATACGCTTCTCCTAAATCCTTCCATTCGGTTGTGATGCTATCCCCCGTACTCAAAGCATATCCGATGATATTCCGGCTGTAACAGAAAAACGGAGGACCCACCAACCTGAAAGGAAGTTTTCTGGTCGTGAAATCATCGATCATAATCCCTTTATGCTCATGAAAACTTATCATTTTCACTTTTCCATCATAACCAAATTCAAATCGCGTCGTATCTTTGGCGTTAAGAGCCACATAACTTGCACCGATAGTCGAATCAGAAGGATTAGTGTATTCTTTAATAAACCGAAAAGAATTAGTTATAGCAGTCGTATCACCGGGTTGCCAGGACTGAGATTGTTCATGATAAGAAGCTGATTCTACCTTATCAAGATTACTTAGAACTTTTTTCAAATAAGTTCTCATATCCACATCATTCTTACCACAGACATTCATGACTAATAAGAATGAAATAACAGATAATAAAATGGACTTCATAGTACTTTATATTTTAGACATACACAAATATAGCCAATGAAAGTAGAAATCAACAACCGGCATCTTAACTTTTATACTTAATAATAATATTATAGTATCTACTAACTTTTCATAGAAAGTCAGAGTTTTAAAAGCCTAAAAACAAACAGATGCATATATCTCTATTTTAATATCAAAAAGAAACTATTTTCCCTTTTTGAACAACACACTTTATATTAAAAACCGGTGCAGCAGAAGAATACAACGCATAGATATGACATTTACATACAGAAAGTTGCATCATATTGAGTAAATATGCTATTTCATATAACAAAAGACCTTACTCTTTTCCAAAAAGAAGTAAGTGTTTTCCCGAAAAGAAGTTAGTCTTTTGTTCGGAAGAAGCTAATCTTTTGTCCGAAAGAAGTTAATAACGCAAAAAGAAGGCGTAAAATACAAGTTTCCTGAAATTATCGGAGGCTTCAGAAGGGATATGTGTCAACTATCATTTTAAAGGTTCAATCCGACCTACAACGACAGAAGATGTCTAAAAACAAGGATCACCAACCATATGCTTGATAAAAAGGTAAAATCACATCATTTTGATTCTGTCTGATGGGAAAATAAGAGTCTTTTCGGAAGCAGTCGCAAACGAGGCCGGAAAGAAACGAATACAGACCGTATTGAAAATACAGAATGATACTTCATTGTGTATCTGTCAAAATGCAAATTTTCGCCTCAGCCGTTTTCCTTTCCTCTGCTCTTTACCACTCTTACTTCTTCCGCACCAAAAACTGCCTGATCTTCTCCCTGTCTCCTACCACCCAAACCAAATCTCCCAATTGGAAAACTATAGCCTGATTCACCGGAACCAATTCACCCTCTCGTTCAAGGGCTACGACGAGACTATCATATCTTTTTCCTAACCGGGACTGGGCAATGCTTTTGTTCAGAAACGGAAAATCTTCATCTACCGTGAATGAATGAAGCGTCACATCTTGTTTTATGTTCTTTTCATCCGGCAAATCCTGTCTGTTCTCAAGTTCCGTCCGGAACTCTTGCAGCTGTCCGCCTGTTCCGACCACTACTAACTTATCCTGCGGATAAATTCGTTCGGAACTTTGTGGAATGTATATTCTCCGCTCCCCTCTGACAATACTTACTATATTGACACCAAACTCCCGCCTGAAAGGGAGTTCATCCAATGACTGACCGATATAAGACGAATAAGGAGACACCCAAACGGAAGTCAGCTCAACATCTTTGTCATTAAACTCACTGTTAAAACGACTTTTCAGAGGATAACGTTTGCGGGCAGCTTCTTCCCTTCCGTTCAGATTGGTCAGGAAGTGTGTTTCCAGATGCGAATATTGCGTGAGGTTCTCCCTGAAAATAAGAATCAATGCCAATACGGCAACGGCTATCACAATGCCTATCCCATAATTGAGGCTGAAGTAACTGATAACGACCCCTGCAATGAAAAAGACGGCAACCGACACACGAAACAAAATCAGCGCGACCAACCGTCCGTGATTGTAATTATCATCATTCCACAACTTTAAAAATACATCCGGGGAATTATACTTATCTGAAACAAGTGCCCACAGGAAAGGTGTCATCAACAGAAGTGTGACCAGACACATCCCTATGTTTACCCATCGCCCGGGAGCATCGAACATCTCGTTTATCGTGGGATAAACGGTTTGCACAGACAATAACCAAATCGCCGTGAGAAGGACACTATAGATAATCACTCTTCCGACAATCGTCTTCAACAACCGCTTCCAATCGCTGTCATGATTGACCGTCTTCTTACCGGAAGCATAGCGATCCAGACTTTTCCTGGTTTTAGGCGGAAGTATTTTATAAAGCCATTCGGCAAACGGATTTGCCAACCGGATGAAATAAGGAGTTGTGAATGTAGTAATCACCGATACCGCAACAATAATCGGAGGGATAAAACTATCCAGTACTTTGAGTGAAGCCCCCAGCCCTGCGATAATGAAAGCGAACTCTCCTATCTGGGCAAGGCTGAATCCTGACTTGACGGAAACCTTCAACGGTTCACCGGATAATAAAACTCCCAATGAAGAAAATATGGATTTACCCACAAGAGTTACCAAAGTAATGATGACCACCGGCCAGCCATACTGCACCAAGACAGCCGGATTGACCAACATACCGACAGAGACAAAGAAAATAGCTCCGAAAAGATCTTTCACCGGCTGGATGATATGTTCTATGTGTTCGGCCTCAACCGTCTCGGCAAGGATAGATCCCATAATGAAAGCACCCAGTGCAGCCGAGAATCCTGTACGGGTAGCCAACACAACCATTCCCAGACAAAGTCCCAGCGAAACGATCAGTAAGGTTTCGTTATTCATCAGCCGTTTTGCTTTTTTCAAAAAGAACGGAAGGATAAATATCCCAATCAGGAACCATAGGATCAGAAAGAAAACAACCTTCAACACACTCATCAACAGCTCTTCACCTACAAACTCCTTACTCACTGCCATTGTAGAAAGGATGACCATCATCAGGATAGCGATCAGATCTTCAACTACCAATGTCCCGAATACAACACCCGTGAAGCGTTGGTTACGTAAGCCGAGATCATCAAACGCTTTGATAATAATCGTTGTTGACGACATGGACAACATCCCCCCCAGAAAAATAGAATTCATTGTGCTCCAGCCTAGCAGATGTCCTACCATATAACCGATCAGCAACATGCTGATAACTTCGGTGGTTGCCGTGATAAAGGCAGCTGACCCGACATTTATTAATTTCTTAAAACTAAACTCCAACCCAAGGGCGAAAAGTAAAAAAACAACTCCTATCTCAGCCCAGATATTGATGTTCTCAATATCACCTACAGTCGGGAAAATCTGCACGTAAGGTCCCGCCAATAATCCGGCGACGATATATCCCAGTACCAAGGGTTGTTTCAACCATTTGAACAAAAGAGTAATGATACTTGCGGACATCAGTATTAGGGCAAGGTCGGCAATTAAGGTAGGTAAGTGTGACATGGCATGTATATTTCGTTAGTAATTCATTCCGTTTATGCTCTTTTATTTGTAAAAAAGAACAATCGACAGTCTATTTGTGTTTCGTCTATATGACATTTATTTTGAAACAAAGCGCCGTTGGTCATTGCACAAAATTGAACTTTTCGTGCAAAAAGTATCCACTCTATCCAATATTTCTCTATATTTGTCCCCGAATTGGTTCGGAATCCGTGGTCAACGGACGAAGATTAAAAGGGAATCGGGTGTAAATCCCGGACAGTCCCGCTGCTGTGAAGCTCTATATAACATCTTATCAATAAACCAATTACAAACCACTGACGGAAAAAGAAACGTCGGGAAGGTCCGATAAGATGTAGAGTCAGTCAGAAGACCTGCCATTCAATGAATAAGAGCTTTTTTACCTCGTGGGTTAGGAAAGAAAGCATCGTTGTTAAGCCCCAAATCGTAGAAATACTGTGTTTTCATCGGGTGGACTCATGTCCGCAGGGTGGAAAGCATGAATATGTGTATTCCATTTAATTGAGAAATGAATATGATTAAAAGAATCTTAGTCGCCAACCGCGGCGAAATAGCCGTGAGGGTGATGCGCTCCTGCCGGGAGATGGAAATAACGAGCATTGCCGTTTTCTCGGAAGCGGACCGAACAGCGAAGCATGTGCTCTATGCCGACGAAGCTTACTGCATCGGCCCGGCAGCATCGAAAGAGAGTTATCTGAATATAGAAAAGATTATCGAAGTGGCAAAGTCGTGCCGCGCAGACGCCATCCACCCGGGATACGGGTTCTTGTCCGAAAATGCAACCTTTGCCCGTCGTTGTCGTGAAGAGGGGATCATCTTCATCGGTCCGGACCCGGAAACCATGGAGGCGATGGGAGATAAGATTTCGGCACGTATCAAGATGATAGAAGCCGGTGTACCGGTGGTTCCGGGTACTCAAGAAAACCTGAAGAGCCTTGAAGAAGCGGTAGAACTCTGCAATCAAATCGGTTATCCGGTAATGCTGAAAGCCTCGATGGGAGGTGGTGGAAAGGGTATGCGGCTGATTCATCGTGCAGATGAAGTGGAAGAGGCCTACACAACCGCCAAGAGCGAATCACTTTCGTCATTCGGCGACGACACGGTTTACCTGGAGAAATTTGTAGAAGAACCGCATCACATTGAGTTCCAGATTCTGGGCGACAAGCATGGCAACGTGATTCATCTGTGCGAACGTGAATGTTCGGTGCAACGCCGCAACCAGAAGATTGTGGAAGAGAGCCCTTCGGTGTTCGTCACTCCTGAACTACGCCGGGATATGGGAGAAAAAGCAGTGGCCGCCGCCAAAGCCGTGAACTATGTCGGAGCGGGAACCATCGAATTTCTGGTGGACAAGCACCGCAACTATTACTTCCTGGAAATGAACACGCGCCTGCAAGTGGAACATCCGATTACCGAAGAGGTAGTCGGCGTAGATTTAGTGAAAGAGCAGATTAAAGTGGCCGAAGGACAGGTGTTGCAACTGAAACAGGAAGATATCCAGCAACGCGGACATGCCATCGAATGCCGCATCTGCGCAGAAGATACAGAAATGAACTTCATGCCCAGCCCGGGTGTCATCAAGCAGATTACGGAGCCAAACGGCATCGGGGTGCGCATCGACAGCTATGTATACGAAGGTTACGAGATTCCGATTTATTATGACCCGATGATCGGCAAGCTGATTGTATGGGCAACCACACGCGAATACGCCATCGAACGAATGCGCCGTGTACTCCACGAATATAAGCTGACAGGAGTAAAGAACAACATCAGTTATCTGCGCGCCATCATGGATACTCCCGACTTTGTGGAAGGGCATTACGATACGGGATTCATCAGCAAAAACGGGGAAGTGCTCCAACACTGCATCACCCGTACCAGCGAACGTGCAGAGAACATCGCACTGATCGCCGCTTACATGGATTACCTGATGAACCTGGAGGAGAATAACAGCGGACTGGCTGCGGACAACCGCCCGATCAGCAAATGGAAAGAATTCGGACTGCACAAAGGGGTATTAAGAATATAGAAGAGTATGGAAATACATATAGGGAATCGCGTGGCCGAGATAGAACTGGTCAGCAAAGAAGATAACAAAGTGGTACTCACCATCGACGGAAAAACGTTCGAAGCGGACGTTGTCATGGCAGAGAACGGGAATTGCAACATCCTGATGGACGGACGCAGCTCCAACGCCCAACTGATTCGCAAAGAGAACGGAAAGAGTTACAAAGTGAATACACACTACAGCAGTTTCAATGTCGAGATTGTGGACAGTCAGGCAAAATATCTGCGGATGCGCAAGAAAGGTGAAGAAACACAGAACGACCGCATCATTTCGCCCATGCCGGGCAAGGTAGTGAAAATCCCCGTCAGTGTGGGACAGGAGATGAAAGCCGGAGAAACTGTCATCGTCATCGAAGCGATGAAGATGCAGAGTAACTACAAGGTGACTTCGGACTGCCGGATTAAAGAGATTCTGGTACAGGAAGGTGATAATATCGCCGGAGACCAGACGCTGATAACGTTAGAATAACGAATAATAGAAAGACAATGGAAGAAGTAAATAAAGCCTATGCCACGTTCGAAGAGCGTGACCGTATCGCTTCCCAAGGCGGAGGCGCTGCCAAGATTGAAATACAACATGCGAGCGGAAAGATGACTGCCCGCGAACGCATCGATATGTTACTGGACAAGGGAACATTTGTGGAACTTGACAAGCTGATGGTGCACCGCTGCACCAACTATGGCATGGACCGTAACAAGGTTCCGGGCGACGGTGTGGTGTCGGGTTACGGAAAGATCGACGGCCGTCAAGTGTTTGTCTACGCTTACGACTTCACCGTTTACGGTGGTTCACTCTCGGCATCGAATGCCAAGAAGATAGTCAAGGTACAACAACTGGCTTTGAAGAATGGCGCGCCGATCATCGCACTGAACGACTCGGGCGGTGCACGTATCCAGGAAGGAATCGAAAGCCTGTCGGGCTATGCCGACATCTTTTACCAGAACACGATGGCAAGCGGCGTGATCCCGCAGATTTCGGCTATCCTCGGTCCATGCGCCGGAGGTGCCTGCTACTCTCCGGCACTGACGGATTTCATCTTTATGGTGAAGGAGAAAAGCCATATGTTCGTCACCGGACCGGATGTGGTAAAGACGGTGATCCACGAAGAAGTCAGCAAAGAAGAACTGGGCGGTGCCATGACGCACAGCAGCAAGAGTGGTGTAACGCATTTCATAGCAAACACCGAGGAAGAATTGCTGATGTCGATCCGCGAGCTGCTCTCCTTCCTCCCGCAAAACAATATGGACGAAACGCGCAAGCAGAACTGCACCGATGACATCAACCGCGAAGATGCATCACTCGGCAGCATTATCCCCGCCGACCCGAACATACCGTATGATATGAAAGAGATCATCGAACGGGTTGTTGACGAGGGCTACTTCTTTGAAGTGATGCAGAACTTTGCCAAAAACATCATCATCGGTTTTGCCCGCTTAGCCGGACGCTCGGTAGGTATCGTGGCCAACCAGCCGGCATACCTGGCGGGTGTGCTCGACATCGATGCCAGCGACAAGGCAAGCCGTTTCATCCGCTTCTGCGACTGTTTCAACATTCCTCTGATTACGTTCGAAGACGTTCCGGGCTTCCTGCCGGGATATACGCAGGAGAACAACGGCATCATCCGCCACGGTGCCAAAATAGTGTATGCCTTTGCCGAGGCCACAGTGCCCAAGCTGACTGTGATCACCCGCAAGGCCTATGGTGGCGCTTACATCGTGATGAACTCCAAGCAGACGGGGGCGGACGTGAACTTTGCCTACCCGAGTGCGGAAATTGCCGTGATGGGTGCCGAGGGAGCCGTAAACATCCTGTTCCGCAAGGCGGACGCAGAGAGCAAAGCTAAAGAACTGGATGCCTACAAAGAGAAGTTTGCCACTCCATACCAGGCTGCCGAACTGGGATTCATCGACGAGATCATCCTGCCGAAGCAAACCCGTAAACGCTTGATACAGGCATTGGAGATGACGGAAAACAAAATGCAGACGAATCCGCCGAAGAAACACGGAAACATGCCGCTGTAGGCACAGCAGGCGGACCAAGCAGAGAGAGGGTATATGCGCGGGGCAAGGCGACCGGAACAAGATTTCGCCCGTCTCCCCGCATTTTTCAGGAAGTTTTATCCTATATTTGCGTCAGCTAACTCCAAAACCTTTCATCTTATGCCCACTAAGCGCCTTTTCGTCCCCGATGACATTCTCCGTCCGGCACAGCCGGGTGAAAACAAGAACATACGCCTGCTCCAATACGTCAACTCTACCACACAGGAAAACTTCGACGCTTTCCTGACGCACCATGCCCTGGTATACATCCTCTCCGGGGTGAAGCAGATCAAGGTAGGGAGCAATCAGTTTGACATCCGCCCCGGAGAACTGTTTCTGATACCAAGGGGAGAGTACGTGATGTCGGAATACATTACCGGCGAACATGGGTTCCGCAGCCTGATGTTGTTTTTCAGCAAACGGGTTGCGCAAGGACTGGCCGAACAACTGAGCGGATGTTTGCCGGAACGTATATCGGAAAGGATGCCGACAAAAAGAGAAGCCATAAAGATCATTCCCCACAACCGGGAAATAGAGAAACTGTTTTCTTCGTTGGAGGAATACAGCAAGAGTAAGAGTCCGTTTATGTGCGAACTGATCCGGCTGAAATTTACCGAACTGGTATACCTGCTTCTGGACAGTCCTTACCGGCAACTAATAGCTTCCTTCCTCCTGGATGCGGCACGAAGCGAAAGCCCGGCACTGTCAGCCGTGCTCGACCGGCATTTGTATTCCCCAGCCACCGTCAACGAACTGGCTATGCTTTCCGGCAGAAGCCTGTCGAGCTTTAAGCGGGAATTTGCCCAGGAATATGGTGAAGCTCCCCGCGGATGGATACGCAGAAAAAAACTGGAACGCGCTGCTTATCTGCTCGACACGTCGGACAAAACGATCGAAGAAGTAACGGACGCGAGCGGATTTGTAAGTGCGGCACACTTTGCCCGGCTCTTTAAAGAGCAATATCAGATGACACCTACTGAATATAGGGGGAGGAATGATGAATGATGGGCGAAAAGCGATGAACGATGGACGAGAAGTGAGAAATGGAGATGATCGAAGACCTATATATAAGGTGTGGGAAGCTGCCGGAACGAAGCATTCGTAAACGTACCCTGAACCAAACAGACCGGAGACTGAACCAAACGGGCAACAACCCGTTCTCTATTTGCCTGTATCTTTGCTGCATGAAATTCATCTTATGAAATACAAGATCAGCTTATGAAAACTAAATTCTTTACTCCCATCCTATTGATCACCTTCTCGGCTACCGCTCTGTGTTGCCAAAGCAAAAAACAAAACCAGCCGACGGAAAAGGCACAGCAACCGGAAACAACGATCATCAGTGACAGCATTCGTTTCTGCGAAAGCACGTACCCCTATCAGGGAGGTATCCTGATCGCCAACTTCGGAACGGAGCAGCTCAATCCACTCAACACGGAAGGCAGGGGATACATCGCCTACCATAAAGATAACCGGACGGAAATCCTGATTCCTGCCGACGGCAACCTCTCCGGACCGAAAGGAATGTTTGTTCGTGACGAGCACCTGTTCATCTGCGACATCAACAAAATCGTAGTCTACAACCTACAAGCACCGGAGAAAGCACCGCAAGTCGTCCTGCTGCCCGAAGGCAACCTTTTCGTAAACGACCTCGTGGCGGAAGGGAATACACTTTATGCTTCTGTCACCAATACAGGAAAAATCTTCAGCATCGACATCAGTGACCCGGGCGCAGTAGGGATTCCTGCCGAATGGGTGAGCATCGCCGGACCTAACGGGCTAATTATCGAAAACGGAACCATGTACGTCGCCTCTTATCCCGCTGACGGGAAGACAACGGACAACAATGTCATCTATCAGATTACCGACCTGAGCAAACCCGTTCCGGAGAAGTTCATCACCACCCCGGGACAATATGACGGTATCGCCCTCTCTGCCGACAAGAAAACGATGTACATCACCAACTGGACACCCGCACAAGTTTGTGCCGTCGACATGAATACCCGAAAGATCACGCCACTCGACATTAACCCAGAGAAACCGCTGTCCGGCCCGGCAGATATCACGGTAGCCTCCGGAACGATGTATATTCCGGACCTGCCCAACAGCAGGGTCATCGTTTATCCAATGTAAGATTCGGTTCATAATCCGTCATTACTTATACTAAGAATTCCCTTATCCCAGCTTTTCCCATCCATTGAGAAAGTTGAGATAAGGGAATCTTCCGTCTATCGGAAGGCCGTTTTCGGGATGATTATCCTTTCAGGAACTCCGTTCAGAGAGCCCCCCCGATTAACGGTCTATATAACCCCGCGCTCACCGCTCCCGCATCTCTGCCACGAACTCGTCGGTGGTGTAGACCTTCTCTGCCAGCAGGGTGAAGTTGATGAACGCTGCCGTATCGGCGTCCAGTCCGGGGAGCTTGGCAGAGGCCGTGGCGTCAAAGACGACGGCTGCCTCGAATCCGCGTTCCTGCAACTCGCGCAGATGGGACTCCGCGCAGAGGTTGCCGGACATGCCGCACACCACTACCTTGTTCACCCCACGCTTGCGGAGTTGAAGAATCAGGTCATTGTTTTCCGGCCCGTACAGTTTGTGGGGTGCCGTGACGATGATATTCGTGCCCCCGTCGATATAGGGTTTGTAGAGTTCCAGCCAGTCGGCACCCGAACCTTCGAAACCCTCGCCGGTCAACTGTCCCCGGCGTTCGAACATGCCCGTGTCGTGCATCAATTTCTCGATGGGACCTTCGAAAAGCCATTGGTGATCATGCTTATAGTAATAGTGCGGGGAGATGAATACCAGCATGCCTTTTGCGGCTGCCACCTCGAAGATGCGGCGGAGGTTTTCCACCGTGCCATTCTTCTGTATATTCTCTCCGAAAGCGCCCCAGCCCAGACCGTTCTCGCTCAGGAAATCGTTCTGCGGGTCTGTCATTACAATCGCTGTGTGTCCGTCGATGACGAACGGGGTGTTGATACCTTCCATAATCTTTTTTTGTTTTTAGACGTTTATACTCCTTTTAGCTCAGGGTGCGGCGTCGGTGTACCGCTTGTTTTCCGACTTTGCAAAGATCGGCATTCCACACAGGACAGGAAAGGGCCATATGGCCGGATAAGTTAGCAATTCTTCCCGAATAAGAAGAAAATCATGCTATCTTACCCTATGAGGAAAGAAAATGGATCAGAAGAGGAAACGGAGATACCTATTTATATATAAAAGTCTTATAACAAACAGGTTTTAGAGAGTGGAAACGCCACTCTTCCCCGCCTTCGGGAACAATTGCCTATTCAATGTGTGATATCGCTCTTTCCCGAGCAGCGATAAGCACCGATCTTTGCAACATCAGATTTAAACAACTAAAACAATCCCGCGAACGTTATGAAAAAGAATTTATTAATTTTAGTCGCACTGCTGACTTCGGCAACGATCTCGGCACAGAACGGAGGAACCATTATGAAGAAGTATGAGAACCAATTGCCGCAAGCCGGCAGGGGAAATGTGCACGTTGCCTACCAAGGCAAGGCCATCGACCAGATGATTTACGATTTTATGGAAGAACAGGGAATACCGGGCATGACGCTTGCCATCGTACAGGCGCCTTACATCCCCCGGGTGGTGGGCTACGGAGTGACTGATTTCACGAAAGGAAACCTCGCCGCCGCCAAGACGCTTTGGCCCATCGGCCCTATCTCGCAAGGATATGCTGCCGTGGCGGTGATGCAACTCTACGAACGGGGCAAACTCGACCTGAACGACCCCGTCGGCAAGTACCTGAAGGATGTGCCGGAAAGCTGGAAACCGGTCAGCATCCTCCAGTTGATGCAGCACAGCTCGGGCATCGCCGACTACCGCGCGCAGAAGGGTTTCGACGTCTCTGCCGATTATCGTCCGGAACAGTTGATCGAGACCGTAGCCGCACTGCCACTGGCCTTCGAACCGGGAACGGATGTGAAGCAGAGCGCCACGAACTTCCTGCTGCTGACTTCCATCATCGAGAAGGCGGGCAAAATGCCTTACCACGATTTCGTGAAGAAGTATCAGATTGACTACCTGGGACTGCGGCAGACTTTCTTCGGAGAAGACCTGGCGAAAGTAAAACAGGAGGACGTGACCACTACGGGCAACGTGCACCAAACATTCAAGAAGGACCGGGACTATATCAACCCCTCGGAAACAACGACCGGATACGTTGAAAAAGACGGCCGGCTCGTCGCAGCGCCTGCTGTCAGCCCTACGGCACTGAAAGGTTTCTCCGACATCTGGGCATCGGCAGAGAACGTTTCCCATTGGGACATCGGACTGGCGGGAAGCGCCTTGATCGAGAAACCGGAAAACCGTGACATCGTGTACAAGCCCACCCGGCTGGCCAACGGCAAGGTGGTCCCCGCCATGGCAGGCTGGCAGTTCTATAACCACAACGGGCTGATGGACATCAAAGGCGACGTATCGGGACATTCGGCTTTCCTGAGCCGTTTCACCGACGCTTCGGAACTGGTATGCGTCACCCTGCTCGCCAATAAAGAGGGAGTGGACCTGACGAACCTGGGACGCCGCATTGCCGCCGCTTTCGACAGCGCCAAGATGGGCACGGGAGCCAACGACAACCTACTGTACACCTACGAGAGCCAGTTCAGCGTAGACGAGACCATGGGACGCATCGAGCAGACGCTCCGGGCAATGGGAATCCCTGTCTTCGCCAAATTCGACCACGGAAAGAACGCAGAAGAGGTAGGCTTGACGCTTCGCCCGAACCAAGTGATCGTCTTCGGTTCGCCGAAAGTGGGCACAAAGCTGATGCAGGACAATCCGAGCATCTCGATCGAATTGCCGCTGAAGATCTCCGTTTGGGAGGATAAGAACGGCAGTGTATGGGCCACTTTCCCACAGATGCAGGTGATGGCGGCCGAATACGGGCTGGAAGCGGAACCGGTGATCGGAAAGATGCAGGAATTGCTGGAAAAGATCGTGATTAAGGGGGCAAGCGTGTATTGACTCCATGCCCGAGGGCATTCTTAAAATAAACACAGAAACGGGGAAATCACAAGCGGTTATGGGACAACGCGCAACGTGACTTTCCCCGTTTCATTCGGGTCCTCCCCGTTTCTATTTTCCTCCTACCGGCAGGCAGACTTCAAACCTCGCCCCCTCACCCGCTTCGGACTCCGCACGAATCTCTCCGCCGAAATGTTCCACAATCGTCTTGCAGATGGCAAGTCCCAACCCCGTTCCTTGAACAAAAGAATCTCCTTTATAAAAGCGCTCAAAAACATGCGCGATCACCTCCTCCGACATTCCCTTCCCGGTGTCTTCGACAAACAGCTCTACGTCCTTCTCCCCCCTCCGGCGATAGCCTATCCGGATGCTGCCCCGGCTCGTAAACTTTATCGCGTTATTGATCAGATTGTTCACCACCTGCTCCAGCCTTACCGGGTCCGCAGTAATCGACACATCCTCTGCGGGCAGATCCGCAATCAGTTCTACACCGGGCTTCACGTTCAGACGCTGCATGCGGGCTATGTCGGCAAACATCTTGTTCAGTGAGAAAACCGAAACGTTAAACTCCATGGTGTTCGATTCAATCTTCGAAAGATCCAGAATATCCGAAATCAGGAACATCAGCAACTGCCCGTTCTTCTCTATCAACGCAGCATACTCCTCGATGTCCTCCGGCCTTAAATCGGACTGCTCGCTCACCAGCAGTGTGGAAAAACCCACGATGGCATTCAGCGGAGTACGGATCTCGTGACTCATATTGGCCAGGAAAGCACTCTTCAACCGGTCGCTCCGCTGTGCCTTCCGGAGGGCATCGTTCAGCCTGTCCTCTATATCTTTATGCCGCTGCGTACTCATGCAGATACCTACAATACGGAACGGCAGATCTGACAGTTGCCCCACATAAGTAGACTGCCCCTCGAACCACTCCCAGCCCCCGTCTCCCCGGCGCAGACGATAAGGTACGGGTGCCTCGTACAAGTTTCCCGTCAACTGCCCGGCAAGGGCATCGAAAAGTACCTTCCGGTCATCGGGATGCACCAAGTCGGAAAACTGTTCCATGGTCAGTGTATAATCTTGAGTCGGAATCTTCAGGTAGTCGAAATAACGCGGGTCAATCACCATCAGGTTCCGCTCCATGTCGAACGACCAGGAAAAGATATGTGTTTTGCTCAGGGCGATATTCAGCACATGCCGTTGCGTCCGTTCTTCAAGCACATTGCGCAGGTAGACGATCATCTTGATCAAGCGCCCGCTTTCATAAATCCCCACAATGCCGCCTTGAATCAGGAAGCTGATATTGGAACGGGGTTCGCGAATGAAGCAATTGGTAGAAAACAAAATGTTGCGCTTTCCGCTCTGTATCTCTTCCAGAAACCGGGGCAAAAGGTTCTCCTTGTCCTGGATCAGTTCGATGATGTCAACTGCCTGCCGCCCGGCAACCTGCCTCAAATCCAGTTGCAGTTCTTCCAGCAACAACTTGTTCATCCGTTCTATCTTCCCGTCAGCGCCGAGGACAAGAATGCTCAGCGGCCACACATCAAACAGTTGCCTGCATACGGCATCTCCCACCAGCGCCTTTTTGAGCGCCCGCCTCTGCCCGTAGAGGCACTTCACCGCCACACACAAGGCAAACACGACAATAAGCAGCAAAACAATAACCGTAATCAGACTATTGTCCCCAATGGCCAAAGAAGAAAAAAAGACAGGAAAAACAAAGGTGTTGAATGAAGATCGGTTCATATAAATTCAGTTGTGTCAAGGCACAAAGATCGTACTAATATCAGTTATCGGCAACGGATCGGGTTGGAAATAATATTCTATTATTCTCACAAAATATTCCATCGTGTACGGATTGACCACTTTTAACTATGACAGGAAAAGCCCCGTACAGAATTAACAAGTCATTAACTATATTAGACCGTAATATAATGACTTTTGCAACCAAAAAGGGATCTCAGCGTTATAGCAAACAAAAGAACATGCTTACTCCAGAATTAAATATATCGGCCAATTTCACCACTGCCGACCGCATCAGCAGCGAAACACTGTGGGCATATTGTGCCGAACTCAAAAAGACAAAAGCCGTCATATTTGCCCTCTGCATACGGGGGCGTGTCAAGGCAATGATCAACCTGGTGCAATACAATATCGGTCCCGGTACGATGATCGCTATCCCCTCAGAAAGTTTCGTACAAGTGCTGAAGACATCGGACGATGTGCAGCTGCATGCGGTACTCTTTTCACTTGCGTTCATCCACGAAACCCACTTGGACAGATCGATCATCCATACGTTCTACATCATCAACGAACACCCCTTGCTCCCATTGTCCCCGAAAATTTTCGGCATCTACGTCCAGACTTTCGCGCTTTTGACACACATCCATAAAGACGCTCCGTTCCTTTTCAGTCATGCCACACTGAAGTCTATGCTTGAAGCACTCCTACAGGGGTTCACAGAGCTCAGTCAGCGAAAAGCGTTGTCGCAGGTAGCGCCCGCCAACAAACATTCCGCCGTCTTTCGCCAGTTTGTCCGACTGGTACAGGAGAATCATGCCCGCCAACATCAGGTACAGTTTTATGCGGCCGAAATGGGAATGAAATCAACTACCCTCTGCCACATCATAAAGAAAGAATCGGGCGGACAGACAGCAATGGAAATCATCAACAGTATCCTGATCCTGGCTGCCCGAACCCTGCTGCGAACCACACCCACTCCGGTGAAAGACATTGCCTTGAACCTGGGATTCAACAACGCGGCGTTCTTCAATAAGTTTTTCAAGAAGCAAGTGGGGATGACCCCACAGAAGTTCCGGAACGCAGAGAAATAAGGTCAAACCTACGAAACAGGCGGACCGAAACGAGTTTCAACAACTATACAGTCATCTCAAACCCCGTATCCGTCCGCCTGTCCTATATTATTCGCACTTATTGGATGGCCTGTGTGCGGATAATGAAAAGTTTATTATCCTTTTTCCTTCAGAATCACGTCGTGTGCCCCGCCTTCTACGATACTGGTAGACGAAACCAATGTAATCTTGGCGTTTTGCTGCAAATCGGGAATGGTAACGGCACCGCAACTGCACATCGTAGCTTTGATCTTGCTCAGTGTGGCAGCCAGATTATCTTTCATCTTACCGGCATAAGGCACGTAACTATCGACTCCCTCTTCGAACTTCAAAGATTCCGTTCCGCCCATATCATAGCGCTGCCAGTTCTGGGCACGGTTCGAACCTTCTCCCCAGTACTCTTTCACATAATTGTTCTTGATGCAGAGCTTCTTTGTAGGCGATTCGTCGAAACGGGCAAAGTAACGGCCCATCATCAGGAAATCGGCCCCCATGGCAAGGGCAAGCACCATATGATAGTCGTGCACCAGTCCGCCGTCGCTGCAAATAGGCACATAGATGCCTGTGCGTGCCTGATATTCGTCACGGGCACGAGCCACGTCCTGCAAGGCAGTCGCCTGTCCGCGTCCGATACCTTTCTGTTCACGGGTGATGCAGATAGATCCACCGCCAATGCCCACTTTCACGAAGTCCGCACCGGCTTCCGCCAGATAGAGGAAGCCTTCTTTATCTACCACGTTACCGGCACCTACCAGTACTTTATCCCCATACTGCTGCTTGATCCATTGCAGAGTCTCATATTGCCATTCCGAATAGCCGTCCGAAGAATCGATGCAAAGCACATCCACTCCTGCTTCTACCAGAGCAGGTACACGTTCCTGATAGTCACGGGTATTGATACCGGCACCCACCAGCAATTTCTTATCGGGGCTTGACACCTCGTTAGGGTTTTCCTTGTGGCTGTCGTAATCTTTGCGGAAAACGAAATAAGCCAGACGGCCGTCCTTGTCGATGATGGGAAGAGTGTTGAGTTTGTGGTCCCAGATAATCTGGTTCGCTTCGCTCAGTGTCAGTCCCACTTCGCCTACAATCAGCTTGTCGAAAGGGGTCATGAAGTCTTTGATCTTTTTGTCCAGCGGATCTCTGGAAAGGCGATAGTCGCGGCTGGTTACCAATCCCAGAAGATGTCCGTTCGGTGTGCCGTCATCCGTGATTCCGATGGTAGAGTGTCCGGTCTGACGAAGCAGGCGAAGTACATCATCCAACGTATGTTCCGGTGTCAGGTTCGAGTCACTGGTCACGAAACCGGCTTTAAATTTCTTCACTTTCCGCACCATTTCCGCCTGACTGGCGATGGGTTGCGAGCCGAAGATAAACGAGAGTCCTCCGTTGCGTGCCAGCTCGATAGCCAGTTCGGGACCGGAAACCGACTGCATGATTGCCGAAACGAAAGGAATGTTCAATTCGAT
The DNA here is from genome assembly GCF_040798045.1 of Bacteroides sp. NGMCC 1.200775. Taxonomy (NCBI): domain Bacteria; kingdom Pseudomonadati; phylum Bacteroidota; class Bacteroidia; order Bacteroidales; family Bacteroidaceae; genus Bacteroides; species Bacteroides sp. NGMCC 1.200775. The sequence goes on along the minus strand of NZ_JASCQK010000003.1, from coordinate 522,213 downwards.
TGCTGCTTGTGTGCCTGCCGCATGTTTCACCAGCGGGGTGCGTAAAGATACATTGGAAGGTACACACTGTTTGGTGGTAAGACCGGGAATAAGTAAATATTCACCGAAAGTTCTTGATACTTCTTCTACGTAAACTGCCATAAGATAAGTTGTTTTTTGGCATGCAAAATTACATCTTTCTTTTTAATTATGTGACAGGGACAGGGGTATTTTTTTCAATTATCCCTTCACAGCATCCTATTCTTCTGCCGTCCGTCCATTCAGGCACGGATATTATTGATAAGTCTCAAACGTATGTCCCTCTTTCCGGAGTTGGCCGGCATATTGCTGCAAGGCGGCATCGGATATGCCCAAAGGTTCTGACAATACAGACATAGCCTGATTTCTTTAGTTCACCGGCAAAGGTAATACAAACCGGACTACGTCATGCTTTCCTTATAGATTTAATCCGAAACCGGCATCCCTGCTTTTAAATTAACAGAAAACAACGCCATTTAGCAAACACTTTCGTACCTCCGGTGTTATTCATTACCATACTATAAATAACTACCGCTTATGTCACAAGAAATGAAAGCATTCTCCGGAATGAAAACTACACGGAATTTCAGTTTCAGTCATTCCGAAGTCATTATCAACAGCACACCGGGCAGAAAAGTTGTTCTGGAATCGACTCTGTTGGAACAGTCGCCAATTGAAAAAGGATGTGGAGATACCTCTTCACAGGCATGGAAGGCGACTCCGGCAGAAAGCCGGACAAGGCCTGTGTATAACGAGATCTGGTATACATAAGCAACCGCCTTTCCTGTTTTTATTCAATCACACACAAGAGCCGGATACTTCGGTTCCATCCGGAGAATGCGTCGTTTGGATACGCATCCTACAGGGGGACATCTGTTACCTTAAATGCCGACTTCATTTACGTGCCGGGATAACCGGTTTTACGTGCCGGGGTAAATGGCTTTACGTGCCGGGGTAAACGGTTTTACATTGAAAGAAAAATATAGGTAAATACAATCTGCTGATTATCAAGATTACCGGGACGGATGTCGCAACTACGCATTTCCCAGAGAACTCCTATTTTATACCCGCCAACCTCGCCCTGTACTCCATCGGCGAAACCCCTTCGTGACGTTTGAAATACCGGCCAAGATAAGATTGGTCGGGGAAGCTCAGGCGGTCGGCTATCTCCTGGATACTGAGATCGGTGGACTGGAGGAGGACTTTGATCTCCAAGGCCGTGAAATCATCAATCACTTTTTTGGCTGAGCCGCCCATAAGGGAGCGGCAGATGCTCGTCAGGTATTTGGTAGAAATGCAGAGACGGTCAGCGTAGAACACAACGTCGCGCTGCGAACAACAATGCTCGTGCACCAAGGTGACGAACTTATGAAAAAGCTCGTTCGGACGGTTGCCGCCTTCGATCTCTTTATGGGTGAAAAGGCGGTGCACTTTGTCGTATACATCGAGCAGGAAGCTTTGCAGGTGGTTGCGGGCTATCTGGTTGCGGAAGCGGTGGTCGGTGTCGGCGAAGATGGCGCCGGTGGCGTGCAGAAGACCATTGATGGGGGCGGTAAATTCGGGAGGGAGCGTATAGCAGGGCTTCTCCTTGAGGAAGCGGAAGAAGGAGGGTTCGAAGCGGATGCAGGCTTCACGGAACATCTCGATGTGGGAGGCGAAAAAGGAGATCTGCAGGTCTTCGCTCTTCTCTTCAAGGGTGATGACGGAGCCGGGCAGGAGGACAACCTGGGTATTGGGGGTGATCTCGTATTTCTTCAGGTCGATGGCAAGCGTGGCATGACCGCTGCGGCAGTAGAGAATGATGGCACAGTTGAGCTTGTGCAACCGGTTGTAGAAAGGGGCGAAGTCGTCGGTTCCTGCCACGAAGGGCTGGTCGAGAGTGAGAGTGAGCGGATTACTTTTTTCCATATCGTGTTCTTTATTTCGCCTGCAAAGGTAGGTCTTTTTAGTGAATTAGGCGAAAAGTTGTTCCGATTATGAACAATAGTGGGGCGGGTATGAAAAGCTGCCGAAGGGGAAAACGCTCTACCTTTGCCGCGACAAAATTAAATAGGAACTATGATTGAAAAGGTAAGTAAAGTGAAACAGGCCGTGATACTGGCCTGCTGTCTGGCCGTCGGGGGATGCAAGCAAGCACCGCAGGCAAACGTGGAGTCGGGATACAAAGTGATGACCCTCGCGCCTGCCGACCGGACGCTATCGAGTACGTATTCGGCAACGATACGCGGACGACAAGACATCGAGATCTATCCGCAGGTAGGCGGCACGCTGACGCAGGTGTGTGTCAGCGAGGGGGAACGGGTGAAACGGGGACAGTCGCTGTTCGTCATCGACCAAGTGCCTTACGAGGCTGCCTTGCAGACTGCCCTGGCAAACGTGGAGGCGGCAAAGGCGTCGCTGGCCACAGCACAACTGACGTATGACAGCAAGCAGGAATTGTACAGGCAGAACGTAGTGTCCGCCTTCGACCTGAGCACGGCAAAGAACTCTCTCCTGGCAGCGCAGGCGCAACTGGCGCAGATGAAGGCACAGGAGGTGAACGCACGCAACAACTTATCGTATACGCTGGTGAAGAGTCCGGTGGACGGAGTAGTGGGCACGCTGCCCTACCGGGTGGGAGCACTGGTGAGCGCCAGCCTGCCGGAACCGCTGACTACCGTTTCGGACAACTCGGACATGTACGTCTACTTCTCAATGACGGAGAACCAGCTCTTAGGACTGATCCGCCGTTACGGATCGAAGGAGGAAGCCTTGAAACAGATGCCGGAAATCGGCCTGCAACTGAACGACCGTTCGGACTATCCGCAGGCGGGACGGATCGAGACGATCAGCGGGGTGATAGACCGCACGACGGGAACGGTGAGCCTGCGGGCGGTGTTTCCCAACCGGGAAGGGCTGCTGCATAGCGGCGGCGCCGGAAACGTGATCGTGCCGACGGAGAAGACGGGAGCGCTGGTGATTCCGCAAGCGGCCACATTCGAAGTACAGGACAAGGTATTTGTATATAAGGTAGTGGACGGCAAGGCGCAATCGGCTCCGGTACAGGTGACGCGCGTCAACGGCGGACAGGAGTACATCGTGGAGAGCGGGCTACAGACCGGTGACGTGATCGTGGCCGAAGGCGTCGGACTGCTCCGGGAAGGAACGGAGATCAAAGCGGTGAACGAGGAACGGTGAACGCTCATCGTATGCAATAAAACAAAGAACAAGGCTCACTACAGAGTGGCACAAAGGAAACATATAACCCTATAATTATGAACTTACGAACATTCATCGAACGGCCCGTCCTATCGGCCGTTATCTCCATCACCATCGTCGTGGTCGGGATCATCGGGCTGTTTACGTTGCCCGTCGAACAATACCCGGATATCGCCCCGCCAACCATCATGGTCTCCACCAGCTACTTCGGAGCCAGCGCGGAGACGTTGCAAAAGAGTGTCATCGCCCCGCTCGAAGAGGCCATCAACGGAGTGGAGGACATGACGTATATGACCTCCAGCGCCACCAACGCCGGAACGGTCTCCATCACTGTCTACTTTAAACAGGGAACCGACCCGGACATGGCGGCGGTGAACGTGCAGAACCGGGTCTCCAAAGCCACGGGACAGCTCCCCTCGGAGGTGAACCAGGTGGGTGTCACCACCTCGAAGCGGCAGACGAGTATCCTGCAAATGTTCTCGCTCCACAGCCCGGACGACTCTTACGACGAGGCTTTCCTGGCCAACTACATCAGTATCAACCTCAAGCCGGAGATTCTCCGCATCTCGGGCGTGGGCGACATGATGATCATGGGAGGCGACTACAGCCTGCGCATCTGGATGAAACCGGACGTGATGGCGCAATACCGCCTGATCCCCTCGGACGTTTCGGCGGTGCTGGCGGAACAGAACATCGAGTCTGCCACCGGATCGTTCGGCGAGAACTCCGACGAGACGTACCAATACACCATGAAGTACAAAGGCCGCCGCATCACCCCGGAGGAGTTCGGCGAGATCGTGATCCGCTCCACCGACGACGGGCAGGTGCTGAAACTGAAGGACATCGCCACCATCGAGTTAGGACAGGAAAGCTACGCCTACAGCGGAACGACGGACGGGCACAACGGTATCTCGTGCATGCTCTTCCAGACTGCAGGCTCCAACGCTACGGAGGTGAACAACCGCATCAACGACTTCCTTGAAGAGGCGCGCAAAGACCTCCCCCGCGGAGTGGAACTGACGCAACTGATGTCCAGCAACGACTTCCTCTACGCCTCCATCCACGAGGTGGTGAAGACGCTGCTCGAAGCCATCCTGCTCGTGATCCTCGTCGTATACATCTTCTTGCAGGACATCCGCTCGACGCTGATCCCGCTGGTGGGCATCATCGTGTCGCTCGTCGGTACGTTCGCCTTCATGGCGATGGCGGGATTCAGTATCAACCTGATCACGCTGTTCGCGCTGGTACTGGTCATCGGTACGGTGGTGGACGACGCCATCGTGGTGGTCGAGGCCGTGCAGGCACGGTTCGACGTGGGCTACAAATCGTCCTACATGGCGAGCATCGACGCCATGAAAGGCATTTCGAACGCCGTCATCACCTCGTCGCTGGTATTCATGGCGGTGTTCATCCCCGTATCGTTCATGTCCGGCACATCGGGGACGTTCTACACGCAGTTCGGACTGACGATGGCCGTAGCGGTAGGCATCTCCGCCGTGAACGCCCTGACACTGAGCCCCGCCCTCTGCGCGCTGCTGCTGAAACCGTACATCAACGAGGACGGCACGCAGAAGCAGAACTTCGCCGCCCGCTTCCGCAAAGCGTTCAACGCGGCGTTCGACGTGGTGATAGACCGTTACAAGGGCATCGTGCTCTTCTTCATCAAGCACCGTTGGCTGACGGGCGGACTCCTCGTGGCAAGTATCGCCCTGCTGGTGGTGCTGATGAATACGACGAAGACCAGCCTCGTGCCCGACGAAGACCAGGGCGTGGTGTTTGTCAACGTCAGCACCGCCGCCGGCAGTTCGCTGCGCACGACGGACGAGGTGATGAAGCGCATCGAGCAGCGCATGGAACAGATCCCGCAAGTGGAACACGTGCAGAAAGTGGCGGGCTACGGACTGCTGGCGGGCCAGGGAAGCTCGTTCGGTATGTTGATCCTGAAACTGAAACCGTGGGACGAACGCCCCGGAAAGGAAGACAACGTGCAGTCGGTCATCGGCCAGGTATACGGACGGACGGGCGACATCAAGGACGCCACCGTATTTGCCATCTCACCGGGAATGATCCCCGGATACGGTATGGGTAACGCCCTCGAACTGCACATGCAGGACAAGACGGGAGGCGACGTGAACACCTTCTTCCAGACCACGCAGCAGTATCTGGGCGCGCTGAACCAGCGTCCGGAGATCGCCATGGCCTACTCCACGTTCGACGTCCGCTACCCGCAATGGCTGGTTGAGATAGATCCGTCGAAATGCAAGCGCTCGGGCATCACCCCCGACCAGGTGTTGAGCACCCTCTCGGGCTACTACGGCGGGCAGTACGTGTCCAACTTCAACCGCTTCTCGAAAGTATATAAGGTGATGATCCAATCCGACCCGCAATACCGCCTCGACGAAGCTTCGCTGGGCAACACCTTCGTGCGGATGTCGAACGGCGAGATGGCGCCTCTGAGCCAGTTCGTGACGCTGACCCGCACGTACGGAGCCGAGTCGCTGAGCCGCTTCAACATGTACAACTCCATCGCCGTGAACGCCATGCCGGCGGACGGTTACAGTACGGGTGACGCCATCCGTGCCGTACAGGAGACAGCCTCCACCGCCCTGCCCAAGGGCTACGGCTACGACTACGGAGGCATCACCCGTGAGGAGACGGAGCAGAGCGGCACGACGGCGATCATCTTCGGCATCTGCTTCCTGATGATCTACCTGATTCTGAGCGCGCTCTACGAGAGCTTCCTGATCCCCTTCGCGGTGCTCCTGAGCGTGCCGTGCGGACTGATGGGTTCGTTCCTCTTCGCCCGCCTGTTCGGTCTGGAGAACAACATCTACCTGCAAACGGGACTGATTATGCTGATCGGTCTGCTGGCCAAGACGGCCATCCTGCTCACCGAGTATGCCGCCGAACGCCGCAAAGCGGGCATGGGGCTGATAGCCTCCGCGCTGAGCGCCGCAAAAGCCCGTCTGCGCCCGATATTGATGACGGCACTGACGATGATCTTCGGGTTGTTCCCGCTGATGGTGGCGAGTGGCGTAGGGGCAAACGGTAACCGTTCGTTGGGAACGGGCGCCGTGGGCGGTATGGTCATCGGTACGCTGGCACTGCTGTTCATCGTGCCGTCGCTCTTCATCGCTTTCCAGTGGTTGCAGGAACGCATTCGTCCGGTACAGGCCGAACCGACGCACGACTGGCAGATCGAGGAAGAGATCGCAGTGAGCGACCGGGAAAAGAAGGAAGCGAAAGGAGGGGCTTTGAAGGAATAAAGGGTTCTTTTCACCACAGAGGAACACAGAGTGACACAGAGGAAGACAGGTTATTGGTATGAATGATCAAAAGAGCAAGATTCACCCGGTGATACTCTACCCGGTGATACTCTGTACTACTCCGCGATACTTTACTTCGTATCGCTCTGTATGACTCCGTACCACTCCATATCACTCTGTGATATGGAGTGGTGAAAAGAGTTCTTCCCCCGTTCAACCCTATTTATCATTAGCAGCCCCCTCCCCTCCTCTTCCACCGGAGGAACCCGGGGGAGGGAGGCTCCCATAAAACAAGCAATCATGAAAAAGTTAATCATATCCCTTGCCGCCACGCTGGCACTCAGCAGTTGCGGCATTTACTCCAAATACAAATCCGCTACCGAGGTTCCCGACGGCCTTTACGGCCAAGAAGGCGTGAATCCTTCCGACTCCGCCTCCAACCTCGGCAGCCTCCCCTGGCAGGAGGTCTTCACCGATCCTTGCCTCCGCACGCTGATCGACACCGCCCTCGTGCGCAACACCGACCTGCGTACGGCCCACCTCCGCGTGAAAGAGGCCGAAGCCACCTTGCTCTCCGCCCGACTCTCCTATCTGCCCGCCTTCTCCCTCTCTCCGCAGGGAACGGCCAGCAGCTTCGACGGCGGGAAAGCCTCGCAAACCTACTCACTGCCCGTCAGCGCCAGTTGGGAGATCGACATCTTCGGCCGGCTGACGAACGCCAAGCGGCGTGCACAAGCTGTCGTGGCGCAGAGCCGTGATTATGAACAGGCGGTACAGACGCAACTGATTGCCGCCGTCGCCAACAACTACTATACGTTGCTGATGCTCGACGCCCAGATCGAGATCTCCACCGCCACCGAAGCCGCCTGGAAAGAGAGCGTCGCCACCACCCGCGCCATGAAAGCTGCCGGAATGGTGACCGAAGCCGCCCTCTCGCAGACTGAGGCCACATACTACAATATATGTACCACCCTGCTCGACCTGCGCGAACAGCTCAACCAGGTGGAGAACGCCCTTTCGCTCCTCCTTGCCGACGTCCCCCGCACCCTTCCCCGCGGACGCCTCGCCGAGCAGCGCCTGCCGGAGAACCTTTCGGTGGGCGTGCCCTTGCAGATGCTTGCCAACCGCCCCGACGTGCGCAGTGCCGAACAGTCGTTGGCACAGGCATTCTACACTACCAATGCCGCCCGTTCCGCCTTCTACCCCTCGATCACGCTGAGCGGCAGCGCCGGCTGGACAAACTCGGCAGGTGCGATGATCGTCAACCCGGGCAAGTTCCTTGCCACCGCCGTGGCCTCGCTGACGCAGCCTTTGTTCAACCGGGGAGCGAACATCGCCCAGCTCCGCATAGCCAAAGCGCAACAGGAGGAGGCACGCCTCAGCTTCGAACAGACGTTGCTCAACGCCGGAAGCGAGGTCAACAATGCCCTGGTGCAATATCAGACGGCACGGGACAAGGCAAACTACTTCGAGAAGCAGGTGGCTTCCCTCGAAAACGCCGCCCGCAGCACACAACTGCTGATGAAGCATGGCAACACGACTTATCTGGAAGTGCTCACCGCACAGCAGACGTTGCTCAATGCGCAACTCTCGCAAGTGGCCAACCGGTTTACTGAAATCCAGGGGGTCATCACCTTGTATCAGGCATTGGGGGGAGGAAGAGAGAGAAGTTAAGAAGAGGAACTCACCACAGAGTAACACAGCGTAACACAGAGGGAGTCAAGCCGATAACCAACGACTTGACATCCACTCTGTGCTACTCTGTGCCATTTTGTGGTAAACCCTCTTTTCTTTATACTCCCTTTGCAAACATTTTCATCTCAGTACCGTTGTCCCGAGATAAGAATGTTTGTAAAGACCCGATAAAGAAAGTGAGAAAGCAGTAAAAAGGAAAAGGAAAGAGAAGAAGAAACAAAAACATCCTGCTTCATCGGACAGGGATAAAACAGGATGTAAAAAAAGACGAGGGAAAGGGGTTATGCGTTCAGTGCCTGTTCGATGTCCGCTATAATGTCATCCGCATTTTCGATTCCTACGGACAGACGGATCAGGTCCGGACGGACACCGGCTTCGATCAACTGCTCGTCTGTCAGCTGCCGGTGCGTATGGCTGGCGGGATGGAGCACACAGGTACGCGCATCGGCCACGTGGGTGACGATGGCGGCCAGTTTCAACGAGTCCATGAACTTGATGGACAACTCGCGTCCGCCTTTCAACCCGAAAGAGATTACACCGCAAGAACCATTCGGCATGTACTTCTGCGCCAGTTCGTAGTATTTATTACCCGGAAGACCGCAATAGTTCACCCAAGCCACCTTATCGTTCTGTGCAAGGTATTCGGCCACCTTCTGTGCATTGCCGCAGTGCTGGGGCATACGCAGGTGCAATGTCTCCAGACCTAAATTCAGCAAGAAGGCATTCTGCGGACTCTGGATACTGCCCAGGTCACGCATCAGTTGAGCAGTTGCCTTAGTCATGTAGGCACCCTTGCCGAAAGCCTTTGTATAAGTCAGTCCGTGATACGATTCATCCGGTGTGCAAAGTCCCGGGAACTTATCGGCATGGGCTTCCCAATCAAAGTTTCCGCTGTCCACGATACAGCCGCCTACGCTGGTGGCGTGTCCGTCCATATACTTGGTGGTAGAGTGCACCACGATATCCGCTCCCCATTCGAACGGACGGCAGTTGATCGGTGTCGGGAAGGTATTATCAACGATCAGGGGCACTCCGTGGCTGTGGGCAATGCGGGCAAACTTCTCAATGTCGAGCACTTCGAGCGACGGATTGGAGATTGTCTCACCAAACAGCGCTTTCGTGTTCGGGCGGAAAGCAGCCGAAATCTCTTCTTCATCGGCATCGGGGCTAACGAATGTGACGTCGATGCCCAGTTTTTTCATTGTCACCCCAAAGAGGTTGAACGTTCCGCCATAGATGGCCGACGAACAGACGAAGTGATCGCCTGCCTGGCAGATATTGAATATGGCATAGAAATTGGCAGCCTGGCCGCTGGAAGTCAGCATGGCTCCCACACCTCCTTCAAGGGCGGCAATCTTGGCAGCTACGGCATCGTTCGTCGGATTTTGCAGGCGGGTATAGAAGTAACCGCTCTCTTCAAGATCGAACAGACGGGCCATCTGCTCACTGGTTTCGTATTTAAAAGTAGTACTTTGATAGATGGGCAGCACGCGCGGCTCGCCCTTTTTCGGAGTCCATCCTGCTTGTACACACAGGGTTTCGGGCTTGAATTGTTTTGCCATAATGTTATTGAGTTTACGATTATATTGCCTTAAAAAAGTTATATCGACGCAAAAGTAGAGAAAATTATTGGTTTAAAAGGCTATCTTTGCGGGCGAAAAAGCAAAAATTCACCATAGAAGTCAAACAATTAGGTACAGCAGCCAAGCCTGCATCTTTTATACGTAGCAATATGAAAAGGAAACTCTGTCTTCTCCTGTTCTTCTGTTCCTTATTTACTGCCCCTGCTTTATGGGCACAGCAGAAAGCCACTCCTAAATCCGGTGAGGGAATCTCTTCCTTCCTCCTGCGCCACAACCGTGCTCCAAAGAAATATTATGATGACTTTATCGAACTCAACAAAACCCGATTAGGCAAAAGCAGAACTCTGAAGATGGGTGTCACTTATCTGATTCCTCCCGTCAAAAAGGCATCGGACACCACCCCTGAGAAAGAATCCGAAACGGGGTCTGCACACCGGTCCAAACGTACGGAAGTCAACGAACCGCTGTTCGGGAAATGGCTGGCTAATGTCAAGGTAACCTCCGACCGCCTTGCCGGTGCCTGTTTCTATGTGGTCAGCGGACACGGCGGCCCCGACCCCGGTGCCATAGGCCGTGTTGGTAAACACGAACTTCACGAAGACGAATATGCCTATGACATCGCCCTGCGCCTGGCACGCAACCTGATGCAGGAAGGTGCCGAGGTACGCATCATCATTCAGGATGCCAAAGACGGTATCCGCGACGAGGCCTACCTGTCCAACAGCAAACGGGAAACCTGCATGGGCTCTCCCATCCCTCTGAACCAGGTACAACGCCTTCAGCAGCGTTGCGATAAAATCAACACCCTCTACCGGAAGGATCGCAAGAAATTCAAGTACTGCCGGGCCATCTTCATCCATGTAGACAGCCGCAGCAAAGGCACCCAAACCGACGTCTTTTTCTATCACTCCAACCGCAAGGCCGAAAGCAAACGTCTCGCCAGGAATATGAAAGCAACTTTCGAATCCAAATACGGCAAGCACCAGCCCAACCGTGGCTTCTCGGGCACCGTAAGCGGACGCAACCTGTATGTTCTGGCACACACCACACCCGCCTCTGTATTCGTTGAACTGGGTAACATCCAGAATACTCTCGACCAGCGTCGTCTGGTGATCCCTTCCAATCGGCAGGCACTTGCCAAATGGTTGATGGAAGGGTTTATAAAGGACTATAAATAAAGCCGAGTCTCTTGTTTTTCTGAAAGATTACAAAAGGATGTGAACACAGCAGGAACAGATAACCGGAATGAGCTGATTAATCCTATATTTGTCTCCGGATGTAAAGTAAAACTTCTAAAGTCATTCTTATGGATCAGCTATCTTTTGTAGAATCATTCCGGACTTCTCCTTTCATTCTCACCGAAGGCGCTATTGTAGAACGTTTGCGTCACGAATTCCAGATCCCGTTGGACAAACATATCGTCCATGCCGCCCTGATTTACAATGACTCTTACCGTGAGATACTGGCGGAAATCTATCGCCAGTATGTGCAAATTGCCGCAGACTTCCGCCTGCCGCTAATGCTGATGACTCCTACCCGCAGAGCCAATATGGAACAAATCGCAGAATCGGACTACCGGCATAAGAATGTATTGGCAGATAACGTATCTTTCCTTTCCAGGTTCCGCACCGGAACTTCCATTCCGGTTTACATCGGTGGGTTAGCCGGATGCCGCGGCGACGCGTACGACGGACGTTATTGCCTGTCCGTTGAAGAAGCGATGGAATTTCATTTTCCGGCAGTCCGCACGATGGCGGAGTCAGGAGTAGACTATCTGTTTGCCGGCATCATGCCTCAGCTGACAGAAGCCATCGGAATGGCGAATGCCATGGCGGCAACCGGGTTACCTTATATTATCAGTTTTATGGTATGCCGTGACGGACGCCTGATAGACGGAACCTTTATCCATGACGCCATTGATGCTATCGAAAAGGAGACTTCCACCCGGCCTCTATGTTATATGGCCAACTGTATACACCCCGATATCCTGCATCAGGCATTGCTCCATCCCCGGAATGACACTCCTCTGGTGCGTCAGCGCTTCCAAGGTATCCAGGCCAATGCGGCCAACCTCAGTCCGGAAGAACTGAACGGGTGTGAGCATCTGATTTCCTCTCCACCGGAAGAACTGGCAGACAGGCTGATGACACTTTTGTGGGATTTCCCGCTAAAAATCTGCGGGGGCTGCTGCGGCACTAACCAGCAACATATGCGTCGTTTTGCCGAAATGCTGGCTTGCCGCCGTGACAAGATGGGGCGATAATGATCCGTACCGGGCCTGCAATACCCCCATCATTCCTTCCTTCTACGGTTCAGATACCTCCGCAACAGGGTAGGTGTAAAGCAAAACACTAACTGAGCCTTGCTCCATTTATAACATTGCTGAAAAACAAGCATGCCAATAGTAATGAACAAAGCGGCACCTATGGCAGCCTGCAAAGGTAACCAACGTATTCCTTCCTGTGGGATAATCAACGGTATCAGTGCCAACGCACCGGCAGGAGCAAAATACTTTCCGGTCCATTCGAAGATGGCAAACAAACAACAGATGACAGACAAGGCGACAATCGTTTCAGGCAAATGCAAATAAGAGTGTCCGACGATCTGAAAGGCAGTACCCAGACTGGCTCCGGTCACCAAAAACAGAAACACCTGCATGGGACGGTTTCTGAAGCCCGCTTTAGAATTGACAATCTCGGTAAAGGTGACAATCAACGGAGGAATAATGAAATAAGCATATCCGCAGAAAAGCGAAAAGGCAGCGACCAGAGAAACAAAAAATAGCAAAGCTCCCCAACGACAACTCTCTTTTTTCCACTCACGCTCCGGTACGGCATAATTGGTTTCTTTACGCAAACCAGCTTTTTCCATAAGTCTCTGCCCGCTGACAAGAATCACGGTAAGGAAAAATACGGCTGTCGGATAGATCCATGTCTCAGTATGCAGCAACACAGGCAGCATGCAAGCCGAAATCAATGGGATCAATGTGGTCCGGCTGAACATCAGGCAACAGGCAGCAAAGGTAAAAGCCATACATAAATTGCAGAGCAACGGCAAAGGAGAATAACGCACGATACAAACTCCTGCAACGGCTCCTGCCGTCATCATCCATATCATTTGCCAACGCCTGACTTTCCAAACTCTCTTATCAATCACCCACATACCTATAGTGAGTGCTGCCATCTCCGGAAAAATAATTTCTTTCTCCCCTGCCCATTCCGCCAGACCTACCATCAGAATAACCATGAAGGCAGAGAAGACGTATCTGATCTTTTTCGCTTTGTCCATAATGAAGTCTAATAAAGAACCGCAAAGATAGTGATTTTCAGAGTTAACGGTTGCAGACATAGTAAATTAACCGTAAATCCCGACCTCTATGTAATCATAATCCTCTCTTTTTTGTTACTATCTCTAAGTTTAACATCAAATCCTTATTATTATGTCCGATTTCATCCGAAAGCCGTCCGATAAGCTGACGAGCAATGAACGTAAAGAGTTAGATACTTCTGAGTTCGGTATTCCTGAGTTGAGGGAGTTTCCTATCCATGACGCTGCGCATGTACGTGCGGCAGAAACTTATTTCAGGTATGCACCCGAAGAATATAAAGCGCAATTGGCACGGAATATTCTCGCCAAAGCACACCTGTTCGGGGTGAATGTAAAGAGTCCGACCATTCTGGAATGGGCGGAGAAATGACAGGAGACAACAGAGATTTGGGTATTAAAGAATGATAAGCAGTAGAAGCAGGAGATTTAAAAAGCAAGAGAGCTTAAATTAAAAAGGTAATAGGGCTAAAAGACAGCCAATCCTTAAAAAGACAGCAAGATTTAAAAAAGACAGTAAAATTTTAAAAGGGCTAAAAAGCAATAGGTTACGAATAAGCAAAGAGAATCCCGAATTATTTTCTATTTTTGTATTCGTAATGCTAATTCACTAATAAAAACTGCTGTATATGAGCTTCTCGGGATTTGTTTTTGATATGATCAGGCGCAATAAGGAAAACAGGGATCTGCTTACTTTGCGCCGGGAACGGATGAAGGACCTCCAAGGTAAAATGTACCGGAAAGGAACGCTTCAGAATCCGAATATTACTGTTGAGGAGCTGGAAAAGATAGAAAAAGCCACCCGGGAAAAAGAAAAGGCGGAAACGCAATACTATCTCCGCTCCACACTGATCTTTCTGGCTGTGTTGGCAGTACTGGCACTCCTGCTCTGGTGGATCTTTTAACAGTCGCATGGGACAAATGGTCCGGCATCGGTTACAATCCACCGTATCATATTCCCGCTTGGTTTTACCATAAGTATTTTTCCGGCAAGTAACTTTCTTATTTCTTCTTTCATATCCTTTGTGCGGGGAGCAGGGTTTGTTTTATGGATGTATTCTTGTTGTACGGCACAAAAGTAAAGAAGTTCTTTCGAATCACGGATTTATTTGTACTTTTGTTGCACCTTGACTTTACAAAGCACAAAAGAAATGGAAATCAGAAAGTTAGCTCAATCAGAAAAAAGGATGGCGATGGACCTTGCCTGGGAAGTATTTATCGAATTTGAAGGACCGGACTATCCGCAGGAAGGGACAGATCATTTCCGAAGTTTTATCGACAACACAGAAATGGTGGGAGAAATGGAAGTATACGGTGCTTTCGATGGCAACATACTTGCGGGAATGATCGCTCTCCGCAGTTCCGGCAGTCACATTTCCCTCTTTTTTGTGCGCAAAACGTATCAGCAGCGAGGCATCGGCAAGCGGCTGTTCGAGACTGCGATACGAAGCGGGCACGCAGAGACGATTACCGTCAACTCTTCTCCCTATGCCGTCGGGATTTATCACAAGCTGGGCTTCACCGCCGTCACCGGAGAGAAAACCGAGAACGGCATCCGGTTTACACCTATGGAATACAAATCAGAACTAAAATCATGAACGCAAAAACTTATCCACGTACCAATGACTCCCAGACAATCTATCTGAATACGGTCATCCGGAATCCTAACATCACGGTTGGGGACTATACCATATATAACGATTTTGTCAACGACCCTACCCTGTTCGAAAAGAACAATGTGCTGTATCACTACCCGATCAACGGAGACCGCCTGATAATCGGCAAGTTTTGTTCCATCGCCTGTGGAGCTAAGTTCCTTTTCAACAGTGCTAACCACAGTCTGAAATCATTGTCGGGCTACACCTTTCCCCTCTTCTTCGAGGAGTGGAATTTGGACAAGAAAGATGTCGCTTCCGCCTGGGACAACAAGGGGGACATCGTCATCGGCAACGATGTCTGGATCGGTTACGAAGCCGTCATCATGGCAGGCGTACACATCGGAGACGGAGCCATCATCGCTTCCCGGGCAGTCGTAACCAAAGACGTGCCTCCTTATACAATTGTAGGCGGCACTCCGGCAAAAGAAATACGTCCGCGTTTCGACCGGGAGACCATCCTCCGGTTGCAAAGCTTACGATGGTGGGACTGGGAAGTTGAGAAGATCCGCCAAGCCCTACCTGCCATTATGAAAGGAGATATAGAGGGGCTTGCGGCTGTGGCCGGATAATGCTTAGAGATCATAAAAGAAAGAAAAAGAAACAGTATCCAGACGGCACACGAACTTATAAAAAGAAGTATCATTACTAAACTTTCCCAACATCGGAAAAACAACTATAAAATATAAATGTTAGTTTGAATACAGCATATAAAAGAATAAAATGAAAACAGTATTTATCCTTATCTCCATGCTTTTCCCTGTCGCAGTTATGGCACAGAAAAGCGTAAAAATATCCGATGATATCAGTATCACCCAACTCTCGGACAAAGTGTACACTTATGTATCCCTCGCCGAAATCGAAGGATGGGGTATGGTACCTTCCAACGGAATGATTGTTATCAACAACCATCAGGCAGCGTTGCTGGACACACCGATCAATGACGCACAAACGGAAACGCTGGTCAACTGGGTAGCGGACTCTTTGCATGCCAAAGTCACCACGTTTATCCCGAACCACTGGCACGGCGATTGTATTGGCGGACTGGGTTACCTGCAAAAGAAAGGTGTCCAATCATATGCAAACCAGATGACGATAGACCTCGCCAAGGAAAAAGGGTTGCCCGTACCGGAACATGGATTCACCGATTCACTGACCGTCAGCTTGGACGGCATGCCTCTCCAATGTTATTATTTAGGAGGCGGACATGCGACCGACAATATCGTGGTTTGGCTGCCGACAGAGAATATCCTTTTTGGCGGATGTATGCTTAAAGACAACCAGGCGACAAGCATCGGCAACATCTCGGACGCGGACGTGACGGCATGGCCGAAAACTCTCGATAAGGTAAAAGCCAAGTTCCCCTCGGCCCGCTACGTCGTGCCCGGACATGGCGACTATGGCGGAACCGAACTGATAGAGCATACCAAGCAGATCGTGAACCAATATATAGAAAGCACTTCAAAGCCATAGCCCGAATTGTAGGCATCTACCCGGTATTCCATGAACGAAGAGGCGAGAACTTTTATCCCGTCCACAGAATGTAACGCCGGCCACAAACGAGACATAAAAATATCAATTGAACAACACAACAGATCCTTGTTTCATCTACGGCGTAGCACGGTTAAGTCTTTTTTTATCAATTGTTAAGCGTTTCTTCCCGATTATTAGCGATCTTTGCCATCAAAAAACAAACGATATGAATTGGATTATCCTAACGATTGCCGGATGCTTTGAGGTGCTGTTCACTTTCTGCATGGGGAAAGTGAAAGAAACAACCGGAACGGAAATGTACCTGTGGTTCACCGGATTCCTGATCGCAACTTTTATAAGTATGCTACTACTGGTGAAAGCCACCCAGAATCTGCCCATCGGCACAGCTTATGCCGTGTGGACAGGGATAGGCGCTGTGGGTACGGTGCTCGTAGGTATCCTTGTGTTCAGGGAACCCGCCAGTTTTTGGAGGCTCTTCTTTATAGTGATGCTGATCAGTTCAATAATCGGGCTGAAGATGGTTTCGCATTGAGGGGGAAGTTCATCCCCTCAGCACCTCCGGCAATTCCGCCAGCGAACGGATCATCAGATACTCCTTCCCCGACGGATGAATCTCCTCGTGTTTCCACATCGCCTCAGCCGGTACGTGGATGGCCTGCCCACCCAATGACAGTACCGGGAGCACATCCGATTTCAACGAATTGCCCACCATCAGGAAGGATTGCGGAGCGACGTCCAGTGAAGAGATCAACCGCTGATAATCCTCCGGTGCTTTGTCGGTCATAATCTCCGTATGGTCAAAGTAATGGGCAATGCCCGAACGCTGTAGTTTCCGTTCCTGATCGAGCAGATCGCCTTTGGTTGCCACGACCAGTTTATAATCGTCTTTCAAGGTTTCGAGCGCTTCCGTCACCCCGCCGAGCAGACGGATGGGCATCTCCAACAGCTCTTTTCCCATCTCCACAATGCGTCCGATCACTTCGGCCGGCACCCGGTTGCGGCTGATCGTCACGGCTGCCTCCACCATCGAAAGGGTAAACGGCTTAGCGCCATATTTATAGATATCCATATTCTCCATCTCTATGTCGAACAGGCGGGAGGAGACCTCTTCCGCCGTTCCATATTCACTCAGCAACCGGCAGAACTCACTCTCCACCTCGTCGTAAAACACCTGGTTGTCCCATAACGTATCGTCCGCATCGAATGCGATCACTTTTATCTCCTGCATGTCTCTCTTTTTTTTAATCCCTGCAAAAATACGCTTATAAAACGAATAAACGGTCAAAGGCTTGCATTTCTCCCCACATTTAACGAATATTGCAACCGAACTTATGAATAACCTCTTAACGAGAAAGACATGACTTATACACACTTCGGAAAGCAGGCGGATGTGCTGAAACATCTCCTTTTATGTGAACTGCTACGCATCGAAAAGCCGCAGGTCTACGTAGAAACCAATGCTGCCTGCGCGCAATACGCCTTGGAAAGAACGCCCGAACAGGAGTACGGCATCTACCACTTTCTGAAGAAAGCCGGAGCCGCAGAAAAAGAATGTATGCCCGAGCGTGCTGAATACCATCACCCCAAAGGGGCGCTCCGCCGATCGGCCTATTATCAGCAGGAGAGCGAAGCAATGCAGGCAAACCGCTACATCGGCTCACCCGGACTGGCAATGAATATCTTAGGAGATACGGCACGCTATATTTTCTTCGATATCGAATCGGCTCCCTTGGAGAACGTAAGCCAGTATGCCGCCACAAAAGGATTGAAAGAATGCATAACCTTGTTCAATCGTGATTCCATCGAGGGGACTCTTGAACTGCTTTCTTCCCTCCCCGCATCATCGTTCCTCCACATCGATCCTTACGAGATAGACAAACCCGGCAGAAACGACCGTACTTATCTGGATGTGTTCATAGAAGCAGCCAAGGCAGGGATGCGATGTTTCCTTTGGTACGGCTACATAACGTTGAAGGATAAACGGCATCTGGAGGAATTAATCGCCCAAAGCTTACCGGAAGCGAATATCAGAAACGCGACGGGAGTAGAACTGACCCTGAAGATGATAAAGGAAGACATCGCAGAGAGCAACCCGGGCGTATTGGGGAGCGGCGTTTTAGGAGCGAACCTGTCTGAAGAATCGAATGCGGTAATCCAAAAATATGCCGCATGGCTGGAAGAGATCTACAAAGACGCAAAGTACAAGAATCTGGATGGATCGGTGTATCTGACCCAACGATAAACAATCGGATTCATACCCGCATCGCTCCGGACGCTAAGAGCGATGAACCGGATATATACCTTTCCGGCCTGTCTTCAATTATCTTGTGCCAATTTCGAGAACCAACCCCTACCTCTTTTGTTATTACCGCATTATCTTAGATGTTTAATTTCTAAATAGTAAATTCTAATGTGTGATAACCTAAAACAACAGAAGTATGAAAAAGTTAATGTTTGCTGTAATAGCTTGCGCGATGGCCCTGTCGGGCTGCTCCTCGGAGGATGACTGCACCACCGTAAATCCCCAGCCTGAAGAAAATGCCACGGAGATCAAATTAAATGCCGGCATCCTGGGCGTGGCAACCCGTGCACCGGTGTCGACGAATGATAACATTACAGCCTCGTTCGTGGCATCCACCACCGATGGAGACTATACGACGAACGCATGGAACTCTACCGTGACATTCGTAGCCTCCCCCACACCGACGTCTGCGCTCTCTTTCAGTCCGGCACGTTATTACCCGGTGAATAGTTCGACCATCTATATCAAAGGTTACTATCCGGCAGGGACACTCGCAGGAAAGAGCGTGACACTCGCAGCCGACGGAACAGAGGATGTGATGATCACCGCCCAGGCTTCCGGAACAAAAGCGACTGCCACCCCCTTGTCGTTCATCTTCAACCACCTGCTGACGCAATTGCAGTTCAAGTTCGTATCCGGCACGGGATATCCCGCATCGGGCGTCAACGTGACCAGCCTCGTAATCAAACAACAGAAGGCACCTGCCACGTTGAATACGGCCGCCATGACGTACACCACCAAAGATCTTACGCTTTCGGGAACCTTCCCCATCACAACGGCCGGGGCAACGGTAAGCAATTATCCGATGGTGAAAAGCGGTGAAGCCCTGTCAGTTGTCGTTACCACAAACGACGGAGTGACCTATCCCGAAACTACCATCTCCATAACCACCGAGGCCGGAAAGTCGCACCTGATTACGCTGACCTTCACGCCTAAAGAAATCACAGCCGCCATCAGCGTAACAGCCTGGCAGGTAGGAGGACAAGGATCATCCTCGTTACAGTAATATACTTTCATAATACGCAGATTGCACAGTATAAGGTTTACGCAGGAGACTGTGGAACATGCCTGAACGGTACAGCCAAAGCCTTGCAGGATATAGGAATCTACGCAAGTGACTGTGAAGTTTACTTATCTGCGCAATCTGTGCCACGCCAAAAAAGAAAGGACGATGAAACGGGCTATCCTCACTCTGATGGGTTGGATGCTGCTCTCGCAAGGGTGCAGCTACGGAGTAGCAGACGACTGTCTGCCACCTGAAGAACCCGTGCCCATACGGATGGCAATCGCGGAAGAAAAACTGCCCACACGGGCACCTGTCACCACGATAGACGCTTCCAACCTGTCGAGTGTCGGCATTTACGCAGTCAGGGAAGGAAGTACTGCCGGGCAATATCCCTGGACACCCACTCCTTTCGCCTTAAACCTGACACCCAGTGGCATCAGCGGCAACCAGATCTCCTTCAATCCCAAGCTTTATTATCCGTTGGGAGGAAAGCGGGTCATCTTCTACGGTTACTATCCCCGCACAACGGCAACCACCGGCAACAATTACATCATCGCACCGGACAACGGCATCGCCCCCACCTACCATTTCACACTGACAGGAGCGGAGGATGTGATGTATGCCGTCAGCACTCCCACGGGAAGCACCAGCACTTCGCCCGTCAGCCTCACGTTCAACCATGTGCTGACCCAGCTCCGGCTGAACACTTCCCTTCTGGGTTCGCTGTCCAGCATCAAACTGGTAGGGGTATCCAATAAAGGAACGCTTAACATCGGCAGCGGAGGTGTCACTTATGACAGCTCCGTAACAGACATTGCACTGACTATTCCTCTATTGGGGTCAGTGACCGATGCCGTGATGGTTCCTGCCGGCGTGGCAAGTTATAAGGTGGAAGTCGTCCTATTGCTTTCGCTGCTAAAACGGACGTACCTGGTGAAGCCCACTTCCGGCACTTTCCAGCCGGGAGTGATTTATACGATTAGTCTGTAAGAAGCAGAGCAACCCTAAAAGGAAGTTTGCGTTTCATTCTCCAAGACTTTTTATATCCCAACGATTAGAATCCAATTCACCATAGAGTAACACGGAATCTCACAGAGTTTTAACCAATATAGTCAAGCAAGAGAAAGAAAGCCTCTATGTACCCTGTGGGGAGTCAAGCAATACGATTTCACAACAGAAGGCACAGAATTCTAATTTACTACTTATCCGGATATGTAAGAAAGAAAAGTTTCTTTGTGAGACTCTATGTTACTCTGTGGTAAAAAAAGTTCAGAACAACCCTGAAAAGAAGTCAGTCCTTCATTCTCCAAAGCTTTTTGTGTCCTTTTCATTACGAGAAGAGCAACGACAGAAAGTTAGCCTCCTGCTCCCCGTCTTCGGAGTTGTGGATACAACCGTTTTCCGCCAGCAAGTCGCGATACATCAGGCAGAGCCGCATAGGTGAATGATAAGGTTCATACGTACTGGCGGGAAGTTGTGATACCGTATGCAACGCATCGGCCATCTTCATAGCCGCCCGTTTACTCTCCTGTATCTGTCGGAAGCACTCTTC
The DNA here is from genome assembly GCF_040798045.1 of Bacteroides sp. NGMCC 1.200775. Lineage (NCBI taxonomy): Bacteria > Pseudomonadati > Bacteroidota > Bacteroidia > Bacteroidales > Bacteroidaceae > Bacteroides > Bacteroides sp. NGMCC 1.200775. The sequence goes on along the minus strand of NZ_JASCQK010000003.1, from coordinate 501,120 downwards.
CCGTTCTTCCCGGCTTCCGGCATTCACCATCCGCGACGCAAGCTCTTCCATCGCCTGAAGAGGTCCCCGAAGTTCCCGGCTGACATGGGAAAAAAAAGCGGAACGCAACCGATCCGCCTGTTCGGTACGTTCTTTCCCGATATGCAGTCGATTCATCTCCATCACCTGTGCGGTAATATTCTTGACATATCCTTTGAGGTAATAAAACCCGTTGCCGAGCGGTTGGCAGGTCACGACATGATTTTCGAGATAGAAGTCCTCTCCATTACCATGCACCTTATAGCGAATACCCTCCTGAGGAGGACGTCCGGCATGGAGGGCAGCCATAAATTGAGTGACTATTTGTGCATCTTCCCCATTCATCAGTTTCAGATAATCCAATGGATCCACATACTGCAATTCGTCGTGCCGGTGTATCGTATCGGCAAATCCAATGTAACGCAATTTCCCCGTTTCGGTACTGTACGTCCACATACCGACCCCTGCCACTTTCAGCATTTCCAGTAATACCTTCTCCCTAAAAAGGGCATCAAGGCTCTCTTTCCGATGTTTTTTCGTCATTCCGTAATGATTATGAATAAGATGGTTTTGAGTTGTTTTATAATTAAATCTATTATATAGGTCTATTATCCGATCAATTGCATAGTACTACATCTGGAAGATGTTTGCTGGATTACAACAATTGGGAAAAGAAAAAGTTCGGCATATATTAAGTTAAAAGCATCCTATAAAAAGAATGGGTGTGTGTCGAAACTCACCACAGAATGACACAGAGTGAATTTCAAGTCATTAATTATCCATATTGATAATCTGTGAAAATCCGTGCAATCTGTGGTGAAAAGACTTTCGACACAGCCCCATCCGTTCTTTACTTTAAGAGAGTATCACTTATCCCGGTATTTACAGCAACCGGGCAAGGTATCATAAACAGCCTTATCGGCTTTGTATTTATCGGTATCATGACCAACTTTAGCAATAGCTTTGGCTACGGCATCTGCAGAGGTTTTAGATGGATCAAACTGTAAGTGAATCATTTGTTTTTCCTGATTCCAGTATGCGGTCCGGACACCGGGAACACGTTTAGCAGCTGTTTCAATACGCTCCTTGCACATACCGCAGGAACCATGAACAGTGAACATAGTATGCTCATTGTTCTGAGAGCCGGCATGACTGTCATGCGTACCAGACATATTATGTCCTCCATGTCCGACCATCGGAGCAGTACCCGAACCGTTCTCATTCATCATGGAGCGTTTGCCCTCAAGCTGCGCACTGGCATCAATAGAGAAAACTCCGTTAGTAACAATCTCTTCACCATCAGAAAGTCCATCGAGAACCACATAAGCTCCACCAAGGGAAGGACCAAGAGTTATCTCACGCATCAGGAAGGTGGGAATATCCGTACCAGGCTGACGTACATAGACCACAGCACGCTTACCAGTCCAGAGAATGGCAGTTTGGGGAACAATAATCTGATCTTTATAACCTTTCAAAGGGGCAGAAACCCGGGCAGTGGCATACATTTCAGGTTTCATCTCCTGAGCGGAATTAGCTACATCCACGCGAACACGGGCAGTACGGGTGGTAGCATTGATGATAGGATCTATGAAGGAGATGCGACCGGAAAACTTCTTACCGGGAAAAGCAGAAAGAGTGAATTCCACGAGGTCCCCCTTGGTAAGGAACGGAAGGTCTGCCTCAAAAGCATCGAAAACAGCCCATACATGGGAGAGATTAGCTATGTCAAAAAGTACACTGCCTTGTGAAACATAGTCCCCCTGATTGATACGCTTGGCTATGACGATACCACTCGTATTAGATTTGATTTCTACCATAGGAGATGCCTGACCGGAATCGCGGATGGCATCGATCTGGGCATCTGTCAGATTCCAAAGACGAAGTTTCTCACGCGCAGCCTGCACAAGGGCAGGTTGCTGCATGTGGATGGCCTCAAGTAATTCCTGCTGGGCAGTAAATAACTCAGGCGAATAGAGAGTTGCAAGGGTTTGTCCTGCACGTACAGTCTCACCGGTAAACTCAATATTAAGTCGCTCGATACGCCCGCCAACATAAGCAGTCTGTGACTGAAGACTACGTTCGTCAGGAATAATCTTACCGTACAAACGAACCTGTTTCACAGGATTACTCCGGCTGACACGGGTGGTCTGGACATCAGCAAGTGCCATAGCTTCTTCGGACATCCGAATGGCATTGGGATCGATAGCGTCATCACTTCCGGAGGCTACATTCTTCTTGAGAGGGATCAGATCCATACCGCAGATAGGACATTTACCCGGTTTATCCTGACGGATCTGAGGATGCATGGAACAGGTCCAGACAGCGGATTCGTCCTGTACAAGGTCATGGGATGATCCGTGAGTGTCGTGAATAGGAGGTTCAGACAGTATCCCTTCGGTAGTTCCCGATGAAGAGGAAGGACTGAACAAAAGCCACCCCAAGATAAAGCCGGCAAAGGCTATCAATGGATAAAGTACTTGCTTTTTACGAAGAATATCTGATATCTTTTTCATATGGTTATCGTTTTTAGTGGTTCTATATCTATATTATCAGCGGGCTATTAGCTTTTCCATAGCCGCTACCATAGTATTATAAGCCGCTATAGCTTCACTTTTTTTCAGTTTATAATCAAGCATCTGGCGTTCCACCTGGATGACGTCAGTCAGCGACTGACGCCCGGCGGAAAATTCACGTACCATCAGCTGCCACGTGGAAAGTGACAAAGAGTACTGCTGTTCGTAGAGCAACACTTTACGGGCAGCATCATCAAGTTGCTGACGGACATTTATATATTCGGCCTGCAACTGGTTTTGTATATTGTCACGCTTCAATTCACTTGCCACGCGGTAATTATGGCTCTCCCGTTGTTGTGCATTGTATTTACGTCGGAACAAAGGAAGGCTGATTTTTAACATCGGCATTACCATATCCTTACCATTCATGTCGGGCATCCCCATGGGATCGGCCACCTTGTTGACCAAAGAGTATTGCAGTCCGATACCGATCATAGGATAACTCATACGACGCTCCATTTTTGCTTTGGCACGAAAAGCTTCACCTTCTGCCTCAAGCATAGTAATCATAGGATTATGTGTAAGAATGCTGTCGATCAGAATATGCTCATCTATGCGGTAGAAACGCTGTGTCAAAGAGTCAGGTACATGGACAGGAACATCAGACGGCCGGTTGAGCAGGGCATTAAAGCGAGCCTCAGCAGTCAGACGGGCGGACTGAAGAGTGGCAAGGTTATCTTCCAGTTCTGCACGTTCCATCTGGATACGAAGAACATCGGACATGCTACCGGTAGCAGCACTCCCCATCGATCCTCCACCCATACCAGACATACCACCGGAAGAAGTACCGATTGAAGTTCCAGAAGCGATGGCAGACGCCGCATTTCCCATTCCTCCCATACCGGCCATGTCGTTACCGGAAGCTGACGCAAGTGGCATCGAGGAAATCGATTTAGCAGCAGAAGCAGAAGAAGATGAGACAGACAAAGAGGTTGCCTGTGCCGACGAAGCAGAAAAACGATTCAGCGCCAATTGTTCAAGCTGACAGAGAAGATGAATATTAGTCTTCATCGTGCGATATTGCTCATTGAGGTTACAGAGCTGATACCACTGGGCTTTGACCTCATACCAAAGGTTGTTGCGAGTATCACGAAACTGTTCATAGGCCATACGTGCCATCTCGGAAGCCTCACCACGGGCTGCTTTACGGGTACCGAACCAAGGGAACATTTGCATCAAGGTGAAGTCGGCCACCTGTTTACCCATCAAGGTTTCCATGGGTTTGATAAAAAGGCCGATCTCTAATTCGGGATCGGAAAAGGCACCTGCCTGAGGAATCTTCTCCAATGAAGCTTTATAGAGCATGAAGTCCGCATTTACTTGCGGATTATTGCGGGCAGCCTGTTCCAGATAAACCGACAAGCTGTCGACCGGTTGCTGTCCTTCGGTAGGTGAAGCGGATTGCCGCGCAGAAACGGGAATAACAGCGGGACAAAGCAAAATATTAATTGCTATGACCAATGGATATTTATATTTTCTGTTCATTATTATATGATCGTTTACTTATGAAATACTATTATGCAAAAAGGTGAGACTTACCCGGGGGGTATATAGCCCCCATATGTGGGGAGTATACGGACCCCATATGCGAGGGGTACTCAGCCCCTATATATTATGGGGGGATACTACTCACCGTATGCTCCTTTCCGTTTCTTCTCCCGTCTACGCTCCACCGCCTCACGCCACCAGCATTGCAGCACCGGAACCACAAACATCGTCATCGACTGTATCAGCATCCCCCCAAACGTCGGGATAGCCATCGGAACCATGATATCCGCCCCTTTTCCGGTGGATGTCAGCACGGGAAGCAGCGCGATCAGCGTCGTCGCCGTTGTCATCGCCGCAGGGCGGACACGCTTCAATCCGGCCTCGACCACCGCCTCACGGATATCGTGTCGGGTCCTCGGGTCACGCTCCAGAAAGACGTGATGGATGTACGTCCCCATCAGCACCCCGTCGTCCGTAGCCACGCCGAAGAGGGCGATGAAGCCCACCCAGACCGCCACGCTGAGGTTGATGGGGTGCATCTGGAAGAGATCCCGCATGTTCTCACCGGCGATGCTGAAATTCATGAACCACGGTTGCCCGTAGAGCCACAGCAAGATGAACCCGCCCGCGAAGGCGACAAACACGCCGGAGAAATGGATCAGCGAAGCCGTCACCGTGCGGAACTGGAAGTAGAGCACCAGCAACACGATGAGCAGCGCCAGCGGGACGACAATCATCAGCCTGTCCGTAGCACGCTGCTGCTGCTCGTAGTTCCCGGCAAACTTATACGAGACGCCCTTGGGCAGCACCAGTTCGCCGCTCTTCACCTTGGCGTCGAGCATCGCCCCCGCCTCGTGCACCACGTCCACCTCGGCACGGCCGGAGAGCTTGTCGAAGATGACGTAGCCCACCAGGAACGTGTTTTCGCTCTGGATCATCTGCGCGCCGCGCGAATATTCGATGTCCGCCAACTCCTTGAGCGGCACTTGCGCCCCGGTGGCGGTGGGAACGAGCAGCATCGAGAGCGCCTCCGGACTGTCGCGCAGCTCACGGGCATAGCGCAGCCGGATGGGGAAACGCTCGCGGCCTTCCACCGTGCGGGTGAGCGCCATCCCTCCCACGGCAGCTCCGAGCACCTCTTGCAGGTCACCTACCGCTACACCGTAGCGTGCCATTGACTCCCGGTTGAGCTTAATCTCGAGGTAAGGAGCGCCCACCGCCCGGTCGTAGAACACGGACGAGGGGATGACGGACGGAGACGACTTCAATGCCTGTTCGATCAGCTTACCCCCCTGCTCGATGTCCTCCAGCGTGGGGCCATACACCTTCACCCCCATCGGCGCCCGCATGCCTGTGGAGAGCATCACGAGCCGCGCCTCGATGGGTTGTAGCTTCGGCGCCGAAGTCAGCCCCGGCAGGTGGGTGACGTTGACAATCTGTTGCCAGATGTCGTTGGCGTTCTTGATCTCCGGCCGCCACTGGCGGAAATAGTCGCCCCGGGGGTCGGCCACCAGGCTGTCGGCAGGCAAGAGGCGGAAACCGTCGGCAGGATTATACGTGCCCCCGTCCTTCAACACGAACGCCCCGTCCCCGTCCACCCGGAAACGTGCCCGCCGCCCGTCCTCGTCGAGGATATATTCGGGACGGTAGTTGATCGTATTCTCGAACATCTGCACCGGCGCCGGGTCGAGGGCGGAGTTCACCCGCCCCCACTTGCCGATGGCCGTCTCCACCTCCGGGATGGCGGCCAGGCGCTTGTCGAGTTTCTCCACATAGTCCAGGTTCTGCTCGATGCCCGCATGCGGCATGCTGGTAGGCATCAGCAGGAAAGAGCCTTCGTTCAGGCTCGGCATGAACTCCTGCCCGACGCCCCGCCAGATGAAGAACCCGCAGACAACTGTCGCCACGGGGATCATCATAAACTTCCAACGGTTGGCCAGGCACCAGCGCAGGATGCGTTCGTAGAAGATGACCAGCGCCCAGAGCATCGCCAGGATGATAGCCACGCAACCGGCCACGAAGAGCACGTTCACCGTCAGCCCCCGCCCCGGTCCCATAGGCAACCACTCTTCGGAGAGGTAGAAGAGCGCCACGAGCAGGGCGATGGCGATGTTGACGTAGTTGGCTATCTTCGGATTCTTCCAGCGCCCCGCCAGCAGATTGTTCACCCCTACCGCCGTCAGCCCCAGCGCGGGGATGCTGCCGTAGATAGAGCACAGCGCAACGCCCATCCCGATCAGCACGTAATTCATCCCCCGCCGGATCATCTTCGAGTCGATCCGCACCGAGAAGAGGAAATAAGCCAGTGTCGGCAACAGGATCAGCCCCAGCACGAAAGCCGAAGCCAGCGCGTACGTCTTGGTGTAAGCCAACGGCGAAAACATCTTCCCCTCCTGCGCCTGCATGGCAAACACGGGCAGGAAACTGACAATCGTCGTAATCATCGCCGTAGCGATTGCCCCCGACACCTCGCTCACCGCCTTGTATATCAGTCCAGCCAGCGCCTTCCCCTTCGTAATCCCCCGGTTCTCCGGCATCTCCATATACCGGATGATGCTCTCGACGAACACCACCCCCACGTCCACCATCACCCCGATGGCGATGGCGATACCGGACAGAGCCACGATGTTCGCCTCAATCCCCGTGTACCGCATCAATATAAATGTAGCCAGCACCGCGATGGGCAGCATGCTCGCAATCACCACCGACGCCCGCAGGTTGAGCACCAGCACGATAATCACGATGATACAGATCAGTATCTCGTGCGAAAGGCTCGACTCCAGCGTGCCGATCGTCTCCTTGATCAGTCCCGTCCGGTCGTAGAAGGGGACGACGGTCACCTTCGATACCGTCCCGTCCGCCAGCGTCTTTTGCGGCAGACCGGCATCCATCTCACGAATCTTCTCCTTCACGTTGTCGATCACTTCCAGTGGGTTCGACCCGTAGCGGGCAATCACCACGCCGCCCACGGCCTCCACACCTTCCTTGTCCAGTCCGCCGCGCCTCGTGCCCGGCCCGATGTTCACGAAAGCGATATCGGAAATGCGCACCGGCACCCCCTCCCGGACGGTGACGACGGTGTTCTCGATGTCCGCCACATTCTTCACGTAACCCAGCCCACGGATCAGGTATTCCACCTTGTTCACCTCCATCGTCTCGGCGCCGATGTCGAGGTTGCTCTTCTTCACGGCGTTCATCACGTCCATCACCGACACGTTGAACGAGTACATCGCGTCTGGGTTCAGCTCTATCTGGTACTCCTTGACAAACCCGCCCGCGGATGCTACTTCGGACACGCCCGCGGCGGCGGACAGGGAGTACTTCACATAAAAGTCCTGTATCGTCCGCAGTTCCTCGGCGTTCCAGCCTCCGGTGGGTCGTCCCGTTTTCGGGTCGCGCCCCTCCAGCGTGTACCAGTAGATTTGCCCCAGCGCCGTAGCGTCCGGGCCCAGCGTAGGCTGCACGTCCTCGGGCAGCGTGCCCGGCGGCAACGAATTCAGTTTCTCCAGGATGCGCGAACGGCTCCAGTAGAACTCGATATCATCCTCAAAGATGATGTAGATAAACGACATCCCGAACATGGACGAGCTACGGATGGTTTTCACCCCCGGTATGCCCAGCAGCGAGGTGGTAAGCGGGTATGTAATCTGGTCTTGGATGTCCTTGGGCGAACGTCCCATCCATTCCGTGGCCACAATCTGCTGGTTATCACCGATGTCGGGGATGGCATCCACCGGGATCGGGTTTCTCGGCACGATGCCCCCATGCCAGTTGAAGGGTGCGGTAGAGACTCCCCAGACCACGACCAGCGCCAGCAGGAGCATGGTTATTACCCTGTTTTCGAGGAAATAACGGATTATTTTGTTGATCATATAGAAAGATATTTATTGTATAATAGTAAACACTTGGAATGCCCAAAAGGATATGGGAATCCCTGACAGAATGTCCCAGAGAATAGGATATTCCCTAATGAAATGCATCAAAAGGGTATACCAATTCCTGTCCCACATTGAAAATCAGAGGGGAATAACTTCTTTTCTTCTCTCCGGAAAGGAAGTAAAGTGAATACTAAATCAAATAAGTACAATGATAAACAAACAGAGGAACTCCCGTTTGCTTGGGTGGAGAATCAAAAGCAATAAAACTCTGGCAGGTATCTTCCACCTCCAACGACAGAAACCCTGCATAGAGCACCGGTAACAGTTCTGTCACCACAGGTACCAGGTTCGTCACCACCACATGGTTCACGTCCTGATCTACCGCCAGCTTGATGTAATGTGCCTCATCCTTACAACAATCCGAAGTCTTCTTCTGTCCACACATGGTGCAAGCAGATGCACTCCCCCATTCCACATCTGCCATACGGCCCATGCAGTAATGAACGTTGACTGTAATGCCTGATGACACCACAGCATATAATAACGTAAGGATGATTAATATGAACTTCTTCATGCGCGTTTTTGAGGTTGCGAAAATAAGTATCGGGATGGACACTTTCGAGCCCCGTTACATATAATTAACGTATGAATATCCTTTTTGGTTTAATCCTTTTGGTTATCTTTACCCCACCAACTAATAAAAAAACTGTCATGAAACATATATCTATCAACTATATCTTCACTACTGCCCTCGCCTTGGGCGCCGGTATCAGTATTCCTGTCCTCGTGGGGAGCACTTGCCTCAGCGAGCAACATTCTGTACAATCGGAAGTACCATACTGTGTCACTCCGCCTACCGTCCCCGAACAAGCAATCTTCGATGGCGACACCATCGACCTCCGTCGTTACGACCGACGTGAACGCATGGACCGTGAAATGATGTCGTTCACTTATATGCACTCCACCACCATGCTGATGTTGAAACGCGCCAACCGCTACTTCCCCATCATCGAACCACTATTGAAAGCCAACGGTATCCCCGACGACTTCAAATATCTGATGGTGATAGAAAGCAGTCTCAACCCTATCGCACGCTCCCCGGCAGGTGCCGCCGGCCTGTGGCAATTTATGCCCGCCACCGCCCGCGAATTCGGTCTCGAAGTCAACGATAACGTAGACGAACGCTACCACATCGAGAAAGCCACTGCAGCCGCCTGTCGCTATTTTAAGCAGGCTTATGCCAAATATGGTGACTGGATGGCCGTTTCCGCTGCCTATAATGCCGGACAGGGACGCATTTCTTCGCAACTGGACAAGCAGCTGGCTGATCATGCCATGGACCTCTGGCTGGTAGAAGAGACTTCCCGCTATATGTTCCGCCTGCTGGCCGTGAAAGAGGTATTCGGCAACCCGCAACGCTTTGGCTTCTTGTTGAAACGGGAGCATCTCTATCCCGTCATTCCTTACAAAGAAGTGACGGTAAATACCGAAATCAGTGACCTGAGCGACTTTGCACAGAAACAAGGCATCACCTATGCCCAATTACGTGACGCTAATCCCTGGTTACGCGGCTCTTCACTGAAAAACAAAACCGGAAAGAAATACGTTATCCATATACCCACACAAGAAGGTATGAATTATGACCCGAAAAAGACCGTTCCATACGAACGGAAATGGGTAATTGATTAATAATTGACTCTGGCAGTTACATTAACATATTAACACATTGAAAAGTGATTCTTGGCTCTATCGTTTTCTGCACAACCAGGCTCTGAAGCGTAAGTTGTACGTCATTATTTTCGAATCCGACACACCCGCAGGGAAGGCATTCGATGTAGCCCTTATCATATGTATCCTATTGAGTATTCTGCTCGCCATTATCGAAAGCCTGCAAGGTCTTCCTTCCTGGCTTTCGACTCCGTTCATCGTACTCGAATACCTTTTTACGGCTTTCTTCACTTTTGAATACGTCACCCGTATTTACTGTTCGCCTCAACCACAGAAATACATCTTCAGTTTTTTCGGTATCATCGACCTGCTCGCTACGTTACCGCTCTATCTTGCCTTCTTTCTGCCCGGTGCGCGTTACTTGCTTATCATCCGTGCTTTCCGCATCATACGGGTATTCCGTATCTTCAAGCTCTTTAACTTCTGGCTTGAAGGCGAACGATTGCTCACCTCACTCAAAGAAAGTAGTAAAAAGATAGCCGTTTTTTTTCTCTTTGTCGTCATCCTCGTCGTCGCCATCGGTACGCTGATGTACATGATCGAGGGAACTCAGCCCAATACACAATTCAATAATATCCCGAACAGTATTTACTGGGCCATCGTCACCATGACCACCGTCGGTTATGGAGACATTACCCCCGCTACCGCCCTCGGCAAATTCCTATCCGCCTGCGTTATGCTGATCGGCTACACTATTATTGCCGTACCCACAGGTATCGTCTCTGTATCTATGATGAAAGAGTACAAAAAACTTAAAGATTTGCAATGTCCCAACTGTCACAAAACGGGGCATGAAGAGAATGCAACATATTGTAAATATTGCGGACATAAACTAAAAAACGAAGAAACACCCCAACAAGAATCCCAGACTAACGAACCGCGCCGGACTACTTCATAAGTATCTTGTCACCTTCAATTTTAGCCTCTTCCCTGTCCAACAACATCTGGACTCCCCTACGCATAGCAGTCTCCACATTCAGTCCGAAACGAGCATAACCTAATAACTGGGCAGTTATTTTCATTAAGTCAGTCAAAGGTAAAGCTATTTGTTGTTCCAATATACTCAGAGCTGCATTGGCCACCTCACGTGGAGGTAAATCTGCCACCTCACGTTTGGAATCAATACGAAATTTAGTATATGCCTCTGCTTCCTCTTTCGTATTCCAATAAAAAGTCAGTCCGTCAACTTCTTGCTTGTAATAAGGGGTTCTACTCAATATATCATCCATCCAGGCAATCAAACGGGCTGTTTTACGAAGAATTCCATAAGCACTGAAAATTCTGTTACTCAACAATGAACGACTGATAGGCGCTTCTGTATGCATAATTTCATCCAACTGTTTTCTGATACGGGGTTCTCGTCGAGGCATCATAAAGTCCCAGGAAGAAAGATTCACTGAAACCAAAGAAGCTGTTTCATAGATCTCCGATTCCACAGACTTTACTCCCTCCCGAATCACCTGTTCCGGAACGTTTACCAAACAAGGTTGTGCACTACATAGCAATCCGGCTTTCTGTCCTTGATTCAATACAGGAACAGGAAGAGAAACCGATGCCGGAATCTCCGATTTACTGCAACGTGCTTTCTCCAATTCTCCCTCTATACGGTCAATCACTTTTTGAGAATTTTCCCACCAGTCCATTGTCCATACCTTACAGATATTCCATCCCAGCATCTTCAAGACACTGCTTTGCACAATTTCCCGATCCCGGGCAGTTTTCGCAGCCCGATAATTTTCACCGTCACACAAAATTCCGAGCAAATAACGGGAAGAATTATCCGGATCGACAACACCTACATCTACCCGGAATCCGGAACATCCGATTTTAGTTTTTACCTGATACCCCCTCTCACGAAGCTTTGAGGCCACCAGTGTACCGATATCAATACTCTCGGACGCCATTGCATTAGAGTGATTCAAAACACCGGTGCCTTTACCGGCATATTCGAGGAAGTATTTCAAACCTGCCACTCCTACGGAAGATGTTTTTTTCAGGTCAATCTGATCAGCCTTTAATGTAGAAAAGACTTTCATCTCATACCGGGCACGAGATACCGCTACATTCAAACGACGTTCACCACCATCACGGTTCAGCGGACCAAAATTAAGGCTGACCCGTCCGTTGATATCCGGACCATAACCTACTGAAAACAAAATGACATCCCGTTCATCTCCCTGTACATTCTCCAGATTCTTAATGAAAACAGGTTCTTCACGGTTAAAAGCAAGATTCTCCAAATCGGCATTTTGCATAACAACATCCGACAACATATCTTCAATCAGAGTCTGCTGTACAGAACTGAATGTTACCACTCCAATACTTTGACGACTCAGCTTCGGATCGGAAAGCCTACGAACAATCTCGTCGACTACAGCCTGTGCCTCAGCTTGATTCTGCCGGCTTTTTCCTTTATCATAATATCCCTCAACAGATACCAGCGTAACTTTTGCAGCCAGATCGTCAGGAGACGGAAAAGTCAACAATTTATTATCATAATACTGTGAATTACTAAAAGCAATCAGGCTCTCATGTTTACTGCGATAATGCCATAACAAATATTTGGAAGGCATAGACAAAGCCAGACAATCATCCAGGATACTTTCCAGATCTTCCATCTCGATATGCTCTTCATCTACAGAGTTGCTGGTGAAGAAACTGGTTGGCGGCATCTGCTTCGGGTCACCTACAACGACCACATGGTTTCCACGGGCAATGGCACCAACAGCTTCGCATGTAGGCATTTGGGAAGCTTCATCAAATACAACCAAATCGAACTTATCATGGTTCACATCGATATATTGCGCTACAGACATAGGACTCATCAGCATACATGGGCACATGCGTGGCAATAAATTAGGGATAGAATCAAACAGTTTACGGATAGGTACCCCACGCCCATTACTACGGATACACTTCTGCAAAATTCCCACTTCCGAACTTTGGGCAGCCGCATACACAAACGATGGAATGTTAGAAGCCAATTTTGCATAAAGTTCTTTCTTTATCAATTCCTGATACTGTTCATTCAGTTCACGAAAACGGAGAATGCTGTCATTGAACAACTCTCCACTAAAGAACTGCAGTACCTGTTCCGTACCAATGGCATATTCCGTAAAACTACGATAAAATCCTTTCAAGTAAATATTCATCATCCGTTCGGTAGGCAGGTTACACTCCGTATACGCTGTAAATACAGACTCCAAGCCACAAGCTTCGAACCGACGGGACACATTCAGCCAACGATACCAGTCCTTCAATTTATCCGTGTTCTTTGCCCAAATTTCACACTGATGTAACGCTCCCGCCAGCCAATTGTCTTCACTGACATGAAGCACCTCTTTGGAAATACCCAGCAGTTGCAGCATCGATTCCTCCAATTGCTTTTCACGTTCCCAGTCCTGTACCACTCCCTCAAGTTGTTCCTTGTTCATTTGCCGGAATGAAGAATAGCCTTCTGAAAGCTGTTCTGCCAACTTCTCCTTAACCAAGCGTACTGATGACGCATCTTCGGCTAATCCCATCAACAATCTGTTCAACTGAAGCAGTCCCTCACTCATCGCTTCTATATCAGCCCACTGCTCTTCGCCTGAATGGGCCTTAGCACCAAACAAATTCTGCAGCCAACTGCTTTTGCTGTCCACTTCCTGCTTTTCTTGCTGATAAGAAAGCAATTGCTGCAATACCGGAAGTACCTGTTCTTTGCCTATACGCCCTTGCAACGAAAAGAGAGACATCTCTTTACAGAACTTACGTTGCTTCAGCCAACGGGGAAGGAACCAACTTTGTGTAATCTCTTTCCACTCCGCCAACTTTTGCTGTGCTGGAAAAGTAAAAAAAGCATCTTCAAACGATTGTTTCAGCAAACTGTAGACAGCATCCCTTTTTCGCCCATGTTCAATGATACGGCGTATCTTCTCAACATTCTCATTTGGCTCGGTCATCAATACCAAATTGGCAGTCATCCCCGGAAGTTGCATTAAGATACGAATAAACCGAACCAGACTCTCCAACAACTTCTCCGTATATTTATTACCTATTCCATATATTGAAAAGCACTTTCCCACCTTTTTCTCCATCACCTGTAAAAGAGTTATATACTCTTTCAAAAGCTTATCCGTTTCCTCTTTCAGTTGCGAAGAGTACTCCTTTATATTAATTCCGGTGAGGGGATGATGATAAGAATGTCCGCTTACTTTTCCAACTCCCACCAATTCTTCCACAGCATGGTTCCACTCGTTCAACTGTTCTTTGGTCAATGTGGTAAGCAGAAAAGCGGGTATCATTATTTCTTCTTTTTCGTCAATAGAACTGTAACGTGTGACCGCTTCATAAACGGAAATACCGCAAGGATATACCCGGTGCAGCGCCTCTACATATCCATTGATCTGCTGACGCATTTTAAACAGTCTCTCCGACTCTTCCTTAAACTCTTCCGGTTCTTTATACCGGAAAATCTCTGTTGACTCTTTTAACTGTCTGAGCACATCTGTTTTACGTGCTTTATTGGAATGTAATTCCAGACAAAAAGGAGCCAAGCCAATATTTGTAAGCCTTTTTTGTACCACAGAAAGTGCAGCCATCTTTTCGGCCACAAACAACACCCGTTTGCCTTGATACAATGCATTGGCTATAATGTTCGTAATGGTTTGCGACTTACCGGTTCCGGGGGGGCCGTGTAAAATGAAACTCTTTTCACTCACAGCTTCATAAACCGCTTCAAGCTGCGATGAATCCGCACTGACAGGCAGAGCAATATCAGCAGGCGTCAAAGTGTGGTCCAGCTCTATGGCACTGGCATCGACATCTGCAACTTCCCACTCCATTTTACCACTCATCAGGCTCCCGACTATCTTATTTTTACTTAACTCTTCAGCATTTGAATGAATGTCATTCCACATAATGAACTTACTGAACGAAAAAGTACCCAAAATAGCCTGTTCTTCCACATCCCAGCGTTTCTCATTCATCACTGCCTTCCTGAAAATAGAAAAGACACGTTTCACATCGGCACCATTCTCATCTTTCGGCAACGATTCGAGTCCGGAAATAGTAATGCCGAAGTTTTGTCTCAGCATCTCCAACAGAGTGATATTGAGCATACTCTCTTCTTCACGGGCACGGATGATGTACCCTTTGGACACAGACTTGCGAATCATCTCAACAGGAAGCAGCAAGATAGGTGCATAGCGGGGACGCTCACTATGTTCGGTTTCATACCATCTCAACAAGCCCAGAGCAAGATATAAGGTGTTTGCCCCATTCTCCTCCAGAGCTACTCTGGAAGAACGGTATAAATAAGTAAGCGACTTTTTCAGATCCTGTTCGTTCAAATAGGTTCTCAATCTTTTCTGTGTCAATTCCTGCTTAATCAAACCGAGCATCGGATCAGATTCCGTCAAAGCTCCATAAAGTCCGAAATCATACAATGGATTATCCCAGTCAGAGGGTTTGCCCAAGATCTGAAATTCCGTTCCGTCAGAAAAAGCATCCTCCATCTTATCCACATCCGCCGAAATCACCTGAAGAGCATTTCGGGTAATGCGAAGGTTCAGAAAATTATTACGGAGACTCAAGTCCAATAACTTTCTCTCCCATAAAAGTTGTTTGGTGACTTCCACGTAACAGTCCTGATTTCCCCAATCATATTGCTTAATCTCTTCCGGGGCATTGCTGTAACTGACGTGCGACTCGTCTTCCGGTGTCTGAATCATCTCCGGATTTACGATCCATGCTTTCCCATGCATTATCCTCTGAGGCAAAGGCAGGATATGGGCAAAACGGCTACGTGCCACATCAATAAAACAAATAAAATCGTTCACCGCTAACATTTTACCATTAGCCAATCCGACTGCTGCATCGAAAGTCACATTTTTTCCATCGTTCATGCAGGTAGCTTCCAGTAAAATAATTTCGTTGATCCCGTCTGCAGTTCGTTTTGTCAACAGCGAAGGATCATCATTCACCGCATCAGGAAATGTTCCGTCAATCAGCCAGCATCCCACTAAAGCATGTCCCTGAATAACCACCAGTAATGGATGCAATCCCATAGCTTCGGCACACGAAGCATACAATAAGGACATATCCAGGCAAGTTCCCAATTTGCCGGAAAGCACATTATCCGAAAGTCTGATTCTCTGCCCGGCATCTCCAAAACTGGCAGGAGGTGTACAATAAGCAATGTGCTGCTCCTTAACAGCCTCGTACAAAGCAGCTAATTGTATCTTTACCCTATTAGGATTACAACTCTGATAAGCATCCAACGAGGAGCTACCTGACCACTCTTTCAGAATGGATGCTGTACGAGAAATAATTCCTGTAAGTATGGGATGATTGGGGACCACAAACGCCGACAAAAGTTCGGGCAACACCTGAATACCTCCCCACTGATCGAAGGCCAATATATCAATGGGATATTTACTTTGGAAGACTACTTCTTCATCACAAGAAACAATCAGTCCGATAGCACCGGAAAAACGTTCGGTTTGCCGAATGAAAAAAGAAGGATCCAAAAGTAGGTTCAATGTGGTTATTTTGATCATTTCACCGGGAGATAACCTTTCTACCATCACAGGTGAAGCTGCTGCAAACTCAGGCTCAAAAATCAAAGATACCTTTAAATCCGCAAGTGGATGTTCCGTATTATTTTTGATAGAAAACAACCGTACAACAGGTATCCGGTTTTGCTGCATGGAATAATTGACGACAGGCAAATAAATAAACTCCACATCCAATTTGGAAGAAGGATTCTCTTGACTCATGACAAACAAGATTAATTAGTTCACATTCAAACAATAACATGCAGCAAAATTACATAATAATTTATAAACGAAGCCTACTTATTTCAAAGAATTTACAAAACAAGCAGAAAAACTGTTCTTATTTTCCTTTCTTACCCCAAAAACGTTCCACCAACAGAACAAATACATATCCACCGGCATAACTGACTATATCTTTCAAATCGAAAGTAGACCCAAGTATAATACGGGTCACAGGGTTCGTTATTCCCAACACATCGACTAACTGGAAGTACTGAAGAACCTCAATAAAACAGGCAAAAGCAAATACATAGAAAGGTAATTGAGATAAACCTTTCGGAATAAAAATCCGTATAAAGCAATAAATCAACACAACAACCAATGCATCACCCATATAAGGACGTACAAAACGATCGTGAACATACATACCGATTATGATTTCAACTGCCAATATTATGGCAAAGCCAATCAAATAAAAAAGTCTTTTATTCATTGTGTGTTTTAAGTTTTATGCAGTACTGAATATATAGTCTTTCCGAAAGAAATAATCTTTTAGCTGCGAATATACGTTATTTCTAAAAACAATCGTATCTTTAGGTTACGAATAAATTATTGGAATAAAGACAGAAAGGAGATTTTCGTATAATGTTGAACTTCGATTTTGTATTAAGATTATTGGTTGCCGGCATCTTGGGTGCTGTCATCGGTCTGGATAGAGAATACCGTGCCAAGGAAGCCGGCTATCGCACACACTTCCTGGTTTCACTGGGAAGTGCACTGATAATGATCGTTTCCCAATATGGCTTTCAAGAGATAATAAAAGAGGATAGTGTTACACTCGACCCAAGTCGTGTAGCGGCGCAGGTAGTAAGTGGCATTGGCTTCATCGGTGCCGGAACAATTATCTTCCAAAAGCAGATAGTGCGGGGACTGACCACAGCGGCCGGTATCTGGGCGACAGCGGGAATCGGCCTGGCAGTAGGTGCGGGCATGTACGTTATAGGCATTGCCGCCATGGTACTGACTCTCGTGGGTCTTGAAGTATTAAGCTACTTGTTCAAAAGTATAGGGATGAAAAGTTCAATGATTACATTCTCCACCGACAATAAACAAGTATTGAAAGGAATAGCGGACCGTTTTAACTCCAAGGATTATCTGATAGTGTCGTATCAGATGGATAAGCAAGAACACGGAGGAATAGAAACTTATCAGGTGACTATGGTCATTAAGTCCAAACGGAACAATGACGAAGGTCATTTATTATCATTGATACAGGAGTTTCCCGAGGTGACAGTAGAACGGATTGAATAAGGTCATTTCTGTTTCTCAGTGATATACTTCCAATAACGTACCGGCATATCTTGCTTGTGTTTCCGGGGATTCAGCCTCTCTCTGATCGTGATAGATTTAAAATAAGTCTTCCAAAGCTGCTGAAACAGTTTTTCGTCTTTATCCATCAGACTTTCGTCGAGCATACCGGTAACCAGGTGGGCGGCTGGGGTATCCTGATCAAACGTCACCTCTTCCACTGTATGCAGGTCATAATAAAACCCATAACGCCGTTTCATATCATAAATCAGCCACCGCTGATCGGCAAACCGATCTTTAAAGTGAGCAACCGTCAATGGTAATGCGTTGTGCTGAGGTTCAAAAGCAGCAAAGAAAGTGCCATCCGCTGCTTTCTGAAAGCGTACGAACTGCAACATACGCAGCCGCTCCCAATCCACTCGTTTCCATATCCTGGAAAGGGCAAGTACATCCGGATCACCAAAATTCGTTTCAATGGATACAGGGGAATCAATGGCTTTACGGATGTACCGGAACAGGAGTAAACCCACCTCGGGCAATTCCGACAGCCAACACCAGGTAATGGCCGAAAGTGCAGACGCCGATACTTTTTTTTGCAATCCCCGCCAGACACGTCCTGCCTTTTCGTCATCGGTAATAACCGTAAAAACTTCATCATAAAAAAGTGGCAACGCCTCCCCATCCGTAAGTAAAACATCGGGGAAAGTCTTGCGGTAATAAGCATCAAATACTGCTGTCAACAAGCCATCAAGCGTTTTATCGTAAATAAAAAGAGTCATAACAATCTCAATCGGAAAAAACAAACGACAACTGATTTTCATCCGTCTTTTTCCTAACAGGCTTAGGCAGCAACAGGCTGCGTACGGTCTGTGGCGTCATCTCATTCACTGTCCGTACAGGCAATTCACTGCAAGTAATAAAGTATTGTGCTTTTTTCATGACCACACCTATCTTTTTAAGTTGATAATATCCCAACTTTGAGTAGCGGCGAGAAGCAACAATCAATTTAGCTGATTTCACTCCTATTCCCGGAACACGGAGTATCATTTCATAATCCGCTCTATTGATATCGACAGGAAACTGTTCCGGATGACGCAACGCCCAAGACAACTTGGGATCTATCTCCAAATCAAGATCGGGATAAGCGTCATCCACAATTTCATCAACCTTAAACTGATAAAAACGCATCAGCCAATCCGCCTGATAAAGGCGGTTTTCGCGTACCAGAGGAGGTTGCTTAAGTGCCGGCAAACGGGTATCGTATGTATTCACTGATACATAACCGGAGTAATAAACCCGTTTCATCGTAGGGCGTTGGTAAAGAGCCGAAGAGAGAAAAAGGATATCCTTATCAGTTTCGGCTGTGGCACCGACAATCATTTGTGTACTCTGCCCTGCCGGAGCAAAACGAGGAGCATAGCGAAACTTTTTCCGTTCTTCACTACTCTCCAGTACCCCTTGCTGGATATAAAGCATCGGTGCAAACACGCTCTTATGATCTTTTTCCGGAGCCAGCAGTTTCAGATTCTCTTCTTTAGGTATCTCCACATTCACACTCAGGCGGTCGGCATAACGCCCGGCTTCATTCACCAGTTCACGGCTGGCTCCGGGAATGCTTTTCAAGTGGATATATCCATTAAAACGGTGCACTTCACGCAAATCTTTTGCCACACGTACCAGACGCTCCATGGTATAGTCAGGGTTACGCACCACACCAGAGCTTAAAAACAGTCCTTCAATATAATTCCGGCGATAAAACTCAATCGTCAGATCTACCAGCTCGGATACGGAAAGCGTAGCTCTGGGCAAGTCGTTACTTCTCCGATTGATGCAATAAGCACAATCATATATACAATAGTTGGTGAGCATCACCTTTAATAGCGAAATGCAGCGACCGTCTTCCGCAAAACTATGGCAGATGCCCCAGCCTCCCACAGTATTGCCCAACATGCCGGGTTTGTTGGAGCGCACCGTACCACTGGAAGCACAAGAAACATCATACTTGGCCGACTCTGCCAGTATCTTCAGTTTTTCAAGTACATTCGCATTCATAAGTGATAAAGGGTTTGCATATTTCTTATCTCATCTTTTATCGTATCCCTTAATGACCGGGGCTCCAACACCTCCAATGCCGCTCCCTTAGACAACAACTCCTGTACAAAATCATACGTATGTGATATATACAACTCAAAATCAACGTAATTCTCGGTAACAGCAATTTCCTTCTGACTGGAGTGTAAAGGAAGGTTTCTCAGATATGGTGCCTGCGAAATTGTGGCCCTAAGTACTGTGCGCTGAGGAACCAGACTCTCATCTCGAATGATACCAAAACTATTGCGGAAATGATCTTGGGGAGTGAATTTACGCGGAAAACTGAAAGTATCTTCTGAAAGGCTGATCTCCCTGACCCGGTCGAGAGAATAAGAACGGAAAGCCTTATATTCCCGATTCACTCCTACCAGGTACCAACGGTGCCGAAAAAGTTTCAGGAAATAAGGTTCAAGCAATACACTCTTGGATTGCTCCCAATTATATGCCTGATATTCCATAACAAGCACATTCCCGCTACGCATAGCATTGATAATGGTATCCATAAATTGTATTCCTGAAGGAACTTCTTCAAACACAATCCGGTTCTTCATATCTACATTTTCTTGCAGTACATTGTTTAATGAAAAACTATTCAGTAACCACATCTTCAACTTATCGCCCAACATACCCTCGGCATCTGCTATATAATAGGTATTATCCCGCTTATCGCATTCAATGTTGATGTCGAACATCTCCTCGATAGCTTGTCGATGGTTGTGGAAAGTCCGCAAAGGAATATCCACACGGCTACCGTCTCCCGCCCGCCAGCGACGGTTGATTTCGGCGAATGTCACAGGTCCGTTCCGAAAGATCGTATCCACCAGCCAAATTAGTTTATTGAATTGTTGTTTTGCCATACTGAACTCTTTTTCTGCTGCAAAGCAAGAGAATGTTTATGCCAAAAGTAAGCACAATCCCTTGAAAGAACAAAAGATAATCTCTTTTTAACCACTTTATGGAAGGATACAACAGTTCTTAATAATCAGAAATTGATGTTCATTTGTTATTTATAAAAGAGACCAAGGATTATGAAAAAGAAGTTCACTATATTTGTCGTGCTGTTGGCAGGTATCATTTATACCGGCTATGCACAAGGCGTACAATGGATTTATCAACAAAAACAGGAGAAAAAAAGTATGAAAAATCAGAGTGAGATATATTTTGCGGGCGGCTGCTTTTGGGGAACTGAACATTTCCTGAAACAAATCAGAGGAGTAAAGTCAACCCAGACCGGATATGCCAATGGAAACATTGCCAACCCAACCTACCAACAGGTATGTACAGGGAAAACCAATTTTGCGGAAACCGTTAAAGTGGACTATAACCCACAAGAAGTGTCACTGAAACTTCTGATTGACCTGTTTTTTAAAACGATTGATCCCACAAGCCTGAACCGGCAGGGAAATGACCGTGGAACACAATACCGCACCGGTATCTATTATACGGACGAAGCAGATCTGCCTGCAATCCGGAGCGCCATCGGTGAATTGGCCAAAGAATACTCTAAACCTATTATAGTGGAAGTGAAGCCTTTGTCCAATTTCTATAAAGCAGAGGAATACCATCAGGATTATCTGGATAAGAATCCCGGAGGATACTGCCACATAAATCCGGCACTCTTTGAATTGGCAAAGAAGGCCAATGCACAGGGTGCCGAAACACCACAGGCAAGTTATAAAAAGCCGGATGATGCCACACTTCGCAACAAGCTGACAGCCGAACAATATGCCGTCACACAAAAGAATGCAACCGAACCAGCCTTCCATAACGAATACTGGAATGAAAAACGAGATGGCATCTACGTAGATATCACCACCGGAGAGCCCCTTTTTATTTCAACAGATAAGTTCGATTCCGGATGTGGTTGGCCCAGCTTCACCAAACCGATCGAAAAAGAGTCAGTGAAAGAAAAGACGGATACATCACACGGAATGGTGCGGACGGAGGTACGGAGTAAAACGGGAGACGCACATCTGGGACATGTTTTCACCGATGGTCCCAAAGACAAAGGAGGATTGCGCTATTGTATCAACAGTGCATCCTTACGCTTCATCCCCAAAGAGAAAATGCAGGAAGAAGGATATGGAGAATACTTGAAACTTTTACCTCAGAAATAAAAGAGGAAACAGTATCTGCAAAAAAAGAGGATACCTGCTAATTTACTATTTCTGCCAATAGATACAAGCTTAGTTTCTGTAAAATAAAAAAGCCGGTCACAAAACTGAGACCGGCTTTTCATTTTCTTCTATTCGTAAGATTACTTCTTTGATTCTTCTAAAGATACTTTACGGAATTCTTTCATTGCTTTTTCGATTTCCAATGAAGCTTTACGGGCACGAGTTCCTGCAGCTTTGTTACCATTTTCGATCTGAGCATTTGCATCTTTGTTGAACTCAGCTACCAAAGTAGCAATCTTTTCTACTAATTCTTTCATAATCCTTATTTATTTCTTCGTTAATAATGATGGGCAAAAATACATCCTTTCCCGAAATAAACGCATAAAAACGATATTTTTTTTGAAATTATCGGCTAAAAATCGGCAAAAAAATGAGGTTTAGTCTTTTTTATCTACTTTTGCAAGCATGAAACCGCTTACAGATACTGATTACATACACGCATTGATAGCCGAAGGGGAGCATCAGCAACAAGACTTTAAATTTGAAATATCCGATGCCCGCAAGATTGCCAAAACACTGTCGGCCTTTGCCAACACCGATGGAGGACGGTTGTTGATCGGAGTAAAAGACAATGGGAAAATTGCCGGTGTACGTTCGGACGAAGAAAAATACATGATAGAAGCAGCTGCCCAACTTTACTGTCAGCCGAAAGTGCATTATTCCATGCAAACATTTCACGTCGAGGGACGTTCTGTATTAGTCGTACAAATAGAGGAAAGTGAGAACAAGCCTGTTTATGCCAAGGATGAAACCGGTAAACCACTGGCATATATCCGCATTAAAGACGAGAATATCCTGGCTACTCCGGTACATCTGCGCATTTGGCAGCAAAGCGGAAATCCGGCAGGTGAACTGATCCAATATACCGAGCGAGAACAGTTATTACTCGACTTACTGGAAAAAAACACCTCACTCTCACTGAATCGCTATTGCCGGCAAGCAGGTATTTCCCGACGGGCCGCAGAGCATTTATTGGCTAAGTTAATCCGGTTCGACATTGTGGAACCAATATTCGAAAACCACAAATTCTACTTCCGACTGAAATAGAAGGGGGGGCCGGAGAATACGGTGTTTTGACGCGCACCCTAAGGGAGAGCATCTGCTGCCTTGAATGCCAGTTCCATTTACATGCCGAGGTAAATGCTTTTACATACCGAGGTAAATGGATTTACATGCCGAGGTAAATGCTTTTACACGCCGAAGTAAATGGATTTACATACCGAGAAAAAAGCAGGTAAATATAATCTACTGATTATCAACATTATTAAAACGATGGTTCAACTACGTATCGGCCGGATGAACCATAGAACAATGCACCGATGGTTTAATTAACAAAGATATGGATCTGATTAACGATATATTATGGACCTACATCCTTATTGCAATGCTGTTGGGGTGCGCCGTTTGGTTCACGCTTAAAACCCGTTTCGTACAATTCCGGATGATTGGCGAAATGTTACGTCTTCTGAAAGATTCCGGCGGAAAAGAGGAGAACGGAGAAAAACATATTTCTTCATTCCAGGCTTTCGCCATATCACTGGCAAGTCGTGTCGGGACAGGAAATCTTGCAGGCGTAGCTACAGCTATTGCCGTAGGCGGACCGGGTGCGATATTCTGGATGTGGGTCATTGCCTTGTTAGGAGCATCAAGTGCTTTTGTCGAATCTACCCTTGCACAGTTATATAAAGAAAAAGGAAAGGAATCATTTATAGGAGGTCCTGCTTATTACATGAAGAAGGGATTGAAGAAGCCATGGATGGGAATTCTTTTTGCCATACTAATTACCATTACTTTCGGTTTCGCTTTCAATTCGGTACAGAGTAATACCATTTGTGCGGCCGTAGAGCATGCATTCGGCATCAACCACATACCGATGGGAATCATCCTGACCGGACTCACTTTATTGATCATCTTCGGAGGCATCCAGCGCATCGCCAAAGTAAGCAGCATCATTGTCCCCATTATGGCACTGGGATATGTAGGGCTGGCACTGGCCATTGTACTCCTGAACATCACGCATCTGCCAGGTGTTATCGAAACCATCATCAGTCATGCTTTTGGTTGGCAACAAGCTTTGGGAGGCGGTATGGGAGCTGCTCTGATGCAAGGCATCAAACGGGGCCTGTTCAGCAATGAAGCCGGTATGGGTTCCGCACCCAATGCAGCCGCCACAGCATACGTGTCACATCCCGTCAAGCAGGGCCTGATCCAGACTTTAGGAGTTTTTACAGATACACTTATCATCTGTTCGTGTACGGCATTTATCATTCTTTTCAGTGGTGCTCCGCTCGACGGTTCGACCAATGGAGTGCAACTTACCCAGCATGCACTGAACAATGAAATAGGGAGCCTCGGAGGTATTTTTGTGGCAATCGCTCTCTTCTTTTTTGCGTTCAGCAGTATCATTGGAAATTATTATTACGGTGAAGCAAACATCCGCTATCTTACCCACAGGAGATGGGTGGTATACCTCTACCGGATATTGGTAGGCGCCATGGTATGGGTAGGTGCCATGTCCACACTCGACTTCGTATGGGGACTGGCAGATATTACCATGGGATTAATGGCTGTCTGCAACCTGATAGCAATTTCCTTCCTCGGAAAATATGCTTTCCGCTTATTGCAGGACTATCGTGAACAGAAGAAAGCGGGCATCCAAAGTCCGGTATTCACCAAAAACAAAATGAAAGACATAGAGCAGGACATCGAATGTTGGTAAAGTACCTCAAAAAGAATAGATGTTATCCATATAATCTGTAGCAATTTAACAAGTTATTTAGTAAATTTGCAGCCTCAATCTATAAATTGACCAAATGACTTATGAGCATATTCGCTAACTTATTCAAAAAACAAGCCGACGCTGACGCAAAAGTAGTGGGCAATGTCGAAGACTTCGTATCACTGACACGTGTATATTTTCAATCTGTAATTGCAGTAAATTTGGGTATCACAAATATCCGCTTCCTGCCGGATGTAGCCAACTTCAAACGTTTGTTCAAAGTAGCCACGCAAGGAGGTAAGTTAGGATTAGCCGAGAAATCGGCATCCCGCAAGATGCTGATGCAGGATTACGGCATCAGTGAATCATTCTTTAAAGAGATAGACACATCTATCAAAAAAAACTGCCGTACGCAAAACGATGTACAAGCATACCTTTTCATGTATCAGGGATTCTCAAGCGACCTGATGATGCTGATGGGCAACCTGATGCAATGGAAATTCCGTATGCCGGCCATATTTAAAAAGGCCCTGCGCTCCATGACAGAAAAAACAGTACATGATGTATGTACCAAAACGGTATGGAAAGCAGATGACGTACACAAAACGGCAGCGGCTGTACGTCAATACAAAGAACGTCTCGGATTCTCGGAACAATGGATGTCAGAGTACGTTTATAACATTGTCTTGTTGGCTAAAAAGGAGCCTAAACACAAGGACGAAGAAGCAAAAACAAAATGAAAAGCTGAATGTTATTAAACAAAAAAGAATCGTAAAGAATAGCACGAATAGCAAAGCGGAGGTAGAAAACCTCCGCTTTTTTTATTATATTTATGCAAATATTTCAATTTTAACAACTTAAAAACAATCGCGTATGAAACAAAAGAAAATGCTTTCACTCACACTTTCCCAAATCCATCAACTATACTGTCAGGAGTTACCCGAACTCACAGCAATGGCCCGGCAAAGTCTTGATGACACAGACTTTAAAAGCCACCTGCAAGAGTTCCTTGCTTCTCACATATCCGGAGGGAACAAAGCGGGTGAGCAAATTCGACTCCTTATCAACTACGACGGAAAGACAGTTCATGAATTGTCTAACGAACAGGATATGCAAATACAGACCTTATCCCTTCTCCGACGCTTCTTGACCGGGAATCTGGAAAATGCAGAAATGCCTACTGACTTGTTCCTGGATCTGTATAACCTCTTCAAAAGACTGGAGGACCCGGAAATGCCCCTACCCTCTCCGCAACGAATCAAAAACAGAACCGAACGCTGGGCCACCGGACTGGACGAAGACGTGATAGAGCTACGCACCGAAAACAAAGAACGAATGCTGCATCTGCTGATACAGAAAATAGAGAACCGGAAATCAAAGCCATCCTCCCGGTTCCACTTTGAAGAAGGATTGAGTTATGAGGAGAAATACCATCAGGTCTGCCGGTGGTGGGATGATTTCCGCTTCCACCTTTCGATGGCTATCAAAACTCCTGCCGAACTCAACCGCTTCCTCGGAAATTCTCTTTCCAGCGAAACAATGTATTTATTGTCCAGAGCCCGTAAAAAAGGGATGCCTTTCTTCGCCACGCCCTATTATCTTTCTTTGCTCAACACCAACGGTGAAGGATACAATGACGAAGCTATCCGAAGCTACATCCTCTATTCACCCCGTTTGGTGGAAACCTACGGCAATATCCGTGCCTGGGAGCGCGAAGATATTGTAGAAGCCGGAAAACCGAACGCTGCGGGATGGCTATTACCGGACGGGCATAACATTCACCGTCGCTATCCGGAAGTAGCTATCCTGATTCCCGATACAATGGGACGTGCCTGCGGAGGACTGTGCGCTTCATGTCAACGTATGTACGACTTCCAAAGCGAACGACTGAATTTTGAATTCGACGCGCTCCGCCCTAAAGAAAGTTGGGATAAGAAACTACGCAGGTTGATGACTTATTTTGAAGAAGACACCCAGTTACGAGATATATTGATTACCGGAGGAGATGCTCTGATGAGTCAGAACAAGACTTTGCGAAACATTCTTGAAGCCGTATATCGCATGGCCGCACGAAAACGGAAAGCAAACCAAGAACGTCCGGAAGGAGAAAAATACGCTGAATTACAGCGTGTCCGTTTAGGATCGAGATTACTGGCTTACCTGCCTATGCGCATCAATGACGAACTGATAGAGATTCTGAGAGAATTCAAAGAAAAAGCCTCTGCCATCGGAATGAAGCAATTTATAATTCAAACCCACTTCCAGAGCCCGTTGGAGGTGACACCACAAACCCGGGAAGCCATCCGGAAAATCCTTTCCGCCGGATGGCTTATCACTAATCAGCTCGTATATACCGTGGCAGCATCCCGACGAGGACATACCACAAGGCTACGCCAAGTGCTCAACTCGCTGGGAGTGGTCTGTTACTATACCTTCTCTGTCAAAGGATTCAATGAAAATTATGCTGTATTCACACCTAACAGCCGGTCGATGCAGGAACAGCATGAGGAAAAAACATTTGGTAAACTAACTCCGGAACAAGCTGACGAACTATATTCTCTTCTCGAAACAGGTGAAGACACAGCCGCCCGTATACGCCGTTTCATGAAGAAACACCATCTACCGTTCATGGCTACAGACCGAAGCGTACTCAATCTGCCTGCTATCGGCAAGAGCATGACATTCAACCTGGTGGGAATCACCGAAGAAGGTAAACGCATCCTTCGCTTTGACCATGACAGTACCCGACGCCACAGTTCTATTATTGACAAGTTGGGGAAAATATATATCGTGGAAAATAAATCGCTCGCAGCTTATTTAAGGCAATTAAGCAAAATGGGGGAAGATCCGGAAGACTATGCCAGCATCTGGAGCTATACGGAAGGAGAAACAGAGCCCCGCTTCAAACTATATGAATATCCGGAATTTGAATTCCACACAACAGACCGGATGAGTAATCTGGAAGTATTATAAACGATAAACGAGGGTGTGTCGAAACTTCTTTCACCACGGAGTAACACAGAGTATCACAGAGTCTTTTTATTGATAATCAACAACCTAAAATCGTCTCTATGTTACTCTGTGTACTCTGTGGTGAGTTTTGACACAGTCCCGTTCATCATTCATCGTTCTTCTTCCTCTTTCACCCGAATTACGATATTTGCTATAATCGCAGTCAAGCCACCGGTAGTGATGCCTGACGAAAAGATACTGCGGATAGCTTCGGGAGCCTGACTCAATACATCAGGCATCAATTCCACTCCCAGCCCTAATGAAAGACTGACAGCCAGCACCAATGTCTCCTTACGTCCGATGTTTTGTGACGAAACGATGCGGATTCCGGCTGCTGCCACTGTTCCGAACATCAGCAAAGTAGCTCCGCCCAACACCGGGTCCGGCATCAACGAAAAAACAGCTCCTACAATCGGGAATAATCCTAAAAGAATCAGCATTGCCGCTATATAGTAACCCACATACCGACTGGCTACTCCTGTCAGCTGAATAATTCCATTATTCTGCGCAAAAATAGAGTTCGGGAAAGAGTTGAAAATACCTGCCAGGAAAGAATTAAAACCATCGGCCATCACACCACCCGAAACCCGTTTCAGGTAGTCATCACCTTCAATCTTCAAACCTGAAATCATTGAATTCGCCGTCACATCTCCGGTCGCCTCAATAGCTGTAATCATATACACCAGCCCGATAGCGATAAAAGAAGACACATTAAAATCAAGTCCGTATTTAAATGGTTGAGGAATATTAAAACTCATCAACATCTCTACATTCAAAGCACTCATATCCACTTTTCCTAAAGCAAAAGCGAGCCCATATCCTAAACAAAGTCCCAGCACAATAGAACTCATACGCAAATATTTATTTTTGCAACGATTGAAAAACAAAACGCTGAGCAAAACCACACCTGCAATCGAAAGGTTCTCCCAAGAAGCAAATGTTCCATTATCCATCGCAGCATAACCACCTCCACAAGAAACAATGCCTACCTTTATCAGACTCAACCCGATAAGTAATACCACAATACCCGAAACCAGCGGAGTGATGATATTGCGCATATATTTGAAGGTACGACTAATAACCATTTCAATGGGAGCTGCCGCCATACAGACACCAAAAATAAGAGGAAGTCCGCCTACAAGCCCCGTAGCAATGATGGGACCAATAAACGAAAAACTCGTGCCTTGTATACAAAGCAGTCTCGCCCCGATAGGGCCAAAACGTCGGCACTGGATAAAAGTAGACACTCCCGAAGCAAAAAGAGACATCGATACCAAAAATCCGGTTTTCTCTACATCCAGTTTCAGAGCACTGGCAATAATCAACGGAGGAGTAATAATAGCTACAAAAATAGCAAGCAGATGTTGCAATGCCGCAAATAAAGCATCTTTAAACGGCGGACGGTCCTCAATACCGTATATCAAATCAGTTTTCATCAGTTTTTTAGTTTATTGTCCATTTTAGCGCCAGTGTAGGGATGACATAAAAACCATCGCGTCCACCGAAATTATTACTCAGCTCAACTTCTGAACCTACACTCAGATTAAACTTGTCACTGATACCTTTTATACGGTTCAGATTCACCCAAAACTGAGGTTCGGTAAGAAAAATCGTTTTGCCATAAGCTGTCTCTTCGCGCCACCAATCAGCAAATCCGGAGAAAGTAAGCAGGTTCCTGCTGAAATTCATGTACCAGGTCCCGGTCAACTGGAAGTTATGGGGAGAACGATGTTTCTGAATATACTTATACAGGACCGACAATGAAAATCCACGTGAAAAAGAAGCATTATTATAAGTATATGTTGCACCACCCAAATAGGCGTTATTATAAGAAAAACCTTTGGCAAGTCCACCGTTATATTCCACATGTACCGAAAATGGATTCTTCCAGAATTTCAATTCACGTGCTATTTCCCAATAAGCGGCAGCCACTCCGTCCGAGGTATAATCCATATCGACAAAGAAATAAGTGCTTCCCCACTTGTCGGGATGAAACTTCTCCACAGTAGAGGTTAGTACAGGACGACCTTTTAAATCTTTATCATACAAAGAACGTCCAAAATCATAATGCAACTGGATGTTCTGTGCCTTTAACCCGACGCCGACAGACAAGATAAACAGACAGAAAATAGCAATAGCGGTTCTTCTCATGTTGAATGTTTTTTGAATTAAGGCGCAAAAGTAATTAAAAATCGTGGGAGTACGTTTCTATAAAATAGATATTATCACTATTTTTGTTCCCAATCAAATAGCGAATAATGGACATAGAAATAGAAAACCACCCGTTAGAACCTTTTCTCCCGGCCAATGCCCGATTGCTGATGCTGGGAAGTTTTCCACCCCAGAAAAAGCGATGGTCAATGGACTTTTATTACCCGAACCTGAACAATGATATGTGGAGAATCGTCGGACTTTTATTCTTCAACAACAAGGATTATTTTCTGAACGAAAACAGGAAGGCCTTTTGTCGTGAACGGATAACAGACTTCCTTAACGACAAAGGAATAGCACTGTTCGATACCGCATCATCCATCCGACGATTACAGGACAATGCTTCCGATAAGTTTCTGGAAGTGGTGCAGCCCACTGACATAAGCCGGCTCCTCAGGTTAATTCCGGAATGCAAAGCCATCGTCACAACAGGACAAAAGGCAACAGACACTCTCCGGACACAATTCGAAGTGAGAGAACCCAAAGTGGGAGATTTCTCTGAATTTGTTTTTGAAGGACGTCCGATGCGACTATACCGGATGCCTTCTTCTTCACGGGCATACCCATTGGCACTGGATAAAAAAGCGGCAGCTTACCGTGTCATGTATCAAGATTTACAAATGCTTAATATAGAATAAATATGAAACCTCTTTTTTTGCAATATCCTGCATGCAGTACTTGCCAAAAAGCCAAAAAGTGGCTGACGGAAAACAAAATTGAGTATACCAACCGCCTTATAGTGGAAGATAATCCCACGACAGAGGAGTTGAAAGCCTGGATTCCATTGAGCGGACTACCCGTTAAGAAGTTTTTCAACACCAGCGGAGTAGTATATAAAGAGCTGAAGCTCAGCAGCAAGCTCCCGACAATGACCGAAGAAGAACAGATCGCTCTTTTGGCCACTAACGGCAAACTGGTGAAACGGCCATTAGTAGTAACAGACCATTTCGTATTGGTAGGCTTCAAACCCGAAGAATGGGAAAAATTAAAATAATTAGCAACTTCTTTGCATAAAAGCTTGCCAATTCAGAAGTTTATTCTACCTTTGCAGCCGCAAACACGGGAGTAGCTCAGTTGGTAGAGCACCGGTCTCCAAAACCGGGTGTCGGGAGTTCGAGCCTCTCCTCCCGTGCAAAAAAAATCCCGCTTAAGTCAGGTGACCTAAGCGGGATTTTCGTTTATCAGAAACGGATACTCACCTCTACCGGTTCATCACCAATAGTCCAGTCAGGTCCCTCTTCAATCAGACGAATGGCCTCTTTATCGGCCGAAGCACAAAGTCCCTTTTTAACACTAATGGATTCCGGACGTCCATCCTTATCTACCCGGAAAGTAAGAATCACTTTTCCCTTGGCACGTGCACACTCTTTGTCGGAAGGATGCACCAGATTCTCTTTCAGATACCTCCGAAAAGCTTTTCGCCCTATAGACGGTTGCGGTGTACCTGACATCTTTAAGCTCATTATAGCACCTGTAACGCTACTCTTCGGCTGCGAACCGTATCCTACCACTACAACCTCGTCAAGTGTAGCATCATCTACGTTCATAGCTATCAATAAATCTTTAGTCGTATCAACAGGAAGGACAACAGATTCATAACCGATATAATCGACTGAAAGTTCCCGATTCCCATCTGTCTTTAAAGTAAAATCACCATTTTCATCTGAGATAGTCCCCTGATTAGTCCCTTTCACCCTGACTGTGGCACCAACAAGAGGTTCACCACTGGGATCGGTCACTTTACCACGCACCTTACCAACAACAGCCACTTTAGCGTTAAAACTACTATCATTAGCCACCGAAGCTCTCATAACCATTTTTTTGTCCATAGCCGAAGGTTCGTCGTCAATGGTGGCTTCCAGCGCTTCTTCCATCAATTCCTGAGTCATTATTTGAGGAACCTCAGATGAAGGTGCAAGCATTTTTTTCTTCTTACTCTCTGAAATCAATTTCTTCGACGGGCCTGCCGAATCCTTTATTACCGCCTCAGCCAACTCATCTTTCTTCTCTTCCTCATATACCGACAAGGGTTTCGGATGAACCGCTTGTTCCATTGCCATCCGTGCTTCATCCGACAAAGGTTTCTCCTGAAAAAGGAAATAAGAGCCGATACAAACTCCAATCAGCAGGCTGGCGGCGATACTCCAGACCACAGCATGGTTACGCTTTCGCACAGCACGGGCTCTAATCCGACGGCGCAACTCCTCAATCTGCTCGTCGGCTCCATTCCCTACACGGCTGTAACCTTCGAGCGCGTCGGCCAGAAAAGGATCACGCATAGCCTCTTTCTCCAGCCGATGCGCCTCTTTTCCTTTGCGGGCTCCCCGTATGTAGTCTAATAGTTTCATTCCTTAAGCTGATTTTTAATACAAATCTTCAAATTACGTTTTCCGTTCTGGATATAGCTCTTTACGTTATTCAGCGTAAAACCGGTTTGCGCAACTATATCGGCATAAGACATTTCTTCTATAAAGAAATGCCGTATGCTGACGCGTTGGGGTTCAGAAAGTTTCTTCAGACAATGATGCAAAGCTTCCAATTGGTCCGCATTACTTTCCTCTTCACATAAAAGATGCAAAAATTCATCGGATTCCACAATATGAACAGTATAATCCAATGAAATCTCTTTAGAGTCTTTCCGTAATATTTGCAAGCAATGATTCTTTACTACCCGGTATATCCAGGTCCGGAAAGTTTTTATTTCATAATGGGTGACTTTAGGAAGCAAATCTTCAAAAAGTTCCATCACCGCATCCTGAGCCCGGGCTTCATCTTTGAGATACTTCAGACACACGCCATACAACAACGGAATATAACGGTTATAAAGTTCACCGAAATACTCTGTTTCACCGGACTTCATATAATGCTGCAATAGTTCCTCGTCCGTCTGTTCCGATATGTTTCTTCTGAAAAACAGGATTTTTTTTGCAAAGTTAAAAAAAAGAGGAATCTATTTATGGAATCTATAAGAGAATTGCATCTATTGAGTAAAACAAGGAATCAAATTTATCCACTTAAAACAATAAAAGTATGAAAACGAATCAATTCAGAGCTTTGATGCTTATACTGCTAATGACAGTAATTTCATGGGGAGCAGTCAGTGCACAGCCTTTCATAGTAAAAGGTATAGTTACAGACGCTGAAAGCGGAGAAGCGGTGGCCGGTTGCTCCGTTGTAATAAACGGTACACAGAACGGAACCATTACCGGCACAGACGGTACCTATTCCATTCGTGCAAACAAAGGAGCAACCTTAGTATTCTCTTTCATAGGATATCGCACTCAAAAAATAAAAGTGACTTCTGTCCGTTTAGATGTCGCCTTGGAAACGGATACACAACAGTTGGAAGAATGCGTAGTGATAGGTTATGGGGTAGAAACACAAAAAATGATTTGCGGTGCTACCCCCATCGCAATGAATCACAGCCTGTTATACAACGTAGGGATGTCTGCCGAAGAATATAAAGCAATACAGGAAAATGGATTTAAGAAAGTGTGGGATAATCCGCTATCTACTTTCTCGATCGATGTGGATGTAGCTTCATATAGCAATATGCGCCGATTCCTTAATAAAGGAGAGCTACCTCCGGCTGATGCCATCCGTACAGAAGAATTAATAAACTACTTCTCTTACAATTATGCACAACCAACAGGGAACGATCCGGTAAGAATCACATCAGAAATAGGTACTTGTCCTTGGAACGAACAGCATCGGTTAGTCCGCATCGGATTGAAAGCAAAAGAAATTCCTACCGAAAACTTACCTGCTTCGAACCTAATCTTCCTGATCGATGTATCCGGTTCGATGTATGGTCCCGAACGTCTGGATCTGGTAAAATCATCATTAAAGTTATTAGTTAACAATCTGAGAGATAAAGATAAAGTAGCAATCGTGGTATATTCGGGCGCTGCCGGAGAGAAACTGGCATCCACACCGGGAAGCGATAAACAAAAAATACGCGAAGCCATTGACGAACTGGAAGCAGGAGGCTCTACAGCGGGAGGAGAAGGAATTAAACTGGCTTATAAAATTGCCCGAAAAAATTTTATAACCGGTGGCAATAACCGCATCATCCTCTGTACCGATGGTGATTTCAATGTGGGCGTATCATCGGATCAGGAACTGGAGAAACTGATTGAGCAAAAACGTAAGAGCGGTGTATTCCTCACCGTATTAGGATATGGGATGGGAAACTATAAAGACAGCAAGATGCAGACTCTTGCCGAAAAGGGAAACGGCAATCATGCCTATATCGACAATCTGCAAGAAGCCAACCGGGTATTGGTGAACGAGTTCGGAGCAACTTTACATACGGTCGCCAAAGACGTAAAACTACAAGTGGAGTTTAACCCGACACAGGTACAAGCCTATCGGTTGATTGGCTATGAAAGTCGTTTGCTGGCAGATGAAGACTTCAACAACGACACAAAAGATGCAGGAGAAATGGGAGCCGGACATACAGTCACAGCTTTCTATGAAGTGATTCCTGTAGGGGTAAAAAGTGATTTTACCGGAAAAGTGGACGATTTGAAATATCAGAAGAAACAAAAGACTGCCACCTCTGTCAACGACTCTAATGAATTACTAACCGTCAAACTACGCTACAAAACACCGGACGGCAATACCAGCAAAAAGATAGAACAGGCGTTGACTGACTCTAAAAACAACCGGGTTTCCGCCGATTTTCGTTTCGCAGCCGCAGTAGCCATGTTCGGACAACTGCTGAGAGATTCTGAATTCAAGGGAAATGCCAATTATGACAAAGTGATTTCTTTGGCAAAGACCGGCTTGGAAAACGACGAAAAGGGATATAAAAGAGAATTTATACGGCTCGCAGAAACTGCCAAAGGTATCTGATACTGTGGAAGTTTTCCACGTTATCCACACCCCAAAACCCCAATTTCCACAGATTGAGGTTTAGACCTTTGAATATAACAATCTAATAATCAGCAGAATAATACATATACCTTTATTCTGGCACACCGCTTGCACTACTATTATCGTAAGCAAACGGCTTACAGAAAAACAAACCTCATTTATTAACTCAAAACTTACAATTATGAAAAAGGTATTAGTAGCAATAGCATTGGTTATGGGATTAGGTAGCTCAGTAGCATTCGCACAGAACGTAGAAAACGCTAACGCAGTAGTAACGACTGCACAGGCTCCACAAGACGAGTATACAAAGATTGAAGTAAAAGATCTCCCTGCAGCAGTAACCGAAGCCCTCGGAAAAGCTTATCCTGAATCGACTATCAAAGAAGCATCAGTAACAGCTAAAGAAGACGGCAAACTCTACAAAGTAGTCGTTACACAGAAAGACGGTACAGAGACAACTGTAGTAATGAACGAAAAAGGTGAAGAAGTAAAATAAAGATGCATCTTTAAAGGGCAAAAAGCACTGTTTCATTTTTGGAGCAGTGCTTTTTTATGAATAGATGTACTCCGGAAAACATTTAAATCAGCTCGTAACTGCTACTCTGAATTGGCATATCAAGATTATGGAGTATCTTTTCTAACAGAATACCTTCACGGTTATCATACTCATAACCGAAAGTGGCACGAATTCCCTGCAGGATAAACTGGGTAGCACGATCCAAAGCAATGGGAAGGCTGTCTCCCTGCAGCAAAGCTCCGGTAATGACACTCGTAAATGTATCTCCCGTACCCGGATAATGGGCAGGCAGATAAGGGCAAGTGATTTTCCAATAGCGATTTCCTGTCCGGTTATAAGCATAAACCGAAGTTTTGTGAGGTTCATCCAACACAGGCACACTGGTTATGATCACCACCTCAGGCCCTTTTTCCGACAGGCTATGCAGATAATCCTTTAATTCCTGATCGGTATTGGTCTCTTTATACGGACGGCCGAGCAGATAGAAAAGTTCCGTCAGATTGGGGGTTATCACATCGGCATGTGTGATTAACTGCTGCATCTCTGCCACCATCGCTTCATCAAAATTTGAATAGAGTTTACCATTGTCTCCCAAGACAGGATCTATCACCGTCAAGCTATCTTTCCGGCGAAAATCACGGATAAAGTCAGATACAATCTGAATCTGCCTGGGTGATCCTAAATAACCGGTATAGATAGCATCGAACTCCACCTCCAAACGTTTCCACTCGGCAATAATACGAGGCATTTCATCCGTCAGATCAAGAAAAGTGAAATGCGGATATTGCGTGTGATTAGAAAGGATGGCCGTAGGCAACGGACATACCTGAAACCCCATAGACGACAGAATAGGAATTACGACTGTCAGAGAAACCCTTCCCATACCGGAAAGGTCGTGAATGGCAGCCACTTTCTTTACTTTATTTGCAAACATATATTTGTATAAGAGGATATTGCAGAAATCTGTTTCACCACAGATAAACATTCCCTCATCACTTCAATATTACCAATACATCTCTCGCACCGTGCGCTCCCATCACCAACGCTTGCTCTATATCAGCAGTTTTTGAAGGGCCGGAGATAAATGTACCAAATTTATATTTTTCATCTTTTATCAGCTCGTAAGCCTGATGCATATTGCTCACAATACGGTTCTTGTCCAAAACAATCACCAGTTTTTCGGCTATAAAATAGAGCGCTTTGTACTTCACCGTTTGGGGAATCCAGACAGCTGCATTCTCGGCCACCCCAATTTCGCCTTTAACAACAGCTATATCGGTTCCATCCAGATCTTGTGCGCGAGTCAGCAAATCAGGATTGAATGTAGCGCAGGTGATTTCCTCCAGATCGGAAGCAATACTGGCAGCATCAGGGTAAGTACGACGGATGACAGCATTGATATCTTCTCCCTCCCCCAATACAATAGCTTCACCTCCGACAGCAAAACTCATCTCGCAGAATTTGGCAACCACATCCGGATAAGTAGTGGTTTTGATTTGCCAATCAGGGTATTCATAACGGTTCTTCGTATTTTTACGGATACTCGCCAATATCTCTTCTTTACTACTCATTTGTTTTCCTCCTTTCCTTGCACTTTATTTTTCTTCCACATCTCGTTGAACGATTCGCTGGCAAACTCAGGCAGTTCGCGACCCTTACCCCAAGCATCCAAGTCATTGTATTTGATAAAACGCGGCAGATAATTAACTGCCGGAGCAGCCCAAAGAGCCGCATTGAATAGAGCCGGATGGTCCATCAATACTTTCATGCCACCGGACATTATTTTTTTACCCGTATTAGCTTTTCCAATCTTATCCAGATCCTGCCGCCATTTATAAATCTGTTCAGCCAGGTCTACCTTTGCCGGACAAACATCCGAACAAGACATACACAGCGAACAGGCTGACAGGTTATCATAATACTTTTCCGGATCATGTGCCATACCCAGATTGATACCGATAGGACCGGGAATAAAGTAGGTGTAGGAATATCCCCCGCTCCGGCGATACACCGGACAAGTATTCATACAAGCACCGCATCGGATGCAATTCAAAGTCTTGATATGATCGGGATGGGCAAGCAAAGCGCTTCGTCCGTTATCTACAATGATAATATGATATTCGCCTCCTTCACGGGGATTGCGATATTGAGAGGTATAGGTAGTGATAGGTTGCCCTGTTGCCGAACGCGCCAACAAACGGGTAAACACTCCCAAAGCCTCCATATCCGGCACGATCTTCTCCATACCGAAAGCAGCAATATTCAGTGTCGGGCACGATGTCCCCATATCAGCATTTCCTTCGTTCGTGCAAACCACTATATCTCCAGTGGATGCTACGGCAAAGTTGGCTCCCGTCATAGCAGCTTCCGCATTCAGAAAGATGTTCCGCAAGCTTTTTCGGGCGGCATGGGTCAGATAAGTAGGATCAAAATTACCTTTCTCCGTTCCCATTTCCTTTTCAAACAGCTCTCCCACCTGTTCACGCTTGATGTGAATAGCCGGAAGCACAATATGACTTGGCGCCAGATTCATCAACTGAAGAATACGCTCTCCGAGATCGGACTCCACAACGTCTATTCCTTTCTCTATCAGGAACGGGTTTAGTTCACACTCTTCCGCCAACATCGATTTGCTTTTCACAAAATGTTTCACTCCATGACTGCTCAATATTTCATAAACAATGGCACGATACTCTTCCGCATCCTTTGCCCAATGAACGATGGCTCCGTTGGCTGTGGCGTTTTTCTCAAATTCCAGCAAGAGTTCCTCAAGGTGGCTGTTGGAATAAAGTTTCAACGCACATGCCTTGTCACGCAATTCTTCCCACTCGGGTACTTCCTTGCTCATCTTGTCTCTTTTGGCACGGACCATCCAAAGGGTCTCATTGTGCCATGCTGCCATCACCGGATTTTCCAGAAACTTCTCGGCAGCTTTTGCATGCTTGGTACTCATAATTGTGATGCTAATATTTCTACAACATGAATAATTCGGATAGGCAGGTGTTCACGCTCAATGATACCCTGCATATGCATCAGACAGGAGCTATCGGCTCCGGTTATGTATTCGGCACCAGTCTCCATGTGATGCCGTATCTTATCACGTCCCATGCAGACGGATACAGCCTGCTCTTCGACTGCAAACATACCGCCGAAACCACAACATTCGTCCACGTGGCTGGGTTCAAACACTTCAATCCCCTCGACCATCTGGAGCAAATCGCGCAATTTATTGAAATAAGGTATGTTCAATTCACTCGGAGCAGATAGAAAAAGTTCACGTACACCGTGACAGCTGTTATGAATACTGACTTTATGGGGAAAACGAGCAGGGATTTTCGTAGGTTTTATCACATCGTGAATAAAGGCACAGAGGTCGTAAATCTTATCTGCACTCTGGCATTGATGACCCTCTTTAGCCAAAATACCGGGATGGTTTTCTTTCACAAAAGCCACGCAACTGGCAGACGGGCCTACAATGTAATCATACTTCTGAAATAAATCATTGAAACGGATAGCCATCTTTAAAGATTCATCTTGAAAACCGGCGTTTGCCATGGGCTGTCCGCAACAAGTCTGATCAAGAGGATAATCGACATCCACCCCTAAGCTCTTCAGTAATTTATATGATGCCACCCCTACCTGCGGATAGATGGCATTGATATAACAGGGGATAAACAAACCTACTTTCATAATATATCATTAATTAGTTACAAGTCACGAGTCATAAGCCACGAGTTATCAACAATGAAATACGTACGGGGACAGCAAAGCCACTCATAATGCGCAGCTTATGACATGCAGCCCTCGTATCAGCTTCCGTAGCTCACAAAATATTTATCAGTTTGTGCGTTTGCAGGCTAAGTCTCCATCTGGGATGTCGCATCACGCAATCCACCGTTTCTGCGGTGTTATTACAAGAACAAGGCTGAAGGAAGAAATGTTCGGCAGGAAGCTGTTCATAAACGTCAATATTTTGTCCTTCGTAAACAACTTTAACTTCATCCATCCGGTTTAAAGCTAATTTGACACCCTGCTTAGGCGAACAAGTTACCCAGTCGATAGCAGCAGGCAAAGGTTTCGTTCCATTGGTTTCGATACACACATACTTGCCCGCCCCGTGCAACAAATCGATAAAGGCATCGTCAATCCAAAGTGAAGGCTCTCCCCCAGTAAGAATCACCATGACAGCCGGATACTTCTTTACTTCATTTACAATTTCTTCGTCTGTCATCATTTCACCGATTTCATGCCGGGTATCACAAAAGTCACACTTCAGATTACACCCTGAGAAACGTATGAAAACAGCAGGGGTACCTGTATGATACCCCTCTCCCTGTAAACTATAAAAAATCTCGTTAATCTTTCTCATAAATCACCGTATTTGCTTCCGACTCCTGTACCTCTACCTTATAACACTGTGGAATCTGCTTGCATACCCAACGGGCAATATTTTCCGCCGTGGGATTAAAAGGAAGTACTTCATTCAGATTCTGGTGATCCAGTTTTTCCTTGACGGTCTGTTTTATCTGGGTAAAATCCACTACCATTCCATCCGAGTTGAGCCGTTCTGAACGGCAATAGACAGTGATAATCCAGTTGTGACCGTGAAGAGTGGCGCATTTACTCCGGTACGGAAGAATCAGCTTATGTGCAGCCGATATTTCCATTCGTTTAATTACTGTAAACATCGTTATATGTATTATTAATGGTTACTACACCTAATGTCACCTCGGTGCGGCTACAAAGATAATACAAAAGATAGTTTTCATTCAGCGAGAAAAGTTATTTTTCCTATTTTTGCGGAATGAAAACGATCTGTATTATATTAGGTACTCTTTCGCTGGGACTTGGCATTCTCGGTATTTTCCTGCCATTGTTACCCACTACTCCTTTCTTGCTGCTCACTGCCGCCCTCTACTTCAAAGGATCTCCGCGCCTATACCAATGGCTGCTGAATCACAAATATTTCGGTACCTATATACGTAACTTCCGTGAAAATAAGGCAATCCCTTTACGCGCTAAAATCATCTCACTCCTGCTAATGTGGGGCACGATGCTTTATTGCATTTTTTTCCTGATTCCGTTGGTTTGGGTCAAAGTACTCCTCTTCCTGATAGCCGTAGGAGTGACTTATCATATACTTTCTTTCAAAACATTGAAGAAGTGAGACAATCCCGCACGAGCATCTTCCAGCCGGTCTTGCCAATGCTTCACAGAATTCTGCCCGATCACATCCGAAACATATTTCACCGAAATAAAAGGAATCTCCTTAGCCCTGCACACAAAGGCCTGTGCATAGGCTTCCATATCTACCACATCTCCTTCAATATCCGTCAGTTCGGTCAGGAAGCTATCACCGGTATTGCAAGTTGCCGATTCGGTCCAGTGCCGGCAAAAGCCTCTGGCGGCAAGCAACTCTGACGAATCAATGTGGCACTCCATTCCTAATCCGGACATTTTATGCATATCCCGGTCGACAAAATGACGGCAGACAAAGACATCCCCCACCTGATGGTTAA
The DNA here is from genome assembly GCF_040798045.1 of Bacteroides sp. NGMCC 1.200775. Classification (NCBI taxonomy): domain Bacteria; kingdom Pseudomonadati; phylum Bacteroidota; class Bacteroidia; order Bacteroidales; family Bacteroidaceae; genus Bacteroides; species Bacteroides sp. NGMCC 1.200775. The sequence continues at coordinate 460,245 of NZ_JASCQK010000003.1, read as the reverse complement.
TCGTTCCGGCTGTTCCCTGATTGATCACAATATCCGGCTTCACCTGCTGAATGGCTTCCGCCAAATGAAAAGCCGCTTTCACTTTTCCAATGCCTGTCCGTACATAATATACCTCCACATCGGGCCACTTGATTTCTGTAAATTCGCCTTGTACGGCATAAGTCACTAATATCTTCAACATAAATACTATCTTTAATTTTATACATTCTATATCGAATGCAAAAGTAGTCAATTAAAGACAATTTGACCAGATATTATCTTTAAATGGTCAGATTCTGCACATATCCGCCCTGTTTTCTTCCTATCTTTGCCTGAAACTTAAAACACAAAATATCATGATTCAAAACTCTATCTCCGACAATCGTATTGTCTGGCTCGACGTCATCCGTTGCGTTGCAATGATAATGGTCATAGGCGTTCATTGCATCGATCCTTTTTACATTTCACCCACGATGCGGGCAATCCCCGAATACACGCACTGGGCAGCAATTTATGGTTCACTCCTCCGCCCGTCGGTTCCCTTGTTTGTTATGATGACCGGGCTACTTCTGCTCCCTGTGAAAAAACAGCCATTAGGTCAGTTCTACAAAAAACGCATATATCGTGTTTTGTTTCCCTTCCTCATCTGGTCGGTGTTATATAGTCTGTTTCCCTGGTTTACGGGAGTACTCGGATTGCCGAAAGAAATTATCGGGGACTTCTTCTGTTATACGCAAGGACAAGAATCACAAAGCCTGATAGATTCTCTGAAGGATGTAGCCATGATTCCGTTCAATTTCAGCCATAAAGAGAACCACATGTGGTACATCTACCTGCTCATCGGCCTGTATCTCTATATGCCATTCTTCTCGGCATGGATAGACAACGCTGATCAAAAGACCAAACGAACATTTCTCCTGATATGGATTATTTCACTCTTCATTCCTTATCTAAAGGAGTATGTTGCCAATTGTTTGTTCGACAGAAGCGGTTATGTATTCGGTACTGATACATGGAATGAATTCGGACTCTTCTACTATTTTGCCGGATTCAATGGATATTTATTACTGGGGCATTACGTCAAGAAGGGTAACAACTGGAGTCTGATGAAAACATTCACTCTTTGCATACTCATGTTTGCCGTCGGATATTATGTCACTTATACAGGTTTCAGCACCACAGCAGCCAATCCTAACGCAACAGAAACGGAAATGGAACTCTTCTTTACCTTCTGTAGCCCCAACGTATTGTTAATGACCTTAGCCACCTTCTTACTGCTACAAAAAGTAGTCATCACCAATCAGACTGTCATAAAAGCACTGGCCAACATGACCAAATGCGGTTTCGGCATCTATATGGTTCACTACTTCGTCGTAGGTCCTTTTTTCCTTCTAATAGGGCCCTCATCGTTACCTATCCCTCTACAGGTTCCACTGATGGCTATCTGTATATTCCTCTGCAGCTGGGCATTCACTGCGTTCATTTATAAGCTTATGCCCCAAAAAGCTGTCTGGCTTATGGGATAAGACCAACAATTGACGTGTAAGGTGGAAAGAGTTTAAGAACTCTTCGCACCTTACACGTAAGTCATTGATAGGAGACTACAGTTACAAGAATGTACCCGGTCCCAATATATCATCCATATAACTCACATTACGGGTACGCAGCAATGCCCCGTTCGGACTATAAAACAGCTGATATTGAATGTCTACATTTTGTTGCCCTACCTTGATGACAATAATCGGTTGCCATTTGGGAAACTCGACATAAGTAACATCTTCCACCTGCCAGCCGGAATAAGGACCGGAAGCAAACGCATTATATACCGTAGCAGAAAGTTCATCGGTATCTCCCCACTCCGTCTGGGTCATCTGCCATTGTCCCTGCGCATTGAACCAGACATTCTTTTCATAACCATTCATCATGAAATCGGCACAATAGTAACCGCTGTCCTGTGACCAGGCGATACCATCAGCTTTGGGATACATTTTTTTCAAAGCCGCCTGCGCCTTGGCAGGAGCATTATCTGCCCAAACAGACATGACAACCATCAACAGAGCCATTAACAAGCTGAATCTCAATTTTATCATAGCTAAAGCATTTTAATCGGATGAATACTTTTCGCTAACTAACAACTTACAAGGTTGCTTTGTTTCAGGCTGCCACCACTACACTGTCAGAGGACAGAAGTGAGGTTTCCAATCGTATCCTTCACACGCTTCACAGTTGTCACATTCCGCTCATACTCGCTGATATGAACAGTTCCTCCCATAGATACAGCCTCGTTCTTGTATGCCATTCCGCTTTTGAGGCTCTCCCGTGCGGAGAAATGGAATTCCTGAATACCGGTCTCTTTTGCAATCCGGCAGATATTCTTTTCGTTCACCCCACAACCTGCAAGGAGAGTGATTCTGCCCTTCGCCCTTTCACGGAGTTCCTTCAACAAAGGTATGCCAAGTTCAGCCGTTGCCTGTTGCCCCGAAGTCAGAATACGGTCACATCCCAGGTTAATTATCTGCTCCAAAGCCTTAGATGCATCACGGCACACATCGAATGCCCGGTGAAAAGTGACAGATAAACCTTCAGAAGCTTCCATCAGCTGTTCCATCACCGGCACATCTATCTCTCCGTTTGCTGTCAGACATCCAAACACCACCCCATCAGCTCCAAGTCGACGAGCCATTTCAATATCCTTCAGCATAGTCTTTATTTCGATGGGAGAATAAAGAAAATCCCCTCCACGCGGACGGATAATGACATGCAACCGTGTAGTTGTCAGCACCTCACGTGCCATCGCGATTTCGCCATACGAGGGAGTCGTTCCGCCCTCCGGGATGCCTGCACAAAGTTCCACGCGGTTTGCTCCACCTTCCTGTGCAGCAATGCAACTCTCTACGGAGTTGGTACAAACTTCAAATAGGTAGTTCTTCATATTTCATGAATATTAAAATAACTGTTTAACGAGGAATTAAAAAAGGGCGAATTGCTTCGCCCTTATCATAAACATTTTCTTTTTCAGTCTTTATTTTGCAAAGCTCACCGCACGTGTTTCGCGGATAACGGTTATCTTCACCTGTCCCGGGTAAGTCATCTCGTCCTGAATCTTCTTCGCAATTTCACCCGACAGATTTTCCGTCTGCTTGTCGTCTATTTTGTCTGCCCCGACAATAACACGAAGCTCGCGTCCTGCCTGGATAGCATAAGTCTTGGTTACACCCGGATAAGACATAGCCAACTGTTCCAGATCGTTCAGACGCTTGATGTAAGCCTCAACAATTTCGCGGCGTGCACCCGGACGTGCTCCGGAGATGGCATCACACACCTGTACGATAGGCGCAAGCAGGCTGGTCATCTCTACTTCATCGTGGTGGGCACCGATAGCGTTACAAATATCCGGTTTTTCCTTGAATTTCTCAGCAAGTTTCATACCCAGCAAAGCGTGTGGCAATTCCGGTTCTTCATCGGGCACCTTACCAATATCATGCAACAATCCGGCACGTTTTGCTTTCTTCGGATTCAAGCCCAGTTCAGAGGCCATCACAGCACAAAGGTTGGCAGTCTCACGTGCATGCTGCAACAGGTTCTGTCCATAAGATGAACGATATTTCATCTTACCGATGATTCGAATCAGTTCCGGATGCAATCCGTGGATACCTAAGTCGATAGTAGTACGTTTACCTGTTTCAATAATTTCTTCTTCCACTTGTTTACGCACTTTGGCAACCACCTCTTCGATGCGTGCCGGGTGAATACGTCCGTCAGTAACCAACTGATGCAATGCCAGACGGGCTATTTCACGACGAACAGGGTCGAATGCGGAAAGAACAATTGCTTCAGGAGTATCGTCTACTACGATTTCAACTCCGGTAGCAGCTTCAAGAGCACGGATATTACGGCCTTCACGTCCGATGATACGTCCCTTGATTTCATCCGATTCAATATGGAATACAGTTACAGAATTCTCGATGGCAGTTTCCGTAGCCACACGTTGTATCGACTGTATCACGATACGTTTAGCCTCTTTACTTGCAGTCAGTTTGGCATCGTCCATGATATCATTGATATAAGACTGCGCCTGAGTCTTTGCCTCTTCTTTCAACGACTCTACCAAGCGTTCTTTTGCCTCTTCGGCCGACAACCCGGAAAGTGCTTCCAGTTTTTCAATTTCCTGATGCTGGAGTTTGTCCAGTTCCTCTTTCTTTTTATCCACGATTCCCAACTGTGCTTCCAGATTCTCTCTGACAGCATCGGCTTCGGCTCTTTTACGCTGAATCTCTTCCTGGCGCTGGCTCAGCACCATTTCACGTTGTTTCAGCTTATTTTCAGCCTGTTGGATCTTTTGGTTACGCAGGGCTACCTCCTTCTCCAAATCTGCTTTCTTATTGAGAAACTTCTCTTTTACTTCCAGCAGTTTGTTCTTCTTAATCACTTCTGCTTCTGTCTCTGCTTCTTTCAGGACATTATCATATTTGGCCTTCAGTCCGTATTTAAACAATACGTACGATAAGATTCCTCCTACGATGAAGCATGCAATGGATGCTACTATTGTTACTAACATTGTAATTTAATTTAAATATAAATAAAAACGCACTGCCAAATACTCGAAAGCTTCTTCTTCCGGGCATCTTTAGCAGTGCGTGGATTTTCTTTTATAAAAATGGAAACAGTTATTCCTCGTTCCTGAAATACTCTTCCAGCATTTCTGTAAGTTCTTCTATCTTGGCCGTATACGGTTGGGTATCATTACGTTGCAGCAGATGCAGCTTTTCCAGTGAAAACTGATATGCCACCATAGCTATAATCTTTTCCGGAGCTATGTTCCTGTAGTGCTCCCGATACGCATTGAGCCTGATATTTACCTGCTTTGCCGCTTCTCTTACGGTCTCTTCCTCGTCACGGTTGATGGTGAGGGGATAATAAGAATCTGCTATTTGCAGGTTTATTTTTATTTTATCGTTCATACATCCTTTTTTATGTTATTCATTCAACAAAGCGATGCATTTATCGACTTCACGCACTAATTTAGACAATCGCAGCTTCGTCTCTTTTACGTCGCTGCCGTTAAGGCTGATTGCCGTAGCTGTTTTTAGGTCTGTGTAGTTTGATTCTAACGCTTTGTATTCAGCTTTCACCTTTTCGAGTTCGGCCTTCTCATCTTCGAGAAGTTGCTTTAACTCAGCATTTTCGCGCTTTAATTCATCATGCAGATAGATTAAATGCCGCAGCCTTGCTTCAAAGGTACTTAATAGCTTCTTTTCTTCTTCTGTCATCACTACACCAAAATTGTACACAAAAATACGATTAACTCTGATATTACAAAAACTTTTCGGCGGAAAATAGTCATTTATAGTGAAAATAGTTGTCCGAGGCAACTTTTATTTATTTTTTTTAGCTATATGTCTTCTATTATAAGGATATTTATTTTCTGCACACAAACGTTCATTATAGAAAAGAGTATGGGTATAAGTACAATTATTCAGAATCATCATCTCGTTTGTAATAAATATGCAGAAAGAAGAGAAAAAGCTGAATACATTTTCATCTTTCTGTGCCTTTTTGTTATTAATTTAATAGAATTTATATCAAATAGACTACGATTCCGAAGTTTTATTCCTACATTTGCGGGCAAATGATAACCTTTATAAAAACGCATAATCATGGCTAAAATAACAAAAGAAGCCGCTTTGCTCTATCACTCACAGGGCAAACCCGGTAAAATTGAGGTAGTACCTACCAAACCCTACAGTACACAAACCGACTTATCTCTCGCTTACTCTCCCGGTGTGGCAGAACCATGCCTCGAAATAGAAAAGAACCCACAGGATGCTTATAAATATACAGCCAAAGGTAATCTGGTAGCCGTAATCTCAAACGGTACAGCAGTTTTAGGATTGGGCGACATCGGCGCCTTAAGCGGTAAACCGGTAATGGAAGGTAAAGGTTTACTTTTCAAAATCTATGCAGGTATCGATGTGTTCGACATCGAAGTCAACGAAAAAGATCCTGATAAATTTATCGAAGCCGTAAAAGCCATCGCTCCTACTTTCGGAGGTATCAACCTGGAAGATATCAAAGCACCCGAATGTTTTGAGATAGAACGCCGCCTGAAAGAAGAGCTTGACATCCCTGTGATGCATGACGACCAACACGGAACGGCCATCATCTCGAGTGCCGGACTGGTAAACGCCTTGCAAGTGGCCGGTAAGAAGATAGAAGATGTGAAAATCGTTGTCAATGGTGCAGGTGCTTCCGCCGTATCGTGCACGAAGCTCTACGTATCATTGGGCGCCCGCCTCGAAAATATCGTCATGCTCGACAGCAAAGGCGTTATCAGCAAGGCACGCACGGACTTGAACGAACAGAAACGTTATTTCGCAACCGACCGTACCGACATTCATACACTGGCCGAAGCAATCAAGGGAGCAGACGTATTCCTCGGCCTGTCAAAAGGAAATGTATTATCCCAGGATATGGTGCGCAGCATGGCCTCCTCGCCCATCGTGTTCGCTTTGGCAAACCCCACACCCGAGATTTCATATGAAGACGCCATGGCTGCCCGTCCCGACGTGTTGATGGCAACCGGACGTTCGGACTATCCGAACCAGATTAATAATGTAATCGGTTTCCCGTATATCTTCCGCGGAGCGCTCGACACTCAGGCAAAAGCAATCAACGAAGAGATGAAGATTGCCGCCGTACACGCCATTGCCAATCTGGCCAAACAACCCGTGCCCGATGTGGTGAACGAAGCTTACCATGTGAACAACTTCACTTTCGGTCCGGAATACTTTATCCCGAAACCGGTAGATCCGCGTCTGATTACGGAAGTATCTATCGCCGTGGCCCGTGCCGCTATGGAGAGTGGTGTGGCCCGCAAGAATATCGAGAACTGGGATGAATATAAAACGCATCTCCGCGAATTGATGGGACAGGAATCCCAGTTGACCCGCCAGCTCTACGATACCGCCCGCCGTAACCCGCAACGTGTGGTATTTGCCGAAGGCGGACACCCCAACATGCTGAAAGCCGCTGTCGAAGCTAAATCGGAAGGAATCTGCCACCCTATTATATTAGGTAACGAAGAACGCATCGAGAAACTGGCCAAGGAACTCGACCTGAGCCTGGACGGAATCGAAATCATCAACCTTCGCCACGACCGTGAGGCAGAACGACGCGAACGTTATGCCCACATCCTCTCTCAGAAACGTGCCCGCGAAGGCGCTACATACGAAGAGGCCAACGACAAGATGTTCGAGCGCAACTACTTCGGTATGATGATGGTTGAAACCGGAGACGCGGATGCTTTCATCACCGGATTATACACCAAATACAGCAATACCATCAAAGTAGCGAAAGAAGTTATCGGCATCCGTCCGGAATACAAGCATTTCGGAACCATGCACATCCTGAATTCCAAAAAGGGAACTTACTTCCTGGCTGACACTTTGATCAACCGCCATCCGGATACTTCCACTCTGATAGATATAGCCAAGCTGGCCGACCAAACTGTCAGATTCTTCAATCATACCCCGGTGATCTCCATGCTGAGCTATTCTAACTTCGGTTCCGACCAGGCAGGAAGCCCGCTGAAGGTACACGAAGCAGTAGCTTATATGCAGAAAGAATATCCCGAACTGGCTATTGACGGTGAAATGCAGGTGAATTTTGCCATGAACCGCGAACTCCGTGACTCCAAGTACCCCTTCACCCGCCTCAACGGAAAGGATGTGAATACATTGGTATTCCCCAACCTAAGCTCTGCCAATGCAGGATATCAGTTGTTGCAAGCCATGGACCCGGATACCGAATTTATCGGCCCGATCCAAATGGGGCTGAACAAACCGATCCATTTTACAGATATCGAAAGCTCGGTACGCGACATCGTGAACATCACCGCCGTGGCTGTGATCGACGCTATTGTAGAAAAGAAAAAAGCTAATAAATGAAACGTCCTTTATCCAAATCACAAATAGTTTGTATCATTCTGCTTTGGGTGGCGCTTTGTTACATAGTATTGGTATACGCCGAACGTATTGACGGTCCTACCATACTTATGCTTATCATTTCGGCAGCATTAGTCTTTATTCCCGTCTACAAATCACTTAAAAAGAATAAATAATATCTTTTTATTCCTTTTTTGCGGCATAAAATATCAATTTTGATGTTTTATGCCGTTTTTCTTTATAAAATGCTTGTTAGTTCGATTTTTATGTTTACTTTTGCAACGTCATCAACAGAGAGACGATAGAATTTAAAAACAATCATATTAAAAGAAAAAAGAATTATGAATGCAGCTAAGGTATTAGAAGATTTGAAGAGAAGGTTCCCCAACGAACCGGAGTATCATCAGGCAGTAGAAGAAGTTCTTTCTACGATTGAAGAAGAATACAACCAACATCCTGAATTCGACAAAGCCAATCTGATTGAACGTCTTTGCATTCCAGACAGAGTATACCAGTTCCGTGTGACTTGGGTAGACGATAAAGGCAACGTGCAGACCAACATGGGGTACCGTGTTCAGCACAACAACGCCATCGGCCCGTACAAAGGAGGTATCCGCTTCCATGCTTCTGTAAACCTTGGTATTCTTAAATTCCTTGCTTTCGAGCAAACCTTTAAAAACTCACTGACTACCCTGCCGATGGGTGGTGGTAAAGGTGGCTCGGACTTCTCTCCGCGCGGAAAGTCAAATGCCGAAGTAATGCGTTTCACTCAGGCCTTCATGCTTGAACTGTGGCGCCACATCGGTCCTGAAACCGACGTACCTGCCGGTGACATCGGTGTGGGTGGCCGCGAAGTAGGTTTCATGTTCGGTATGTACAAAAAGCTCTCTCACGAGTTCACCGGAACATTCACCGGTAAAGGTCGCGAGTTCGGCGGTTCACTGATCCGTCCGGAAGCTACAGGTTATGGTAACATCTACTTCCTGATGGAAATGCTGAAGACAAAAGGAACTGACCTGAAAGGTAAAGTTTGTCTGATCTCTGGTTCGGGTAACGTGGCTCAGTATACCGCCGAAAAAGTGTTGGAACTGGGCGGTAAAGTGGTTACCATGTCCGATTCCGATGGTTACATCTACGATCCGGACGGTATCGACCGCGCTAAACTGGACTACATCATGGAGCTGAAGAACCTCTACCGCGGACGCATCCGCGAATATGCCGAAACTTACGGATGTAAATACGTTGAAGGAGCCCGTCCTTGGGGTGAGAAAGGCGATATCGCATTGCCTTCGGCCACTCAGAACGAACTTAACGGTGACGATGCACGCAAACTGGTTGCCAACGGTGTCATGGCAGTATCCGAAGGTGCCAACATGCCTTCTACTCCGGAAGCTATCAAAGTGTTCCAGGATGCCAAGATCCTGTATGCTCCGGGTAAAGCAGCCAATGCGGGTGGTGTATCCGTTTCAGGATTGGAAATGACCCAGAACTCTATCAAACTGAGCTGGAGCTCTGAAGAGGTAGACGAAAAGCTGAAGAGCATCATGAAGAATATCCATGAAGCTTGCGTACAATACGGTACAGAACCGGACGGATACGTAAACTATGTGAAAGGTGCTAACGTGGCCGGATTTATGAAGGTTGCCAAAGCAATGATGGCACAGGGAATCTTATAATCAGCAAAGAATTCAATCATAATGTCATAGTAGAAGTCCCCGTATCTCTGTAACAGGAGTACGGGGATTTTCATTTCAAACTGTCAATGCAAGTGCTTGAAGAGAAAGAGCACAAAGATGGGATACTAAAAAATGTACTCAAGCTCCGGAACAGCAAAATAAAATATCTCCTTATTCAACATCACCTCCGCATTCCATTAATCGTTCAGCAACAAAAAAAATAATATTAACAGACTATTTAAACAGACAGTCCGGACAGTTTGCTATAAAAGAACTTATTGACATCAAAAAAATAAAAACAATCGTCCCAATCTTTCATAAAACGAAAAAGTAATCTCTTTTTTTAGTTCATTAAAAATTTGCTTGTTTGTTTTAAACCATTTACTTTTGGAATTTTAAAAACCAAAGCCTTATTTTTGAAAAAATCACAATCAGCCTTATATTCTACTAAATGATTTTAAATAACGAGCCTAAGAAGAAGAAATTTGAGCAGTTTTTCATTATGACTTACCCAAAAGTCAAAGCGTTTGCATGGAAATTGTTGAAATCAGAAGAAGATGCAGAAGATATTGCCCAAGATATATTCGCAAAATTATGGACCCATCCTGAGATTTGGGAAAACCAGGAAACTTGGAACAGCTACATTTACACTATGGTCCGCAATCATATTTATAACTTTCTAAAACATAAATCAATCGAACAGACCTATCAGGAGCAATATACAAAAGAGGATCTGTCTATATCCGAAGCCGACATTCACGATCAACTTTATGCCAGGGAAAGCGAACTTCTGATGAAACTCACGATTGCCAATATGCCCGAACAGAGAAGAAAGATCTTCCGGATGAGCCGCACACAAGAAAAAAGCAATCAGGAAATTGCCGATGAACTGAATATTTCAGTTCGTACGGTAGAGCGTCACATCTATTTGGCATTAATCGACTTAAAAAAAGTGCTCCTCACCCTATTTTTTTTCTACATCGGTTGAGTAATCAGCCACAACTAATTGTCTTATCTATATAAAGGCTATAAAAATGAAGAATTATATTCAGAGAATCATCCGTTTGTTTGCAGCTTCCGATCCCGACAAAAAAGTCACCGGAGAGATCCATCAATGGTTGCTCGACCAGGAACATACCGAGGAAAAGGAAACTGCCCTGCACGACTTATGGAACGAAACGGAAGGAAAGGCCGACCAGACCACCTGGGACTCTCTCGCATCAGTATATGCCAAAGTCGGAGCCAACTCCGGAGGCAGACATCAGCCACGCATCCGTTTTGCATATTACGCGGCTGCCATAGCGTTGTTGATCGTGTCTGTTTCGGTTACTTTTCAAATGACCAAACAGCACTTCACCGAGACTCCCCTAATTGAGAACATAACACCGGACGGGCGCCTGAGCACCCTCCGGCTTCCGGACGGCAGTATAGTGGAAACTAACTCAGGCAGCATCCTCCTTTATCCTGAAAAGTTCAAAGGTGAAACCCGCACGGTTTACTTAATCGGTGAGGCCAACTTCAAAGTAAAGAAAAACACCGGCCAGCCTTTTATAGTCAGATCGGCCACCATGGCAGTGACAGCCTTGGGAACCGAGTTCAATGTCGCCGCTTATCCGGAAGAGAACGAAATGATTGCAACCCTGATTCATGGAAAAATAAAAGTGGAATGCGACAATGGAAAAGAGAGTTATATTGTCACTCCCGGACAACAGGTCACTTACCATAAGAGCACGGGAAAAAGCAAGCTCGCCGAAGCAAATATTGAAGACGTTACGGCCTGGCAAAAAGGGATGTACGTATTCAGAGGAGTTACTATGTCGGCAATCCTGAACGAACTGGAAAGACGCTACGCAGTCACATTCCAGTATAACGCCAATTTATTTAATGATGATAAATTCAACTTCCGTTTCCGTGAGAAATCCACTTTAGAAGATATCCTGAATATCATGCAGGAAGTCGTGGGAGGATTCAACCATGAACTGAAAGGGAATATATGTTACATTAAACGGGATGCAAAAAAAATAAAATGATTTAGTATATTTATTTGTTTAACCTTAAAAACAACTATTTAGCATGTAAAAAAGTATCCGGAAAGAGGCGGCCACCTAATTCCGGATATGAAATCTGAATTCTTAGCGTTAAAGCTTATGCTTTACTTTTTGGGAAATAAATATTATGATTTAACACTAAAATTCGTTCAAATCTATGAATTTTTATCGATTAAAGTCTATTTTTTTTATAATTTTTAGCTGTTTTATTCTACAAACAGCTGCCTTTGCTCAAAACAACGTAAAAATAACGATCAAAAAAAAGAATATCACGTTGCAGGAAGCATTGCGGGAAGTTGAGAAACAATCTGATTATCTGATTGCTTTCAACGAATCCAAACTTGAGAAAACCAAACGCGTTAACCTGAATATTAATGCTGAATCTCTGGATAAGACGCTGACTTCTATCCTGTCCGGAACGGGTCTTTCCTACAAAATCAAAGACAAATATATCATGATTATTCCGCAATCAAAAGTGGAAGTTGAACACAAGAAGCTGTCGGGTATAGTGAAAGATGACAAAGGAGATCCTTTGATCGGGGTCAATGTCTCTTTCAAAGACAGCCCTACCGGAACCGTCACCGGTCTTGACGGCCGGTTTTCCATCCTGGCTGCCAAAGGAAATGTAATTGAATTCTCCTATGTGGGCTATACCACCAAATATATTACAGTGGGTGATGCTTCTTCACTGACTGTCGTATTGGACGAAGACGCCAAAGCGCTGGACGAGGTTGTCGTCACCGCACTGGGTATCAAACGTGCAGAAAAAGCGCTGAGTTACAGTGTTCAGCAGGTAAAGTCAGATGCTATCAACAGTGTGAAAGATGCCAACTTCGTAAACGGATTAACCGGAAAAGTAGCGGGTGTGTCCATCAACCGGAGCTCCTCGGGTATCGGCGGAGCAACCCGCGTAGTCATGCGCGGGGCCAAGTCCATTGTAGGAAACAATAATGTGCTCTATGTGGTGGACGGTATGCCCATCGGCAACCCCTCAAAAGGTGAAATCAATAATGATTACAGTACTCCGGGAGGAGGTGAAGGCATTTCCGATTTCAACCCGGAAGACATCGAGAGTTTATCGATACTGACAGGTCCCGCCGCTGCGGCCTTATATGGTTCATCGGCAGCCAACGGTGTTATCCTGATCAACACTAAAAAAGGTCAGGAAGGCAAACTGAAAATCTCAATCTCCAACAATACGGAGTTTATGACCCCGTATGTAATGCCGGAATTTCAAAATCAATACGGTAATGCAAAAGGATCCTACAAGAGTTGGGGTGAGATGCTGCAACAGCCTTCAACGTTCCGCCCGAAAGACTTCTTTAAGACAGGCGCCAATATCATGAATGCCGCCAATTTTTCAGTAGGAAACAAAAATAATCAAACGTTCGTATCGGTGGCAACCACGAATTCCACCGGCATCATCCCCAACAACGAATACTATCGTTATAACTTCACATTGCGCAACACTGCGAGTATGCTGAATGACAAACTCCATCTTGACCTGGGAGCCAGTTATGTTCTGCAAGGTGACCAGAACATGCTGTCGGCAGGACGTTACTTTAATCCGCTGGTACCTCTGTATCTCTTTCCGCGGGGTGAAGATTTTGAAGCGGTCAAAGTGTACGAACGATATGACACCAACCGCAAGTTCCCCATACAGGAATGGTCGTATGGTGACCAGGGCCTGAACCTGGAAAACCCGTACTGGATTGTGAACCGCGAAATGTTTGTTTCCAAAAAGAAACGTTATATGTTTTATGCCAACGTAAAATACGACATTCTGAGCTGGCTGAATATAGCAGGACGTATACGAGTGGATAACACCAACACCACATCCGAACGTAAACTGCATGCTTCGACAATCAAGCTGCATGCCCAGTCGGACAAAGGAGCATATAACCAAAGTATGGAAGAGTATCAGCAGACCTATGCAGATATCATGCTGAATGTGAACAAAAATCTCGGTGACTTCAATCTGACAGCAAACGCCGGATTCAGTTATGAAGATCACCTGACCACCGGCATGGGCATCGGAGGGAAACTGTTTACTGTCCCCAACCTGTTCTCTGCCTATAACTTCGATCCGTCTTCCGGCCCCGGTTCGCAATCGCACATCCATACACGAAACAATTCGGTGTTTGTAAGTACTGAATTGGGCTATAAAAGTATGCTTTATCTCACCCTGACCGGACGGCAGGAATGGGCTTCCCAGTTAGTCAACTCCGACCAGCCCACCTATTTCTATCCTTCCGTCGGAGTGTCGGGCGTAATCTCCGAAATGGTAAGTCTGCCTAAATTCATTTCATTCTGGAAGATGAGAGCTTCATTCGCCGAAGTAGGAGGACCGATCAATTATACCGGATTGACTCCCGGAACCGTCACCGATCCCATGAAAGGCGGAGTCATCAATCCGATATCGATTTACCCCTTCCCGAACTTCAAAGCAGAACAAACCAAATCGTATGAGTTGGGAACTAACCTGAGACTTTTCAACAATAAAATCAATATCGACGCCACGGTTTATCTGACAGATACCTATAATCAGACCTTCCTCTCCAGTATGTCTCCTGCTTCGGGATATTCGGGTTTCTATGTACAGGCGGGTAAGGTACGCAACAAAGGTATCGAACTGTCATTGGGGTATAACGACCGGTTCGGAAAAGTGGGATATGCCACCAATCTGACTTACACAGCCAACCGAAATAAAATCATGAAGATGGTGCATGACTACAGGAACCCGGCGGACGGCTCGCTGTTCAGCATCACCGAACTGACCCTGCAGGATAAAGGAGGAGTTTACCTGCGGGAGAAGGACGCAATCGGGGATGTATACGTAAAAGGTATCCTTGCCAGAGGCAAAGACGGTAAACTGATCGAAGAAGAAGGAGGGTATAAAGTAGACCGCTCACAACGTATCAAGATAGGATCGGTCAACCCCGATTTTTCAATAGGCTGGAGACATAATGTAACCTGGAACAACCTTACTCTGGACCTGTTGTTCAACGGACGCTTCGGAGGTATCGTAACCTCTTCCACCCAAGCCTTCCTCGACGACTACGGTGTATCGAAAGACACTTATAAAGCGCGTCAGAACGGTGGTGTATGGGTGAACGGAACACAATATGATGCGGAAAAATATTATACGACCATCGGTGGCGAACAACTGATGGCATATTACGCGTATAAAGCGACCAACATCCGCCTTCAAGAAGCCAGCCTGAGCTATACACTGCCGGGCAAATGGTTCGGTAATGTGATCAACCGGCTGACGGTTTCCGCCATCGGACGCAATTTGTGGATGATCTATAATAAAGCTCCATTCGATCCGGAAATGACCTCTTCGACAGGTACCTATAACCGGGGAGATGTCTTTATGCCACCCAGTTTGCGTAGTGTGGGATTTAGCGTAAAGATTGAATTATAACCTTTAAAAAATGCAACACTATGAAATTAAATAAAATAAAGAATATGTGTAGAACGCTATCGGCCATAGCCCTTTTAGGTTCAACACTATGCACCTCGTGTATATCCGAAGATATCAACCGGAACCCGTTGCTCCCGACGAAAGAAGACGAAAAGATGGACGGAGTTATTTACGGGGCCTACCTGCCTAATCTTGAGAAAAGTGTAATCCCCGTCGGCACCGCTTCAGAAAGCACAGAACCGGTAAACCGCTATCAGATCGGAGTAAATCTGGCCGGTGATGCCTGGGCGGGCTACATGTCTCCCCGCGACAACAAATTTAACGGCAGCAAGAACTTCACCAACTACTTCATGTACGAAAACTGGGTGAACTATGTGTATTCTTTTATGGTGACGGATGTTTATTCGCCATGGATGCAGATAAAACGCATCTCGCAGGATGAAGGAACAAGAAATGACGAGATTTATGCCTTAGCCCAGATCATTAAGATCGCGGCTCTGCACCGCACTACGGATATGTTTGGCCCGATTCCCTACTCACAAGTGGGCAAAGGGTCTTTTAAAGTGGCATACGACTCTCAGGAAAGCGTATACCGCTCTTTTCTGAAAGAGCTGGAAGAGGCTGTCCAAACCTTGGACGATTACTCGAATAAGAGCAAAGAAGTATTGCCTGCCTTCGACATTGTTTATAACGGCGATGTCAATAAATGGATGCGCTTTGCCAATTCGCTTATGCTTCGCCTGGCCATCCGTGTCCGCTTTGCCGATGCAGGACTTGCCAAAGAATATGCGGAGAAAGCCGTGAAACATCCCGCAGGCATGATCGACAGCAAAGAACTGGCAGCCCAGATGGGTAAAGGGGCCGGCCTGCAAATGAAAAATCCACTGAAAGTGATTAATGAAGAATACAATGACACCCGCATGGGAGCCACCATCTATTCTTATCTGGCAGGATATAATGACGCCCGTGCTTCCGTATACTTTGTCAACAACAATGGCTTCAAGGCCGTACGGTGCGGAATCGCCAAGTCCGGAGACGCTTACAACGGGTTCACACGCCCCAACGTGCATGAAGACGATCCCCTCTATTGGATGAAAGCGTCCGAGGTATGCTTTCTGAAAGCCGAAGGAGCATTGGCTGGATTCGACATGGGCGGCAGTGCCGGTGACTTCTACAACGCAGGCATCCGTATGTCGTTCAGCGAAAATGGGCTGAGCAGTTCATCGGCCGAGAACTATCTGAAGGATCACACCCGTAAACCGGCCAACTATACCGACACCGCCAATGGTGAGTTAAGTGCAAACGCTCCAAGCAGCATCACTATCCGCTGGGAAAACGGAGCTACGGAAGAAGAGAAGCTGGAACGTATCATCACTCAAAAATATCTCGCCATCTTCCCCAACGGACAGGAAGCATGGACAGAGTGGAGACGTACCGGATATCCCCGCCAAATAGTCGTTGCCGAAAACAAAACGAACTCCGCGGTATTGATCGGAAACGGATACGATGTGGGAGGTGTAAGAAGAATGCCCTACCCCCGCACCGAGTATGAACAAAACAGCGAAAACCTGCACAATGCCATCAACCAGCATTTAGGAGGAGCAGACAATGCCGCCGCTAAAGTGTGGTGGGACAAAAAAAGCAAATAGTAATGAACCTGAAAATTAAAGAAACATGAATATGAGAAATACCATTTTTGCATTTATTGGAACGGCACTCTTAGTAAGCTTTGCCGCATGCGATGACTGGACCTCACCGGAGAAACTTGATGTGGAAAACGAAGCCCTGGGCGATCTTTATTCCAAACGGGACTCCGTAAAATGGGCTGAAGAAGATAAAAGACATAAAGAGAATGAAGTTGCCTACGAAAAATATCTGGAAAACCTGAGAGCTTACAAAAGCACCAAACACCCCATTATGTTCGGGTGGTTCAATGCCTGGCAACCGGACGGAGCGGGAAAATATCCCCGGCTGTCTCTTTTACCGGACAGTATGGACGTTGTTTCGATATGGGGAAACTGGCACTCTTTGAGCGAAGAAAAAATCAAAGAGCTGCGGAGTGTGCAGGCCAAAGGGACCAAAGTCATTATCGGCTGGATTATAGAAGACATAGGTGACCAGATAAAATGGGGGCGCGACCAATGGCCCGCCGACGACACACAAGCCATCAAAGAGTATGCGCAAGCCATCGTAGATACAATCAATAAATATGGTTACGACGGATTCGACTATGACTATGAACCCTCGTACGCATCGCCGTTCAAGCCGGGCAACCATTGCGGTAATTTGACTTCTTGCTCACGCGATTATAATAAAGAGAAAGAAATCTTGTTTATGAAGACCATGCGCGAGCTGCTGGGACCGGACAAACTGTTTCATCTGAACGGCTCTATCCATTGGCTGGACCCGCGTGCGGCACAGTATTTCGACCGTTTTGTCGTTCAATCTTACAGCGGATCGGCTTCCAGTTTCGAGAGATGGACCAATGATATCCAAAACCGGTTGAATATCAAACCCGAACAGCTCGTATTTACGGAAAGCTTTCAGAACAAGCCCGGTGCACGAAGCAGATTTCCGGACACATACGCCGGTTATGTGGCTTCCAAACAAGGCAATGTAGGAGGAATCGGAGTCTTTCATATTAATGAAGACGCATTTGAAGACGAAGCCTATGTTAACATCAGAAAGGCCATCTCTATCATGAATCCTCCCGTAAAATAATTAACCTAAAAACAGTTTGAAACATGAAATGTAACGTATCTTACAAATATCTGTTTATTGCGATCGGCATACTTTGCCCGTTCTTTTCTGCCTGTGACTATGCCGACGGAGAAGGTTCAGGCTCGGAAAACGCAGTATACATGGAAACACCGGACAATAAAGGCATCGTCAACTTCACTTTAGAGCCCGATGGCGGAACAACCTATCTGACACCCCGACTGGCCAATATCAGCCAAAGTCCGGTGACCATACAAGTGAGTTATGATAAAGAGGCTTTGGACAAATACAACAAAGCCAACGGAGCCTCGTATGAGCCCCTGCCTCCCTCCGCTTTTAAACTGGCAGATGCAGAGGGAAACGAGCTATCCGGCTCCGAAGGCATACGGGTACCTGCCGGTGACTTTTCAGCAAAAATAATGGTGAAAGTGGGACAACTGGATTCCAAGGATTTCCCCGCCAATAAGAAATATGCAATTCCTCTTAGTATCACGGGGGCTTCCAAATATTCGCTGATTCCCTCACAACGCAGTGCGGTCTTGCTCCTGAATCGCTCCATCCTTTCGTCAGTAGCCAAAGTCAGCGGTGGAGAAGGTATCCGGATAAAACCTGCCGGAATGCACACAAAGGCTGAATGGACCATTCAAATGAGTGCCATCTATTCAAGCCTGACCCGCAGCAACCTGACCACAGCCTATCTAAGCAACGGAACAGGAGGAGAATTCTATACCCGTATTTCATCTACCGCCGGTATACAAGTGAAAAACGGACGCGACGGGGACGACACATGGACTCAAATACCCCTGCAAGCGGGTAAATGGTTGCATATCACCTATGTGCACAAGGATAAGAAAACGACAGTCTATGTCAACGGAAAAGTCCAGAAGGTTTTCGAGAACAGCGCCATCACCTTTGGTGAAAACAGCATGATCATAGTCGGAAACTCCGGTTACCGGAACGACTATCTGCGCGAAATACGCTTATGGGATAAAGCGTTAACAGAATCGGAAATCAACGATTACTTATACCTCCCGATGGATCCGGAAACACCACATCTCATTTCGTATCTGCCACTGAGCAAAGAGGCGGGGATCAAAGACCTGAAAGCTCCCGCCGATATGGAGAATGTGACCACGAAAGCCCGTATTGAATATGTGGAAAACGTTAAATTTCCGGCAGATGAATTAGTAATTGTAAATCAAGAATAAAAAAGAGTTCAGAATGAAAAGAAGAATAAAATCCACCCCAAGCATTTTATGGGTTCTATTGCTCGTCTTGTCGGCATCGTGCAGTAAAGATGAAATACAGATAGTAGATCAGGATACAAGTTGGCAAATGGACAATAAGTATATCGAAGAAGATATCCGTGAGCAACTCGGCATCGACCCGTTCACTGATCTGGTGTACCTGGGATACTATGGCAAGCCTTATATACAGCTGGAAGCAACCAACGACCTGGTAAGTACCACCCTGGTAGGAAAGAACGAACTTTCGTTCAAAGTAAAAGTGACAAAGCCCTACAAAGAAGACATCCAGGTCAATCTTATCAAAGAAGACAAATTGATGGCCGATTTTCCTGAAATGGTGGAAGGTATCCCCCTCTTTCCGAACGAAAGCTGCACCTTTGAGGGTAGTGTGCTGAAAGCGGGTGAACTGGAAACGACAGTCAAACTGACCCTCAAGGATGTTGAGAAGTTAAACAACCTATCGGGTTATGTGATGGCAATAAAGCTGACGATGGAAGGATCGCATGAACATTTGGCAATCGCCCGGACCCGCTCGGCATACTTTGTGAAACTAAATCTTTCTATACGCCTGGACAATATCGATTCAAGCAATAAAAAGATCGAAGGAAAAGGCTTCAACAAAGAAATCGGGTTTAAATCGGATATACGACCGGAGAAATTAGGTTCGCTAAACGATGGTAACTTTACAGCCAACAACTGGTATACCTCCAACGCCCATAACTATCTGACGATTATTCTGCCGGAAAAACAGTTACTCAAAGGGTTCAGGCTGGACACCAACAAATCGACAAGCGGCTCGTATATGCTTAAGTCTTGTAGAGTGATGGTTGAAACACCGGACGGAAATTGGGTGAACCATGGAGTATTCGACCGTAAGGTCATGGATGGAATTGCTTATATAAGCTTTAAGAAACCGGTGGAATGTACTAAAGTACGTTTCGAGAATATGATGGCCTTCAATGGCAGATTTTCCGTTGATGTAAATGAAGTCACAGCTTTCCGGTAAAGCAAGATTTCATTACTTTTTATTCACACCGTGAAGGGGTGGGACTGTTAATTCATAAGTCCCGCCCCTTCCTTAAAACCATGTGACAGCACATTAATATACAAACAGGTGAAGCTGTACCCTTCTCCATATTATGCCTCTAAATGCATTTCATATCCCTTACTATCTTTAGTGAAAATGGTCTGCCATTGATCCGGCCTGATCGTCCGGCTGAGATAGTTCTCCTTCGGGAATAGCCTCAGCTACTTCACGTTCGATAATCTCCCCGATCCGTTTTCTGTTTTTGCGCAACAGATCATAAATCTCATTTTCATCAAAGCTATCCTCAAATATAATGGGATATTTTTCCGCATCTTCGTTGTCACCGTGATAAGCAAGAATATGCACTTCACCACAATGACCGTGGGAAATTACGGCGCAGTATTCTTTTAAAAGTTCAGCCAGTTTGGTGAGGAAATCAATTTCTTTAGTTGTCAGTAGTCCGATCATAGTGTGTAAATAGGATTGTTGTTATTTCAATAGCCGTAAAATAAGCGCAAAATAGTTGATTCTGCAAGCATATACACATTCCTTATATTCTATTTTTGAGCAAAGTAATATTCATTTTATTCATCTTATTCCATTTTTTCGTATATTTGCTTCGAACGGAACATTTTAACGGAAATCGTTGTTCAAAAAGCAAAAAGAACATGGAAACAGAAGAAGAAATACAGAATGTAAATGTCCATCACGGACATAACATAAGGCGCACCCGGATCGAGAAAAACATCAAGCAGGACGCATTGGCAGCACTCGTAAACATGACACAACCGAATGTATCCAAATACGAGAAAATGCGGGTGATTGAGGATGAAATGCTAAATAGATTCGCAAGGGCGCTGAATGTGCCGGTGGAATATCTGAAAACGCTGGAAGAGGATGCACCTTCTGTGGTATTTGAGAATATCACAAACAATGTGCATGACAATAAAGACAGCTCAATGGGATCTACAGGATATAACAACGATAGTATAACTAACACTTTTAATCCGATTGATAAAATCACCGAACTCTACGAGCGTCTTCTCAAAGAGAAAGATGAAAAATATGCCGCGCTTGAAAAACGGATTCAAAGTCTGGAACAGCAAAATAACAGCGGAAAGTAATTCCGCAAACATATCTCTCCATATAAATGGGTGTAGCCATCCGACGCTTAGGGTGTAGCCATACCGGGGTTAGGGTGTAGCTATCCGTCCCGGATGGCTACACCCTAATTATTATGTGCAAGTTCCATCGGGGCGGGTATCCCTCACCCGTTTCTCCGGACAATTCTTCGATCCGGATGCATTCCACATGACATTGCATACATATGACAGATTCAGCTTGAACCTGTCAAAACCATTTTTTAATAAGGAAAGAAGACACCCCAGGCCTTTAATATGAAGTGGTAATATGTTTCTGCGCTTTATTAAAAACATAAAATTTCCAACCAGCAATAAAAGTATAACTTCCTCTAATCTGCAAGGACGACTACAATACCGGACATGGTTATCTGGATATATTAGACTTACTGACATAGGGTTGTCATAGAAGTTGTTATTTTTGCACCATTAAGCATTCAACGTTGATTTTGGATGATTTTAGGTTGCTAATACCAAGTACCCGACAATAATAAATTTAATATAACTAAATATGAAAAGATTATTTTTATGCTCATCTTTTGCCGATGTAGCCAATCTGCTTATTGATTTTGCTAATGAGGATTTAAAAGGAAAAATTATAGCTTTTATACCAACTGCAAGCCTTACAGAATCAATACGATTCTATGTAAAAACAGGAAAAAAAGCTCTTGAAAAAGTAGGAATGATTGTTGAAGAAGTTGAGATTACCCAATTTTCCAATGAAGAAATATCTTCTATATTACACAAATGTGATTATATCTATATAACAGGTGGAAATACATTCTTCCTTCTGCAAGAGTTAAAAAGAAAAGGTGTTGATAAAATCATATCCGAACAAGTTAAATCGGGAAAACTGTATATTGGGGAGTCTGCTGGAGCAATAATAGCATCTCCCGATACAGAGTATATGAAGAATGTAAACTTTGACCCAATAGAAAAAGCTCCTGAATTGGAGGACTATTCTTCTTTAGGTTTGGTTGATTTTTATACAATTCCCCATTATGGTAATTTCCCATTCAAGAAAAAAGGTGAAAAAGTAATTCAGCTATATAATGAAAAGTTGCAGCTTATCCCAATAAGTAATAAACAAGCAATTTTTATTGAAGACTCAAATATCCAAATTAAAGATGCAAGATGAATAGGATAGACCGTATTTCTGCTATATTGATTCAATTGCAATCGCATTCGTTAGTGAAAGCACAACAGATTTCAGAGCGTTTTGAAATAAGTATTCGTACTGTATACCGGGATATAAGAACATTGGAAGAGGCAGGAATTCCGATTATTGGAAATCCCGGTATTGGTTATTCACTGGCAGAAGGATTCAAATTGCCCCCGCTAATGTTTACTCAAAAAGAAGCCTTGTCCTTTTTAATTGCAGAGAAATTAGTACATGAACTAACTGATTCAAACAGTAATGAACATTACAAGTCGGGCATAGAAAAGATAAAGTCTGTCATGCGCTTTGTAGATAAAAAGATGTTGGAAACAATGGAAGAATGCCTGTCTGTCTTAAATACTTATAAATCATCTGCGTATAAGCCAGACATTCTTTTACTAATATTGCAAAGTATATATCAAAAGAGAATTGTTGAAATGTCTTATTTTACAGGTACTACATTAAGTGTTTCAGAACGAAAGGTTGAAGCTATTGGCATTTTCTTTTCGAGAACTAACTGGTATCTGATAGGGTTTTGTCTTCAAAAAGAAGCCTATCTTACATTTCGTATAGATAGAATTCAAGAAATACACATTCTTAATGAATTTCA
The DNA here is from genome assembly GCF_040798045.1 of Bacteroides sp. NGMCC 1.200775. Taxonomy (NCBI): domain Bacteria; kingdom Pseudomonadati; phylum Bacteroidota; class Bacteroidia; order Bacteroidales; family Bacteroidaceae; genus Bacteroides; species Bacteroides sp. NGMCC 1.200775. Next base: position 437,272 of record NZ_JASCQK010000003.1, on the reverse strand, counting down.
ATCACGAGAACATCCACCTTTTAAAAAGTTCTTGGATGAGTTTTACGACAAAGAAAAGTTATATGAAGTTGTCATAAGAATAGAAAAAGATAAAACATCCATGATAAATGATGATAAATATTACTACGGATTGACATCCGAAAAAGAAATAGACAATATGATTGAGTACCGTTTTATTACTTTTTCAATCAGTAAATTTGCACATTGGTATTTGTCTTTCGCAGATGTTGCTACAATAATAACGCCAAATTCTTTAAAACATGAAGTTAAAAATATTATCAATAACATCTCTATTTGATAACAATCAGCTGTTCCTGATGATAAAAAGGTGATGACCCCGTTACGGAACGGCGACTTTAGCAACAAGATTGGGCATTGCCAAACGAAAGATCGATAGATTTGGAGAAGTGTTTGAGAGCAGATGTCAAAGTGCCAAAATGTCAAAATGATAATCCAATGGCTCTATATCCCGTTCTTTCGGACACGTCTCTGATGAAGTTCGGAAAAACGGCTCACAGACGATTTCCCGATTATCGTTTTAACAGGTCGTTCAACTACTTCCTTATCAAATAGAAACAATAAAGGATAATTATCCGCCGAAATCTCCTTGTTAGAGTAAAACACCATTCCTTTACACACTTCGTACAGGATACTTCCCGGCAAGCAACGGGAAGAAAACACGTCCTCTTATCGCCCGATTTGCATAACAATATATGTAATCTGCCAAAACATTAGGAGATATTTAAAAAAGAAGTAAGCAAATTGGGAAAATGTAACCGTCTTTCGAAGCAAATGCTTACTTGTTTTGGGGTAAATACTTACTTGTTTTCCGGAAAAGCAAGGCTCTACCGACTCAAAAGACCGGTTCTTCGCCTCCGGAAGTTCCTTGATATGCTTCTTTTCCCTCCGGTTCATCCGGGAAAAAAATTGGGAGAGTCAGAGGAAAGAGGTATTTCACACCTTTTTGATAGTTTAATAGGATAATAGAGAACAAAACGTTTTACCTGCCACAAAGCATACAAAGGGCACAAAGGCTTATTTATAAATAAAACCTCCATGCCCTCTGTGTACTCTGTAGTGAAAAAGGGATCTCGCAACGATTCCTGTTTTACACTATTTTTTCTTTCCCGTTCCTTTGCCGGAATGGATATCGCCAGCACTGCCGGATGCAGCAGCTTTTTCCTTTACTTTGTCCTCAGACATCAGATGCCTGTTCTTCTCATATTCTTCATGGATCTGAACTTCCCGATTCTCCATGTCCTTCTTCAATTGCCTGTCTCTATTCATACTTTCTACGTTTTAAAGATTGGCAATATGACAAATCCGGAAGAAGAAAGTTTGGAGGTTTAAGGAAGTTTAGGAGTAACCGGACTACTTTTCATCGACCTTCCTTACTGAACCAGGCCGATCCGGACTTTATAATTTCCGGAAGTAAGTTCCGCTCCCGATTCCTGAAGGATGGGACGCGCTTCGGAAGTCATTGTTTCTCCATCGGCATTGGTGGCGGTAAGTGTATAACTTAAATGGGTTCCACCTGTCGGGACATTAAAATAAAGAAGGTCTGTCACATTACCTGCCAAGCTTGCCTGACGTCCTGTAGGACTACTTACGGTAATGGAGAAGTCTGTAAAGTTTTCCATAAATTCATCCGAATACTCAACGCCAACCCCGATATTAGCTTGCGGTGCTTTCACCGAAATCAGAGTTACATCCTCTGATACAATGGCGAAAGGGTAGTCGACGCTGTAAGTGGGTGTGCCCGATTCATTGTCCGGCGCCTCGGTCTGATCGGGAGTAAAGGCCTTCAGGGTATATTCACCAACCGGAAGAACGATCCTTTTGGAAAGTTCCGCAGCTCCCGGATCGTAACTACGTACACACTCAGAACCTTGCCAGATTTCAAGTTTAAGTCCGGCATCGACGGCACGAGTGATGGGAAGCGTTTCAGTATCACAAGTGAGGGTGATGTTTTCTATGCGGAGATAACCGACAGAGTGATCGGGAGTAGTTTGCTCGCTACAAGAGGCTGTAGCAAGCAAAAGGAGAAAGAGGTATATATAGGTTTTCATATTTATTTGTCGTAAATTAGTTCCACATCGTCGATGAATAGTTCGTTTCCACGAAATGTTGCATCAGCAGTCTTATCTGTAGTTCCACTATTGAAACTTTTTAAATCATCATCAATTGACAATGCTTCTTTAGTCCCTGACTTAAATAGAACTAATAATTTATTAGGAACAAGTTTCATTTTATCAGGATCCGATGCATAATTAATAGAAAGAGTATACCGTTCATATGCACTTTTAGCCCCAGTTTGAAAAGAACTCTCACCAAGAATTACATCATCATGAAATAGCTGTATTTTCACCAAAGATTCATCATTACCTCTATTTGATATACATTTATACCAAAAACGAAGAGCTGTAGGACGAGAGCTATAGCTAATACCATAAGTTCTGTTACCATCGTCATCAGCATTAACTCCCAGATAGAGTTCACTATGCATTGCCTTTTTAGGAACTGCCCAACCTCCTCCACCATACCCCAATGTTATAACACGGATAGCATTTCCTTCACCAGTAGGGGTATCAGAAGTAGGACGACAGCCTGAGCGAGAAGTAAAAGCATAAGCCGTTCTTAAAGAATAGCATGCTGATACACTATTCAATGTCCCCCAACCACTCCATTCATAGCGCGCACCATAATCAGCACCAAAAAATCCCGGTGAATCAGTACCTCTTGTCACTGTAGCACCCTCCAAACTCCCATTCTCCAGCATCGTCTGAGGATACGTTTTCACCTCCACTTTCTCTCCCGGCACCTCTCCCCTATATTTCGCTCTCACATAATAAGAGGTTCCCGGACTCAGCCCTGCCTTTCGCAAATCTCCGGGCATCGCCTCCCAACTATTACCATCCGCACTAAATTCGTAAGCAATATCGGTAAACTTATCCAAGTTACCGGTTTTCACACTATCGGCAGTAAGTGTATTCAAAGTAAACTCTTTCGTCCAAACATTACCCGGATAATAACCAACCTTAAAGATGGGTTTCACAGTCCGGATGGTATACATCCCGGCATCACTCCAACGGTCATTTGCTTTTACGCGAACGGCTATTATATTATCCGTATCCTGTCCTCCATCGTGAGTCAACATGCCGGGAGTCACTCCGGCAAAGTCGATAACTCCCTCAGTACTTCCTGCTGCCAGGTCGGGCAACACAATATTCACAACAGCCAAAGCCCGCCGATCTTCTTCGGAAAGCTCCGACAGCAGATATGTCTTATTCAGATGTTCCAAATGCTTATCCGCAAAGTTGAGGGCAAACTCCACATCCTGAACCGGACGCAAAGCAGTATACGAAACGCCGGCTCTCGACAAAGCGTCCGCTGTTTCCGTATAAGTCAGCACATGATTTTCATCGAAATCCTCACTGAAGACCTTAGCTTTCGGCAACCAACTGTCGGGTACGGTTTCATTGATAGTGACAGGTTCCTGCCGGGCTTCCGTAGTGACCTCAAAACCAACATTGGAAGCTTTCATGGAGAGCTTATAATTATACTTAACGCCCGCTTTCACTGTCTCGATCGGATTCAAAGCATAACTTCCCTCCTGCCCTGTCTCTACGGAAGTGCCGATCAACGCCATCGTCACCCGGCCTCCGGCTTTGAAGTAGGGATGTGTGACATCTCCCGGTTTCCACGTAACCGACTCACTACCTACGGTAACTTCTACGTAATAATCTTTCAGGCGTTTATCGAAAGCCTCTTGATTCACAATCTCAAAAGTAGCCAGCGCATTGGCTACCTTACAGCCGACGCTTACCGTTGTTGCCTTACCTTTCTCGATAGTGATGTCTTGAACTTCTCCATAATAATAGGGTGCATCCAATGCCAGTGACGGATTCTCTCCAAGATAAGCCTTCAGTTGATAACTGCCTACCTTGAATACCCTTTGATCTCCGAAATCTTTCAATGCACCTTTGTATTCGGGCACGATTGTCCCTTCTCTGTCACGCAGCAACTCAATCGTAAACTGCTGCCGCAATTCATCCGACAGTGCATCCGGCAAAGTCCGGGTAACCGCTACTCCGTCCGTCAATACTATATTCAGGCTGCCGTTAGGCATCGTTTCTATTTCTTCCTGACACGACAGGAAAAAGAACAAACAACACACTAAAGATAAAACAGATTTATGCATAGCTCTCTTTCTTATTCATACAATAATTCAAATTCATCGACCCACAGTTCACTGCCTACACCCACCGAACCGGTCACCTTCATCCCGGTAAAGTCACCGCCATAATGGCTCGAAGTGGCAACAATCGTTATCTTGGCGGGCTTCGCCGTTTTATTGGAGTAAGTCACATCGAACCGGAACTGAGTGTACTTGGTCACTGTCTCCTTTCCGACAAACTCTCCGTAACCGATCTCGTTATCTTTATCGTCCCACAAACGGAGATAGATATGGCATTCATCGTTTTTCAAGTTATCCGGATTGCCTACATAATCAACCGGCTTAGAAGTATATTTATACCATCCTTTCAATCCGGTGGGACGGGCTCCCGTAAACGAACGTCCAAACTTGGGACTGTCTTTGGGGCTTTGAGCATTCGTTTTATAATCACCGATGAACAAGTTGCCGGCAGCAACCCCTACCAATGGCACACTGCCCAAAGTAACCATATAAGCGGCTTTCCCGCTTACCGCCTCTTTCTCTTCGGGGCGGGTGCTCGAATCACGGCTGCCTGCCAACGAAGAGGTCACTCCGTCGTTTCCGGTCGCCCAATAGGAATTTGCTCCGTCAGAGTTCGGATACCAACTCTTCTTAAAGGTTCCTGTGGGATTCTGCGACCAAGTATCGAAGTTTAAGTTAGGTATTTCTTGTATCTTTTCGGTTGTGAACGCGGCTTCCGTACTGGGAATTTCTTCGACTACTACCCGCCAAACGTAGTCGGTGCCATCTTGCAACCCGGTCAGTGTCGTACTGAAAGTAGTACCACTTTCCAGTTTCACATCTGCCTCGGGTACAACGCTCCAGGTATCTTCCGACTTCTTCCTGTATTCCACACGGGGAGTGGTTCCCTGCTTCATGCCCCCATTCAGAGTGGCACGTGTGGCCCATACATCGGCGCTGCCCGTAGTACCTGTCGATGTGGTACGCACCACATCGACCGTCCATAGCTCTTCTTTATCGAAACGGCTGACAACAAACTCTTGCGGTCTGCGGAAATTGGTTACGGTGGACGGATCGGGGGTGATGGTAGCCTTACTGCCTCCCAGAATCATCTTTGTTATCTTGACAGCAGACAGATCCTGCTTCTGCGAGACATACACCAATACCGTGTGATTCTTATCATCGATGATGGCAGGCAAGGCCTGGTTCTCGACTTCGACTACCCGCTCGATGGTCTGACGGACGGTTATCATCCACTGATAATCCTGATAGGTACGCAGCAGAACAGGAACGGTCTTACTGAAATCGACCCGTGTATCTGCTCCTGCCGGCAAGTCGGTTAAAGCAGAAAAGCCGGCCGAAGGAAATTTATTGGGGCTGACGCAGTATTGTTCGTCTACGCTGTAAGTGGCTTCTTCGTTCACAACGAACCTGGTAATACGCAATTCTTCTATATCGACTTCATCACCTACTTCCACTACGATGGTGCGGCTGTTCTTGTTTATCTCGGTATCACCGGTCTGCCCTTCTACTTCGAAAGCTGTAATTTCGCCTTTGATGTAAGGGTAAGGAATGTCATTCTGTATGCAAGCACCCAGAGCAAAGACCGACAGAAACAGGAATAGATAAATTTGTAAACTCTTCATTTCTCAAAACACTGCTTAAATTAGAAATACATCGTCATTCCGAGATTAATCGAGAATAAGTCTATCTTGAAATTACCACTTGCACTATGACGGGACGCCTTGTTTACCTGATTGTGTATCTGATCGACCCATTTATAACTGAATCCCATCACTCCTACCGAAACTTCTACCGAAGCAAAATCGGATACGAATGCCGCCAATCCGGGAGCCGCACCGATCTCAAACGTGTGAGAACGCTGATAGTATCCCGTCAAGTCGTTACCCGTACCATTGGAATGTTTCCCCTGCCCGTAAGCATAAGTCAGACGCACTTCATTGAAGAAGCCGAACACTTTACTGCTGCCCAGCCCCATATAGGTACGCAGAAATCCGGATGCGGAATAGTTATGCTCCAGATACATATCGTCTTTGATGTGGAACGAAAGATCATCGCCCAGATTAATGTCTACGTTTCCTATATTGAAGTAGGTACGGGAGTAAGTGAACCTGCCTCCCGCTGCCATATTATCAGCAAAAAAGTATCCTCCGAAGGGACTCAAACGGAATGTATAACCTTTGGCATCGATATTTGCCAATACCAAAAACTGATATTGATCAGCACTCTGCTCCGAATACGAAACTGTAGAACCCATAAACCATTGCCCTTTCGGGACAAACACACTCTTCACGATTCCACGGTCAAACTTCTTCTTTGCCTGGACCAGTACCGGACAAAGAAGAAGTAGAAATATAATTATTTTTTTCATTCACTATGGATTAGTTGGCGGTAACAGGTGTACCGTACACCAATTCAAAATCATCAATCAACATGACACTGCTTTCACTGCCGGTAAAGAAGTCACCATATTTACTTGCAGAAGCAACAACGATAATATATTTGGGTTTACGGGTCAAATCACGATATTGCAGATCAATCGTAAACTGCTTCCAAACTACATTTCCGCTTTCATCGAAAGAACCTTTGGACTCTTCATCGGTAATGGAACCGTAGGCTATGACATCTTTATTGGCTTCAGAAAGATCGACCGTATAACGCGTGGGACTGCCTTCTTTGTTATTGTTGACTTCATAAGCTGTCTTCACTCCATTATCATCAACCAAACCTTCATTGTCAGTCAAGGCAATATAGATAGCACATTTATCACCACCCGAGTTTTTCAATTCCTCCACATTATGATCTCCACGATCTATACTGGTTCCACGAGTGTATTTGTACCATCCATTCAGTTGCGTAGGACGTGAAGTAAACTCACGACCAAAACGTATACGTGCTCCCATCGGGCTTGTATACGTTTCCATATAACGCCCGATATAGATGTTACCGGCAGCAAATTTTCCGATACCAAACACTCCCACAAATTGCGAAGACAATTTAGCCGATTTACCACCTACGGTATGTACATCGTTGCTTTCTCCGATACTTGGATTTTTACTCATGGTAGCTGCTCCCACATTACCGGTATCCCAATACGAATTCTTAGCAGAAGCCTCAGCCGCAGTTCCCGGGAACCAAGTTTTTCCATTCTGATTCCATTCATCAAAACTTCCATTTTCCAGTTGTTTCTGAAGTTCGGTGGTCGCAGTCGTTATCTTTCCGTTTACTCCATTTATTGCAAAACAGAAATCATACTCCGTACCGGGAATCAGACCGGTTATGGTTGCAATAAGCTTTCCATCGGCCTGTTCAACATTGGACACCGTATTCCAATCTTCCGTTCCGGAAATGCGATATTTACACTCTTTGGTAACAACACCGTCAGGAAGAGGAAGAGTTACGTCTGCAAAATCAGACCAGACATTTACACTCGGATTACTTTCTTTAGGAATGGAAATATTCACATTATACTCTTTGGTAGAAGGATCTAAAGTAACAGATACACCACCAATAGCACCATTGGCCTTCATAGTATAGTTAATACGATAGTGCTGACGTTCTTTTACATCTGTAATCGGTTCGGATTCAAAAACAAAAGAACGTCCATCCGTATTTGTCAATGCCAACGAAATATTCAGATTATCCACCGCAAAATATCCGGAACGTGTTTCATCCTTACCAAAAATCAGTTTACCGGAAGAATTACCCACAGAACAGCTCAGTTTCGAAAAATACTTCTTCACATCAGCACTGTAATTGACTGTCACTTTCACATTAGCCAAACGGCACTCTATATTCACATTCTGATTTACTTTCGGAACAACCGTTACTTCGGTCTGTCCCCAATAATAAGGTTCGTCAAATCCGGCCGTCGCCACATCAACCCCTTTTGAGAAAGCATTAATGGTATAAGTACCCAATGGTAATTCAAGGGGAGCAGATGTCCAGTTATGCCAGTCATCAGTCTCTTTCACAACAGTCCCTGCTCTGTCAACTACCTGCAAGGCAATCGGCAACTCTTCTGCCCTTGTCGCCGGAACCAAAATCGTACTTGTATTCTTCTCCACAGAAAACTGGAGATAGCCAGTCTTGCCGTTAGAAGTCTCTTCTTGTTGGCATGATGCCATCACAAGAGTAAAGACAGAGACGAACAAATATATATATCTTTTCATTGGAAATTCAAATTAGTTTTTCACCACTTTTACTGTCAATTTCTTGGCTAACTCCTTACCATTATTATCAATCAGTTTAATAGTAAAATAATGTTGCTGAAGGCCAAACGGTGACAACATAGGCATAAAGCCGGATACATCAAAGATGAACTCTTTTTTATCTTTAATCGGATCATTCGGATCAATCAAACCGATACCGGATCCGTCTTCCAAACTACCTCCAAGTTTATCTTCCAAATCACCGGGATTAGCCAAATCGAATGTTTCTCCCAACCCCATTTGAGAAATCAAACCTATAAACTCATTAGAGTCTGAAGTGATAGTCACAAGCAAGTTCCGGATTCCGGCCGGAGCTTTCATCGTTACCTGAACTGTCGGCGGATTGTTCGTATCCACTTCCACCACTTCATCTGCTCCGATAATCTCCGGTCCGTCTTCTGCCGGCTGATCCGGTTCTGCCGGCTGATCCGGCTCCTCCGGTTTCGATTCTTCAATCAGTTCAGTTGGTACTTTCACTGTTATGCCGGTCTCGTCCATTGTCAAGTCAATATCCAACTGTATCCCCAATTTCGGATCAGAAGGGGTCACATCCGGATCTTCCGGGTCCTCACCCTCTTCTACAGGTTTCACTGTAACATTAAAAGAATCACCTCCCTCCAAGCCTTCTTCATCGGGTTTGGTCACAGTATAAATAGTTTCAATGTCTCTACCTGTTTCCTTCTCAGTTACTTTCGCCACAATTTTGATCGAAGTGGCTCCATTGGGAATGTTGAGATAAATTGAACCTAAATCTTCCTTCTTCACATAAATAACTCCGCCAATCCCATTTGAAACGGTGAACACATAATCGTCGGCAAACATACTGAGAAACTCGTCCGATACATTCAAACTGACCTTTACCGTTGCCGATTTACAGAGAACTTCCGCCTTAGATTCCATTCCCTGCTTCACTTCAATAGAAGAGCTTCCTTCAAAATAAGGAGTACGCGAAGCATCTTGCAAAACACCGCTTTTAGCCACAATCTTATAGTTTCCTACCGGAACGACCAACGGCAAGGCCTCTTTCAGCTTCGCATAGCTGGCAAACGAACGAACCACAGCCTCAGTGGCATTATCAACAATCTCTACTTTATAGGTATTCACATCCAGTTCATCAGTAAGTGACGTACTTTCAGCTTTTGTAGAAGGCGTAGCCTGCGTCTTGTTCACCAGATCCAATGTCAGAAGTCCTTCGTCATTCTTCAAATTATATTTGCCTTCCAGCTCATTTTTCATCTCGCAGGAACTCAAACAAAGTGCTATCAATGCCAGCACTGCATATATGTTTCTTATCGCATTCATATATACCAATCTTTTATATTTACTTACTTGCATTACCCGGCCAATACTCTTCCGGAATCTCAATATTCACATCCTTATCTTCCGTACCGGTATCCACGGTTACGTCCAACGATGCAGTACCCGTAGAAATAGTAATCACCTCCGGATCTACTGTAATAGTAAGATGCGTTTTGGGAGCTACTTTTTTCTCGGCAACCAAAGCTTCCATCACCACCGCATTGCCTTCTTTATCTTTGAAACCTCCTACAGTGATAGATACATTCTCACCATCGGCATTTGCTTTCAGATAAGCATCCTTACCGGAGTCTTTTTTCATATTTACTTCAAAAGGAGCAGTCAGGTGTGAAGTAGAAAGGGAGACAGTACAATCCGAATAATATTTCAGAAAATCTTCCGTATAAACGACTGATACTTTAACATTAGCCGGCTTACAATACAAAATAACATTCTTTTGTTCACCTTCACTGACAGTGAACTCCTGGCTGCCTTCCACATACAGTTTATCGAAACCTGCATCTACATTATCACCGTAGAAGGCTTTCACCGTATATTTTTTGCCGGCAGTCAGATCGATAGACAAAGGCATATCCTTGTACAGGCCATCGTATAAAGAGGTACCGTCGCCCTCGTTGACCGTAACTTGATAGTTATCGACTTTTTTGTATTCCGCTTCGCTGACGGAACGGGTTTTCTCTGCAAAAGAAGGATTGGCTGAAAGCCCAAGACTTAAAGAACCAACACCGTATGAAACAGCATCACTGCCGGAATCACACGAGGCAATACATGAAATTAGCATCGCCATACTAACCATAAAAGAGAGTCTTTTCATAATGATAACTACTAAATATTATTCATAAGTTATAAAAACCGCAGGCAAAATTATAGTTTTCTTTTATTATAATAAATACACAACCTTCGATTCCTTACAAAATCTGAAAAAAGGACCACAAATAGTTGTTTAATCATAAAAACAGACCACAGAAAAGGGCTAAAACAAGAAAGTCCCGCCTTTCTTATGAAAAACAGGACTTTTTTATACAATATTATTTTATTATTTCTCCGGCATAAGAACCACTCCAAGTTTCTTTTTACCATCCATTTTCACAACAATCGGCCTCTCAAAGTGTATGTGACGAAGATATTCAGTCTCAAATACGGCAGGTTGCGCATTCAGAAACTCCTGGTTGTATATTCCATCATTCATAAACGCATTGATGGTGAAATAACCTACACCAAAGGAGGTCAGATTCTGGAAGAAATGCGTCCCCTGACTGGGGTCTACCCGGTAATTGGTCAGTCCGGCTTCCACAATGACACGCGCAGCAGAAATATGCGGCCACTTCACCGGGATACCTAACCAAGTGTCACTGCTTCCCCATCGTCCGGGTCCGACAAGTACATAGTTCTTGCCTTCATTCAGGAACTGCTGGTTAAGTTTCTCTATTTCCCAAGCTATATTCTGATTGTTCGATGCACTGTAATGATCAGTCTTGACATATACGATATCATGTATTTCGTTCATAATGCCATGCCCCAAGGAGTTATTGGAACGGAGCAGCACATCTTCGTCCGGAATAGTAGTAAGATCTTCATCCAGCATATCTTTACTGTCTACAATGGGACGTACCTGAAGCAGATAGAACGTACCGGTCTTATCACGGTCATGATTGAGTGTCACTGCAAATTCGATCTCTACCGGACGGCGCATCTCCTGCTGCCCATAACGAAGTACCCAGCGCAGGATGCGTGCCAACGGAAATACATCGTGCTGCAAGATGTTGGCAAACGTAATCACTTTACGCCCACCGGGATATAAACCGTCACGAATCACCTGGTCATACGGATCATAGGTAGAAGCGATATACCGTAACGAACCGTCTTTTTCGGCTTCTTTCACATGCAACTTCAGAAGATTGAATCCATCATCAATCGAAAAGTTATCACCGGCATTTTTCAGATCGAGAGCGTAAAAACGGGTCTGCGTCTCTTTCAAGGCAATATCCAGTTCACTGGTTTGCAACACCTTTGAAGGATGGGCAGGCGAGAAACGTAAAGTCATACCTCCGTCCACGATATACTTGCCCAAACCGAGAGCCAGGTTTACCGTACCTTCTTCAGCTTTCTCGTCGCCAATGGGATAGTAATTGAGAGATCGGGCTACACCGGACATCGAAGGATAATAACGGTCTCCGTACTGATTGCCGACCACTTGTTGCAGAATAACAGCCATTTTTTCCTGATCGATCACATTCGAAGTGGCCTGCATATATGCCTTACTGTCGCGGAAATAAACAGACGCATATACGCCTTTAATGGCATCGGACAGCATACGGAGCATCTCATATTTATCATCCAGATAAGGAATCATATAGGTATTATAGATTCCTGCAAAAGGCTGATAGTGGGAGTCCTCAAGCAAGGAAGAAGAACGAATGGCGATAGGAGACTTCACTACATCGAAGAAAGTAAAGAAGTCTTCAACCAGACGGTCGGGCAACTTCGCTTTCAGGAAGTATTTCAGAATCGTATCGTCATCAGCATCGGAAAGGGCAATCTGATACAGATTATTGCTATCCATAAACTCGTCGAATACATCGGTACAAAGCACCACTGTTTTCGGGATAGCCACACGGGCATTCTCAAATTCTTCAAATTCCGGATGACGCTTCACCATATTGTCAATAAACGCCAGTCCACGCCCCTTTCCTCCCAACGAACCGTCTCCGATACGGGCAAAGTTTGAATAACGGTCGAAGCGGTCGCGTTTGAATACAGCTACCACTCCCTGATTTTTCATTTTTCGGTATTTAACAATAGCCTCAAAGATGATTTTACGATGCGCATCCACATCTTGCAGACTATGCCAGGTGATGGGACGAAGGAATTCCGCAACCGGAAACATAGCACGTGAATACAGCCAACGTGAAACATGATTGCGACTGATGTGATAAAGGAACGATTCGGCAGGAACGGCAAAAAGAATATTCTGCAACTCTTTCAGGTTCCGAACCCGGGCTATCTCGACACCCGTCTCAGGATTACGGAACACAAAGTCGCCAAAACCGAAATTATCGGAAACAATCCGGCGAAGATCGACATCCATTTTCTTGGAATTCTTATCAATGAACGTAGCTCCATACTTAGCCGCATAGGCAGCGTTCTCTGTCTCGGACGACTGGATGATCAAGGGTACGAACGGATCTTTCTTCCTGACTTCCGCACAAAGCTTGATTCCTGCCATGCCGTCCTTCTCTCCTTTCTCCACACGGGGAAAGCGGACATCGGTGATGACTCCCAGTATATTATTGGTATACTTATCGTATATATCCATTGCCTCCTCATAAGTACGGGCCAATACTATTTTGGGACGCCCGCGCATACGGAGTGTACGTTGATGGGCATTCAAAGCCTCGGTAGAGAACTCCTGGCTCTGCTTCAACACAAATTTATAAAGATTGGGAAGCACAGATGAATAGAAACGGATACTGTCTTCTACCAGCAGAATCAACTGCACGCCCACCTCTTTCACGTCATGCTCCAGGTTCATCTTGTCTTCGATCAGCTTGATGATGGACACCAGCAAATCAGTATTTCCCAACCAACAAAACACGTAGTCGAATGCACTCAGGTCCTCGTTCGCTATCCGTTTGGTAATGCCGTGACTGAACGGTGTCAGAATAACGATCGGTATCTGTTCGTACTTCTCCTTGATATGGCGTCCGATATCAAAACTATCGTTGTCTCCCGTACCCGGCATGCAAATCACCAAATCAAACGATACACTCCCAAGCTGTCTCAACGCCTCTTCCTCGGTAGAAACTTGCGAAAAACGAGGGGGATAACGGAGCGAAAGCGAGGTGTATTCATTGAAAATCTTTTCATCGATACGTCCGTCATCCTCCAGCATAAAAGCATCGTAAGGATTGGCTATCAATAAAACATTAAAGATTCGCCTTGTCATCAGATTGGCAAACTGAGTATCTTTAAAATAGAGCTGGTTTAATTTAAATTTGCTGAGCATGGGTTTCCCGTAGTTTTAAAATTCAACAGACAAAAGTCGCTGTTTTTATTGGGAAAAGCAAGAAAAAGCAATTCACTTTATTGCCAACTTCCAATATAGGCACAGATTATCTTCCCATTTCCGATTTGAAAACAAACCGAAACATCAAAGTCGAGAAATCCGAAAACAGAAAATGACCGAACTATTTGTTTTGTAATAAACACTCTGTATATTTGTGAATTTACTAACCGTAACCAATTGAAAAACATGAAAGCAATATCCTTATTAATTATAATAGGTATAGCAGCCACCTCATGCATACGCCCCCGAAAACCGGTTTACCCTGCAACAAAAAAGGTAGACAGCATAGACATATATTTCGACACAAAAATTCCCGATCCATATCGTTGGTTAGAGAATGACACTTCCGATGCAACCGCCGCATGGATAGAAGCACAAAACAAAGTCACTGCCAAGTACCTGGAAGCCATCCCTTTCCATCGGAAATTATTAAAACGAATAACCACCCTGTCTGACTATGAAAGAATTGGATTACCGGTCAAGAAAGGAAATAAGTACTATTTCACTAAAAACAATGGGTTACAAAATCAAAACGTGATGTATATACAAGACTCTTTGAGCAATAATCCACGCATTTTTTTAAACCCTAACCGATGGTCTGACGACGGTACTGTATCACTCAGTAGAATATCATTCTCCAAGAACGGTAAATATGCTGCCTGTGGCATCTCACGCAACGGTTCCGATTGGCAAGATCTATATATCATGGACACCACAACCGGGAAATTTCTGGACGATCACATTCAATGGGTAAAGTTTCAGGAAGTGGCTTGGGATGAAAAAGGCTTTCATTATAGCGCTTATGACGCTCCACCAAAAGATAAAGAGTTGTCAAGCGTAAACGGAAACTCCATGATTTATTATCATAAACTAAAGACACCACAAGCAAAAGACAAACCGATCTATCAAAACCCATATTATCCGGAGTGCAATCATTCCGGGCAAACAAGTGATGACGGACGTTTTCTTTTCATAAACAACGGCCTTTTAATGAAAGATCTCACCCAAACAGACGCACCTCTGGTACAACTGGCCAATACGGGCTATCGATATAGCCCAATAGGCATCATTGATAATAAAATTTATATTTTTACCAACTACAAAGCTCCGAAAAGACGTATCATGGTGGCTGATATCAACAGTCCCACGTTGAAAAACTGGAAAGAACTGATTCCAGAATCCGATACCGTATTATCCAAAGCAGAAATAATTGGTGGAAAATTGTTTCTCACCTATAATAAAGATGCTTCAGACCGGGCCTATGTCTACAATTTAAATGGGAAACAACTACAAGAGATCAAGCTTCCTTCACTGGGTACCGTCTTCTTTTGCGGAGAAAAAGAGGATAAAAAATGTTTTTTCCTCTTCACTTCTTTCACCACCCCGAACACAATTTACCAATATGACATTGATAAAAAAGAGTATACACTATATTATGCTCCGAAAATAAAGTTTAATGCAAACGACTTTGTGACGGAACAAATATTCTTCACCAGTAAAGACAGTGTGCAAATCCCAATGTTTCTGACTTATAAGAAAGGATTAAAGAAAGATGGAAACAATCCTGTACTTCTTTATGGTTATGGTGGCTTTGGCCTCACCCTCACTCCTTCCTTCGCCATCGAACGTATCCCGTTCCTCGAGAACGGAGGTATCTATATACAGGTCAATTTACGAGGCGGTAACGAATATGGTGATTCATGGCACAAGGCGGGAGTCAAAATGCAAAAACAGAATGTTTTCGACGACTTTATCAGTGCCGCCGAATATCTCATTAAAGAAAAATACACTAATCCGAACAAAATAGCCATTACCGGTGCATCGAACGGAGGATTACTCGTGGGTGCCTGCATGACACAACGGCCTGAGCTATTCCGCGTAGCCGTATCTCAGGTGGGTGTGATGGATATGCTCCGTTATCATAAATTCACCATAGGCGCATCATGGAGCACAGACTATGGCACAAGTAGCGACAGTAAAGAAATGTTTGATTACTTATTGAGCTATTCTCCGCTGCACAATCTGAAGTCGGGCACAAGATATCCTGCAACATTAATCACCACAGCCGATCACGACGATCGTGTTGTCCCTGCACACTCGTTCAAGTTTGCCGCAACTTTACAAGCAGAAAATGATGGGACCAATCCTACTCTCATACGTATCGATCACAAGGCCGGACACGGCTTCAACAAAGCCACAACAAAGTTATTAAAAGAGCAAGCAGACGTTTATGCATTTATCATGTATAATCTGGGAATGAAAATGAAAAACTGACATCTATTTCCCAATGCTCTTTCTATCATTTTATCATTATTTAATCAAAATATTCCGTACAATCAAATAACATTAGAAAAGTTTTCCTATATTTGCGATACGATAAAGTGACATTTTATCAGAATCAACCTATTAAAACATACTATTATGAACATCGAAAAAATCATGTCCTCTTTAGAGGCTAAACATCCCGGCGAATCAGAATATCTTCAAGCTGTAAAAGAAGTGCTTCTCTCTATCGAAGATATATACAATCAGCACCCTGAGTTTGAAAAAGCCAAAATCATCGAAAGACTGGTAGAGCCGGACCGTATCTTTACGTTCCGCGTGACATGGGTAGATGATAAAGGTGAAGTACAAACCAACCTGGGATATCGTGTTCAGTTCAACAACGCTATCGGCCCGTATAAAGGCGGTATCCGTTTCCACGCTTCTGTCAACCTGTCTATCCTGAAATTCCTCGGATTTGAACAGACCTTTAAGAATGCCTTGACTACTCTGCCGATGGGTGGTGGTAAGGGCGGCTCCGACTTCTCTCCACGTGGCAAGAGTGATGCTGAAATCATGCGTTTCTGCCAGGCATTTATGCTTGAGTTGTGGCGCCATCTGGGCCCGGATATGGACGTACCGGCCGGTGACATCGGTGTAGGAGGACGTGAAGTAGGCTACATGTTCGGTATGTATAAGAAACTAACCCGTGAATTTACAGGAACCTTCACCGGAAAAGGACTTGAGTTTGGCGGTTCACTGATCCGTCCGGAAGCTACCGGATTCGGAGGTTTGTACTTCGTCAACCAAATGTTGCAGACTAAAGGTATCGATATAAAAGGCAAGACTGTAGCTATCTCCGGATTCGGAAATGTTGCCTGGGGAGCTGCTACCAAAGCTACCGAGTTGGGAGCAAAGGTTGTTACAATCTCCGGCCCGGATGGTTACATCTATGATCCGAACGGCATCAGTGGGGAAAAGATCGATTATATGCTTGAACTCCGTGCTTCGGGCAACGATATCGTAGCTCCGTATGCTGACGAATTCCCGGGATCTACTTTCGTAGCCGGTAAACGTCCTTGGGAAGTGAAAGCCGATATAGCCCTTCCTTGTGCCACTCAAAACGAATTAAACGGCGAAGATGCCAAAAATCTTATTAATAACAATGTTCTTTGTGTCGGAGAGATCTCCAACATGGGTTGTACACCCGAAGCCATCGATCTTTTCATCGAACACAAAACGATGTATGCACCGGGTAAAGCAGTCAATGCAGGTGGTGTAGCAACGTCCGGGCTGGAGATGTCACAAAATGCCATGCACTTGAGCTGGAGTGCAGCAGAAGTAGACGAGAAACTCCATACCATCATGCATGGTATCCATGCACAGTGTGTGAAGTATGGTACAGAACCTGACGGATATATCAATTATGTGAAAGGTGCCAACATTGCAGGCTTCATGAAAGTGGCTCATGCCATGATGGGACAAGGAATCATCTAAAAAGCTTTGTTTAGTTGTATTTGTGAATTGCGTTACTCATTTCCTGAGACAGGATGTGGGTAACGCTACTTTTTTCTGAAAAGGTTTCATTTTCAACTAAAATAGCCTAACTTTGCATTTCGAAACCAAATAATTGTTACGAAATGTTACAACCCGAATTAAAGATGCGCCGCGATAAAATTCGCGTGCTGATGGCTCAACAAAACATTGATGCCGCTCTCATCACTTGTAATGTAAACTTGCTCTATACGTATGGCCGTGTTGTCAGCGGATACCTCTACTTACCTCTCCACTCACCGGCCTTGTTATTCATCAAACGCCCCAACAATATTACCGGCGAACACGTCTTCCCTATCCGAAAACCGGAACAGATTCTTGATCTGATTAAAGAAAGCGGATTGCCTGCCCCTCAGAAACTGATGCTGGAAGGCGATGAACTGTCATATACAGAGTACAATCGCCTTGCCGCTGTTTTCCCAGAGTCGGAAATTGTAAACGGAACTCCGTTAATCCGCGAAGCGCGTAGCATCAAGACTCCTGTAGAAGTGGAATTATTCCGCCGTTCGGGTGTAGCTCACGCCAAAGCTTACGAACAGATTCCTTCTGTTTACCGTCCGGGAATGACCGATCTGGAATTTTCAATCGAAATAGAAAGGTTGATGCGTCTGCAAGGTAACCTGGGAATCTTTCGTGTGTTCGGTCAGAGCATGGAAATCTTTATGGGCAGTGTACTGACCGGAGACAACGCTGCTTTCCCTTCTCCATACGATTTCGCCTTAGGAGGTGAAGGACTGGATCCGGCTCTCCCGGGAGGACTCAACAGAAGCCTGCTAAAAGAAGGTCAAAGTGTGATGGTAGACCTCGGAGGAAACTTTAACGGATATATGGGCGATATGAGCCGCGTATTCTCCATTGGTAAGTTGAGTGATGAAGCGTATACAGCCCATCAGGTCTGTCTCGACATACAGGACGCCGTATCATCTATGGCTCAGCCCGGAGTTGTATGCGAGGATTTATATAATACAGCCATCGATATAGTGACCAAAGCCGGTTTTGCCGACAAGTTCATGGGTATCGGCCAGCAAGCAAAATTCATAGGTCATGGTATCGGTCTGGAAATTAATGAAGCTCCGGTGCTTGCCCCCCGTATGAAACAAGAACTGGAACCGGGAATGGTCTTCGCTCTCGAACCTAAGATTGTAATTCCGGGTGTAGGTCCCGTAGGTATCGAAAACTCGTGGACAGTAACACAAGAGGGTGTAGAGAAACTTACTATCTGTAACGAAGAGATTATTGAGTTGCAATAAAAACAAATCCCAATAGATACCCA
Organism: Bacteroides sp. NGMCC 1.200775; assembly: GCF_040798045.1. Taxonomy (NCBI): domain Bacteria; kingdom Pseudomonadati; phylum Bacteroidota; class Bacteroidia; order Bacteroidales; family Bacteroidaceae; genus Bacteroides; species Bacteroides sp. NGMCC 1.200775. The sequence continues at coordinate 418,391 of NZ_JASCQK010000003.1, read as the reverse complement.
AAAGACGACTGTTGTGCTTTCCACACCACAGCCGTCTTTTTCATATCACTATTAACTTTACTAAGGAATTTCTGTTACCGGAGTCTCCAACTTAATGTTTTCCCATCCCACCCATGTAGGAGAAACCATACATTGCGGCTCCTGAATTTTATCGATCAAGGCAGTAGCACGTTTTACTGCAATACTGGTTCTTTCGAACAGCTCTTTCATGGAAAGGTTACCTTTAGCGTCACGGATCGTCTTTATCAGGAAATACGTATAATATCCCTGCTTCTTTTCATGGTAAACACTTGAAGTCTGATCGCCACTGCTGGACGAAAAACTCAATGTGTTTCCTTGCGGCAATCCCACTTTCGGAACAACACGCACGCCCTTCTGTGCCAATAGCGGAGCAGCACTCTTATAACCACCGCTAAAGCAAGCATCGAGGAATACATAAGCCCCCTTCACCGGATAAGTAGCCAATTTTTTATACAGTCCGGACAATGAAATACCCAGACGGATATTCTTACCTGTAATATCCACCGGAAGTAAATAAGGCTCCTTAGTAGCCTCGTCATTATTTCCATGACCGGAATAATAGAATATCAGTTCGGCTTGCGGATCGGTGCTTGCCATGTTCACCAACCAGTCAAGTTGTTCGTGCATCATACCGGCAGTAGCATTCGGCACCACCTTGATCTGCCCGTCGGGTACCCCAAAGGTACGTACGCAATATTCACGGAACAGCACAGCATCGTTTACGGCATAAGGCACATTAATTTCAGCATTGGCACCGGTCATACTATAATCCTCATTACCGATAATCAAAGCATAACGGTGGCGGTTCACAGCTCCCACAGGGACATCCTCCATCAACTCACTCTTGAAACTCAGCGAAAAGTCTTTCACATTCACCTTCCGTGCAGCCACATTTCCACTCAGATTGATAGAAGCGGCAGAAGACAGGTAATCTCCCACTTTCACTTTATAAGCCTCGTTCAGGAAAGTTGAACGGGTAGACTCCGTTACCGCCAGCATTACGGCCACGGAATCTTCATCAAAACGCTTGTTCACCAGGAAGCCGTAATCGAGCACAGCCACATCCCCCGGAGCAATACTATCAATTGTCATTTCCGGAGAATCGGTAGTAAATATGTTCTTCGGCAATGTGAAATTCACCTTCACCTTACGCGCAGTCTGTGTTCCAAAGTTTTGCAAGGCAACCGTCAGCTTTCCGTTTTTACCCAAAGTAATAGATGTACCCTCAGACGCAAAGAACTGATGGTCGGCAATGCGCAAACGAGGCATTGCATATTCCTGAGTATTCACAATCAGCTCCGAAGGATCGGCATCAAATCCATTCGCTTCGAATGCATAAATGTTGATCTTAGCCAGGCTCGTGGGCAACTCTTTCTTTGCAAGATAACGGAATGTATACTGTTTGGACTTCCCGGCCGGAATATTGCCTCCGTCCAACTCACGCGGACCGTCGAAATACTGATCATATCCCTGCTGCTCAGCCAAACGGATACGTATATTATACGCATCTCCTTTACCTTGGTTCTCAATGGTAAACTGCAAAGCGAAACTCTCTCCGGCATCAATTACCTTATTATTATTGGCATCCGTAAACTGATCCATCTTGATTACCAACATGGCCGGTTCCACAGGTACCGGAACAGACTCCTGTTCCTGAGCTATATTTTCAGTCTTCTTCAACGCCTCTTTGTAAGCAGCCAGCCGGGACGGAAAAGCGGTATAAGAAGCTCCGTCCTGAACTATCTTAGAAAGCACTTCATATTCCGGTTTCATATCCATATACTGATATACGCCTGCCAGTCCCTGCATATACAATTTGGAAGAAGGATCTTTCTGCAATATCTTCAGGAAAAGATCTTTAGCGTCCATCAGATAGCCCGATGCGCGCTGACGTACCAATGCATATTCAGTATCATTGGCAATGGTAGCCCCATTGTTTACGATCTCCGTAGCACAATTGAAGTTGGCACGTGCCACACCGGTCATCAATTCAAAACTCTCGGGATGAAGTGCATACAAGCGTTTGTAGATATCCAGTGCCTCCACATTCTTTCCCTGCCGTTCCAGAATGCGCGCCTTGATAGGCAATACCTTATCATTATTCGGATCCACAGCCAGAATGCGGTCAATCGCACCAATCAACTTTTCCATATTATTGGTGGCGATATGTACATTCACCAGATTATACAAGAAATCGAGTGACACCGGATATTTGGCAATAGCCTGTTCCAGCACGCGTTCCTGATCCGCATATTTCTTCTGCTTCTGATAAATCATGTTCATATAAACATAACAGTCCTTCTGCTGAGCTTCCGTACCGGTATTAAGATACTCCTGAAAATACCTCAGCGCCTGTTCGTTCTTCTCCAGATTAAAGGCCGATACCGCTGCATAGTAAACCACCGAAGCATAACGGTTATCTTTCGGCAACAATTCACTGCGGAACAACTGCATCTGCGGCATATCGATATATGCAGCGGCAAAATCCAATGCTTTAGCCGGCTGTTTCTGTTCCGAATAATATACCGCCCCATTCAGCAGATAAGGATACAATGCCTTTAGCCTATTCTTTGCTCCCCCTATATACTGACCGTTATTCGGTGCCTCCACAACCTTCATGAAATTCGCGTAACTGTCCAGCAGATAGTCATACATAGCCGTTACATTCGTTCCTTTATCGCGCTCGCTTTCAAAAAGCACATACTGTTGGTTGGCACGCTTAGAAGCGGAGGACGCATCCTGCGCCCCCACTTTACCGGCCATAACAACAGTGAGAATGATTGTCAGTAAAAAAAATCTTTTCATCGTTTATTGTTGAAATGCATCCATAATTACAAACTCTACATTGATCTTGCGGAATTCTCCACCACGTTCTTTAGCTACTTCCACATGATATTCGTAGTCGTTCTTCGTATTACCTAATGTTGTCACATTCTTTTCGATATAACTCTTCACACCGGCAGCACGCATCAGTGCCAGTTGTTCGTTCTGTGTGATTCCGGCAGCCTTGGTCACCGTGATATTGTCGAGATTGCCATCTTTGTAATATGGCTCGTCCACGAACTCTCCGTACCGTCCGTCATAAGCCAGGCGTCCACGAATCGGAGCCGCATCGGCCGAACCGGTAATAATCACTTTCACCTGCTTACCCTCTGATAAATATTTGGAGAAATCGCCTTCAAAAGCATTCTTGATAATCTTCATCAAAGACATGGCGGCATTTGAGCGTTCAATGTTATAACCACCGGACGGGAAGTCTTCCTTAGCAGAAAACTCTTTATTGATCACCTCATACTGATAACCCACTTTATAATTGAGAATTTTTTTGCCGTTAGCATCCACACCCGGAATAACCTCTGTCTTCACATTGATCTGTGTGTTATCGGTAATCAGTTTATCCTGCTTTTTCTCTTCGATCACCTGTTCCTTTATTTCGGCCAATTGTGCTTCCTCACGGGTAGCCTGCTGCATGATTTCCAGAGGGACAAAGTTTTCATCCGCTTCCAAAGCAGTCAACTTCGTCCGTCCGATATTGTCATAGATATAAACCTTGTTGGTCGTTTCGTTGGTAACCTCCACATAGGCCAGCTCAAATTCATCTTTATCATTCAGCACATATACGGCATTCGAGAATTTCATTTTACCTTCCTCAAAGTCCCCTGCCTCGTTAGCCGGAACTTCCAGTCCGATAGACGGCAACCCCTTAAAACCGATATTCAACATATTATTAGCAGCATCATATCCATCCACAAAAGGATTATCCATTGAGATACGGTCACCCGCCAATGCCGTAGCAACTTCCTGAGCAAACAACTGCTGCTGTTTAACACGGGTTTCATCGTTCACACGGATAGCATAATCCTCCATCGATTCTCCCTGCATCATCTTCACCCATTCATTCATCTTGGCGTCTACTTCCTTACCCATAATCTTTCCATAGAATGGGTTCAGCCCGTTCGCATCCCAGAAGACCATTTGCTTCGTACGATTGGTTAGCATGAATACCTCGCTATTCTGATTGTTCTTAAAGAAACGTCCACCGGTAACACCGCCTATAGGATCTACAATCTCCTGCTCTATGACACCATTCTTCAAGTTGATGATCTCGATATTCTTCCCATCTTTTACCACACTGATGTATTTTCCTTCGGGATGGAATGACGGAGAACTAAGCGTTCCCCCCAACTTATCGAAGATGTCCACCTTATCCCAGTTTTTCGTATCGATAATGGTCAGGTGATTATCCTCCGTGGTTACTGCCAGCAACGAAGCATCCGGAGAGAAAGTCAGTTCTTTGACAACTGCCGACATAGGAATCGCTTTTCTCAACTCCTTTGTCTGGAAGTTCCAGATATTAATCGTCTGTCCTGTCCCTGCTGCAATAAAATAATTGTTCGAACTCATAGCCAGTGCAGTAGCCGGAGCATCTCCCTGGATATAAGCCAATGGCATATATTCTTTCGTATCATAAATAACGATTTCCCCTAACGAGTTACCTACAACGAAACTACGGGCATCGGTAGCATAACACATGGATACCGGCAGCGGTTTGGCTTTCAATTTTTTACGTTTCTCTTTCAATTCGAAAAGCTTCTTATTCCTGTCGCGAAAAGAGTAAATGCTTACCGGATTCTTCGCTCTCAACACGGCGATAGAACTTCCCGTCGGATTAAATACGATACGCTCAATTTTGCGTAAATCATTAATCGCGATATCGCGCATGGTATACAACGATCCGTCAGACAAATAAGCAGTACAAAAAGTCGTGTTATCAAACGCATTAATCTTTTTCTGAGAATCAAACCCCCTTTTTTCTACAACTTGTGCCATTGCTTGTCCGCAGAACATCGCGGTGACAAAACAAAAAGCAATCCCTCTGTAAGTGTAAAATCCACATTTCATCCTATTCATACCTTAAAATGATTTAGTTTATGTTTAATAGTGTTTTGCAAAATAAGCATTAATTCTGCAATCTATCACAAACAGAAACTCCTTTTTTTTCATTTCCCGTAAAGTTTAGTTGTTAATACATAGAAATGAAAAAAGAATAGACAGAAAGACTGTAGAAAAAGAGCAGGTTTGTAACGGTTTTCCGTTACAAACCTGCTCTATAGCATATATTCCCTTTCCTTACGTGATTAGTCGGAAATCGAAAAAGACAAAAACTTATTGCATTTATTTATCCACGTTTCGTACGGGATTCAATCCCATTTTCTTAGCTTTTTGAAGCATAAATGAATAAGCAGCCTCGTATTCATTGGGAATCACTCCGTCCAAAATAGCATCTTTTATAGCACTTTTTAACGACCCCACTTCCTTGCAGGGTCCCAGATTAAACACCTCCATAATCTCTTCCCCACTCACAGGCGGCTGAAAGTTACGGACACGGTCTTTCTCTTCCAAATCTTTCAACTTCCGGCGAACCAGCTGGAAATTATTTAGAAAGCGCTGTTTACGTTCCGTATTCTTTGAAGTAATATCCGCCTCACAAAGTGTCATCAGGTCGTCTATGTCATCTCCGGCTTCAAAAAGCAGACGACGCACAGCCGAATCCGTCACCACATCATCCGCTATCACGATGGGGCGCATATGCAGGCTTACCATCTTTTGCACATACTTCATTTTCTCGTTCATCGGCAACTTCATCCTCCTAAAGATATTCGGAATCATCTTTTCGCCTATGAAATTATGATTATGAAAAGTCCACCCCGCCTTCGGTTCCCAGCGTTTAGTCACCGGTTTGGCGATATCATGTAACAAGGCAGCCCAACGTAACCAAAGATTATCTGTCACCTTGCTGATATTGTCGAGCACTTCCAGCGTATGATAAAAATTATCCTTATGGGCACGCCCGTTCCGGGTCTCCACCCCTTGTAAAGCCACTAATTCCGGAAAAATCAACGCCAACAACCCACTCCTGTCCAAATCGATAAAACCTTTGGAAGGGATAGGTGAAAGCATTATTTTATTCAGCTCGTCCGCAATGCGCTCACGTGAAATAATCTCAATCCGTTCCCGGTTACGGCAAAGAGACTCAAATGTATCGTCATCTATGTAAAAATTCAGTTGGGTAGCAAAACGGATACAGCGCATCATGCGCAAGGGGTCGTCACTGAACGTTATGTCCGGATCGAGAGGAGTACGAATGACCTTTTCCTTCAAATCATTCATGCCTCCGAACGGATCGACCAGTTCCCCAAACCGCTCCTTATTCAGGCAGACAGCCAGAGCATTGATCGTAAAATCCCGGCGGTTCTGATCGTCTTCCAACGTTCCATCCTCCACAATCGGCTTGCGTGAATCCCGCTGATACGATTCCTTCCGTGCTCCTACAAATTCCACCTCCGTTCCGTGATATTTCACTTGTGCCGTGCCGAAATTCTTAAAAACAGAAACATGCGCACCCCGTCCCAGACGTTTACCCAACGCCTCGGCCATAGCAATGCCACTCCCCACCACAACAACATCTATATCTTTAGAGGGACGCTGCAGAAAAATGTCGCGGACATATCCGCCCACCACATAACATTCCAATCCCAACATATCGGCCGTCTCCGAGATCTGTCCGAAAATGGGTTCACTGAAATGCTGCTTCAATTCCTCCTGAGTCAACTCTATCATCTTCATTTTTCTTTTTTACAGTGATTGAAGGTGGTAGTCTGTTACTAACACCTTACAGTTAATTAGGCCGCAAAGGTACAACTTTTCGCTCTTCACTTTCCACTCTTCAGTCTAAATTTGTATTTTTGCCCTTTCTAAGTAAAGAACAACAAAATGAAAAAACTGATTGTCCTGGCATGTACATTGTCACTGCTGACTGCTTGTGGTGACAACATCGAGAAGAAAGCGGGTGAAAAGCTTGCAGCTGCCCGCGCAGCTTTTGAACGCAACGACTACAACGAAGCCAAGTTGCAGATCGACAGTATTAAAATTCTGTATCCAAAGGCATTCGATACCCGTAAAGAAGGTATCAAACTGATGCAACAGGTAGAACTGAAAGAACAGCAAGAAAGCCTTATATATCTGGATAGCATGCTACAAGTCAAACAGCAAGAGTTCGAAGCTATCAAGAATAAATATACTTTTGAGAAAAACGAAGAATATCAAAAAATCGGTAACTACTTTTGGCCTACCCAAACCGTAGAGAAAAACCTGCATCGTTCCTTCCTCCGCTTCCAGGTGAACGAACAGGGAGTAATGACACTGACATCCATCTATTGCGGCCCAAGCAATATCCACCACGTAGCAGTCAAAGTGATAGCACCAGACGGAAGTTTCGCTGAAACCCCTGCGTCCAACGACAGTTACGAGACTACCGATCTGGGAGAAAAAATCGAAAAAGCCGACTACAAAATGGGAGAAGACGGCAACGTCCTCAGTTTCCTCTACATGAACCGCGATAAAAAGAATATCCGTATAGAATATATCGGTGAACGTAAATTCACAACGACCATGACTCCGTCCGACCGAGAAGCACTCGTCGGCACTTACGAACTGTCCAAACTCCTTTCAGCCATTCGTCAAATTCAACAGGAGAAAGAAGAAGCCAACCTGAAAATAGAATTTGTGAAAAGAAAGATGGAACAAAAGGCAAAAGAAGAAGCAGCGGAAAAATAAAGATAACAAAGTGCCTCAAAAGTCTGTTTCACCACAGATTAACGGATCACACAGAAATACGGCTCACAGGCTATCGTATTTATTTGTTCTATCTGTCAATCTGTGGTGAACTCTTCCTGTACCTCTCTATTTTCATTCCCTCCGAAAACACCTTCCCGATTATTCTCCTCTATCCTGTCGGTATCCATTATCGAACACCTCTCCATTCCATGCCCCCACTCTTCATCCCATGAATTTCCCCAATAATACAGAGTTCAAATTAAAATAAAGATAGCAATTTTTAGGTATTTTCAAGAACAAGTTCATTATGTGTAGCGATTACACAGACTATTCATTGTATCTATCTTTGTCCCCCGAAACATTTGAGTACATATGATAGAACGCTAATATGAAAGCAGTAATCATTTCTATTTTTATCATCCTTTCCACCTTTACTACTTATGCTCAGCAAAGAGATATTGTACTGACAGGAACAGTTACGGATCATCAAAACGAACCGCTTCCCGGTGCCACTATCCGCATTAAAGGTACCCAATTCGGCACAGTAACAGATACCGACGGGCATTATCTGTTACGTGGCAAATGGAAAGAAAACGATCTAATTCTTTTCTCTTTCATAGGAATGAAAGAGATACGTGTGAAATACACCGGTCAGAAAGTACAAGATGCAGCCATGCAAGAAGATCCCAAAGCACTGGATGAAGTGGTCATCGTTGCCCGGCAGAATATCAACGAATTGGATATTCGTGCCAAATCCGGCGTTGTACAACGAGTCGACGTAGAACGTCTCAACAGTAAGCCCATGATCGATATGTCCCTCGCCCTACAAGGAGCCGTACCCGGCCTGATTATTACCAATACCGGCGACCTGGGCTCCAAACCGGAAATTCGTATTCGCGGAAATTCATCTTTCCGTAAAGGAGATATGGCCAACGAACCTCTCTACGTTATGGACGGCAAAGTAATATCATCCGATGCCTTCATGACTCTTAACCCGGCCGACATTCAAGAAATAAAGGTTCTGAAAGACGCCGTAGCCTGTGCTTTATACGGCATAAAAGCAGCCAATGGTGTAATAGAAATCACGTCCCAGCGTGGCAATCCCGACGGAAGGTTAACCACCAGTTACAGTTTCAATATAGGTATCACCACCCGTGGACGCAGAGGAGTCAAAATGATGGATAGCGAAGAAAAATTAGAATTGGAAAGACGTTTACAGAATATATCGACTCCGGGATATAGATACAGTGAAGATTACTATCGGAAATATTATGCTACCGCCCCCAACCTCGACGAGTTAATCGCAGAAGGACGACAAGTACTCGATTCATTAAAGAATATCCATACCGACTGGTTTGATGAACTGATACATCGCAGCATCTACCAGCGCCATAACCTTAGCATAAAAGGAGGAACAGATAAGACATCTTATTATATATCCACCAATTATGCCAAGCAGGGAGGACGAGTACCGGGTAATGACACTCAACGTTTCACCGCCCGTATGAGCCTCGATCAGAAACTGGGAAACTGGGGATATTTTTCCTTAAGCACCGATGCAGGTTATTCGGCAACCGATACTCCCAACGGCAGTACCCATTCCCCTACAGATCTGGTTTATCAACTTAACCCTTATGAAACCAAAACCGGTAAATTAATCTCCTACTCCGAAAAATCATCCGAATACACATTAAATGATTTGATGAGCCAATACCATAGTAAATCTACCGATAAACGTGGCGGAGTAAGCGGAAGTTTCAACTTAAGACCATTCAAAGGTTTGGAGATAGATGCAGTGACCGGTATCGATTTCCTTCTGAACGAAGCCCTTACGCTTGTTCCTTCCACGTCTATAGCAGAGCGGGAAATGGGAATCGCGATAGCCGAACGTGGAAAATTAACAAAAGAAAAAAATACAACGACCAATATTTCCTCCAATATACGTATCACTTACAACAAGACATTCGCCGGAAGACACGACCTGACAATCGGTGGGAACATGGACTACTACCTGACCCAGACAGATAACATATCTGCCACCGGATACGGAGTGGGGACACAAATGTCACTAAACGCAATCAACCACTCCATCACCGGAGCCCGGAAGCCGACAGCCAGTTCGCTTCTGGACAAAACGGCTCAGTTAGGATTCGGGGTAGTCATGGGCTACAGTTTCGATTCCACCTATGACCTTTTTGCTACTTACAAAGCCGACGCTTCTTCCGTTCTCCCTCCAGACAAGCGCTGGAATGCAGCATGGGCCATAGGCTTGGGGTGGACCCTCAGCCGATACCCTTTCCTGAAAAATAATAAGGTCATCACTCTCCTGAACCTGAAAGGTTCCCATGGACGTATGGCAAACCTATCCGGAGTATCTGCCTCCGCCACAATCGGCACCTTCAGCTACTCCACCAATTATTACGGAAATGCCCGTCTGCTACAGTTACTCGGATTTTATAATACCGATCTGAAACCGGAACAGACTTCCACAACAGACTTCAGTCTATCCATCGAATTCTTCAAACGGCTGACATTAGGTCTCAATCTCTACCGCCGCGAAACGAGTGATGCACTGCTGGACGTCCCCATCCCCCTTTCCAACGGTTTCAATACCATGAAACGTAACATCGGTGTATTACGCAATGAAGGCTATGAACTGAACGCCGCAATAAAAGTGCTCGATACACCGGACTGGCGTGTATCTTTACGCGGTTCACTGGCCTACAACCGTAATAAGGTAATCAGCCTGTACTATACCGACCGTTTATACACCAGCGAAACCGCCCTGACTCCCGACTATGAAGTCGGAAAAGCCTATAACATGCTTTATGGACTGAAGTCATTAGGCATAAACCCTATCACCGGTCTTCCGGTATTTCAAGGAGCCGATGGAAGTGAGATTTCCCCGACACAAAATCCGGCCAGAGAAAACTTCATCGTTTTGGGGCATAGCACTCCTCCCTACAGCGGTACATTCAACCTGAATTTCTCCTATCGGAATTTCGATTTGGATATGGACTTTTACTATGTGTTCGGCGGCATTAAACCCTACAATTATTCTTATATCCGTTCAGCTGACAGTGCCAATAAGAATGCCATTCAAAAGCAATTAGAAAACATGTGGTTCCACCGAGGAGATGAAGGAAAAATATACCATTCTCCATTTTACATATCTCCTGCCAATGCTTCACTCCAACAGCCCAATACAGAAACCGTCGGGAAAAGCGATTATCTGAAATTGGCCATGTTGTCGCTACGCTACCGGGTTCCACACACCTTTCTGGAGAAAAACTGTCATTTCATAAAATATGCCAATATCGCCTTTCAGGCATCCAACCTTTTTATGATTACTCCTTATAAAGAGTCCGATCCCGAAACAGGTTCATTAGCCGGAGCTATGCAACCCGTATTAACCATCAATCTTAGTTTGACTTTCTAAATACAAGTAATATATGAACCTGAACCCAATAATAAATAATTTCCAACGCTCAATACGCAAAGTACAAATCTGTTGCATATTGATACTCAGTTGTACAGCCTGTTCGCTCAATATCCCCTACGAGAATCAGTATTCAGATCCGGATGCCATTACCACAGTAACCGCCGCACGCGAACTATTGGCATCGGCCTATGATGCAATTCCCAAGCCGGAATTCAGTTTATCCGTATTGAGCGACGACTTCCAGCCTACTTTTTTAATAAACTTGAATGCCGACCTGAATAACCTATATAAATGGCATCCTAAACCGATGGAGGACTTATCGAACTCTCTGTGGGAAAAATACTACTCAGCCATAGGCATAGCCAATACGGTACTGGAGCGCATCCATTATGTATCCCCTATTTCAGACAGTGACAAGCAAGAGTTGCAATGCATCGTTAGCGAAGCAAAAACGTTAAAAGCATATTGTTACTTCAATCTGCTCAGACTTTTTGCCCCCACCTATCCGGAAGGTCCCGAAAAAGACGGAATCATCTTAAAGGAGCGGTTCGAACTTGCCTTTCTAAAACGCTCGAGCATCAGTGAATGTGTGAATGCTATCCGCCAATTACTGACCGAAGCAGTTACTGTAGACAACCGACCTTCACAGGTCTACTGGTTTTCCCGGCAAAGTGCTTATTATCTATTGGCAGCTTTAGAACTCTATGCCGAAAATTACGATAAAGCCGAAGAATATGCCTTAAAAATCCTGTCTTCAACCAATGCATACGATGTCCTGGCCCCCGTACATTATAAAAAACTATGGGAACAAGAACCATGCGATGAATGTATTTTTTCTCTGCATACCACCAATTCATATTATACCGATATGAATTACGAAAGGAAGAAAGGCGACTACTTCACGATCAACTCCACACTCACCCAATTATATGCTGACAATGACATCCGTTACGAAGCAACGGTCTATCCCCAAAAAATGCCTGGTGAAAGCATCGGCGAGACCTTACCGGTACTATATCTGGGAAAATACAACAAACAGAACTGGAATTATAAACCTATACAATATATCAACAAACTTCGTGTATCCGGCATCTGCTTTATTCTTGCCGAAGCCTATTGTCAAGACCAGAAAGGTCACGATGCATTGGCTCTGGAAGTGATAAACAACTACCTGGCCCAACGTGAAGCTCCCTTGCTCGACACATCACTTTCCGGTGCTCCCCTATTGAAAGCTATCCTTCAGGAAAAGTGGAAAGAATTTGCCGGTGAAGGTGAACGTTACTTTGATTTAAAGCGCTATCGGAAAAGTCTGCTTTCCGATTGGAATCTCTCTGCCGCAATGAAAAATAAACCAATCAAACCAGACGACTACCGTTGGCTTTTCCCCATTCCGAAAGGCGAATATCTATATAACGAAAATATATCGCAAAATGCAGGATGGACCAAAATCGAAAAATAAATAAAATACTAAACTAAATAAAAACTATAATGAAAAAGCTGTTTATCTACGCAGTAGGCATCTGCCTACTGCCTGCCTTCACGTCATGCAAAGACGATAGAGAAGAAAATAAATATACAGGAATCAACAAAATCTACCTGTCTGCCGAAACCCCGGTTATTACCGAGTCCGAAAACATTCCATTAACAGTAAATGTAGATTTAACATTGACCTGTGAACAGGACCTCGTACTCAACTTTGAATTGCCCGATGATAAAAACGGAGTTCTAAAATTAGAGAACAATCCCGTCACGATTAAAGCCGGAAAACGTTCTGCAACATTCGAAGTAGTTTCCAACCAAAAGAATTTATTAACCGAGGATACATACTTTCAAGTCGGAATTTCTCAATTCCCTACCGATAATTTAATGTTAAACGAAACATTGCAGGTACGTGTCAAGCCCAACCCTAAAATTCCGGAATTGTCCCCTCAGCAAAAAGCGTTAATCAAAGGTTATAAGACCAAATACGGCATTGACCTGAATAAATGGCTCGGAGTCCTCTCTTGCCATACCACTGTGCAAAGTCCTGCAGATGGGTATCTCCAACCCTTTGCAGCAGCATTTACGAAAGAATATGATGGCAAGACCGTCATCACTCTCAGTGAGCAGGCCACAGAAGACATGCCGGTATTAAAGATGACAGACAATCCATTCGGACTAACCGAATATTTATACTTTGTACTTCGTTCCGAGACCGTAGCAGATCCGGAATTCTGGACTCAGCAGCCGGAACCGCAAAAACTGATGAAACTACTCAACTGGAATAAAGAAAGTAAAGAGACATTTGCCGTATCATTGGATGCAATCAGACTCAAAGACATCACTTCCACTTCAACCCGGCTGGAATATCTGGGTCCGGGAAAAAACTATTATGGAGCTCCTATTACCATCGTTCCATTTACCTACCAATTCAGTGCTTTAGACCGTCAAAACAAGCTCCTGGAAAGTGGAAACGCAGAAATTAAAGAGATCAATGACCAGGGAGCTTCCGCAGATCCGGCTTACTACCTCAACTGCTACGATCTTGTCAATTCCGACTACTATGATACCCCCGAAAACTTTATCAAATCCACCGGAAACATAGACTTTGCCACAGATAAAATGACTTATCAATTTCTCCTGAGCCATGTCAACGCCGGAGGATACACACGCATAACCGTAGTTTATGAAAAGAAATAATAAAAACAGATATTTATACATAGCAGCTATATTCATAGCTGCTATGCTCCCATGTATAGCCTGCCCACAGTCCAGTCCAATCCTTCTTCCGCCCGGAACAATAGAGGGACGCCTTCCCAACGGACTGCACTATCTTATCCTGCACAATGCTTCTCCGGCATCCAGAGTAGAGTTCAGGCTAATCATGCGGGTAGGTTCCGTACAAGAAACGGAGCAAGAGAAAGGCTGTGCCCATTTCCTCGAACACGTAACTTTCGGCGGTACCCGTCATTTTCCTAAACGCTCTTTAGTAGAGTATCTCGAGTCCTTAGGAATGAAGTACGGACAAGATATCAACGCTTTCACCGGTTTCGACCGTACAATCTATATGTTCGCAGTTCCCACCGATCATGCCAAAGACGAAGTTCTCGATCGTTCATTACTAATCCTATGCGATTGGTTGGACGGTGTCACTATAGATCCGGAAAAAGTAGAGAATGAAAAAGGAATCATTCTTGAAGAACTACGCGGATTCGATCCGGAAGACGATTTCTATCCGCTCAAAATCGGACAAGGCATATTCAGTCACCGTATGCCTTTGGGCACAACAGACGATATCCGCAAGGTCACCCCGCAAGTGCTCAAAAATTATTATCGCAAATGGTATATACCCTCTTTGGCAACATTGGTCATTGTAGGCGACATATCTCCCCTGGAGATCGAATCTAAAATCAAAGAACGTTTCAAATCCCTGCCCGGACGTCCGGTCAATGACTTCCGGACCTACCCGTTAGAGTACACCCGGGGAATCCATCTGGCCTCCATACGAGACTCGCTGCAAACCCGTACAAAAGTCGAATTAATGATTCCACACCCTTGCACAGTAGAGCGCACCATGGAAGACGCTATAACAAAGGAAAAAGGACGCCTGCTCGTCAGTGCCATTTCTTCACGATTCCGTGCCCGGAAACTAAAAACCGATGTTACAGACCAATGGTATTTAAGTGACAAGAACCACTTTGTTCTGACAGTGGAAGGAGAAAACAGAAAAGAAATACTTACATCTATTTCCGCAACCGTATCTCTGTTGAATGATCTGATACGCAACGGATGGCAAGAGGACGAATTACAAGATATTAAAAACAATTTTTGCCACCGGATGAAATCGCCCACCGGTTCCCCGTCGCGTCCTTCCTCCATGTGGTGTGACGATTTCGCCGATTACGTCATATCGGGAGACCGCTATCTGACCGATCCATCCCAACAGCAGCAACTCAAAGAAGCCATGTCCCGTGTCTCCGGCCAATCTTTGCAAGCACTGCTCAAGGAGTGGATGTCTTACCGCGAAGAAACTCTATTAGTAGCCTGTTCAACCCATCCGGGACTGGGAGCCCCGTTATCGGAAACCGAAATAGCGTCGGCATGGACCCAAGGCGAGCAAGTCGAATGCACTCCCTTTCTTTATTTCCGTCCTGAAAAACAAGAAGAGATCGACATAGAAACTCCTCCATGTCTGGCAGCCCGTTTTCCTTTTGATTCCGCATCTATATTACGACAAACAGAATATCCGCAAAACAGGATTCGTGAAGTAGAACTGAAGAACGGCATACGGTTAGTCCTCAAACCTACCCTCGAGGCAGATTCCAGCCTACTGATCACCTCTTTTGCACCTTTCGGCACTTCTTCCCTATCCGACGAAGAGTATCCTTTATTAGAGGGATTTGCCGGATACATAGATATGGGAAATATCGCAAAAGTAGATGGACAAGTTTTGTCCGATTACCTCTTCCGGAAAGAAATCTCACTTTCCATGGCAGTCGAGAATCACTGGCATGGCTTCATAGGCATGTCTCCCACTGCAAATGCTCCCGAGCTATTCAATCTGATTTATGAAAAGATATTCGATCCCGAATTAAAATATGACGAATTTGAGGAAATACGCCAGGATCTTTTAGAAAATCAAGACAAAGAAACGATATTGGAGAAAATGCTGCGACGAAGTCCCGACCGGTTATTATCCGCCCGTATGGACGAGTTGACCGGAACCGGTTTCGCCCGTTCTTCCCAGAAGCTTTCGTCCGAACAGATCAAAAGTCTTAATCTGGATTCCATCGCAGCCTTTTATAAAAAACTCTATACGAATCCCCAAGGAACCACTTATGTCATTTGCGGCAATTTCAATGCGGACACTCTCATGCAACAGTTTGTCTCCGTTTTCGGACGTATTCCCGTTTCGTCACATTTATCCCGATTTTCTTATCCGCATTTCAATCTTCCCGTCAGAAAGCATATAGAAGGCTTTCCCAATGACAATGACACTCAGACACTGTTCGACTATCTTCTCCTCGGCCACTATCAACCGGGATTAAAAAACACACTCACTTTAAAATTGATGCGTGACCTTATTCGCAACCGTCTGATCTCCGTCCTCAGAGAACAAAAATCCCTTGTCTACTCTCCTTACATTTCATTAATGTACGAAGGCATCCCACAAGGAACTTTCTACTTTGACATCAATGCATCCGCCGATAACGATAACATGCCTCAAATAGAACAGCTGCTGAAAGAGATTCTCCACCAATTAAAACAGCAAGAAGTGGATAATGAAGAACTGAATACCCTTAAACGTTCATTTCTGATAGCCAAACGCGAAGCGTTAAACGAAGAATCACCTTCTGCCTGGCGAACCGCCTTGGTCGGTTTACTAAAAAACGGTGAAACCATCAGCGACTTCGATCACTACGAACAATGTCTCGACAGCATCACTCCCGCCATGCTCCGCGAAGCATTCCGTCGCTATCTGGATACCGAGAATTATATCCTTTTATATTTAAGCAAAAACAAACTGAAAAATGATACTTCAAACCATTAAACAGATTTTATGCCTGCTCTGTCTGTGCTGTTTCCTTCAGCAGTCAGCCTTCTCTCAGGATGATAAGGACAAACCGGCCTATACCCTGTTCGACAACACAGGAAAACAAATCAGCTACGGAGAATTAATCAAACGACTCTCCGGCTATGATGTTATCTTCCTCGGGGAACTGCATAACTGCCCCATCACCCATTGGCTGGAATTCGAAATAACCCGTTCTATCTATAACATTCATAAAGATCAACTGATGCTGGGAGCCGAAATGTTCGAAAGTGACAATCAACTGATTTTTGACGAATACATGCAGCAAAAGATCTCTTACGACCGCTTTGAGGCCGAAGCCCGTCTATGGGATAATTACCGGACTGACTATTATCCGGTTGTTTTCTTTGCCAAAGAACATCACATTCCATTCATTGCAACCAATATCCCGAGACGCTACGCCAACATTGTAAAAAATAAAGGGTTCGAAGCACTCGACTCGTTATCCGAGGAAGCCAAACGATATATAGCTCCTTTACCGATCGATTTCGAATATGATGAAGCCCAAAGCGCAGCAGCTTTCAGTATGATGAACATGATGGGAGGACGCCGTGCCGGCGACAATCGGAAGTTGGCACAGGCACAAGCCATAAAAGATGCTACAATGGGATGGTTCATAGCCCGTAATATCAAAAATAAATTCCTGCATATCAACGGCAGTTATCATTCCAACCGACAGGGAGGCATCATCCCTTATCTGCTCCGTTACCGCCCCAATACAAGTATAGTGACGGTAACCTCGGTACGTCAAGAATCCATCCGGAAACTGGATGACGATCATAAAGGCTTGGCAGACTTTTACATCTGCGTACCCGAAGACATGGTAAACAGTTACTAACTACCGAAGCCTTCGTCCCCCCCCGGATAAAATATCTGCCTCTTCTTCGGCATCAATATCGTTTTTTAAAATCACTATATCGATACCGGAGAAGAGGATCATCGCTTTGGTATTTCATTTTTTGTATAACCTAAGTTCAAACAAAATTCTTATAAAGCGTTCATTTCAAGCAAAATTCAATATCAAGGTACGATTAGGGCCTGGGAATAAAGCTACGGAAAGTTCCTGCTATTCAGTCACTACTGATATTCGTACAGCGTTCATTCCACGCATACCGCGCTCTATTTCAAATGTCACTCTATCACCTTCAGCAATTGTTGCAGGGGCAGAAGAGATATGGAAGAAATACTTTTCGCCATTATCCGTATCTTTCACAAAACCATAGCCTTTCGCAGCATTAAAATACTCGATACGCCCCATGTGAGGAGCCACTTCCACATTCTCTTGTTTGGGTACAGAAACCTCGATATGAGATGCATCGACTTCTTCCTCAATCCGTTCCTGCGGCACTGAATGCAAAACACCGAATTGGTCTACATAAGCAATCATATCCTCAAAAGAACTTGGACCGCTGCTTTGGCGTTCCTCTTTACGTTGTTGCTTCTCCTTACGTTTCTGCTCCTTTAGCTTCTCCCTGTCACGTTTACTTGTTGTTATTTTTTTTACCATTCAATAATTTTATGTCTGAATCAATACCGCCTGTTCTTTTACATGTTGATTGCCGGATAGGCAGTTTTATGTCACACACACCAATAAACAAACGATTTCATCATTATATCCAGATCATACGCTACGCCGAATGCCAGCAGCACATAGGCGCGATGCTTTTATCCTGAACAAAGCAGCAAATAATGATGTCGATTGGGGAATGCCATAAGCCGCAGAATAAAGCGGAAAACAATCACGCACAAAGAAGATTTCAGTATAAACCCAATGTTAGTAACGGCAAATATACACATATTATTCGGTTATTCCTAATTCTCCGGTCCCAATCGTGATGGAACCGGAATTGCCAGATAGCGCAATCACTTAACGGCACTATCCAGATCGACCTTCTCTATCAGTTCCTGATCCTGCCAATAAGGTATTACCTTTAAATGTTACAACCTTCCTACTATTATGGCAGGGTGAGTACAGAACTTCTCAGCAAAGTAACGGATATTTCCCGTGATAATTACTTATTTGCACAATTTCAATTCCTTTAATTTATACTGAGCATATCAGTAGATATTGATTTCTCAAGAGGCTCAAAGATATTATATAAAAACAGCCGGAATCACCTGTTACGGTAATCCCGGCTGCCGCCTAAAACACGAATAACCGCCGTTACCCGTTTTCCGTAGCAGACCACAACAGCCTGCTGTTTCTTTCTATCTCCTGCAATTTCATCGCCAAATCGTCATCATCTTCCATCGAAAACGATTCACTGTATCGCATCACCTTTGTATCCTCCCTGCCCGAACAGAGATATGTATACCAACCCTTTTTCAACAACATACGGCTGTAATTCAACGCTCCGTCACCATTGTAACCGAACAAGGAATATAGATTCAGCATCAGCCTGCATCCCGATTCCCGCAAGTGCAGATAGTCTTCCGTTCCCCAATAAAGTGAACGTTCCGGTTGCATCAAGACAGGGATATAACCCGACCGGCAGATGGCATGAATCATCTCACTGAGTCCTTCCGGCTGTTTTAAAGGAGATACATCTACCAGTAACTCCTTCCCCCCTCCTATCGCCAACAAATCTCCCTTCTCCAACAAAGCCGGAAATCCTTCATCCAAACGATATCTTGCCGACAAACGCAGAGAGATATTACCGGAGTATTGCTGCTGTAAATATTGAAAGGCATCTTTCAGAAAAGAAAAAGCATTCCCTCCATTTTCCACCTTTACCGGAGGTACACAGTAGATCTGCCTGACACCTTGCTGTTCAAGATAAGCCAATAAATCCAACGCTTTATCCTCAGGCAAAGCCCATGCATCCGTATTAGGAAGTAAATAAGGCTGAAAATCGGTATGTACCAAAGAAAAAAATCCAAAAATCATAAAAGAGTAAAGTTCTTTCCTATTTAATAAATTCTGTTACTTTATAAAAGTATCTAATAGCCAGTAAGAAAAGATTAGCCCTTATTCCATTTTCCTTAAACGCACGTAAATGCTCTCTCAATATTTTAATATGACTCTTTAGACCATTAGTACTAACACCACCTACGCGCATAGTCACCATGTCCATAGGGATGTATTTAGTGACTATTTTATGAACATAAATAAAGCGTAACAAGAGTTCAAAATCAGCACAAATACTATAATCAATCTTATAAAAGCCATATTTCAGAAAACAATCTTTCCAACAATAAAAGCTTGGATGAGCCGGCATAAAACCTAATCTCATTAGTTTAGGTTTAAATATTTTAGAAGAATAATAACGAATAGATTTATGCAAATTATTAGATCTCACAAAATGAACATCACCGTATACTGCATCAAGAGAATATCTGTCAAATTCAGCAATAATAGCAGCTAAAACATTATCAGAAGTAAAAAAATCATCTGAGTTCAATATCCCAACAATATCTCCTGAAGCCATCTGTATTCCCTTATTCATAGCATCATAAATACCATCATCTTTTTCACTAATCCACTTCAATCGTCCATTAAACAGAGGTTCGTATTCTTTTATTATTGCAATCGTTTCATCGCTTGAACCACCGTCAACAATTATATACTCTATATTTGAATATGATTGAAACAAAACGGAAGACAATGTATCACTAATGGTAGTCTCACTATTATAAGAAGTCGTTATTAAAGATATCTTAAGATTTTGCATGGTATTCACCTATAATTTTCCGAAAATCAGAAAGCCTTTTATTATAACTAAAATTATCGGCAACGTATTTTATTCCTTTTTTTGTAAACTCAACATCAATATCATGTTCACATATATTTAATAATGTGTTCAAAACCTGCTCTTTATCTTCAATATCAACTTTATACCCATATACCCCAAGAGCATCTTTAAGACCTCCATTTCCACTATGAATCACTTGATCTCCTGCTGCTAAAGCCTCAATCGCAGCTATGCCGAATCCTTCGTACTTTGACAATTGCAAATAACATCGGCTATCTTTTAATAACTCAATCTTTTCGTCCTCTGAAATAGCCCCTTTATAGATAACCACATTCTCCAATTCAAGTTGCTTTATCATATTTAGAATATATTCGCTCCCAGCCCCTGGAGGGCCAGCTATCACCAACCTATACTCAGGAAATACCTTTATAAAATCAGAAAAAACCAAGATAGATTTATCAACTCCTTTTCTAAACACGTTATCAAGATTAACCATCCAAGCTATAGTAGAAATAATTTTCTTTTTACTTGAAAAATTTTCTGTATATTCAAATTTAGAATAATCAATTGAGTGAAAACTTAGACTACATTTATTCGGTATTTTATCATAATAAATTTCTCTAATATTTTCCCAATCAGTTGATGAAACAATTATGTTTCTATCCGACAAAAGATTACATAATTTAAAAAAAATAATTTGAAGAAATCTTTGCTTTGCAGTTGCAAATGTTTTTTCCAAATAGTCGATACCTCCAGTATAATATACTTTTTTCCTAAATAATTTGGCAAAGAATGCAGCAAAAAAACTATATTTATAAAAGTATAAAAAAGCAATATCATATTTCCAAAAACATAGAAAATCCCATATAGAGTTACTTAAATGAACATTATACCCTAAATTTCTTAAGATACAGATATCATTTCTATAATAACTCTGAATTGAAAACATTTTTTTAGTACGTACACTAGAGTAAAAAAATACGTTCATAAATTATAATTAGCATCTATTATTTCTTTATAGTATATTTAATATATCCCAATAATCTATATTTAAAAGAATACCAATAAAGTTTCCTCTTTTCTATAGGCAAACATGCAGCAACAATTCTCCCCAGCAAGTCAAAGATTAATTTTACTAACATATAATATTTATGTCTGTAAATTATTTCTTTCTTCATTAACGCACCATAGCCTAAACTATATTTTATATACCGGTCTTTAAGAGCTACAACAGGCACTTCTGATGGATGATATACAAACATACTTCCATCATATATACCATCATAGCCCAATGTTAATAAATTAGAAATGAAATCACTTTCTTCTCCCGCACCAAAATAACATCCAACACCCAATTGTTCATCAAACGACAAGTCTGATAAGCTTCTATATCTTACAAAAATCCCCATACTAATAGCATACCGATAATAATTTCTATTATTCAATTGCACTTTACTTCGCTGGCTATTATACCATATATTACTTGTTTTACTAACTGTATTGATCGTAAAGAGCCTATAACATTCATTATGAGAAAAGAAAGAAACAACCTGTTCTAATGTTATAGACAAATATTCGCAATCATCATCTGGAAATGCAACTATACTACCTAAAGCATAAGTTAAACCTAAGTTTCTATTTAAGCTAAGTCCTTTTTTTATAGATTTGATATGTTTTATTGTAATTTTATCAGAATATTCTTTTATAATAGAATCCAGTCTATCATCTTCATTTTGATCAACAACAATACATTCAAAATCTTTAAATGTTTGAATTACTAATGATTGAAAAAACTCAGCGACCTCCTCAACTCGATTCAAAGTACAAAGTATTAATGAACAAGTCATATTACAATATATTAAAAAAAGATATTATTATATATAAATAATCCACCATCAGGAACAGAGACTAATTTATAAGTCAAATAAAAATAATAGCAACAAAAAAAGGTCAACAACATTATACGATTATTCTTATTTAAAATTTGAGATATACCTAATGGAAGTAATAGTATTTCAAAACAAAAAAAATAATATGAAATCCGATATGCTGCCTCCAAACTTGACGCAAAAAGAAAATAAAGAAAAAAAGAGAACAAAAGACAATTCTTATAAAAATATACATTTTTATCTTTTATATTTCTTGTTAAATATAAAATAGCCCCCCATAAAACAATACGTCTGAGAGTACTTACAGAAAAAAAAGAAACCTTTGATACATAATAATTTCCAGAAGAATAATATTCAAACTTATCCGCTATATTTGAATCTGATATACCCAACACTAATATATCACTAATAAAAGCAGAAATATAATATCCTAATACAGAAAGAACTAATGTACAAATAACGTACTTTTTATTAGATAGTCGAAAATTCGTAAAAAAGTAAGCTAATAAAAAAACAACAGCGGAAGAGTGAAACAAAGTAGCCAAAAGAATTAATAAAAAAAAGATCAAATAATTTTTCTTAAAAATAAAAGTACAGCTTAACAACGTAAATCCCAAGGCGACTCCCTGCCTCAATGCATTAATATCAAATATCAAAAAGACCCCACTTAGATATATAAGAAAAGAAAAAAATACATTTGATGAATTATCTATAATGAATCTATATTTCAAAAAGAACGATAGTAAAAACAGAGAAAAAATAAAGACATTAAACGAACTTGAAAATTTGGCTATAAATCCCGTAAATCCATAAAATAACACTTCAAAACTCCCATGCACATAATTATAATCTATCACATAAGTGTCAAAAACTTCTTTGTATTGCCACCAATCAGTACCTACATTATTCCTTCCGCCTGCTATAATTAAAAACAAACAGAACACACAAAAGTGTAAATAGGCAGTCTGAGCAAATGGATACTTTTTCCCACTATAATAAATCAAGGATAGAAAAAACAGTATCCCAAAAAGGATATAAAATATCATCTAAAAAGATTGATCAACAATTTTAATCTATGGACTGTCTTTACTCCAATTAAATGAACTATACGCCTTTTCAATCGGTCAGAACTGCTCTTCCATGAACCTGCAAAGTGATGAATTGTATAAGTATTTTCGGTTAATTCTATTTTACCTGTGGTATGTGATTTAGGACAAAAATAATCTTTTGGGAAAATAGTTATTATATTCTGAAAGTTATATAATCCATTCTTCAGGATGAATCCTTTTTCTTCCATTAATCCACCTATAATATCTACGTTAGTGGTTAAATCCAATGTACCATCAGGTAACAAAAAATGTCTATCGCTATAATATTCTAATTGCCATTTAGCCCATATGCTTCCTTTTTCAGCAGCCATTATCCCTGTAGGTATATGCACATTATCTTCAAAGCCCGAAAAAGCAGGAA
Organism: Bacteroides sp. NGMCC 1.200775; assembly: GCF_040798045.1. Lineage (NCBI taxonomy): Bacteria > Pseudomonadati > Bacteroidota > Bacteroidia > Bacteroidales > Bacteroidaceae > Bacteroides > Bacteroides sp. NGMCC 1.200775. The sequence continues at coordinate 394,688 of NZ_JASCQK010000003.1, read as the reverse complement.
GATCTAAAAAAGAATCAATATTTTTTAATACTTCCACATCTGTATCCATATAAATTCCCCCTTCTGTATACAATGCATATAGGCGCACGTAATCCGTCACAAAGGCAAACTTTCTCGACTCGTAAGCTTCTTTTACATAAAAATTAGAATTGATATCAAAAGAATTTTCGTTCCATTCCTTCAATTCATAATCAGGGAGATTCACTCTCCATGATTCAATACATTTCAAGGCTAATTCTGGCATTTTACCTTTACCAAACCAGCAATAATGAATTTTTTTAGGTATCATTTATTACTCTCTATAAATTTTTTTATATCAGACATGTTTTCAGCTTTTTCTTTTAACCATACCTCTGATTGATCCCACCATTGTATTTTATTCAAATGATTAATTTCCATGTCGGTAAACCGTTGTCTTATAACACGCGCAGGCACTCCTCCAACAATAGCATAGCTAGGTACATCCCTAATAACTACAGAATTGGCACCAATTATCGCTCCATCCCCAATTGTGACTCCATTAATAATTGTAACATGAGCACCAATCCAAACATCATTCCCTATTTTAACATTTTGTTTCTCTTTATAAAGAGATGCAGACAAAAAATCTCCTTTAACATACAAATAAGGAGAAGTACTTACAAAGGAGTGAGAGGGATGATTTCCCATACCAATAACACAAAATGGACCAACAGAGCAAAATTTCCCAATAGAAGTATGGCTTACAAAAGAATTATAATTAATATATGAAAAGTCTCCAATTATTGAATAAGAAAGCTGGACACCTTTTTCCAACAAGACGTTTTTGCCAAATTTCACTTTCACGACACAAACGTCTTTTGCTAATCTCAAATTCACATTACTAAATATCAGAATTTTACGAATCAAGAATTGTTTTATCCACATAATCATCTTATAAAATTTCGCCTATATTGAGAAGTTAAATATGCCACAAAAAGAACCGTTTTCTTGTGTATATAGATATACACATATACAAATACAAATGAATTAAACAGCTTAGAATTTAAAATTAGCTGTAGAATCTTAGTAGAATAATTCTCAGTTCCTACCTCAAACAACTTCTTATTACTTTTCAAATAGGCAATATACTTTTTATATTCCATTTTCTTTTCAGACCAACTCCATTCACTTCTAAATACACGCATAAGAGAATCTAATACAATAAATATAAAAGCTCTTTTCCAAGGAATTAAGAACGAAGTATTGATAATTCCTAGATTAGCAAATATCTTATTTCTAAAAAATTCAATTTGGTCTGAATAATATAATATGTTTTCTAAAGACACATATCTATTAGTCAAATGTTGTTCACTACCATGATAAATATAATTATAAAAACACCCTGTAGAAACGTACACACTTGTTACATAACAATAATAATTCAATGAGAAAAGATGATCTTCACCCAACGAAATCGATTCATCAAAAAGTATATGGTTCTCCACAACAATACTCCTCCTATATAGTTTAAAGCAAGGAGAGGCTATTATAAAATTCATTTCAGAATAAATATAAGGCTCCTTCTGATTATAATAAACAGCACTTTGAGGGAACTTTTTTTCTTCCTTTTTATTCAAACCAATCATACGATACCCTTGCATATACAAGTCTAAATCCAAGTATACATTAAAACCAAAGCACTCCAAATATTCATCTTCAACATAGTCATCAGAGTCAATAAAGCAAAGATATTCTCCACTCGACATCGATATTCCAAAATTTCGGGCAGCGCTAACTCCACTATTAGGTATATGAAATGCTTTCACTCGAGAATATTTTGAAGCATATTGATCACAAATCTCCCCAGATAAATCAGGGCTTCCATCATCAATCAAAAGTATCTCTATGTCTTTAAAAGTTTGTGACAAGACACTATCAACACATTTTCTTAAAAATTTCTCCGATTTATAGATAGGTATAATGACAGAAATCTTAGGCATACACTTTTACGTATTTCAGACAATGATAACTAAATTTGTTCCTTTTCAAAAAATTATAGATAATGATATAAAGGCCTAGTTATAAATTACGATAAAACTCAATGATATTATCGCACCATTTCTCCAAAGACAAACGTTCTTTATTGAGTTTCTTACTTTTTTTACATGCACATAATAAACAATCAGAATCCATCTTCATTACTAATTCCATTTTATCAGCTAAGTCTTTTTCATCACGACTTTTAAAAAGAAAAGCAGAGGGAGTTTTGGCATTCCAATCTGTACCTGGAATATCACTCTGAATAATAGGCAACCCAAATATACTAGCTTCGGCTATAGCAGTAGACATGGTCTCGTGTACTGAAGTACTAACATAACAAGATGACAATTTAAGAATATCTACTATTCTATCAGTCTGTTCTGTCAACACTAACCACTCTGGAATCTTTTCATGGTATATACTACGTACAACTTGCATAGTATCAACGCCCTTAGTTAATAAAATCCGGAAAGTACACCCTTTTGCCTTCAATATCTCACCTGCCATCAACAAGTAATCAATGCGCTTATGTACATTCTGTCCACCATAAGATAAAAAAGTGAATGGAACTATTACGGATGGACTACGATTTCCTATTATCCGTGTAAGGTCAATACCATTGAGAAGGACTTTTACGTGATCTATATAAGACTGATCTGATGTATTATTAAAATATCGGGGAGGAAAACTCAACTTCTTCATTTTATAATGTCCGCAAAATGCGGCCATTTCGTCACTAACAGCAATCAAAGAAGCATGTTGCCCATAAAAGCCATAATGTAAAAAAAGAGAAAAATGCCGTTTTAATTTACGCAACAGTGGCAGAGATTCTCCAGAAGTATCAAGAGTCATATAATCATGAATATGCCATATCATACGAATATCCCAATTTAGCTTTTTCACTACTTTAGCTACTACAATATCATAAGCTTCATAGTGCGTATGTACCAAATCAGGTTTCCACTTTTCAAAAATTTGTTTTATTTCAATAAATGACTTCCCGTAACTGCGGGTAGTAAATTCCACCTCATATTTTTTTTCCAGTTCGTTTAACCAATCTCTATCCGCTTGTTTTGGAAAAATCCAGCAAACCTTCACTTGATACTTATTAGTTAATGCTTCTGCTAAAGTTCTTAGAGAAGGAATTATATTCCCACCATACGGACAATTAAGAGCAACAATTATACAAATCTTCTTATTATAAATATCCACAGCACTATACTTCTTGTAACAAGGTAACAATACGAGAACATGCACACCCATCACCATAAGGATTAACAGCCTTACTCATTGATTCATAATAAGTTTTACTCTCTAAAAGTTTACTTACTTCTTTCACAATCTTATAATAATCAGTACCCACAAGTTTAACAGTTCCTGCTTCCAATGCTTCTGGACGCTCTGTCGTATCACGCATCACCAAAACTGGTTTCCCCAGCCCAGGTGCTTCTTCTTGGATTCCACCGCTATCTGTCAACACCAAGAATGATTTATCCATCAAATAGACAAAAGATAGATACTCCAAAGGCTCAATAAAAAATATATTAATGAATTTTTGCTCTCCAAATACATCATTAATAGGCTTACGAACATTAGGATTCAAATGCATTGGATAGATAAAATCAACATCTGGATACTTCTCTGCCAACGTTTTTATAGCGTGACACATATGAATGAAACCTTCTCCAAAATTTTCTCTACGATGTCCTGTAATTAAAACAATCTTCTTTTCGGTACCCCGATTATCAATATTATAACCAGAACTTTTCAAAGCATCTTTTATCGCCTTACTAAGGCCTTCATTTGTTTTAATCTTATTCGCAACCCAATAAAGAGCATCAATCACGGTATTGCCTGTTACAAAAATAAAATCTTCCTTTACACCTTCATTTATCAGATTTTGTTTGCTTAAAATAGTAGGAGCAAAATGGTAAGTGGCTATCCTTGCAGTTATCTGACGATTCATCTCTTCGGGCCATGGACTATAAATATCATGAGTACGAAGTCCTGCTTCTATATGCCCTACAGGTATCTGTTGATAAAAAGCCGCTAATGCAGTAGCAGTTGAAGTGGTTGTATCACCATGCACTAATACAATGTCTGGCTTAATTTCCATAAATATAGTACGCATTCCTAAGAGGACACGCGAAGTTATATCATATAAATCTTGCCCTTGTCTCATTATATTCAAATCATAATCTGGACTAATATCAAAAATATGAAGCACTTGATCCAGCATTTCACGATGTTGACCTGTCACGCAAACTAATATCTCAAAACAATCCTTTTTTTCCTGCAATTCCTTTACTAATGGAGCCATCTTTATTGCTTCTGGACGTGTACCAAACGTCAACAATATTTTCTTTTTCATAACATGAATATAATTATAATATATTTATATCAAAAAATCAAAAAAACTTTATTTGATCCATTTTTATCTTCTCAAGAGCATATTTAACAAAAAAGATAGGAAAGATAATATATGGCATAAAGATCTACTAAATAAATATCTTTAATGGATTATAGTAATATTACAAACATTGATTAACAGATTTGTTTTACAATATTCTATTTGTATTCCGAAAGTTTTCAAAAGAAATCATTTTTTCAATTTTATTATTTGCAATCTAACATTTAGACCATATAAACTCAATAACAAGCAAATAATAGATGCTAATATCATACAAATATATGAAAAATATACATCAGAAATAAAAGAAGTTCCAAATACTACACATAACAATATAAATAAAGGAACCAGCATCTTATAGAACGACAATGAATAATAAAAATCATAACGCCATCTAGTTATTAACACATATAGGCCACTAAATAAAAAGAACGATACTGTAAAAGAAATACCAATACCAATCAACCCCCATTTATAATAAAATATAATGTTTAATATAAGCGTCATTATATTCCCTGTTACTCCATCAAACCAAAAGAAAAATTTTTTATCTCCTTTAGCAAAAGAAATATATCCCATTGGATACGCCATAGCTTTAAAAAACAATCCGATTCCCATAAAGCGAACCACAGAAATTAAAGGTAAAAATTCCTTTGATAATAACAATCGGATCATTAAAGGAGCTGTCATTATCAATAATATAGCTAAAGGAGCAACAATTAGCATTACTATTTCCGATTGCTGATTAACTAATGCCCTAATTTTTGTGTTGTCTTTCGAAACGCCTGATAGTCGAGGAAAGAAGTCTGCTCCCATAGCAGCAAAAACAACTCCCACATACTGATTCGTTATAGAGTTTGCTGCTTGATAAAGGCCAACGTCTTGTAATGAACCAAAGTTACTGATAAATGTATTTAATAAATAATTAGAAATTGTGGTAAGCAAACCAGAGACCAAAAGTATCATTCCTAATGCAAGCATAGTTCTACCTATAGTTTTCGTTACATCCCAATTAGCTTTTAAGTGATAGTGTTGTACTTTATTTGCATAATACCGATTAAAAAGATAAGTCATAAGAGATAATACTATCATAGCAGGAACTATACCATCATAGCCATAGTAATAATAAAGTGGCACGCCTACCATTAATCCCAACAAAGATCCTATAATAGATGAATATGCCAATTGCTTCAGCATTCTAACACCTTGCAATATAGCTAACTCACCATTAGATAAGGTAGTAAAATAAATCATTATTGATAATCCAACAAAGGACCACTTATAATCAGTTGTTCCAAAAGCAAGTAAACTCAGTTGTTCTGCAAACAAAATAGAGATCAAACTACCAATTAATGATGTTAAATGCAACAATCGTCGTAATACGTGTATGACCAAACTCAAACGTTCTTGATCACCATTTTCTTTGGCATACGAAATATCTTTAACTGCAGAATAATTTAGTCCTAAGCTAGAAAACTGTTGTAACATATTTGTTGACGAGGTTAATAGAGAGGAGATACCCATACCTTCTGGTCCGAGAATAATTGCAATTAATTTACCTCTTATCAGAGAAACTAAGATATTGAAGACTTGTACTCCTCCAAATAAAGCAGTCCCTTTTACTATCTTACGATACGAAGAAGTTTTGTTATCCTCCACAACTAAAATCTAATTAACAAAATTATCATCCCGTTTAAATCCAATACACTAAATAACATTTCATTTATCCAATATTTTATCACACTGAAATATTCGTTTTTAATTAATTCTATTATTTCAAATAATTTCTATAAATACTAACTAATTTTATTTTCTGCTCCCTATACAAAATCAAGACTTATATACTTAGATAATATCTTTAGAACAAACAGTTATTAAGTATTAGAATATCTTTTATTTTAATCTATATTACTTTCGTCCATCTCTTACCCTGTCAAACCATAAATTCAGTCCCACCCACACAGCAATATCCGCCAAAAGCATCACCGTGTTGTCAACCACCGGAACCAACAGAATATTCACCGCACTAAACGCACAAGAAATCAGCAAGATCGTTATCATCGCCTTTCTTGGTGTGAAACCCATTGCCAGGAACTTATGATGAATATGGTTCTTGTCCGGTTCGAAAGGGCTCTTGCCACTGCGAACACGAACCATCACCACACGGATCACGTCGAACGCAGGGACAATCAGCGTACTGAAAGCAATCACGAAAGCACCTTCGGTATACGGGGTGACATCCGGATTGTACTGGCTGTATTTGATGGCAAGGAAAGAGAGCACATAGCCCAAAGTCAGGCTGCCCGTATCACCCATAAAAATCTTACGGGCACGTTCCGCACTGCCGAAGACGTTATAGTAAAAGAAAGGGACCAGCACACCGAACGTGGCAAAGGCGAGCATGCTGTACGTCCAAAGTTCTTTCTGCATGAACAGGAAGCCGAAGACAAGCAGGGCAACGCTGCTCAGACCGGAAGCAAGACCGTCGATACCGTCAATCAGATTGATGGCATTGGTGATAAAGACAACCAGAAGAACCGTAAAAGGCATACCTATCCAGGCAGGAAGGGCATACAGGCCGAAAAGCCCGTAGAAGTTATTGATCCAAAGGCCGGCCAGGGGGAAAAACGAGGCACAGATGATCTGGATCACAAATTTCTGCCGATAACGGACTCCCACAAGGTCGTCGGCGATACCCGTCAGATAAAGCAAAGTCATCCCACAGACCAGAAACATGCACTCGGGCAGCAAGTACACCGCACGGAGGGCAGGAACATCATAACCCATCAGGATGCGAAGTGCGAACACACCGCAAGAGGATAACAGGATGGTGGGAAAGAAAGAGACACCGCCCAAACGGGGAATGGCACGTTTATGAACCTTGCGCTCACTCGGCATATCGAAAAGCTTCTTCCGCAAAGAGATAAGCAGGATGCGGGGAATGATAAGCCGGGCAATCGAAGCAGAGATGACAAAAGCCAATATGATGAAAAGGATATTCAAGACAAAGGGGATTTAGGTTATATACAGTGTTGTGTCGAAAAAGAAAAGAGTTCACTCCTCTACTTCCCAGTTGGGATAAGGATTCTCTTCAAGGCTGCGGAGTTGTTCGGCAATCTCACATTCATCGCCGGAAAGGGTACGTCCTCCCCAACTGTCGATGATGCTGTGTGCCTCACGGGAGAGATCGTCGTCAAATACTTCGCCATAGCAATAAGTCAGAAGCTGCACCTTCAGCAAAGAAGCGGGCAGGCGGTCGAGCACTTCCCAACAACGGTTCAGGATCTGCTGGATGCGGACTTCCTTGTCACCGTTATTGTAGATCGTCGCGTTATAACCCATCAGAAGCGAAAGGCACAAACGGGCTTCTTCCTCGTCGGTGGAGCCATGATGGGGATATAAAGTGTTGGCACGGCTGAGTACATCACCGTTCAACCGGCTGAAGTGGTCGCTGTAGATGGGGCTGCCATCGGAACCCAGATACAGAAGTTCGTGCGCCAAGGTGTACAAAGCGGTAATTTGAGAATCTAAAGAGTTCATGGGAATATTTACTATTTACGATTTACTGTCTGCTATTTTACTGTTTAAAGATCGAGCGGCTCAATTAGAGAAGGATGGATGTAGGTGGTGGCAACAGCCATCACTCCCTGAATGGAAACCATCACGCGACGGTCGTTTTTCACACGGATGAACTCACCTTCGACACCGGCAAAAAGACCACCCGTCACACGCACACGCTGGCCTTTACGGAAGGCTACAGCGGAAGGCTCCAGGTAAACCAGTTGCTGCTCGTAACTGCCGGCAACCGCCATGAAGCTACGCATCTGGGAGTCCGGAACAACAATCGGCTGGCGGCTTTCCCGATCCATGATATAACGGATCGGAAGGGATACACCCATCTCTTCTTTGATACGGTCGATACGTTCACGGCACGAACGGACGAATACCAAATTATGAACAGCGGGAACCAGTTTACGCACTCGGCGTTCGTTCTTCACGATATACTCGTAGCGCATCGGGATGAAATTCTCGATGGATTCGCTGTCAAGGTACGTTTTCAAAGAAAGTTCGCGGCTGTAGGTGACTCGCACAGCATACCAATGGATGTTGTCGGATTCCTTCACTAAAGGGTATTCTTTGGGGACACCGGAGTACGAAAGTACCTCCCGGTCAGATGATGTAATGCGAATATCAGTATTACTTGCATTCATGTGATCTCAAGACTCTCCCCTATCACAGCAGGAGAACGATGAAATGTTATGTAAGTACCCTGAAATTGACCATTTCCAAGAAACAGAAGAATTTCAGAGATAAAGTTCTATGAACGAATGAATTAGAAGTCATTGATGTTTCAAAAAACGTTCGTTTGTTTAAACACCATTTTTGACAGAATTTTAAAATCTCCAAAAAGAAAAATTCAAAAAAAGAAAAGCTAATTTAAAAGTTTTAATAATTGATTGATTCACAGATAGATAAAAGTACTATTAAAAGAGAAAACAAATTTATTTATAAAAATATTTTGCTATAATAAAAATGCTGTTTACCTTTGTTCCATTGAACGAACGTTTTTTGAAACATACTCTTTTCTATTTACACTAAAATCCCCCTATTCACCGACGCCCTTTATATAATCGCGCACACGCGTACACGCATAATACTCTCTTTTTAAATTGATTTTACCCTGTCCTGAAAACAGGTCAGGTATACTTAACCTATTTTCAGGACGGGGTGAAACATCAATTAAAAGTAAACAATATACGCGTATATAACGGATTATATACTAAGAACAGTTAATTTTGCCTTCGTAATAATAAATCATATTAGACAAAATGAGCAAAAAAAACCGAATGAAGGAATGATTCTCAACATAGAAGACATTCCTTATGTAGTAATTACAAACGGAAAAACTGACGAGAGTAAGAGAATTTTAGAAACACTGGAAAAGAAACCGGAAAAACTCGACATAACTACTCACAGAGAGCTGGTTATCCTCTTTTTCTTATGGTTGAATTACCAGCAAAAAGGAACGAAAAAGCGCAAAGGAATCCGTGAATTGGCACATATCATGTACCGTATGCTATACTTCGGACAGAAACAAAACCCCACAAAGGAAATGTCAGTACAATCCATTGAAACAGAAATATTTAACACACTAAAATTTCTGAAAGAGGAGAAAAAGGGAACGGATAAAGATCTGGGAACAAACATCTTAGACGAAATAAAGACATTCTTCAAAGAAAACGTCTAACAAGGTTTATAAAATCATCCCTAATTTTACAGCCGCAGACACTTACGTCGAGCTTTAAAAAAGACAGAAAAATGGAAAACATTAGTATTACTACTTACAGGGGCTTCAGCAAAGTAAAAGGGAGATGCTCCCTGAATGAATTAATCGAAAAGGTACGCAGCAGTCGCTATGCCGCCCTGATTGAGAAAATAGGAAGGCTTATCAGTGAAGGGAAAACCAAGGAAGCGGAGAACGTAAAACGGCAGCTGGACTACTTCACCGTCACGGCAAACTACCACGAATGCAGGCTGGCGCATAGTATCGCCGCATACAATGACATCATCACCATCGACCTGGACCATCTGCCCGAAAAGGAGCTGGACCGGATACGGGCCCTGATAGAAACAGACGAAGCGACACTCGCCTGTTTCCTCACCGCCAAGCAACACGGATTCAAGGTGCTCGCCTATCCGGTAAGCCTCGAAGCGGAAGGGTGGCGAAACGCGTTCTTCCGGACACCGGCAATCACTTACAGCCGGTTGGAGCAGTATCACGCGGGAATGTACGAACTGACCCGTAAACACTACGAGAAACTTCTGGAGACGGAAGTGGACACCAGCGGAAAGGACTTGTCGAGAGGTGTCTTCGCTTCATATGACCCGAGGGCGTTTTACTCTCCCCGGCGGGTGGCACACATCCCGGAACGGACATTCACCATCGAAGCCCCCGAACCTGCACGGAAGGGAAGGCAGAAGGAAGAGCCCGCAACGGACCCAACAGGGGAAGTCAGCGCCTACACGTGCATGGAATTCAACAAATGCCTCAGCTCTACCCGCAGGCTGATGAAATACACAGAGGGAAACCGCAATTCGTTCCTCTTCACCCTGGGAAACAAATGTTTCCGAAAGGGACTTGAAGAGGCGGAAGTCAAGCGTCTGGCAGCAGTGAAATTAGGGGAGGACGGACAGATGGATACAGACACCCCCATCGCGAACGCCTACACATATACGGACAGAACGGAACGGGCAGAGGAGAAAAAAAAGATACCGCCCGTGGAACAGGTGATAGACTATCTGAACAAGAATTATGCTTTCAGGAGAAATACGGTACTCGACCGACTGGAGATGTGCGACTTGTCCAAAACGAAGGAGGGAAAATCATTCTACGCCATGCGGAACAAGGATCTCAACTCCATCTTCCTGAACATCAGCAGACAGGGCATCGTCTATCCGCTCAACAGCCTGAAGTCGGTCATCGACTCGGACTATACACCGGAGTTCAATCCCTTTACCGACTACTTCGGAGGAAACGTGCGGTGGGACAGGACAACCGACCACATCGGGAAACTGGCGGACACCATACAGGCGGAGGATCAGGAATTCTGGAGGGAAGGATTCCGGCGCTGGATCGTAGCCATGGTGGCCTCGGCGCTCCAACCGGGTAAAGCCAACCAGCAAGCCCTGGTGCTGCACGGGGCGCAGGGAAAAGGAAAAAGTACCTGGATACGGCACCTGCTGCCCCCCGAACTCGGAGAATATTACCGCAACGGAATGATAGACCCGGCAAACAAGGATGACCTCTTGCTGCTATCCACCCGGCTGCTGATCAACATGGAGGAGTTTGAAGGTGTGAAGACAGGAGACATCGCCGAACTCAAACGGATCATCGGACAGGAGAACGTCACCATCCGGAAAGTATACGACACTCAGGCGCAGCTTTATCCCCGGAGGGCATCGTTCATTGGCAGCACCAACAACATGCAGTTCCTCAGGGATTACGGGGGAAACCGGCGCTTCCTGGTCATTCCCGTAAAAACCATCGACTACCGCACTCCGGTAGACCACAAAGGAGTATACGCACAGGCGGTGCAACTGATAGAAGACGGTTTCCGCTATTGGTTTGAAGGAAACGAGATAGACGACATCAACACCCGAAACGAACGCCACCGCATGAAAGACCCACTGGAAGAGAACCTGTATGTTTACTTCCGTCCGGCAGGAGAAAAGGACTTTGAGGTGAAATGGAAACCCGCCGCCGCAATACTGGCTACTCTATCTGTATACGGACGGACACAAGCCAACGCGCAAACGCAACAAGTGTTGGTACAGATTCTGGAAAGGGATGCCTTCGGCAAGCGTGTAAACGTCCATGGCATTACGGAGTATGCCGTAGTGGAACTCAGCCAGCAGGAGGTGAGCGAAAACTTCAGGAAAAGGGAGAAGGGAAAGGAGATGGAAGAGTTACCGTTTTAAAAGTATCGGAAAGAAGGAGATAGAAGAGAAATGCCCCGTAACAATATATGTTATTTCGATTACATATATTGTTACGGGGCAGGACATATATTGGCGTTTTATTGACAAAAAGATATTAGCTGTTTTGATTAAAATCAATACCTATTATTTTTGAACTTATGCATAAATTGCACAAGTTCAACTTCTTATCAAATCCTCCGAACCAATACCGGTATTGGTTTCTCTCTAATTTTATGCTCCCGGCTCTCCCATATATCGAAAGATCAGACGAACTTCCTTGGGCGTAAATGAATGGCGGTATTTATAGTATCCCACCTCCTCGAGCGCAGCCATCAGGAGTTTGTTGTGCCGCATCCAACGGCTGAGATTATTGAGGGCGGCATTTTCAGACAAATGGGGTGCATAAAGCAGAGCCAACTCGACTTTTGTATATACACGGATAGGAAACTCTCTCTCGTCATCTTCTAAATCTTTCATGTTTTTCAATTTTAAATTAATAAATAATCGGAACTTTACAATAGCATAAAGATAACAAAAACAAACGACATATCATAGCAGAAGTCATACTATTTCACAAAACATTCATTGATTTTCAATCTTTTATCCATACCGCCTCAACCCACGTCAACAAGCACAAAACAGGGGTTACAAAGCGGTATCTTTGACATACCGGAAGAAAGGAAAAGAGCTCGTCCGACCTTCCGGATGCATTCTTAATTATTAACCATAAAAAATTATCGGACAATGGCAGTTCCATACAAAAAAATCGCGAGAAAGGATCCGCGAAAAGCGGATGCTATAGAGAAATTTTATCCGCAACTGGTCACTTTAGGTCAAAGCGCAAGCCTGGAAAGCATTGCGTACGAAATGAAGGAGAAAAGTTCGTTATCATTAGGAGATATCAAAAGTGTACTCACCAATTTTGTAGAGGCGATGCGTACCTCACTCTACAACGGGCAGTCGGTCAATATCCGGGATTTCGGAGTATTCAGCCTTTCGGCACGCACCAAAGGGGTGGATGCGGAAAAAGACTGTACGGCCAAAAACATAATGGCGGTGAAAATAAACTTTCGTCCGTCGTCGAGCGTACGTCCGAACCTGACATCGACCCGGGCCGGTGACAGAATCGAGTTTATCGACATCAAAGCGGCACTGGAAGGAAAGGAAACGGGAAAAGACGGTGACGGAGACATTGTGGATGACCCGACGGCATAAATCAGAATCACATGAAAGGAGGTGTAGAAAAATGAAGAAATCAAACTGGAACACAATTTTAAAAGTAATGATCGCAGTGGCATCTGCCATACTGGGAGTCCTTGGAGGAAATGCAATGAACTTGTAGGCAACGAAAGCTAAAAGGGATGTGTCATAACTCTTTTCACCACGGAGTAGCACAGAGCATCACAGAGTCTTTTCATTAATAATCAACAACTTAAAATCACCTCTGTGTCACTCTGTGGTGGGTTTTGATACATCCTCTTTAGCTTTCGTACTATCAACCGTTTCCGATCTTATTTTGCTACCATTACCTCGACATCATATCCCATAAACAGTCCGTTTTCTATAACACCCGTCACCGACTTGATTTCTTTTTCAAGAGACGAATGAATATTGCTGAACCAGGCATCGAGAATCAAGTTTCCACTTTCGGTGATCACAGGACCATCTTTACCTTTAGCCGGCCTCAGTTGGGTATGTGAAGCACCCATTGCCCGGATTTCCCTCTCTACGTAGGGCAAAGCCATCGGAAAGACTTCGACGGGGACAGGAAAACGGCTTCCCAGAAAAGAAACCTGTTTGCTTTCGTCCACCAATATGAAAGTACGGTTGCTGCTGCTTATCAACAGCTTCTCCTTGAACAGCGCTCCGCCTCTACCTTTGATCAGGTTATGATCGGGATCTACTTCATCTGCTCCATCGAAGGTCCAGTCGGGACGGCACATCCATAAAGTAGTCTGCGGAATGCCCAAGCGGACACATTCCATCGATATCTCCATCGAAGCAGGAATCACGGTGACGTGCAGATTCTCCGTACGTATCCTTTCGGCAATAGCGAGCAATGCCAGATATACGGTCGATCCGGAGCCAGCCCCAATGACCTCGCCTTCTTGTACGCGCATAGCAATCATACGGGCCAACCTCTCTTTACTCTCCCGGTTGGTTATCGTGTCCGACCATTGGAGATGTTCCATCAAACTACTTTCCCATTTCATAATAAAACCTGTTTATAACAGATAACAACTTATTTCACCCTACGGTTCAGCTGGTTATTGGCTTTTGAGGGTTTCGACTTTCCGATCCGCTTACCGGTAGGTTTCTTGCCTCCCGAAGCTTTGGGACGTCCGCTACCCGGACGGTCACTGCTATTTCCGCTCTTCTTCATAAAAATCTTCATTATAATATTTACCTAAATACCTGCGGGCTATGAAATCCCAGTTCTCGTGCAACAGCCTCCTGCCATCCCCGAAAGGAAAAGCGACCTCCGGCAATAAGCCGTGCTGCATGGCATAGTGCAACAAGTCGATGGGACAAAGCCCCGGAATATAAAACAATTCGGCCCCTTCTTGTTCGGCAACCTCCGGATTATATTCCGAATTTCGTTCGTCGCGGAAACAAGCACCGATATTGGGAGCCAGCAAGACACCTTTCGGATTGGCAAAAAACACAAAATCTTCTTCATCGGCCAACTCGGGCATTAACGAATCGTCTTCATCGGCCCACTTCAACGCATCGACACAGAAGCGACGCAAATCAACATAGTCTTTTAAATATACAATCTGTTTTCCTCCGGAAGCACTCAGGAAGTTCGCTACATCACGGGGGAGATTCATTTCCGGCAAGACATCCAAAACAGGACCCGGAGGGGGTAACAAGGCACGGACATCCGGAAACCACTCCGTGGATTCATCACCGGTAAGGGGAGCCTGTTCAAAATGGGCATCGAGCACCGCATATACATCGGATGCGAGCTGAAGCAGAGAACTGTCAAACGGATTCCAAGGAGACGGAGAACTATCCGTGACAGGAGAAAGAAGCGTCCACAGCAGAAAAGATACATCCTCGGGATTTATTTCATCATCGGCATACGACTCTGTCAGTGTGTAAAAAGGCAGGAAACGTCCATACAACTGTTTATGCAACCGGATGAATGTATTCCAGCTACCGGAATTATTCACACAATCTTCCAGATACCAAGTGAAATAGAGAACAGCCCGGTTCTTATGAATCATCTGTCCGGTAAGCTCCGACTTCTCAAATACGGGCAACAGCCTGTTGGCAAAATCCACGTACCACTGATCGGTATCTGCCGATTGCATGCGTGGATGGGCTTCCATCCACTGTTGACGATATATTTTTTGCAATTTCATGAATTGGAGTGTTGATTTACGGAAACAAATGTACTTCTTTTCTGATAAGATTAGCTACATTTGCGGCAATTAATGAACTTTACGGCAATGGATATTACGCTCAGAACGCTCACGGAAAACGACTTGCCTTTTGTAAAAGACATCTACGATTATTACACTCTCCACACGACAGTGGTGTACTTTGTACACTGCGCCTCCATCGACGAACTGAAAAACTACATCCCCGTAGGCGATCCCGTCTACCGGTCGTTCATCATTGAAACTCCCGAAGGAACTCCCTGCGGATTCTGCTACTTCGCACGTTTCAAGCCCCGAGAAGCCTTCCGCATTTCGGTAGAACTGACCCTCTACCTGAAACCGGAGTTCACAGGTCAGGGGTATGGAAAACAAACCATACTCCGGCTGGAAGAGATCATCCGGCAAGAAGGCTTCAGCAATATAATGGCACTGGTTTCGGGAGAAAACGAAGCCAGCATACGCCTGTTTGAGAGATGTGGCTTCGAGTGTTGCGCAAACATCCGGCAGGTAGCGGAAAAGTTCGGCAAAAAACTGGATTTGAGGATGTATCAGAAAATCTTATAAGCCTCCTTATACTGCCGAACTGTTCTCAGAGTCTCTTTAAAGCCAGCTTAATGACTTTCTCCACCGGAGCATCGGGCTCTTCCTTCAGAATGGCAAGCACCACTTTCTGAGAAGGCGCTGCGGCAAAGCCCAGCATCGTCAAGGCGGCAACGGCTTCTTCCTGCACTTCCGCATTCATGGCCGGAAGCAATGTACCGGTCACTCCTCCGGTGGCAGCAGCCACAGCACCCGTTTTAATTTTGTCTTTCAAATCGACAATGACCCTTTGCGCTGTTTTCAATCCGATACCCTTCACCGTCTTCAGCATATTGGCATTTTCGGTACTGATCACATTCACCAGTTCGGCCGGTGAAAGAGCGGAAAGAATCATGCGGGCCGTGTTTCCTCCAATGCCCGAAACGGAAATCAGCAGCAGGAAAAGTTCCCGTTCCTGCTTGTCGACAAAGCCATATAAAACGTAAGCATCTTCGCGGATGGCTTCGTAGATATAGAGTTTACAACTGCTCTTACCCTGAATGGCAGAATAAGTGTTGAGTGATATATTAACGGCATATCCTAATCCGTTACAATCGATAACTGCGGTTGCCGGACTCAGTTCGGCAATCTCGCCTTTGATGTATTCTATCATAATGGTTATAATCAGAACGCAAAGATAATAAATATTGTGCTTCACGAACCTTGAATAACAAAAACTAACTTTAACACCCCTAAGAGACCTGAAAACAAAGAAAATGACTAATTTTGCAACCGAAATAAAGAAATGTGTTAAACAAAACCAATAAAAAGATGAAAAAAGTAAGAGCAGCCATCGTAGGTTATGGCAATATTGGTCGTTATGTGCTGGAAGCCCTCCAAGCGGCTCCCGATTTTGAGATAGCAGGTGTGGTTCGTCGTGCAGGTGCCGAGAACAAACCGGCTGAACTGAATGATTACGCAGTAGTTAAAGATATAAAGGAACTTCAGGGAGTAGACGTGGCTATTCTTTGTACTCCGACCCGCAGCGTTGAGAAATACGCAAAAGAAATCCTCGCAATGGGAATCAATACAGTGGACAGTTTCGATATCCACACCGGAATCGTAGATCTCCGCCGTGAACTGGGTGCTTGTGCCAAAGAACACGGGGCGGTATCGATCATCTCGGCCGGATGGGATCCGGGAAGCGACTCCATCGTACGCACCATGCTCGAAGCAATCGCCCCCAAAGGAATCACTTACACCAACTTCGGTCCGGGTATGAGCATGGGCCACACGGTAGCCGTGAAAGCAATCGACGGAGTGAAAGCGGCTTTGTCAATGACCATCCCCACAGGAACGGGAATCCACCGCCGCATGGTATACATCGAACTGAAAGACGGATATAAATTTGAAGACGTGGCAGCCGCAATCAAATCGGACGCTTATTTCGTGAACGACGAAACCCACGTAAAGCAAGTGCCGAGCGTGGATGCACTCTTGGACATGGGACACGGTGTAAACCTGACCCGCAAAGGTGTATCGGGAAAAACCCAGAATCAGTTGTTCGAATTCAACATGCGCATCAATAATCCCGCACTGACCGCACAGGTACTGGTATGCGTGGCACGCGCTTCGATGAAGCAGCAACCGGGATGCTACACCATGGTGGAAGTACCGGTAATCGACCTGTTGCCGGGCGACCGCGAAGAATGGATCGGACATCTGGTATAAATCTGCTGCCTGATACAAGATACTTCTAAAAAGGAAAGGATGACCGCAGATTTTAAGAGGGTGTGTCGAAACTCTCAAATCTGCGGTCATCTTATTAAATTGCTACCACATCACCTATATACACACGAATGGAGAACAAGCGATATTCACACGGCGAAGAATTATCCAACACCCTAAGTCATGGTGCAGGTATTCTGTTAGGTATCACCGCAGGATATTTTCTGTTGGAAAAAGCACTTGCCAACCCACATCCCTATTGGGCGACAGGTTGTGTACTGGTCTACCTGGCGGGAATGCTGGCATCCTATATCAGTTCGACCTGGTATCACGGTTCAAGACCCGGCAGCCGTAAAGAACTTCTCCGCAAATTCGACCACGGCGCCATCTACCTGCACATAGCAGGCACTTATACCCCGTTTACCTTATTGGTATTGCGCCATGCCGGTGGCTGGGGCTGGGGAATATTCGCTTTCGTATGGCTGTCGGCCATCGTAGGCTTCATACTGGCTTTTAAAAAGCTGAAAGAACACAGTAATCTTGAAACAATCTGCTTCGTCGGAATGGGTTCTGCCATCCTGGTAGCCCTGAAACCTTTGATGGACTGCCTCTCCGCCATCGGAGCTTCTCCCGCCTTCTGGTGGCTTATCGGAGGAGGGGCTTCCTACATCATGGGAGCCGTATTTTATTCGTTGCGAAAACCTTATACACATGCTGTTTTTCACCTGTTTTGTCTGGGCGGAAGCATAGGGCATATCATAGCTATCTGGCTGATTCTTTAGCAAACTTCATTTAAATTTCATGCCCGAAAGTTTCCCGTTTTGGAAAACTTTCTGTATCAGGAAGAAAGAAAAGTTCTCCAAAAATTCTTGTTAAAACAAGAACAACTTATTGCTTTAACTGTTACCTTTGTAGCAGATTTCAGCACTAAAAAGAGGTTTAGTCACGAGGGAACGCTGTGCAAATCGGCGACAGTACCCGCTGCTGTAATTCTCTGAGAATCCGCACACTATGCCACTGCGCCCAGCGTGGGAAGGCGTTGCGAGGGAGAGATAAGTCAGAAGACCTGCTGAAAAAGTAAACATATTAAAAAAATCTAAAGCTTTCGGGAGTTAAAGTTATGAACTACGCGGAAATTTGTATCATCAAACGAGATGGTAAAAGGGAGGACTTCTCCATCAGTAAAATCAAGAACGCTGTATCAAAAGCGTTTAGTGCCACAGGAATCAATGATGAACAGCAATTGATTGCTGACATCACGATGAACGTAATCGGACAATTTGCATCTCCTACCATTACGGTAGAAGAAATTCAGGACCTGGTAGAAAAAGAGCTGATGAAGGTTCGTCCGGAAGTAGCCAAAAAGTACATCATCTATCGGGAATGGCGAAACACCGAACGAGACAAAAAGACTCAGATGAAGCATGTGATGGACGGTATCGTAGCTATCGATAAAAACGATGTCAACCTGAGCAATGCCAATATGAGCAGTCATACCCCCGCCGGACAGATGATGACATTTGCCTCGGAAGTAACCAAAGACTATACATATAAATATCTGTTGCCGAAACGTTTTGCCGAGGCGCACCAATTGGGAGACATCCACATCCATGACCTGGATTACTACCCGACCAAAACCACGACTTGCATCCAGTATGACATGGATGACCTCTTCGAACGTGGATTCCGCACCAAGAACGGCAGTATACGTACCCCGCAAAGCATTCAAAGTTATGCTACCCTGGCTACCATTATTTTCCAGACTAACCAGAACGAACAGCACGGAGGTCAGGCCATACCGGCATTCGACTTCTTTATGGCAAAAGGGGTAAGCAAATCATTCCGTAAACACCTGGCATCATTCATCAGCTTCTATGTACAGATGAACAAGGGTGAAGAAATAGAAGAAAAGGCTATCCGTACAGTGATTGCCGAACATCTGTCGTCCATCAAAGCATCGGAACTGGAACGCGAAACATTGCGCATGGCCCTGACTGCCCTGCAGATCAATATCGACAAAGAACATCTGAACCAAATTATAGAGAAAGCATTTGTGCAGACTCAGAAAGATACGCACCAGGCCATGGAAGGCTTTATCCATAACCTGAACACAATGCACTCACGCGGTGGAAACCAGGTAGTGTTCAGTTCGATCAATTATGGAACAGACACTTCGGCCGAAGGACGCATGGTGATTGAAGAATTACTGAAAGCAACCGTAGAGGGACTGGGCACAAGGGGAGAAGTGCCGGTATTCCCAATCCAGATATTCAAGATAAAAAACGGAGTATCGTACACAGAAGCCGATTATGAAAAGGCTATGGCTAATTTCGATGCTGCCATGGAAGGTAAATTAAAATTTGAAGCACCCAACTTCGACCTGTTCCTGAAAGCTTGCCACACTACGGCAAAAGCACTCTTCCCTAACTTTATGTTCCTGGATGCCCCGTTCAACCAAAACGAAAAATGGGACGCCAACGACCCGCAACGTTACCGTTACGAACTGGCCACCATGGGATGCCGCACACGTGTGTTTGAGAACGTAGCCGGCGAGAAATCGTCTTTGGGACGCGGAAACCTTTCGTTCACTACACTCAATATGCCGCGCCTTGCCATCGAAGCCCGTATCAAAGCAGAAAATATGACGGAGGACGGACACAATAAAGATGCCGTCGAGAGAAAGGCTAAAGAAATTTTCATCGAATCGATACATGAAACGGCTACCTTGATAGCCGAACAACTCTACGAGCGCTATCAATATCAGCGTACAGCCCTGGCACGCCAATTCCCCTTCATGATGGGAAATGATGTATGGAAAGGAGGAGCTGCCCTGAACCCGAACGAACAAGTAGGCGACGTGCTGCGCAGTGGTACGCTGGGTATCGGCTTCCTGGGTGGACACAATGCCATGGTGGCTCTCTATGGAGAGGGACACGGACACAACCAGAAGGCATGGGACACCCTTTATGAAGCCGTGCTGGAAATCAACAAGGTGGCTGATGAATACAAAGCCAAATACAATCTGAACTATTCGGTGCTGGCTACACCCGCCGAAGGACTTTCGGGACGTTTCACCCGTATGGACCGCCGTAAATACGGAAAAATCAAAGGAGTGACAGACAACGATTATTATGTCAATTCTTTCCATGTGGATGTAAAAGAACCGATCAGCATTGTAGAAAAGATCAAACGGGAAGCTCCATTCCATGCCATCACCCGCGGAGGACACATCACATATGTGGAACTGGACGGAGAAGCCCAGAAAAACGTACGCGCCATTGCCAAGATCGTAAAAGTAATGTTTGACGAAGGTATCGGCTACGGTTCTATCAACCACCCGGTAGACACCTGCCACAACTGCGGATACAAGGGAGTGATTTACGATAAATGTCCCGTATGCCAAAGTGAGAATATCCTGCGCATGCGCCGTATCACAGGTTATCTGACGGGCGACCTGAGTTCGTGGAACTCTGCCAAACGGGCAGAAGAGAGAGATCGCGTGAAGCATCTGTAATAAAGTCATGAATATACTTTATACATATCCGGAAACGATTGTCGACGGAGAAGGTATCCGGTATTCCATCTATCTGGCAGGTTGCCGGCACGGCTGTCCGGGTTGTCATAATCCGGAAAGTTGGAATCCGCAGGCCGGAGATGAATTGACAGAAAAGCGTCTGGACTGCATCATCCGTGAAATCAATTCGAATCCGTTACTGGATGGCGTGACTTTCTCCGGCGGAGATCCCCTTTACAACCCGGAAGCGTTTCTTCCGCTTATCCGGAGGATAAAAGAAGAGACAGGACAGAATATCTGGTGCTATACAGGATATACGTACGAAGAGATTCAGGCAGATCCGGCACTGGCTGCCGTACTACCTTATATAGATGTATTGGTGGACGGACGCTTCAGACAAGAACTTTACTCTCCACATCTGGAATTCAGAGGTAGCAGCAATCAGAGGATTATCAGGCTGACATACACATGAAGGCGTATCGGAAGCAGAACTACAGATGACACAGATTTACATGGATTGCTGATTCATTTTGCTGATTATCAACAATAAGATCCAGTGTAAATCTGTGTCATCCGTATCGAAAAAGACTTCCGCTACATGCCTCGCTGAAATTCATGAATTAAAAAAACTTATATATCATTGTCCTCTCAAACCGAAGAAGCTTGACTTTGTTTACCTTTGTGGCAGTTCTTTTAAAAGGTTCTTTATGGCTCAGCTTACACAAACTTCGGAAATTGACGAAACTGACGGTCTCCCCCTCCATCGCCGCATCTGGGCAGTTGTCGGCATCTCTTTCGCCTTATGTATGTCGGTGCTCGACATCAATATCATCAATGTAGTACTCCCGACCCTCTCGCACGACTTCGGAACTTCACCTGCGGTCACAACCTGGATCATCAACGGGTATCAGCTCGCCATTGTGATATCGCTGCTTTCGTTTTCGTCGTTAGGCGAAATATACGGATACCGGAAGATCTTTCTTTCAGGCATTGCCATGTTCATAGTCACTTCCCTGATATGCGCCCTCTCCCATTCGTTCTGGACTCTGACCCTTGCCCGCATTTTCCAGGGCTTCAGCGCCTCAGCCATCACAAGTGTCAACACTGCCCAGTTACGTACCATCTATCCCCGAAATCAGATAGGAAGAGGAATGGGGATCAATGCCATGGTAGTGGCCATATCGGCTGCAGCCGGACCTTCGGTGGCAAGCGGCATTCTTTCCATCGCCTCGTGGCATTGGTTGTTTGCCATCAATGTCCCTCTGGGGCTTGCAGCCCTGATATTGGGATGCAAGTACCTGCCGAGAAAAGAAGAACGTTCCAACCGGAAATTCGATAAGCTCAGTGCCATAGCCAACGCTATCACCTTCGGACTACTTATCTATACACTGGACGGATTTGCCCATCACGAGAAAAACGATTATATAGCCATCCAACTGGCTGTATTGGCCATTGTCGGCACGTATTATGTCCACAGGCAACTGAACCAGCCATCCCCTCTTTTACCGCTCGACCTACTGGGAATACCTATCTTCAGGTTATCGATCCTGACTTCCATCTGTTCGTTCACGGCACAGATGCTGGCTATGGTTTCTCTTCCTTTTTTCCTGCAAAACTCACTGGGATACAGCGAAGTAATGACGGGATTGCTGCTGACTCCGTGGCCCATCGCCACATTGGTGACAGCACCGGCAGCCGGATACCTTGTGGAGCGCATCCACCCCGGCATACTGGGCAGTATCGGTATGGCATTATTCTGCATCGGGCTTTATTCTTTATCTACATTAACAGCAGATTCATCGGTCATCAGTATCATTCTGCGATTGATGCTTTGCGGTGCAGGTTTCGGTATTTTCCAGACGCCCAACAACAGTACAATCATCTCTTCCGCTCCTACACAACGTTCGGGGGGAGCCAGCGGAATGTTGGGTATGGCACGGCTTTTAGGACAGACATTCGGTACAACGCTGGTTGCTTTACTCTTCAGTTTCGTAGTACACGAAAAAAGTACAGCGGTCTGTCTGATAGCAGGCAGCGGATTTGCTTTTGTCGCAGCAGTAGTGAGTAGTATGCGGCTTTCACAACCTTCTACGTTAAAGACAAAAACTCAATAATCATTCATTAGTATTCAGTTTCTCTCACAACTTCTACCAAGCGGGCAAAGTCCTCCGGATGTACATCTCCGATGTTACCGATACGGAAAGTATCCGCTTTTGAGATTTTTCCGGGATAGATAACAAATCCCTTAGCTTTCAGAGCAGTATAGAAATCTTTAAAATCGAATCCTGCTTTCGGGTAAAGGAAGGAAGTGATGATAGGCGACTGGATAGCATCATCGAGCAAAGTCTTGAATCCCAGCGAACGCATACCCTCCACCAATACCCGGTGATTCTCGCAATAACGCCGGTAGCGCGCCTCTACTCCTCCCTCTTCAATCAGTTCGGTAAGAGCTTGCTTGAATGCACGCACCACGTGGGTGGGCGAAGTGAAGCGCCATTTGCCATGTCCTTTCTCCATTGTCTCCCACTGGTCATAAATATCGAGTGAAAGTGAGCGGGCAACTCCTTTGCAACGCATCAACTCGGAACGACGGGCAATGATGAATCCAAAACCCGGCACACCCTGGATGCACTTATTGGCACTGCTGATCAGGAAATCGATTCCCAGTTCACTGACATCCATCGGGATACCTCCGAAGCTGCTCATAGCATCCACAATAAGCTTCTTACCATGCATTTTCACGACATGCGCCAACTCTTTCAACGGATTCAGGATACCGGTAGTCGTTTCGCAGTGAACGAAAGCCACGTGAGTAATGTCTGAGTTATTGCTCAGGTAATCGTCCACATAGTCTACCGATACCTGTTCCGTTTCTTCAAAAGCAAGGAGATCATAGTCGATATGATAATATTCGGCAATATTTCCCATACGGTCACCATAAGCACCATTACTGCAAATCAGAAGTTTATCGTTCTTTCCGATGGCAGCACCGATAACTGCTTCCACACAATAAGTGCCGCTACCTTGCAAAAGTACGGAAGTGTACTCCTCCGTATTGCGAGTGGCAATACCTACCAGTTGTTTACGCATTTCCTCCACAATGTGCAGGTTATAATCCTCGTCCCATGTACACCAGTCGGTCATCATGGTTTCTTTTACGGTTTCTGATGTGGTAAGAGGTCCGGGAGTTAATAACAAATAAGGTTTCATATCGTTTTAAGAATTGAGTTTTGAATTAATAGTTTGAATCAGTGCGGGAAGTTCTTCGATGCTACGAATGACGTAAGAGGCTCCCGCAGCCAGCATACGTTCTTTGACTTCGGAGACGCGGGCCTCGAGTTCAGTTTCGGACAGACTGCCGGCCTCCTTCTCAGTAAGTGCCATTTCATTACTGCCCAACACGATTCCCACACTCCATACTTTAGCGTTGACACCTTCTTTGATGTCAGCAATGGTATCACCTACTTTAACCACGGTATCGAGACACGGCACGCCCAGTTTTGTGAGATTCTCGAAAACCATGTACGGAGCCGGACGTCCGGCAGGCAGCAGATTCGGAGTAGCACAATAGTCTACACGATAACCTTTAGCCTCAGCCGCAGGTTGCACCACGTCCATCATTTCACGCGTATAACCGGTAGTAGAGCCTATCTTCAGTCCTTCGGCACGGAGTTTTTCCAAGGTAGGGATTACACCCGGAATAGGATCTGTGTACTCTTTCAGAGAAGCAAAAAGATATTTCTCAAACAGCCGGTTCAGTTCCACCACGTCTTCCTCCGTCCAGTCACGCTGATAGCGGGCAGTGAATTGCTCGTTCACTTCGGGCATAGTCAGCAGTTCACGAATGTGCTGAATCTTGGGCAACCCCATCGGTTTGCGGGTTTGCACGACGTCAATCGTCAGCCCTTTTTCGGCAAAGGCCTTGATGAAGGCGGCCACCGGAGCGAAACATCCGTAGTCGACCGCAGTTCCGGCCCAGTCCATAATGATACATTCAATCTTTTTCATTTTATATCTATTTTTCCTTGTTTTTGAATCCGGTGCAAATGTAGGGCATAGCGGACAGAGCAAAAATGAATTTGCAGGATTCATTTCATTTATATTCTGCAGGGTTCTGCTGAAATATTAATGTAACATTCATATCATGATTATATAATCCAAAAGTCATATATTTGCAATGCAAACAACGTGTCGATATACCATGAACGAACTTGAAGAGATATACAAAAGAATAGAATACCTCCGTAACAACGGAGTGAAAATGAAGGAAATAGCCGACTGGATCAATATGGCCCCCAGTGTGTTGTCCGCACTCTATTCGAGTGTACTTCCTGCTTACCTGAATCTGCAAAAAACCAAAACACAGGAAGAGGCACTGGACGAAGCACTGGCTTTGGTGAACAATGTGTCGAAAAAACGCCTGCTTGGCAATCTGAGCGGAATGAAGGAGCGCTTGTTCGACCTGGAACCCGATCAGGAAACAAACAACATGGGAAATACGTTCCTGAAACTCCTGGAAAAAGAAATGCAGGGGTCTGTAGAAGAAGTGTATAACTATAGCGGTACATATCTGAGTTACAGTCTCTCTTCATCGACTGACAGTCTCAAGGCAGAACCCTATCTGATCTGCGCATCAGAGAATAATGATTACGTCAAAGTAGGCATGATCAATGCTTATAAATCGGTACATTGGGGAAGCGGCATCATCAGCAATCATCAAAACTCCTATCTGATGTTCAACGAACGGGAACTGCCACAGTTTGCCATGGTCACCATTTATCTGCAACTGCCACATTATGAATATCCCAACATGCTAAAGGGATTGTATCTATGTCTGGACTACAACCACAACCCGATAGCGCGGAGAATCGTCCTGGTGAAGCAATCGGACAGCACGGATATAGACGCATTTCTGAAAATGGAAGGCAGACTGATTCCCAAAGCGGAACTGACACCGGAAGAAGAGATCTATTATAACTATACATGCCAGGAAGGCGACTACATAAAAACCTGTACAGTACCGTCACCCAAGTTGGATGAATCGGATCTGGAGAGAGAAAAGAAGATGCTGAAAATATAAAAAACTACCATTAACGATAATAAACCACGAGCTGCAAGTATCCGCGGAATAATCACGCAATCACTTGCAGCTCGTAGTTTATTTATAAGATGTTACTTCCGTCTAAAAGAAGAACCTCAGTATATCATTGAAATTTGCCCAAATCAAGAGACCGAACAACAGGATCATACCCGTCATCTGTGCATATTCCATAAATTTATCACTCGGCTTGCGGCGGGCAATGATTTCATAGAACAAGAACAGTACGTGTCCACCATCCAGTGCAGGGATAGGCAGGATGTTCATAAACGCAAGGATGATAGACAGGAAAGCGGTCATGTACCAGAACTGGTGCCAGTTCCAGGTTGCAGGGAAAATACTGCCGATGGTTCCGAAACCACCCAACTGTTTGGCACCCTCCTTGGAGAAGAGATATTTCATATTACCCACATAACCTTTCAACGTCTTCACCCCCAACGCCGCACCGGCAGGGAATGATTCGAAAAAGCCATACTCTTTCTTTATAACAGGAAGAAGCTGATCTGTATACAGAATAGCCACTACCCCCATCTTGAAAGCGGAGTCAGTGACCACAGTCAGCATATCTGTCTTTCCGTCGCGTACATAAGTCAACGTGATCTGGTGCGGATCGATGCTATCTTTCTGTAATGCTGCTGCATTCTTTCTTCGGTCAGCCATAGCCATCAGGAAGTCCGAATAAGAAATCGACTTTCCATCGAGGGCAATGATACTGTCTCCCTGCTGGATACCGGCCATTGCCGCAGGTGAATTGACCATCACACTGTCTACTACATAAGGATAGCGGAATTCGGCAAAACGAACACTGTCTGCCAGCAAACGCTGCATCATATCTTCCGGGATGTATACAGAGGCCTTTTTACCCTCACGCAACACGGTCACCTCACGAGCATCGGCTATCTGACTGAGCATGTCGGGATCATAACGTACAAAGTCCACTCCATCGGCAGACAACAAAATGTCTCCGTCCTGGAATCCCACCGCCTTGGCCGTTTCATTAAAATCCATACCCAACGGAGCTTCCTGTACGGGAATGTATTGATCACCCCATTTAAACAAAATCATGGAATAAATGAACAAGGCCAGGAGGAAGTTGAACAACACGCCGCCTACCATAATCAACAGGCGCTGCCATGCAGGTTTGGAGCGGAACTCCCATGGTTGTTCGGGTTGTTTCATCTGCTCCGTATCCATTGACTCGTCAATCATACCGGCAATCTTGACATAACCTCCCAAAGGCAGCCAACCGACAGCATATTCTGTCTCACTTTTTTTAGGTTTAAATTTGAATAGTGTGAACCAAGGGTCAAAGAATAAGCAAAATTTTTCTACCCGTACTTTAAACAGGCGGGCAAAGAGAAAGTGCCCCCCTTCATGAATGATGACGAGCAAAGATAAGCTCATAATCAATTGCAGGGCACGGATTAAAAATGTTTCCATCAGATTATTTACAATTTATTTATTTACAAATTAATTCACGGGCAATCCGGCGTGCTTCCGCATCGGTTGCCACATAGTCATCATAGGTAGGAGTCTGTACAAAAGATACCTGTCCCATGGTCTGTTCTATCACATCACTCATGCCGAGAAAGCTGATTTCATCACGAAGGAAAGCAGCCACTACCACTTCATTAGCCGCATTGACAATGCAGGGCATATTCCCTCCCCTATACATCGATTCGTAAGCCAAGGCCAGATTACGGAACCGCTTGGTATCGGGTTGCTCAAAAGTAAGGTTCGTACATTTCGAAAAGTCAAGCCGGTCAAAAGACGAGTTGACACGATCCGGATAAGAGAAAGCGTATTGGATAGGCAGACGCATATCCGGCATACCCAACTGGGCCTTTACGGCTCCATCCTCGAATTGTACCATCGAATGGATAACAGACTGCGGATGTACTACCACCTCTATCTGACTGGGATGTACTCCAAACAGCCATTTAGCTTCAATCACTTCAAAGCCTTTGTTCATCATCGAAGCAGAATCAATGGTGATCTTGGCTCCCATTTCCCAATTCGGATGCTTCAATGCCTGCACCTTCGTCACGGTTTTCAGCTGATCCATGGTACATGTACGGAAAGGACCACCGGAAGCAGTCAGAATTACTTTCTCGATCGGATTGCCCACCTCTCCGGCCAAACACTGAAACACGGCTGAATGTTCAGAATCGACAGGAAGAATCGGTGTACGGTATTGCTGTGCCAACTGATTAATCAGCTCTCCGGCAACAACCAGCGTCTCCTTGTTGGCAAGCGCAATCGCTTTTCCGGCACGAATGGCATTCATGGTCGGCTTCAGCCCTGCATAGCCTACCATAGCTGTCAGTACGACGTCAATAGGACCGGACTCTACAATCTGGCATAAAGCGGCAGTACCGGCGTAAACTTTAACAGGCAGATCGCTGAGGGCCTCTTTCAGTTGTACATATTTCTCTTCGTTAGCTATAACCACAGCCTCAGGCAGGAACTTACGTGCCTGAGCTATCAGGAGATCTACCTTATTATAGGCAGTCAGTGCATAAACTTCATACAGTTCGGAATGCTCCTCGATAACCTGTAAGGCCTGTGTACCGATAGAGCCCGTAGAACCTAAGATAGCTATTTGTTTTTTCTTTATCTCGTTCATTATTAGAATACAATGTATTTTTCAGGATTAACCGGCCGTCCTCTGTGCCAAAGTTCAAAATGGAGATGCGGACCGGTAGTGAGCGTTCCGCTATTCCCGACCAGAGCAATTGCTTCACCGCCTTTCACAGTATCTCCCTCACGCTTCAGCAACGAACCGCAATGTTTATAGACTGATACAAAGTCCTGGTTATGCTGTACCTCGATCAGGTAACCGGTTTCGGCCGTATAAGTACTCAATATGACTGTACCGTCAAGGGTGGCCAGAACACTTTCATTGGGATTAGCGGCAATATCGGTTCCAAAATGTTTCTTCTCAGCATTAAAATGATCGGATATCATACCACGGGTCGGACGATAGAAAATCAATCCGTTCACATCGGGCTGAGAGGTAATAGAGGTCAGATTATATTTTTCGGTCTCTTCATATTGGCGACGGAAAGCTTCTTCACGTTCGGAACGGGCTATCAACGAATCTTCACGCATAGTGGTCAGTGAATCCATTGACTGTACGGTATCCACCCGCACTGTTCCGCTGAAAATATCTTGTATATTCATGATATACATATTCTGACGGTCCACCAGCTGTTGCAAAGAATCCACCCGCAAGGCATTCTCTACAACCTGCGCACGAATATCACTGTTCATATATCCCGGCAAATAGTTGCGTAAAGGGGTGAAAGTGATAATGGCAGCAGCAAACAGGAAAAGCAGGGTCAGAACCGAAAGTAACACGGAAAGCCCGTTCAACTTGGATACATGAAGTCCCACCACCTCTTCGAGCGTATTCTCGTTGATGATAGTGAGTTTGTACTTGAACTTAATATTGTTCCAAAAAGCTTTACTGCGTTTCTTTTTCGGCATTATTATAGGGATATAGCGTACAAATGTAAGCATTTCGCTTTACTTGCCGCCTGTTTCTTTATGCTATTTAACTTTCTTCATCATCGCACTCGTCCAAAGACAGCAGGCCCTCGGGCAAATCGACTGTAATGATTTTGTGTTTCTGGTCAATACCGGCTATAAATTCTTCCTGTGCCGGAATCAGCAGTTCATCTCCATCCCGGTCCACCACAAACAAAGTGTTAACGGTAGATGTATCTACGTCTGTCACCTCACCTAAAGCACCGTGGTGAACATCTTCCACCCGAAAACCCACAAAAAAGCTCCATGACAGTTCTCCCGGTTCGGCCTCTTCTACATGCTCCACCGGGAAATAGACTTCCACATTGGTAAACATCCGGGCACGTTCGGCCGTATCCACCCCTTCAAGTTTTACCAAAGCGGTAGAGTCGGACCGAAAACGGTACTCTTCTATAAAAAAGGGAACAAAGATATCATCCAGCCGGCAAATCAGGTAATCGCAGTCTACCCGGTCAAAAATATCATCCGTAAAGGTAAACGACAATTCTCCGTGGATACCATGCGGTTTATTGAATAATCCGATCTTATATACGTCTTCTCTTCTTATCATATGCGTGTGATTCTGGCTCCGATGGCATTCAGACGCCCTTCAATGTTTTGATATCCCCGGTCGATCTGCTCAATATTATGGATCCGGCTAATGCCTTCGGCACTCATCGCAGCGATAAGCAAGGCGATACCGGCACGTATATCGGGAGATGTCATATTGCCACCCCGCAAAGTAAATCCATGATTATGACCGATAACGACTGCACGGTGCGGATCGCAAAGAATGATCTGGGCCCCCATGTCAATTAACTTATCCACAAAGAAGAGGCGGCTTTCGAACATCTTCTGATGAATCAGCACACTCCCTTTCGCCTGGGTAGCCACTACCAGCATGACACTCAACAAGTCCGGAGTCAGCCCCGGCCAGGGAGCATCGGCAATGGTCATAATAGATCCGTCGATAAAAGATTCGATTTGATAACAGTCCTGAGCCGGTACATAAATATCATCTCCTCTCTGTTCGAGCTTAATGCCCAACCGACGGAAACTTTCAGGAATAATGCCTAAATTCTCGTAAGAGACATTCTTAATGGTTATTTCGCTACGGGTCATTGCAGCCATACCGATGAAACTGCCTACTTCAATCATATCCGGCAATACGGTATGATCCGTTCCATGGAGTTCGTCCACCCCTTCAATCGTCAGCAGGTTCGAAGCTATGCCGCTGATTTTTGCTCCCATCCGGTTCAACATTTTACAAAGCTGCTGCAAATAAGGTTCACAAGCGGCATTATAAATCGTAGTCATCCCTTTGGCAAGCACAGCAGCCATCACTATATTGGCTGTTCCGGTAACAGAGGCTTCATCGAGCAGCATATAAGTACCTTTCAGCTCTTGTGCCGAAATCTCGTATACCCCACGTTCTTCATTATAAGCAAAGTCAGCTCCCAGGTTCTGGATCCCCACAAAGTGCGTATCCAATCGCCGACGACCGATTTTATCTCCACCCGGTTTGGATATCATTGCTTTGCCAAAACGGGCAACCATCGGTCCGATCAACATCACCGATCCCCGCAGGCTGGAACATTTCTTCAGGAATTCATCGCTCTCCAGATAAGCGAGATCTACATTTTCAGCTTTAAAGCTATATGAATCGACACCTGTCTTCGCCACCGTTACTCCCATATCCCGCATCAATTGAATCAGGTTATTGACGTCCAGAATATCCGGGATGTTATTTACTGTCACTTCTTCGGCGGTAAGCAACGTAGCGCAGATAATCTGCAACACTTCGTTTTTGGCACCTTGCGGATGAATGTCCCCACTGAGCCTGTGTCCTCCTTCGATTACAAATGAAGCCATGTTTTAGGTGATTAGTGGTTAATGATTAATGATAATAATCTCCTTGCTTAGAATTTTCTTCTCTGATTATTATTTCTCTGGTTATTGTTGTTATTCGTACGCGGACGATAATTCTGGGCAATACGTTCAGACATCAAACGCAAAATCTCGTCATCCATCTGCAATTTACCTCCTGAGAATTCAGCCAGATCTTCAGCGATCTTCCGGTCGTCCACCGTATCTTTGTTCCAAGCCATATAATCTTTCTTCATGTGATTGCAGATAAGGGCTACCAGATTCTTCTTTTCGTCCCCTTCCGGAAACTCACATGCCTTTTTAATCAACACTTCCAGTGTACGGCCATAGTGGCGATAACGGATCTTAGTGCTCGGATAAGGAATCGAATCGGGTTTCGTCACCAGATTGTCCTTGCGGATAATCTCGTAAGGATAGTCTATATCCAGCTTAAAGTCTGACATAATGGCCAGATGATCCCACAGCTTATGTTTGAAATCGGGTACATCTCTCAAATGAGGAAACATGTTACCCATGATATTGATAACGGTATTGGCACAACGCTGGCGTTCGGAACGGTCTTGTATAGTCAATGCAAAATCGACCATATTCTGGATACTGCGCCCATATTCGGGCAGCGGCATTCTTTTCTGTTGAGTATTATACTGCATGTAGTTAAATTTTAATTTGAAAATAGAAAATCCAAAGGGTTGAAAAGTATCAAAGTAACTTCTTGGGTTGGGAAGCCACAAACTCTTTCAGATAGAAGGGCTCAAAATAAGCCACATCTTTATAATCATTAATAGCAATCGCTTTTTCGGCAAGTGGAAACATCATCTTTGCCAATGGATGGATGTCGTCAATAAAATGCGCGTTGGGATGCGTAATCTTTTCACGACACTTTGCTGCTCCGTTCCCAAAGAAATAAACCGGGTGCTTCTCTAAAAACTCAAGATAAGAATTTTCGTCTACAATGTCGGCTGAAATCTCACGCCTCACATTCAGCGCACGGTCGTATATAGCCGCATATACCTCCATTCTCCGGGCATCGATCATCGGACAAATCAGTGCGTCTTCGGGCAATTCGTGATAAAGCAATACCGGTACACTCAGTACCTCCAGTGTAGGAATACCGATTAACGGGACATTACGCCCGTAACAAATGCCCTTTGCCATTGAAACACCGATACGTAATCCGGTATACGATCCGGGACCGCAACTGACGGCAACCGCATCCAACGGAATAGCATGACTATCGATGAAAGACAATGCTTCATCTACAAATACTCCCAACGAAACAGCATGTGAAGGCCCCTTAAGGTCCTCTTTCACAAAAATATTCTGCCCGTCTTCACTCACAGCTACCGAACAAACGGCGGTAGAGGTTTCAATATGTAGGATACACGACATAATAATCAGATTATTAAATTGACGCAAATTTACATGATTATTTTCAGATTACCGCACCGAGATATAAATAAAGCGCATTTCCATTCAAAATCATTGCATTAAATTAAGTTTTTGCGTACTTTAGCAGACTATTTTATACAAGCAAAAGATAAATATAACAAGTTTTAAAATTAGAGATGAAACAGGCATGCTACTATATAATGCTGTTATTATTTGTAGAGTTGGCAGGTATCCCGACGACCGTACAAGCTACAGAATCAAGCGAAACGAAGCATTTTGCCGTTTTGTCAAATGACAGCCCGGCAGAAAAGTACAGTGACTACGGTACATCTGCAAAGGGGAAGTTCCTTCCCGACAATTGTTACCTGTCACTCACTCAAGCACAAAAAGAAAAAGCACTCGCACGGCATGACTCACTAATCCGCAGCATAGAAGCAGGAAAAGCTCCGGAAAACATCAACATCGTCGAAATTTACCAGAACAGAGGGCATCTGTTGCGTTGTCTTCACCGATATAAAGAGGCTTGCGCAGCCTACGACCGATCAATGATCGTTTCCGACTCACTAATTAAGAAAGAGTATGGTGCACAGGTCGACTCCCTCCGCCAGAAACATGATGTAAATACATTATTACTTGAAAAAATAAATTTGCAGTCAGAAAAGCGTCAGGTAGCTTTCATCTTTGCTCTATGCATCTTGTTCATAGCTATCTGCATCAGCTTATATTACTACCAGACACTGGCCAAGACTCAAAGACTTCAGAAAGAGGTATTGCAACAGAGCATCAAAGCACAGGAGAGCGAAGAGGTGAAAGCATCTTTTATCAAATCCATCTGTCACGAAATACGTACACCACTCAATTCTATCAACGGCTTCTCCGAAATATTAAGCGATGACTTCTCTACTCCCGAAGAACAAAAGGATTACCAGCTTATTATTCAGGAAAACACCCGTCTGCTCACCTCACTGCTCCATAGCCTGGTAGAAGTGGCCAATCTGGATAGCCTGACAGCAAGTCTCACACTGAAACCTATAGAAATAAACCACTATTGCCGTCTCGAAATGCAATATCTGGAAGAAACGGAAGGAAAACCGGAAATAGATTATCAACTCAATTTACCGGAGAACGATTATAAAGTCTATGCCCACCCGCAATATCTTAGCTTATTGCTCCGGGCTTTGCTGAACAACGCCAATAAGTTTACGACTCAGGGGTTCATCAATCTCAGTTGCCGGAAAGACAGCAGACGGAAGATGCTGATGGTCAGTGTTACAGATACGGGATGTGGAGTACCGACGGACAAGCACGAATATGTTTTCCGGCGCTTCACCAAACTGGATACTTTCAGGCAAGGAAGCGGATTGGGACTTTACCTTTGTAAACTGATCATCAGGCACATGCAAGGAGATATCTACATTGACAAGACGTATACGAAAGGATCCCGCTTTATATTTACCCTACCGATGGAGAACGCTAAGAAATGAAAAAGAAATACTACATCTGGATTATATTGCTATTCATTGTAACAATATCCCAAGCCGCCCCTTCGATCAAGGACAGTTTACAAAACATACTGCAAAAAACGAAAGAGCCTACTCAACGTGCCAAATTACTAATCAATATATTAGACCTGTCCGATTCCTCACCCGATGAATTGGAAATCGCCCGGAAACTTTATACCGAAGGGAAGAAAGCGGACGATAAAATGGCCATCGGTGCATCTCTCAGCACACTCACCATTCACTATATGCAGGATCCGGAAAAGAAAGATTCACTTACCCTTCTGCTGAACGAAGCAGAAAAGCTGCTGGAAAACTCAGATGAAGAGGGACTTGCCACCTATTACAAAATGACTTATAAAGCCCGGCTCCTGCAACTTGCTCCCCGGGAAGAAAGGGTAAAAGTCTGCAACCGGATACAGCAGGAACTGAACGACCGGAAAGAGTCGGAAACGCCTTATGAAAAGGCCGAACGTCTATTCCTCACCGGAGTGATCCATTATCTGTTAATGGCTATGACCGAAAATATAGATTATAAAAATGCCCTCCCCTATTGGGAAGAAGGATGGAATTTGGCAGAGGGTTTTCCACCTACTGCCCGCAAAAACTTTACAGGCAATCTATATATCATGCTAAGCGTGAGTTACCGCAGTCTGAAAGACAGCAAACGCCTGATGGAAGTATCTAACCAGTACTTGCAAAGACTGGATGAATATTTCAGTCGGGAAGATGTAATCCACCGGCGCCCTTACTTCTACAAAAACAGTTTATATGTGCTGTGCTACCAGCAACTGATGCTAAACCATCAACTGATAGGGCGACAGAAAGCACATGAATATTATCTGCGTTATTGTAACTATGTCCGTCACGGAAAAGGAGATGCCCTGTTACGCAATAAACTTTTTTTCTACGATTTAAGTCAAAGTTATTTCAGTAGTCTGGGCGAATATCCACAAGCACTCGCCTTTTGTGATTCACTGATCCAGATGGTAGAAACCGGTAAGGCTATCAATACGGCCTCGGTGACGCACTATAAGACCAAAGCCAAATTACTCCGGGAAATGGGACGTGCCGAAGAATCCTGTCAGGTTTACGACCGGGCTATGTTTCTGGCCGATTCACTGACCCGTAAAGAACAACTCGGCGAACTTGGAGAAATACAGGTAAAAAATGAAGTCGCACAACTGGAACTGGAAAAAGCGGACATTATTACCCGAATCAGGAACATTGCTTTTTACAGTACCATCCTACTGACTTTCGTTGTCATCGGCTTTACTGTTTATCTTTCAATCAACCTGAAACGTACCCGCAAACTACAAAAAGAGTTGCTGCGCCAGACCCAAAAGGCTCAGGAAAGCGAACGAATGCAATCGAACTTCATCCGGTCGATGTATAACGATGTGCACATTCCTCTCAATCACATCAACAAACAGACTCAACTGATAGTAGGCACTTCACTTTCGCCCACCCAAAAGGCAGAATGTTCGGAACAGATAAAAGAGAGCTGCCAGCAATTGACTTCGCTATTGGATGAAATGCTCGAAAAGGCTTACCACGAAAGTTCGGCAGAAGCAAAAGATGCTCCGCCGGACCACGACTCTTTCATTTAACAACCGCCTTCCTCCCTTGCCCCCCCACAAAACCCTCCATTCGCACACAACGATGCGGAAGCAGTGCTTCGTTGTTTCTTTTTTAAGAAAGAATCCGACCGGCTATTACCGGAGAAGTGTAGTAGATTAACCATTGTCATACAACTCTTTATCCCAGCCCCCATACCTGGGCTGATAAGCCCACATACCCGGGCTGATGAGCCCGCATACCCAGGCCGATGAGCCCGCATGCCCGGGCTGAGATAAGGATCCGACCATTTGCACTAAAGAGAGTAAGGGAAATGAAATGCTTTTAGAGAGATTAACGGATAAGAAATTGGACATATCCATTTGTTTTCCAAACCGTTACTGCTGAAATATCCCCTAAAACAGCGGGTGGAAGATGGAAGATGGGGGTGGAAGATAAATGGCATAAAAACCGCATCTTTCACCAATATACACATCTCACAATCAACGATATGCACTCTAAAAGGTGGAAGATGGAAGATCGAAACGTGTTTTTTGTATGGGAGGAAGACGGTTGTTAAATGAAAGAGCCGTGCCGCCCGATTAAACAAAATGTCTTTTTTATCCATTTACAGCGGTTATCTTAAAATTATCCCGTATTTTTGCACAAAACTTTTGGTAATATGATACAATCCATGACGGGATATGGCAAAGCAACTGCCGAACTTCCCGATAAGAAGATTAATGTAGAGATAAAATCGCTCAATAGTAAAGCGATGGATTTGTCGGCACGAATCGCACCGGCATACCGTGAAAAAGAGATGGAACTCCGCAATGAAATTGCACGTGTGTTGGAACGTGGAAAAGTTGACTTCAGCCTCTGGGTGGAAAAGAAAGAGTGCGCAGAAGCCGCCACTCCCATCAACCAGGTATTGGTAGAAGGATATTATAACCAAATCAAAGCTATCTCCGAAAACCTCCACATTGCAGTACCCACTGACTGGTTTCAGACTCTGCTCCGCATGCCGGACGTGATGACACGTACCGAAACACAGGAGTTAAGTGAGGAAGAATGGGGAATAGTATATGCAACCGTCAAGGAAGCTGTTTCACATTTAGTAGATTTCCGTAAGCAGGAGGGTGCCGCCCTTGAAAAGAAGTTCCGTGAAAAGATTGAAAACATTCATCGTTTACTTGAATCGGTAACACCTTATGAAAAAGAACGGGTGGATAAAGTTAAAGAACGAATCACAGATGCGCTGGAAAAAACACTGAGCGTAGATTATGATAAAAACCGTCTTGAACAGGAACTGATTTACTACATCGAGAAACTCGACATCAATGAAGAGAAACAACGCTTGAGCAACCACCTGAAATATTTCATCAGTACCCTTGAAAACGGTAGCGGACAAGGTAAAAAGCTGGGATTCATCGCTCAGGAAATGGGACGTGAAATCAATACGCTCGGCAGCAAATCGAATCATGCTGAAATGCAAAAGATTGTGGTACAGATGAAAGATGAGCTGGAACAAATCAAAGAACAAGTGCTGAATGTGATGTAACAACGACAGATTATGAATTTAACAGAAAGAATAACTACCCCACCTCAAAAGGGTGAAGCCAAAGTCATCATCTTTTCTGCTCCTTCCGGATCGGGCAAGTCGACAATTATAAATTATTTGTTGGGCCAGCAGCTGAATCTTGCATTCTCCATTTCAGCTACCAGCCGTCCGCCACGAGGAGATGAAAAGCATGGAGTAGAATATTTTTTCCTCACTCCCGACGAATTCCGCCAACGCATTGCAAACAATGAATTTCTGGAATACGAGGAAGTTTATACCGATCGATTTTACGGAACTTTAAAAGAACAGGTAGAGAAACAGCTTGCTGCCGGCCAGAACGTAGTGTTCGATGTAGATGTGGTGGGCGGTTGTAACATAAAAAAATTCTATGGTGACCGTGCACTTTCACTTTTTATCCAGCCCCCTTGTATCGAGGAGTTACGTCGCCGCCTGATCGGGCGTGGCACAGATGCTCCCGAGGTCATTGAGAGTAGAATAGCCAAAGCCGAATATGAACTAAGTTTCGCTCCGAAATTTGACAAAGTAATCATCAATGATGACCTGGCAACAGCCAAGGCACAGGCATTAAAAGTGATTAAAGAGTTTCTGGGTATCGATGCGGAATAAGATCTGTGTTCTCTTATTTGTGATTATAGCATATGGAAAAAACTAAAACCGGAATCTTCAGCGGCTCTTTCAACCCGATACACATCGGACACTTGGCACTTGCCAACTATCTGTGCGAGTTTGAAGGGCTGGATGAAGTTTGGTTTATGGTCACTCCGCACAACCCCTTCAAAAAGCAAGCAGATTTATGGTCTGACGAGCTGCGCCTGCAACTGGTACAGCTTGCTATTGAAGGATATCCACGATTCCGTGCATCCGATTTTGAATTTCATTTACCTCGTCCCTCCTATACAGTCCACACACTCAACCGTCTGAAAGAAGTATATCCCGAAAGGGAATTCCAACTGATTATAGGCTCTGACAACTGGAAAGTATTTGACCAATGGTTCGAATCGGAACGTATTGTCTCAGAAAATAAAATACTCGTTTATCCTCGTCCCGGTTTTCCGGTAGATGCCTCACAACTACCCCCGAACGTACACTTAGCGCATTCTCCGATATTCGAAATCAGTTCCACCTTTATCCGTCAAGCTCTGGCTGCCGGAAAAGATGTGCGCTATTTCCTTCACCCGGCTGTGTACACGAAAATCAAAGCTATTCATTCCGCAAACGATGTAATGTAATCATCACAATTTCGGCCGGTGCTCCAATACGGATATTCTTGTTTGAAGTACCGATCCCGTTGGTTACAATCATCGGAATTTTAGCTGAATTATATTTCAATCCTGTCAGGAACCGACTGCCATAATGCGAAGGAATGATGGGAGCATAGCCAAAAATACGTACCTGCCCTCCATGCGTGTGTCCGGCCAGCACCAGATCAGAATTAGCGACAGACACATCTTCGGCATAATCAGGAGTGTGTACCAACAGAATCACAAAATCGGCCGGAGAGAGGGACAGAGTAGGAGAAACACCGTTATTGGCAAGATCAAACGGGTTACGTACACCGGCCAGAATAATCTGCTCACCATTGCGCCTCAACGTGTCAAGCTGATGTTCAAGAGGGCGCATGCCATAACGCTTCATTTCACGGATAATCTCATCATGACAACGTTCATAGTCGTTATTTCCCATCACACCATAAGTACCCAACGGTGTTTTCATTTTAGCCAATGCCGCAAAAAGTTCGGGTACAAACTGACACCCTTCCTGGTAATCACCTCCCATCAACAATACATCGGCATGCTGTGCGTTAAGCAAACGTACCAGACTCTCCAGCCCTTTCTCCTTGAAAAGGCTTTTATAATGCAAGTCCGAAATAAAGGCGATACGGAAACCATCAAAGGCTTCGGGAACATCACGATGGGTGAACTCGTATCTTTTCACCCGGTCGATCCCCGGATAAACAGAAGATACACTGACAGCAGAACTGGTGATATTTGTTCCCCGGGCTACAACAGGCGGAATCGAACGCGTTATCCCGGAAGAGGCAACCTGCCCCTTTTCTGCTGCTTTCCGTCTGGCAGAAAGTCTTTTGAGTCCGGAAGTATCAGGAGCAAACAACCGGGCCACTACATCGGAGCTGTCCGGACGAATGGAATCGGTATTCAATACCGGACAGGCAATCGGAGAAACCAGGTTTTTCTTTGATTTACAGGACGAAAGCAGCAATAAAAGTGCCGCCAATAAGTATATTGTTTTCTTCATATTCTCTAATATCAGGAGCGCAAAGATAGGCAAAAAAGCAAAAATATACATTTTTTTGCCCTATCTTTGTTCTCTTGAAACGAATTATATAGAAAAAGAGAATGGAAGAAGTAAGACGGAACTCGTTACAGGCATGGATACTTGCTGCCCGTCCCAAAACATTGGCAGGTGCCATTACCCCGGTAATGATTGGTTGTGCATTGGCTTATGCCGACGGAAAATTCAGTTGGATACCGGCATTAATCTGTTGTTTGTTTGCCGGCTTAATGCAGATTGCCGCCAATTTTATCAACGACTTATTTGACTTTCTGAAAGGTACCGACCGGGAAGACCGCCTCGGTCCGGAACGTGCTTGTGCACAAGGCTGGATTTCGGCGAACGCCATGAAGAAGGGCATATTCATAACAGTAGCCCTCGCCTGCCTGATTGGTTGTAGCCTCCTATTATATGGCGGCTGGGAATTGATCCTTGTAGGTGCGCTATGTGTCTTATTTGCTTTCCTGTATACCACAGGTCCTTACCCGTTATCCTACAAAGGATGGGGAGACGTATTAGTCATCGTGTTTTTTGGTTTTGTCCCGGTAGGAGGTACTTATTATGTACAGGCCCTCAACTGGACACCGGACGTTACGGTTGCTTCATTGGTGTGCGGACTGATTGTAGATACATTACTGGTAGTTAATAATTACCGGGACCGGGATGCCGACCGGAAAAGCGGGAAAAAGACGGTTGTAGTTCGTTTCGGTGAACCTTTCGGAAGATATTTCTATCTGTTGCTCGGCATCATAGCCGCTTGGCTCTGTTTCTGGTTTTTATTCAGCGGACATTTATATGCGACTCTCCTGCCTCAGTTTTACCTGTTTTTTCATATCCGGACCTGGAGAAAGATGGTACAGATACACAGCGGTAAAAAGCTAAACAGCATATTGGGCGAAACTTCGCGAAATATGCTGTTTATGGGGATCCTATTATCAATAGGACTGATTATAAACGGTTAACGTTTGCTATACATCCGTTCGTAATATTTCTGATAATCACCGCTGGTAACTTCTTCTACCCATTCCTGATTATTCAAGTACCATTCAATTGTTTTCACAATGCCCACCTCGAATTTCGTTTCGGGATACCATCCCAAGGCATTGGTGATTTTCGTCGGATCGATAGCATAGCGCTGGTCATGACCCAGACGGTCCTTTACAAACGTAATCAAGTCTTCATTGATCCAGTCAACCGAGATTTCACCATTGGCATTCTTTTCTTTCTTCTTCAATACTTCACGATATTCGGGATGTTCCGACATCAGGCGGTGAATCGTTGCAATGGTCAACTTCACTATCTCAAGATTTGTTTTTTCGTTATGTCCACCCACATTGTACACTTCACCTTCCAGTCCCTCACGAACTACCAAATCGATAGCCTTGCAATGATCTTCTACGTACAGCCAGTCGCGCACATTGCTGCCATCGCCGTACACCGGAAGTTTCTTACCCTCAAGAATATTCTTGATAATAAGCGGAATCAATTTCTCCGGAAAATGATAAGGGCCGTAATTATTTGAACAGCGGGTGATGGTCACCGGCATCTTATACGTATCATGATAAGCCATAACCACCATATCGGCACTGGTCTTCGATGCACTGTAAGGGCTATGCGGACAGAGTGGAGTTGTTTCATGGAAATACCCCTCAGCCCCCAGCGAACCGTAAACTTCGTCGGTGGATACCTGATGATAGCGTACTCCTTTACGCCAGGTAGGATACCCGTATTCATCCTTACCGGTCACCCATGCACGACGTGCCGCATCCAACAGGTTTTGTGTTCCCAAAATATTGGTCATCAGGAACAGTTGAGGATTCTCAATGCTACGGTCTACATGACTTTCGGCAGCAAAGTTAACTACATAGTCAAATTTATACTCACCAAAAAGACGGTCAGCCAGTTCACGATCACAAATATCACCTTTTACAAAAAAGCAACGTTCGTTATCAATGTCGTTTGCAATTGTTCCGAGATTTCCGGCATAAGTCAGTGCATCGAGCACTACCACTTTGATATCGCTGTGTTTAGCCAGAATATACTTCAGATAATTGGCACCGATAAATCCGGCAGCACCGGTTACAAGATAAGTTTTCATATTCTTTATGATTGATTTATTAATTTACTAAGTCTATCAGATATTTACCGTATTCGGTTTTTCCCAACTTCTCGCCCAGAGCTTTCAGTTGGGATGAAGAAATCCATCCGTTACGCCAAGCTATTTCTTCAATACAGCTCACATAAAACCCCTGGCGGTTCTGAATAGTGGCTACAAAGTTGGATGCCTCAAGCAGGCTGTTGCAGTTTCCCGTATCCAACCAGGCAAAACCGCGCCCGAAAAGTTCCACTTTCAGCGTTCCCTCACCGAGATATAATTTATTCAAATCAGTTATTTCATATTCCCCCCGGACAGAAGGTTCCAGAGCAAGTGCCTTTTCCGTCACCGTGGCATCATAAAAATAAAGTCCGGGTACCGCATAGTTACTTTTAGGTACAGCCGGCTTTTCCTCTAACGAAATCACCTTTCCACTTTCATCGAACTCCACTACTCCGTAAGCACGAGGATCTTTCACATAATATCCAAAGATACAAGCTCCCTTCTCAAGAGTAGCCGCCCGGCGAAGCATGGCTGAGAAACCCTGCCCATAAAACAAATTATCTCCCAATATCAGGCAACCCGGTTCGCCATCCAGAAAGTCAGCTCCCAATACAAAAGCCTGAGCAAGTCCATTCGGCTGTTCTTGCACCCGATATGAAAAGGACATTCCAAACTCCTCACCGGTACCCAGAAGTTCACGGAACAACGGCAGGTCACGGGGAGTAGAGATAACCAGCACTTCCCGTATTCCGGCCAACATCAATGTAGAAAGCGGATAGTATATCATCGGCTTGTCATACACCGGCATCATTTGCTTCGATATGGCTTTTGACAGCGGATAGAGTCGGGTGGCACTGCCACCGGCAAGAATAATTCCTTTCATATTTTGAACATTATGAGTTACGGGCTACAGATTACATACTGTAATAAACAATACATAAGTATCTCGCACAGTTACTTGTAATTTGTAGCACATTGCTTATGGCTTACATCTCTCAAACCTGTGACAAAGAACGGAAAGAAATCTGACGTGACAAAATAAAAATACAAATTTATTAACCGGCCAGTTCAATCACTTCCAAATCCTTGAACACACCATTATCTATGGCAAAACGGACCATTGTACGTACTTTATGAAATCCGGACATTCCCGCAGCACCGGGATTGATATGAAGCATGTCCAGTGTCTTATCATATTTTACCTTTAATATATGCGAGTGTCCGCTGATAAACAACTTAGGTGGATGCACCAATAAGCTTCCCTTGACAGACGGGTCATAATTTCCAGGATATCCCCCGATGTGCTTCATCAGCACTTCGGCACCGTCCACCGTAAAACGACTCACCTGAGGAAACATCCGGCGAATTTCCTGCCCGTCAATATTACCATACACAGCACGGAAAGGGCGGAAAGCCGCCAATTTCTGCGCTACCTCTACTGAACCAATATCTCCGGCATGCCAGATTTCATCGCAAGTTTCAAAATATTGCAAGTATTTTTCGTCCCACCAGCCGTGTGTGTCGGACAATAAGCCAACTTTTGTCATACTTTCTTTGTTTATCTCTGCAAAGGTAACTATATTTGGGCAAACCTTATATGCAAATGGGAAACAAATACCAATACTTTAAGAGAGATATCAGTTGGCTGTCATTCAACTACCGGGTACTTCTGGAAGCTGATAACGATCGATTGCCACTCTACGAACGCATCAATTTTATCTCTATTTATTCTTCCAACCTGGAAGAATTTTATAAAATCAGAGTAGCCGACCACAAAGCTGTTGCCTCCGGCGTAACAGAAGGATCAGAAGAATCTCAGCAATCAGCCAAGGTTTTGCTGGAAGAAATCAACAGGGAAGTGAACCGGCAACTGGAAGACCGTATCCACATTTATGAAAAGAAGATTATACCTGCATTACGCAAAAACCATGTCATCTTTTACCAAAGCCGTAACGTTGAGCCTTTTCACCAGCAGTTCGTAAAAGACTTTTTCCGCGAAGAGATATTTCCCTACTTGCAACCGGTACCGGTATCCAAAGACAAAGTGATCTCTTTCCTGCGCGACAACCGGCTCTATCTGGCTGTCCGCCTGTTTCTGAAAGGCACAAAGAAAGAAGATGCCAACCATTTGCAATACTTTGTAATGAAACTGCCATATAGTAAAGTGCCCCGTTTCATCGAACTGCCCAAACATGGGAAATATTATTACCTGATGTTTATCGAAGATATCATCAAAGCCAATATTGGTGTCATCTTCCCGGGCTACGAAGTGGACTGTAGTTATTGCATCAAGATATCGAGAGATGCCGACATCATGATAGACGATACCATCAGCAGCGTCGATTTGGTGGAGCAAGTAAAGAAAAAGATTAAAAAACGCAAGATAGGTGCCGTATGCCGTTTTGTATATGACCGTGCCATGCCTGACGATTTTCTGGACTTTCTGGTAGATGCCTTCCGAATCCAACGTGAAGAGTTGGTACCGGGAGACAAACATCTGAATCTGGAAGACCTGCGCCATCTGCCCAATCCCAGCCATTCTATTCCCCGGATGGAGAAAC
Source organism: Bacteroides sp. NGMCC 1.200775 (assembly GCF_040798045.1). Taxonomy (NCBI): domain Bacteria; kingdom Pseudomonadati; phylum Bacteroidota; class Bacteroidia; order Bacteroidales; family Bacteroidaceae; genus Bacteroides; species Bacteroides sp. NGMCC 1.200775. The sequence continues at coordinate 350,160 of NZ_JASCQK010000003.1, read as the reverse complement.
CTGTACCGATGAAACTGAACCGGCTGAATGATAAGGAGTCTATTTTCAGTTACGTAGAAAAGAAAGATCTGTTATTATACTACCCTTACCACTCTTTCGACCATTTCATTCATTTCCTTTACGAAGCCGTGCACGATCCCGAGACCCGGGAGATCATGGTGACGCAATATCGGGTAGCGGAAAATTCGGCTGTCATCAATACCTTGATTGCCGCGGCACAGAATGGCAAGAAAGTAACGGTATTTGTAGAACTCAAAGCCCGCTTTGATGAAGAAAATAATCTTGCCACTGCCGAAATGATGAAAGCCGCCGGCATCAATATCATATATAGTATACCGGGACTGAAAGTTCACGCCAAAGTGGCCCTTATACGTCGCCGTAGTTTCAACGGAGAAAAGATTCACAGCTATGCTTACATCAGTACCGGCAATTTCAACGAAAAGACAGCAACGCTATATGCGGACTGCGGATTATTCACCAGCAATCCGGTCATCGTACATGACCTTACCAACCTCTTCCGTACCTTGCGCGGTAAAGAAAATCCCAAGTTCACCCGGCTGCTCGTGGCCCGTTTCAATCTGATTCCCGAACTAAACCGATTGATCGATAAGGAGATCGAACTGGCCGAGAAAGGAAGAGGCGGCAGGATCATTCTGAAGATGAATGCCTTGCAGGACCCTATCATGATTGACCGACTCTATGAAGCGTCACAAAGGGGTGTAAAAATAGACCTGATTGTGCGGGGCATTTGTTGCCTGATCCCCGGACAGGAATACAGCCGTAACATACGTGTCACCCGTATTGTAGACAGTTTCCTGGAGCATGCCCGCATCTGGTATTTCGGTAACGCCGGACATCCCAAAGTATATCTGGGTTCACCCGACTGGATGCGCCGAAACTTGTACCGGCGAATAGAAGCCGTGGTGCCTGTCCTCGACAGTGAATTACGGGAAGAAATCGTCGACATGCTGCATATCCAGCTATCAGACAATCAAAAGGCCTGCTTCGTTGATGAAAAGCTGAATAACATATTCAAATTCAAAGCAAGTGCTGCACCGGTCAGGGCACAGTATACCTTTTATAATTACCTTAAAGAGAAGAATGAAACATTTCTGTAACATGTATGACATTTCTCTGCAATACGAAAATCCGTCCTTTGCAGCCAGAAATAACATACACATTTATGGAGACAATTTATCTATGTATCATTATCTTCCTATTCGTGCTTGCCGTATTCGATTTGATGGTCGGCGTAAGTAACGATGCGGTAAATTTCCTGAATTCGGCTGTCGGAGCGAAGGCGGCATCTTTCAAAACAATATTGTTTATAGCCGGTGCCGGCATCTTCATCGGGGCCTCCTTATCAAACGGCATGATGGACATTGCAAGACACGGCATCTACCAACCGGAGCATTTCTACTTTGCCGAAATCATGTGCATCCTGCTTGCCGTAATGCTGACGGACGTCGTCCTGCTCGACGTTTTCAACTCAATGGGAATGCCTACCTCCACCACCGTTTCGATGGTATTCGAACTTCTCGGAGGTACTTTTGCCCTGGCACTGATTAAAGTGCACAACAGCGACACGCTGGGACTGGGAGATCTTATCAACACCGACAAAGCCCTGTCCGTCATCATGGCAATCTTTGTCTCAGTTGCCATTGCCTTCTTCTTCGGTATGCTTGTACAGTGGTTGGCACGTATGGTGTTTACATTCAATTATAAAAACAAGATGAAATACAGCATTGCCCTGTTCGGTGGCATCGCTTCCACTGCCATCATCTATTTCATGGTAATAAAAGGATTGAAGGACAGCTCGTTCATGACTTCTGAAAACAAGCAGTGGGTACAAGAAAATACAATGATGCTGGTAAGCTGTTTTTTCGTCATCTCTACCATCCTGATGCAGATATTACACTGGTTGAAAGTAAATGTATTCAAAGTAGTTGTCCTGCTGGGAACTTTTGCATTGGCATTGGCATTTGCGGGTAACGACCTTGTCAACTTCATCGGTGTACCTTTGGCGGGTTACTCTTCTTTTATGGATTATACAGCTAACGGAACCGCTGTAGGTCCTGATGGTTTCCTGATGACCTCACTGATGGGTTCAGCCAAAACACCGTGGTACTTCCTGATAGGTGCCGGAGCCATCATGGTATATGCCTTGTGCACCTCCAAAAAAGCACATGCAGTAATCAAGACTTCAGTAGACCTCTCCCGCCAGGATGAAGGAGAAGAGAACTTCGGAAGCACACCGATAGCACGTACCTTGGTACGCTTCAGCCTCACGCTTGCCAACGGCATTTCACGTATTACTCCCGAAAGCGCCAAACGCTGGATGGATACCCGCTTCCGCAAAGACGAAGCCATCATAGCCGACGGAGCGGCATTCGACCTGGTTCGTGCCTCTGTCAATCTGGTACTTGCCGGCCTTCTGATCGCCGTGGGTACTTCACTGAAACTCCCCCTCTCTACCACTTATGTTACTTTCATGGTGGCCATGGGTACTTCACTTGCCGACCGTGCCTGGGGACGTGATTCAGCCGTTTACCGCATCACAGGTGTGCTAAGTGTCATTGGCGGATGGTTCATCACAGCCGGAGCCGCTTTCACCATCTGTTTCTTCGTTGCTATGATCATCCATTTCGGAGGCAGCATTGCCATCATCGCACTGATCGGACTGGCAGCATTCACATTGATCCGCAGCCAGTTGATATACAAGAAGAAAAAAGAAAAGGAAAAAGGCAATGAAACCCTGAAACAACTGATGCAAGCTACAAGTAGCCACGAAGCCTTGTCGTTGATGCGCAAACATACACGTGAAGAACTGGGCAAAGTATTGGAATATGCAGAACAAAACTTCGAACTGACCGTCACATCGTTCTTACACGAAAACCTCCGCGGACTACGCAGAGCAATGGGATCTACCAAATTCGAAAAACAACTGATCAAACAGATGAAACGCACCGGGACTGTAGCAATGTGCAAACTGGATAATAACACCGTACTTGAAAAAGGACTTTATTACTATCAGGGAAATGACTTTGCCAGTGAATTGGTATACAGTATCAGCCGTCTGTGCGAGCCCTGCCTTGAACATATCGACAATAACTTCAATCCGCTGGATGCCATCCAGAAAGGTGAATTCGGAGATGTAGCCGAGGACATCACCTATCTGATCCAGCAATGCCGCCAGAAGTTAGAAACCAACAATTACAATAACTTTGAGGAAGATTTGCGCCGTGCAAACGAACTGAACTCACAACTCTCACATCTGAAGCGCCAGGAGTTACAGCGTATCCAGAGCCAAACAGGCAGTATTAAAGTGAGCATGGTTTATCTGACCATGATTCAAGAAGCACAAAACGTAGTGACTTACACGATCAATCTAATGAAGGTAAGCCGTAAATTCCAAATGGAAACAGAAATCTGAAAACAAATATCCTCTTAAAATAAATAGGGCTGATTTCATTATTGAAGTCAGCCCTATTTATTTTAAGAGGATATAATCTTACCATTTAATCTCGGGGAAATAACTATTCAGGCAATTCCGGAGAGCACTTACCGTAATGGGCTTTACCAGCACCTCGGTTGCACCGGCCTCGATGGCATTATCCCGGTCCGAACTGAAGGCATAAGCAGTCTGCATGATGATAGGCAGGGTAGCTCCTTGTTGACGAATGATCCGGGTTGCTTCCAGTCCATTCATAATCGGCATCTTAATATCCATTAAAATAGCCCACGCTTCTTTTCCGTGATCACGGTATAAATTCAGCATTTCTTCACCGTTCTTTGCCCATAGAATGTCGCATTTTTTACCGATAATAGCTTTAATCAATTTGAAGTTACTATCATCATCTTCGGCCACAAGAATAAGAGGACGAAGACTTTTTATTTCTTCATTTTCCATTTTATATAATAGGTTTACTTTTAATTCTACATTCAATCTTATTCGATTCAGCCCGCAAGGTATAAAAAAAAATCATAGTTTTGATTATCTTTGCGGCTAAAATTTAAAGAAGCGATATGATTTCAGTAGACGGATTGGCCGTGGAATTCGGCGGAACCACTTTATTTAGCGATATTTCATTTGTCATTAACGAAAAAGACCGCATCGCGCTCATGGGAAAAAACGGTGCCGGCAAAAGTACCTTGCTCAAAATTCTGGCAGGAGTACGCCAGCCTACCCGTGGCAGAATATCTGCCCCTAAAGAGTGCGTCATTGCTTATCTGCCCCAGCACCTGATGACAGAAGACGGACGGACGGTTTTCGAAGAGACAGCGCAAGCTTTTGCCCACCTTCACGAGATGGAAGCCGAAATAGAACGTATGAACAAAGAGTTGGAAACACGCACAGATTATGAAAGCGACAGCTATATGGAGCTAATAGAAAATGTGTCGGCCCTCAGCGAAAAGTTCTACGCCATCGATGCCACCAACTACGAAGAGGATGTAGAGAAAGCACTGCTCGGTTTAGGATTCATGCGTGAAGACTTCCACCGGCAAACAAGTGACTTCAGTGGCGGATGGCGGATGCGCATCGAACTGGCAAAACTTTTATTGCAAAAGCCGGATGTACTTTTACTGGACGAGCCTACCAACCATTTGGATATCGAATCCATTCAATGGCTGGAGGATTTCCTGATCAATAACGGAAAGGCGGTAATTGTCATCAGTCACGACCGAAAATTCGTCGATAACATTACTACCCGCACCATAGAGGTGACCATGGGACGTATTTACGACTACAAAGTAAACTATTCCAAATACCTGGAATTGCGTAAAGAACGCCGCGAACAGCAACAGAAAGCCTATGAAGAACAACAGAAGTTTATCGCTGAGACAAAAGACTTCATCGAACGCTTCAAAGGTACCTACTCGAAAACACTTCAGGTACAAAGCCGTGTAAAAATGCTTGAGAAACTGGAAATATTGGAAGTGGACGAAGAAGACACATCAGCATTGCGCCTGAAGTTTCCACCTTCCCCACGTTCGGGAAACTATCCTGTCATTATGGAGGGAGTAGGTAAAACCTATGGTGACCATGTTGTTTTCCGAAATGCCACACTTACAGTCGAACGCGGAGATAAGGTAGCATTTGTCGGCAAAAACGGCGAAGGTAAATCAACGTTGGTAAAATGTATCATGAACGAAATAGAACATGACGGTACCCTGACGTTGGGGCACAATGTGCAGATAGGATACTTTGCGCAGAATCAGGCATCGTTACTGGACGAGAACCTGACTGTATTCCAGACTATCGATGACGTGGCCAAAGGAGAGATACGTAATAAAATACGTGACCTGCTGGGAGCATTCATGTTTGGCGGACCGGAAGAGTCGATGAAAAAAGTAAAGGTACTCTCGGGAGGTGAGCGTACACGCCTGGCCATGATCAAGCTGTTGCTCGAACCTGTAAACCTGCTGATTCTTGACGAACCGACCAACCACCTCGACCTGAAAACCAAAGACATTCTGAAACAGGCGCTGAAAGATTTCGATGGTACACTGATTGTAGTATCACACGACCGCGACTTCCTGGACGGGCTGGTGACCAAGGTATATGAATTTGGCAACAAAAAAGTAACAGAACACCTGTGTGGCATTTATGAATTCCTTGAAAAGAAAAAAATGGATTCGCTGCGGGAGCTGGAGAAATAAAATTGCCGCACCTTATCTTATTTAATATTTGATAACTAACATATGGTAACTTTTACCCGTTTAATTAAAACAGAGAGGTACAAACCCCATTTTAATCAACTAAAAAAGAAACTGTATGAAGAAATTAGTTTTCTGTGCTGCTTTTGTTGCAGCAATGTGTATGGCCGGTACTACTGCCCAAGCTCAGGACGTGAAAAAGAAAGAAGTCAAAAAAGAGCAATGTGACAAGAAAGACGGTAAAGCATGCTGTAAAAAGGAAGAAAAAGCATGTTGCAAAAAAGAAGCTGATAAGAAAACATCTGACGGATGCAAAGAAAAAGCCAATTGCAAAACTAAAACCGGATGTAAAGACGCCCAATGCACCAAAGACAAAGGAGGAAAGAAAAAATAAACGTTTCTGACGTTCTCTTCTGAAAAGACAAGTAGTTATCTGCTTGTCTTTTTGTTTTTTAAGTAACACTGTTTGTTTTTTACCCGATGATAGACTATCTTTGTGGCTCAATATAAAAATAAGAATGAGGAATAAACGGTACATACTCTCTTTTCTGCTCTTCATCAGCATTATTATGCTGGTGGTACCTGTCATTCCCCATCACCACCATGCCAACGGCGTGATTTGCATGAAAAACGACGTGACACCGGAACCCCAGTGTCCCAGACACCATCATCATCCGGGCAACGATTCGTGCTGCAATGACGGATGTATGACACGTCTCAATTCGCCAACCCCATCCGTACAGGCAGACCACAGCCCTCACTATCTGTTTACTGCCATCTTATTTACGGACCTTATCATAGAGAATTTATTCAAGCCCCAAGAGCGGCGTATTAAGAATTATTACGCCTACCGGGAATCTCTTCACAGCACGGTTATCAACTGTGCCTTCGGCCTTCGTGCCCCTCCATACCCTGTTGTATAGGCTTATAAGCCCTATTTCGTAAGGTTAGGAATCTACTGACCGTTGGTTTAAAATCAATGGGATATTCCTTTAAAACCAACAATGCCTTGTTTTTAAACCAAAGGCATTTGGTTTAAAACCTACACAGATATACTTCCCAAAATCATCAAAAGTAAAGAATTTATATCATCATGAAGAAACTTATCTTTATGGGAATCCTCGGATTGTTTATCCTGGGTTCCTGCAACAGTAAATCGGGTGGCAACCACGAAGGCCACGACCATGGAACAGAAGCACATGACCACGACCATGAAGGTGAAGACCACAATCACGAAGGCGAAGATCATGAAGGACATGATCACGAGGGTGAAGAACACAGCCAAGGTACCGAACCGGCAGCCGGACACAGTGACGAGATCATCCTGCCGAAAGTAAAAGCTGAAGCAGCCGGAGTGAAAACAAGCGTCATCGCACCGGAAGCTTTTGAACAAGTGATAAAAACGAGCGGGCAAGTGCTGGCTGCACAAGGAGACGAATCCGTAGCGGTAGCTACTGTGGCCGGTGTCGTTAGTTTTCGCGGTAAAGTGACCGAGGGCATGAGTGTGGGCAAAGGCACTGCATTGGTGACCATTTCATCCAGCAACATTGCCGATGGCGACCCGGTACAACGTGCCCGCATCGCCTACGAAATATCCAAGAAGGAGTACGAGCGTATGCAAGCACTTGTAAAAAACAAAATAGTATCCGACAAAGAGTTTGCACAAGCAGAACAAAATTATGAAAATGCACGTATCAGTTATGAAGCACTTGCCAAGAATCATTCGGCAGGCGGACAAGCTGTGGTTTCCCCTATTGCCGGGTTCGTAAAGAATATCCTGGTGAAAGAAGGAGATTACGTGACCATCGGCCAGCCATTGGTCAGCGTTACACAGAACCGCCGTCTCTTCCTGCGAGCCGAAGTTTCGGAGAAATACTATCCGTCTCTGCGCACCATCGGTTCGGCCAATTTCAAGACACCGTATGATGATAAAGTATACGAACTGAAAGGATTGAACGGCCGCCTTTTGTCATTCGGCAAATCGGCCGGCGACAATTCATTTTACGTGCCGGTCACTTTCGAATTCGACAATAAGGGTGACATCATTCCGGGTTCGTTCGTTGAAGTATACCTGCTGTCGTCACCTATGGAAAACGTGATATCGCTTCCACGCACCGCACTAACCGAAGAACAGGGCCTATTCTTCGTCTATCTGCAACTGGATGAAGAAGGATATAAGAAACAGGAAGTCACCCTCGGAGCCGATAACGGCAAGAGCGTACAGATACTTTCGGGTGTTAAAGCCGGTGACCGGGTAGTGACCCAAGGTGCTTATCAGGTAAAACTGGCTTCAGCAAGCAACGCAATACCTGCACACAGTCACGAACATTAAAAGATTTACGATTGGAAGATTTACAATCGAAGTAAGTCCGGCAATCATAGGTTACAAACTATAAACAAAGAATATTGTGTTAAATAAAATCATACATTTCTCACTTCAGAACCGTATCCTGGTGCTTGTAGCCTCGGTACTGTTGCTGATTGGCGGAACTTATACCGCCATGCATACCGAAGTAGACGTGTTCCCCGATCTCAATGCCCCGACGGTGGTCATTATGACCGAAGCCAACGGTATGGCAGCCGAAGAGGTGGAACAACTCGTGACTTTTCCCGTAGAAACAGCCGTAAACGGTGCCACCGGTGTGCGCCGTGTACGTTCGTCTTCGACCAACGGATTCTCTGTCGTATGGGTAGAATTCGACTGGGGAACCGACATATACCTCGCCCGCCAGATTGTAAGCGAAAAGCTGGCCATCGTAGGCGAAGAACTTCCTTCGAATGTAGGTAAACCGACACTGGGACCACAGTCGTCCATTCTGGGTGAAGTCCTGATTATCGGATTAACAGCCGACTCGACTTCCATGCTCGACCTGCGCACCATTGCCGACTGGACCATCCGTCCGCGCCTGCTCTCTACCGGAGGTGTAGCACAGGTAGCCGTATTGGGAGGTGAATTGAAAGAATATCAGATTCAACTCGATCCGGAACGTATGCGTCATTACGGTGTATCGATGAACGAGGTGATGACCGTCACCCGGGGAATGAACCTGAATGCAAACGGAGGAGTACTTTACGAGTATGGCAACGAGTACATTGTACGCGGCGTACTTTCTACCGCCAAAGTAGATCAGTTGGGCAAAGCAGTGGTAAAAAGCATCAATAGTGTACCCGTACTGCTGGAAGACATAGCCGACGTCCGGATTGGCCCGAAAGCTCCCAAACTGGGTACCGCCTCGGAAAGAGGAAAACCCGCAGTACTGATGACCGTCACCAAACAACCTTCCACCAGTACGTTGGAACTGACCGATAAACTGGAAGCTTCACTGAAAGACCTGCAAAAGAATCTGCCACCGGATGTAAAAGTATCTACCGACATTTTCCGCCAGAGCCGTTTCATCGAGAGCTCCATCAGCAATGTAAAGAAGTCACTCTTTGAGGGCGGCATCTTTGTAGTCATCGTCTTGTTCCTGTTCCTTGCCAATGTTCGGACTACGATCATTTCACTGGTGACACTGCCTCTCTCACTGCTTGTCTCCATCCTTACCTTACACTTCATGGGACTGACCATCAATACCATGAGTCTGGGAGGTATGGCCATCGCCATCGGTTCGCTGGTGGACGACGCCATTGTCGATGTAGAAAACGTATACAAACGGTTGCGTGAGAACCGCCTCCTGCCCGAGAGTGAACGCCTTTCGGTTATCCAGGTGGTATTCAACGCTTCCAAAGAGGTTCGTATGCCTATCCTGAACTCTACGCTGATTATTGTCGTCAGCTTTGTGCCTCTCTTCTTCCTTTCCGGTATGGAAGGACGCATGCTGGTTCCGCTGGGCATTGCCTTCATCGTAGCATTATTTGCCTCGACGATAGTGGCATTGACACTGACCCCGGTACTTTGCTCTTATCTGCTGGGTAAAGACAAAGGGGACAAACTCCCGAAAGAGGCCCTCGTAGCGCGCTGGATGAAAGGAGGGTATAAAAAAGCACTGACTTGGGTATTATCCCACAAACGCGTAACTTTGGGAAGTACCATCGGGCTATTCATCATCGCTCTGGGATTCTTCTTCACTTTGGGACGCTCGTTCCTTCCGCCGTTCAACGAGGGGTCGTTCACTATCAACATCAGTTCGTTGCCGGGTATCTCACTCGAAGAGAGCGATAAGATGGGACACCGTGCCGAGGAACTTCTGCTATCCATCCCCGAGATACAGACAGTGGCCCGCAAGACCGGACGTGCCGAACTGGACGAACATGCCTTAGGTGTGAACGTATCGGAAATAGAAGCGCCATTCGAACTGAAAGACCGCTCGCGTACCGAACTGATGGCGGATGTACGAGAGAAATTAGGTACCATCACCGGAGCAAATATCGAAATAGGACAGCCCATCAGCCATCGTATCGACGCTATGCTCAGTGGTACCAAAGCCAATATCGCCATCAAACTGTTCGGTGACGACCTGAACAAGATGTTCTCTCTGGGCAACCAGATAAAAGGGGCTATCGGCAACATTCCGGGCATCGCCGACCTGAACGTAGAACAGCAGATCGAACGTCCGCAATTGAAGATCACCCCCAAACGGGAAATGCTGGCTAAATATGGCATTACTCTGCCGGAATTCTCTGAATATATTAATGTGGCATTGGCCGGTGAAGTGATTTCGCAAGTATACGAACAGGGTAAGAGCTTCGACCTGATTGTGAAAGTGGAAAACAATTTCCGTGACGAAGCCGAAAAGATACGCAACCTGATGGTAGACACACAGGACGGAAAGAAAGTGCCGTTGAGTTACATTGCCGACGTAGTTTCGGCTATGGGGCCGAATACCATCAACCGCGAAAACGTAAAACGCAAAATCGTCATTTCTGCCAACGTAGCCGATCGTGACTTGCGAAGTGTGGTAAATGATATTCAAAAGCAGGTGGACGAACAAATCAAGCTCCCCGAAGGTTATCACATCGAATACGGCGGACAATTTGAAAGCGAGCAGGCAGCCAGCCGCACTCTGGCACTGACCTCATTCATGTCCATTGTAGTGATCTTCTTGCTGCTGTATCATGAGTTCCGCAGCGTGAAGGAGTCGGCGGTCATCCTGATAAACCTGCCTCTGGCACTGATCGGAGGTGTGTTTGCCTTGCTGATCACAACGGGAGAAATCAGCATCCCGGCCATCATCGGTTTCATTTCGCTGTTTGGTATCGCCACACGTAACGGTATGTTGCTTATCAGCCATTACAACCACCTGCAACAGGTAGAAGGATTGGGAGTATACGACAGCGTTATCCGTGGATCACTCGACCGTCTGAACCCGATTGTAATGACAGCCCTCTCGTCCGCTCTGGCACTGATACCGCTGGCATTAAGCGGAAGTCTGCCCGGTAACGAAATTCAAAGTCCGATGGCAAAGGTAATCCTGGGCGGTCTGTTGACGTCGACTTTCCTGAACGGATTTATTATCCCAATTGTTTATCTGATGATGAACGGAAAAAGAAAATAATAAAAGGCCTCACTCCTGAGAGTGTGTCATCATGCACCACAGATGTGGAACTCTGTGATACTCTGTGGTGAATACGAATTTCGATATACCCTCAGAGATGTGAAGCCATAAACCCCAATAATCATATGAAACGAATAACCATACTTGCCGCCACCCTCTTTGCGCTATCCGGATTGCAGGCACAAACCGGTATAGACGGGGTACTGCGCAACATCGAAACCAATAATAAAGAGTTGCAAGCCAACGCACAATTGATTGCCTCACAAAAGCTGGAAGCCCGGACGGACAATAATCTGCCTGACCCTACCCTTTCGTATGCCCATTTGTGGAACAACAAAGATAAGAATAATACGATCGGTGAGCTTGTAGTCTCCCAAAGTTTCGACTTTCCGAGCCTGTATGCCACCCGCAATCAACTGAACCGACTGAAGTCCGGTGCTTTTGACGGGCAAAAAAATGTATTCCGCCAAAGTATCCTGTTACAGGCTAAAGATGTTTGTCTGGATATCATCATGTTGCGCAAGCAACAACAGATACTGGCAGAACGTTTGCGAAACGCCGAGGAGCTATCTGCCATGTATGCCAAACGTTTGCAAACAGGAGATGCCAACGTGATCGAAACCAATAAGATCAATCTGGAACTGCTGAACGTGAAAACAGAAGCATCGTTAAACGAAACGGCCCTTCGGAATAAAATACAGGAGCTGACGGCACTGAACGGAAACATACCGGTCGTGTTTGAAGACTCCGACTATCCGGCTGTTATCTTTCCTACCAATTACGAAGAACTGAAAACGGAAGTTCTGGCATCGGACTACACACTGCAGGCTCTCAACAGTGAAAGTGCCGCCGCCCGCAAACAAATCACAGTCAACAAATCGCAATGGCTTCCGAAGCTGGAACTGGGATACCGTCGGAATACCGAATCGGGCGAGCCTTTCAACGGAGTTGTCGTAGGTTTCTCATTCCCCCTGTTCGAAAACCGCAACAAAGTGAAGATAGCCAAAGCACAGTCACTGAACATCGACTTGCAACGGGCCAATACTTCGGTACAGGTGGAATCGGAACTGACACAACTTTACCGCGAAGCCCACACACTACGTACTTCAATGGAAGAATACGAGAAAACCTTTCAGGCGCAACAGGATTTATCTTTGCTGAAACAAGCACTGACAGGCGGACAAATCAGTATGATAGAATATTTTGTAGAAGTATCGGTAGTATATCAGAGCAAACAGAACTATCTGCAACTGGAGAACCAGTATCAGAAGGCCATGGCAAAGATATATAAGAATAAACTATAAGAGTTGAGTTGCCCCCCTTTTCACCACAGATTACGCAGATTAACATAGATTGAATTGCAAGCTGTTGATTATCAAAATGAATTATCTATGAGAATCTGTGTAGTCCGTGGTAAAAAAGACTTTTGACACCTCAACTGAAAGTCCGTCAGAATATCCGATAAGATAACTGGAAGTTCAGTACGGGATAAGCCTTAAAGTTTTTCAGGAATTTATTGAAACGGCTCAGTTCCTGGTCAACCGCATCTTCCACGATCTTTCCGGTAGTTGCTTCAATCTTCGGATTGCCATGGAACATAGCTCCCAATTCGAACTTGAAACCTACGCGTGAGTGAGCCACCGAACGCCCGAATCCGAGTCCGACGTAAGGCTTCACGGCATTGGTTTTCAGAGCAGCTTCCACACGTCCGTCCGCTCCCGGCTCGATGATAATATCTCCCACCTCAATCCGTTCGTCTGTCTCACCCGACACTTTCAGGATGGACGATGTTCCGAAAAGCAGTCCGGCAGTCACATGGAAGACTGATCTTCTGAACGGGAAATAATCAAGCAACACCATTCCGTTTGCCATATTTGCTTTGGCCTTCAAAGGAACCGTATAATATCTATCCGTATCCTCATTACCGACACGGGCATTTGCCGGCAACGGACCTTCATAGGTTCCGTCATAATCATAATTATAATTGAACTTCAACAAAGAGAATCCGGCACGAAGTCCCAGATAATCGTTCAACGGAGCAGCCACCTGCAATCCTCCTCCCAGTGTTCCCGCATTCAGCGAAACAGATAAATGACTGAAAGGTTTTACCCTTTCCGTACCAGTCTGAGCCATAGCCGGAACACCTATACTAAAAGCAACCAGCCAGACCAAAAGATGATAAAAGTTTGTTTTCATTAATAAGCTTGTTTGTGTGAATATTGAGTGAACTATCATAATGTCCGTATGTCCTCGGGCAAATATCCGCTTCGGATACGCCACTCTTGCGGATAAAGATTATTGGCGCGATTGCCGATGTTCTTCACAAATCCTAAAGGTGTCTTTTTATAAGTGACCAGCACATATCCTCTGGGAACAGAGGGTGAGAGAGTGATGGCTTCTTTCCGCAGATAGGCAATGGCTTGTTCGTAAGTCAGCTCTTCGGTCGGGAAAAGCGATGTTTCCAGCAGACGGCTCATGGCAAGCCCATGTGCCGGAATCAGATCTTTCCCTTTGACTTCGGCTACTTCCGTGCCTGCCTGGACAATGCGGAGAGACGAACGAAGCATAGCTAAATCATCCAGAAAAAGTGCAGGAAAAGCAGTAATCACAGCACCGTTCACCAACAAATCATACTTGTCGGAAGCTGGCAACCAGCCTCTGGCAACGGCCAGATTCTCTTTGGATACCGATGAAGCAGCCGTTTCACCTTTCGGCTTCTTTTTCTTCGGAAAATGGAAGCCTCCATCCGTTTCTTCTGCTTCTTCCGGCTTGCGAAGCACGGCGAGGAAAAAACCTTCTCCCTGTGTTTTATGAGGCAGGAAGCGGTAGACAGGCGCATCGGCCCCGACGAGCAAACCACCGGTAATGTTCCACTCTTCGGGAACGGTAAGTGGCAGCGGTTCTGCTCCGAATTCCTGCCTGATCCAGGCAATGTTCTCTTCGTCTTCCCGAGTATTATAGGTACAGGTACTGTAAATCAGGATTCCTCCCGGTTTCAGACAAGGCCAGATGTCGGTGATAATCCTGCGTTGGCGTTGCCAGCAGATTTCCACGTTTTCAGGGCTCCACTCTTCTATGGCACCGGGATCTTTACGAAACATCCCTTCACCCGAACAGGGCACATCAGCCAATATGACATCGAAGAAGGAACCGATCCGCGAAAAATCAGAAGGGTCATTATTGGTAACCACAACATCGGGATGTCCCCATTTCGTCAGATTCTCTGCTAATATCTGCGAGCGGTTACGGATGACCTCGTTGGCCACTAACAGGCTCCCGTCCGGCAACAGGCTGCGGGCATGAGTAGACTTCCCCCCGGGAGCGGCGCAGAGATCGAGCATTTTCACCGGAGCCGTGACATACCGGCGCAACACCTGTTCCACAAACATCGACGAGGCCTCCTGCACGTAATAGCATCCGGCATGAAAAAGGGGATCGAAGGTGAACGTCAGCCGCTGATTGAGATAATATCCTCCTGCCGCCCAGGGAATGCGCCCTGAAATGGAAGAACAGGACAGCGAATCAGTAAACTTGCTGTTCAGCCGGACACTAACAGGCGGCTCTTGCTCCAATGCAACGGATAATTTCTGATACTCTTCATCCCCCATCAGCGCACGGGTCGATTCGATAAATGATATAGGTAATTTCATTCTCCTTTATTATAAGATATAAAACCGATCGGATTACGGGATTTCCCGTCCGGTCGTTTGTCATTGACCTGCAACTCGGCAATTGCCTGATTAATCAATTCTAATTGCATCCTCGTATCTTCATTGATGTCATTGTAATCGGCAAATGCCCCTTCTACATATTCTTTTAATTCTTTGATTTCATTTTGCAACCTGGTGATATCATTCACCGGAAGAGCCGAAACCAATTGGCGGACAGCCACAAAAGCGCGCATAATGGAGATATTCACTTCGATGGCAATATCACTGTTCAACACCCCGGAAAGCATGGCCAGCCCCTGTTCGGTAAAAGCAAAAGGAAGCTTGCGGGTACCTCCCCAACTTGATATCACAATTTGTGACTTCAAGATTTCCCATTCTTCCGCATTCAATTGGAACATAAAATCGACAGGAAACCTTTTACTATTCCTCTTTACTGCCTGATTCAGAACACGGGTTTCTACCTGATACAACCCTGCCAGATCAAAATCCAGCATCACTTTCTGCCCCCGTATCTCGTAAATCTTGCTCTGTATGATTTGTAGCTCCATCACTTTTGTGTATTAATAGCTGCAAATATCAAAAATATTTCGTCTCTTTGCAACTTTCTGCGCTATGAACTACGTCTAACAGACAAATAAACAAAAACAATTAAAAAACAACAGTAATATGAAACGTATCTTTATCGCTTTGATGGTAGCTATGACCTTCTGTTCGCTGGCAATGGCACAGAACCAAACCATCACCCAAAACAACAATGACTCTTCAGACTCTACCTTCGTTGCTGAATACACGGACATTGTGGACAGCAGTACCGTAGACACCGACTACCAGAGCAGCAGCTTCGATTTCGGAAACGAATTTCCGTTCAATATGGGCAAAGGAGCTATTAACGGAGGTATACTGACAGGTTTAATAGTCGTCATACTGATATTCGGATTCCCTTTCTTTATCGTATTCGTTGCTTTCTACTTCCGATACAAAAACCGGAAAGCAAAGTACAAACTGATGGAACAGGCACTGGCAACCGGACAACCCCTGCCGGAAGGAATCTTCAAAGATAGCCTGCCACAGGACTACCGGACGAAAGGCATCAAGAACATCTGTACCGGAATCGGACTGTTCATCTTCCTTTGGACCATCACAGACGAATTCAGCATAGGATGTATCGGATTGCTGGTGTTGTTCACCGGAATCGGGCAGTGGATCATCTCACGCAACCAGCAGCACGGACGCCCGGAAGACCCTTTCACAACTCCTACACACAGAGACGAAACCCAGAATGAACAGAAATGAGCCAGCTCAATGATATATCGTTAGTCGCACAGGTCGTGGTGTTCAGAAACACCAGGGCCTTCGACCAATTGGTACAGAAGTATCAGTCGCCCGTCCGGCGCTTCTTCCTGAACCTGACCTGCGGCGACAGCGAACTGAGCGACGATCTGGCACAAGATACGTTTATAAAAGCCTACACAAACATTGCAAACTTTAAAAACCTTTCAAGTTTCTCAACATGGCTTTACAGAATTGCTTATAACGTATTTTATGATTATATTCGCAGCCGAAAGGAAACAACGGATCTGGATGCCCGTGAAGTGGATGCTGTCAACAGCACCGAACAAGTGAACGTGGGCGAACAGATGGATGTTTACCAATCACTCAGAACGCTGAAAGAAATAGAACGCACCTGTATCACTTTGTTCTATATGGAAGATGTCAGTATAGAAAAGATTGCGGGAATAACGGGATGCCCGGTAGGAACGGTCAAATCGCACCTGTCGAGGGCTAAAGACAAATTGGCAATTTACTTAAAACAAAACGGTTATGACGGAAACAGATGATAAACTCCTGAAGCAATTCTTCAGCGAGCAAAAACAAGAAGTAAAAGATAATGGGTTCAGCCGCCGCGTCATGCGTAATCTACCGGGACGAAACCACCGGTTGATCCAGATATGGGGAACGGTCTGCACAGTATTGTGCGTCATCCTGTTCTTCGCCTTCGGAGGTCTGCAAGCCACTATCAGTACGCTGCGCGAAGTTTTTGTATCCATGGTACAACACGGGCTTACGGCGGGATTCGATCCGAAATCTCTCTATATCGCCATTCTGGTACTCGCTTTCTTCGGAGCACGCAAGGTATGGTCTATGGCTTGATGCGGAGATAATCCGGAAGCCGTACAGAGATTTGTGCGCAACAGCCCTAAAAAACAGGTGAAAAACTTGCTTTCGGGATCAAAATATGTTATCTTTGTAAACAAGATACATACAATATATTCAATTTAATATGAGGTAAAAGGGAAGAGTTGCAACTCTTCCCTTTTTTTGTGGTATCACCGGCAGATCTTCCGGAAGACGGTGCGTCCGGAGGAAACAGACGGTGTCTTTCGGTCCGGAAGACGGTGTATTCCTGCCAAAAGCAGTAAGCTTTCGCCCCCGAAGCCCGGCTCTTCCACCCGATAACATCAGGAGTAAATCAATTATCTCCTGATGTTATCAAGCATTACTCCTATTCTTTCCTGAAAAAGCGGCCAACTGTTAATATATACTAAATCTGCTCTTGACAAAAAGAAGCCAAGAACAGAGATGTTGTATCTTTGTTTCCTTGTAAACTAAATAAAGACTGAGGTTTTGAAATTATACGTTTTAATAATAGCGACCATTCTCTCTATAGGCACTGCCCGAACACAGAATATTGACAGCCTGCTGATGCAGCGGGAGGACACTACACAATTTATTCGAAGCGACTCCCTTGTCATGCAGTTCCTCGAGTACTCTAACATCCCTATCACTGACAACAATAAGGTGAAACTTATCAAAAGCGGGCGGGAGAAATTTGAAGACTTGTTCGAAGCCATCCGCGGAGCGAAGCATCACATTCATCTGGAATATTTCAATTTCCGTAACGACTCCATAGCCAATGCACTGTTCGACCTGCTCGGCGAAAAAGTGAAAGAGGGTGTCAAGGTACGGGCATTGTTCGATGCATTCGGTAACTGGTCGAACAACAAGCCGCTCAAGAAGAAGCATCTGAAAGCAATCCGGGAAAAGGGAATCGAAATCGTAAAATTCGATCCGTTCAAGTTCCCGTATATCAATCATGCAGCCCATCGTGACCATCGGAAGATTGCGGTCATCGACGGAAAAATAGGATATACGGGCGGAATGAATATTGCGGATTACTACATCAACGGGCTACCCAAGATAGGTACCTGGCGCGATATGCACATCCGGATCGAAGGCGACGCGGTGAATATTCTGCAAGAAATCTTCCTCGACATCTGGAACAAGACTACCAAACAAAACATCGTGGGCGAAGAATATTTCCCGAATCATCCGGAACGTGCAGACAGTTGCAACACAATCATCGCAATCGTAGACCGCACTCCCAAACGGAACTCCCGAATGCTGAGCCACACGTATGCCATGTCTATCTATGCCGCGCAACACGATGTACGCATCGTGAATCCATACTTCGTTCCGACTTCATCCATCCGCAAGGCCCTCAAAAGGGCACTGAACCGGGGAACGAAAGTAGAGATCATGATTTCTTCCAAATCGGATATCCCTTTCACACCGGATGCCTCGCTTTATGCCGTGCAGAAACTGATGAAAAAGGGGGCAAATATCTATCTGTACAACGGCGGATTCCACCACTCAAAGATCATGATGGTGGACGATCTGTTCTGCACCGTAGGTACAGCTAACCTGAACAGCCGGAGCCTGCGATACGATTATGAAACGAATGCCTTCATTTTCGACAAGAACATCACTCGGCAGTTGAATGACGTTTTTGAAGCCGACACCCTGCATTGCACCCGTCTGACTCCGGAAATGTGGAGACAAAAATCGGCCTGGAAGAAGTTTAAATGTTGGTTTGCGAACTTATTCACACCGTTCCTGTAAGTTATTCGGGCTGTTTTTGTAACTTTGGCAGGAATTTTTAGTAACTCAAAAAGTATAACCATCCATATGAAACAATATTTAGATCTGCTCAACCGGGTGTTGGCAGAAGGAACAGAAAAAGGTGACCGCACCGGAACGGGAACCATCAGTGTCTTCGGACACCAGATGCGTTTCGACCTGGACGAAGGCTTCCCTTGCCTCACTACCAAGAAACTTCATCTGAAATCGATCATTTACGAACTGTTGTGGTTCCTGAAAGGAGACACAAATGTGAAATATCTGCAGGACCACGGTGTACGCATCTGGAACGAATGGGCGGACGAGAAGGGCGACCTGGGACATATTTATGGTTATCAGTGGCGTTCGTGGCCCAACTATGACGGCGGATTCATCGACCAGATCAGTGAAGCGGTGGATGCCATCAAGCACAATCCGGATTCACGCCGCATCATCGTCAGTGCCTGGAACGTCGGTGATCTGGATCACATGAACCTCCCTCCCTGCCACGCGTTCTTTCAGTTTTACGTAGCGAACGGACGATTGAGCCTGCAACTCTACCAGCGCAGCGCCGATATCTTCCTGGGTGTACCGTTCAACATAGCCTCCTATGCACTGCTGCTACAGATGATGGCGCAAGTCACCGGTTTGAAAGCGGGAGAGTTCATCCACACGCTGGGTGATGCGCATATCTACCTGAATCATTTGGAACAGGTGAAACTGCAACTTAGCCGGGAGCCCCGTACACTGCCGCAGATGAAAATAAATCCGGATGTGAAAAGTATCTTCGACTTCCGGTTTGAGGATTTTGAATTAGTAAACTACGATCCGCACCCGCACATTGCAGGGAAAGTTGCGGTATAACATAACTCCACCGGACTATGAGTAGAATTAGCATTATTGCCGCTGTAGACCACCGAATGGCCATAGGATTTCAAAACAAGCTTTTATTCTGGCTGCCCAACGACCTGAAACGTTTCAAGGCGCTGACCACAGGAAACACAATCATAATGGGACGAAAAACTTTCGAATCGCTTCCTAAAGGAGCGTTACCCAATCGACGGAATGTGGTACTCTCTTCCAATCCGGCAACCGAATGTCCCGGAGCAGAGGTGTTCACTTCGCTGGAGGCCGCTTTGAAAAGCTGTCAGGAAGAAGAGAAAGTATACATCATCGGAGGAGCAAGTGTCTACCGCCAAGCCATGCCTTTGGCCGACGAACTGTGCCTGACCGAAGTTGATGACACAGCTCCGGAAGCAGATGCCTTTTTCCCGGCTGTAGATACAGCCATATGGCACGAAAAAAGCAGAGAAGTCCATCCTGCGGATGAGAAACATCTCTGCTCATATGCTTTCGTAGATTACGTTCGGGGATAAACTTAATCCTCGTCCGTTTCTACCATGATCGGCATTTGCCGCTTGATAGCTTCATGGAATGAAATAAGCGTCTCCGTACGAGCCAATCCCAACGGTTGAAGTTTATCATGGATCACACTGAGAAGGTGATGGTTGTTCCTTGCGTATATCTTGATAAACATATCATATTTCCCGGTGGTGAAATGGCATTCCACTACTTCCGGAATCGCTTCCAAAGCTTTGGTCACAGAATCGAACGACTCAGGATCTTTCAGATAAATCCCAATATAAGCACATGTCTCATATCCAATCTTCTCCGGGTCGATAACATACTCCGAACCTTTCAATATACCCAGATTAGTCAACTTCTGTATGCGTTGATGAATAGCCGCACCCGAAACGTTGCACGCTCTTGCCACTTCCAGAAACGGAATGCGGGCATTGTCGGCAATCAACTTCAGAATCTGCTCGTCTAAAGTATCTAATTGATGATGTCCCATTTTAAATCAATTTGTTTTAATATATCAATCACTAATGCAAAGTTAGTTATTTCCCCGGCAATAAATACTATAGTTTATTACTTTTATTTGTAAAAATAGAATAAATCGGCAATAGTTCGTACCTTTGTAAAAACAATAAATTCACACGATATGAAGCTAATATTGACCTTATTCACCTGTCTTTTCGTGACAGGATGTGCATACGCACAAAACTTTTCGGACTACTTTACGAACAAAACACTGCGCGTCGATTATCTTTTCACCGGAAATGCGGAAAAGCAATCAATTTGTCTCGACGAACTTTCGGAACTGCCCACATGGGCAGGCAGACGGCATCATCTTGCAGAATTACCACTGGAAGGAAACGGGCAAATTGTCATGCGTGATGTGGAAAGCGGAAAAGTTATCTATACCACTTCGTTTTCCTCACTATTCCAGGAATGGCTGGAGACAGACGAAGCTAAAGAAGTAACCAAAGGATTTGAGAATACTTATCTCCTGCCCTACCCTGTAAAACCGGCGGAAGTAGAAATCACGCTGCGCAACAACAAACACGAAGTAAGCGCAAGCCTGAAACATATCGTCAAGCCCGATGATATCCTGATACATAAAAAAGGACTCACACACATCACCCCACACAAATATTTGCTGAAAAGCGGAAACGAAGAACAATGTATCGATGTGGCAATCCTGGCCGAAGGATATACCACAGCCGAAATGGAAACTTTCTATAAAGATGCAGCCGTGGCATGCGAAGCACTATTTTCGCACGAACCGTTCCAGTCTATGAAGAACCGTTTCAATATCATAGCCGTAGCCAGTCCTTCCGCAGACAGCGGAGTCAGTGCTCCGAAACAGGGAGCATGGAAACATACTGCCTTCGGTTCGCACTTCGATACTTTCTACTCTGACCGCTATCTGACTACCAGTCGTGTAAAAGCAATTAACGACGCATTGGCAGGCATTCCCTATGAACATATCATAATCCTCGCCAATACAGAGCAATATGGCGGAGGCGGCATCTACAATGCTTTCACATTAACCACCGCACACCACCCCAATTTCCGCCCGGTAGTGGTACACGAATTCGGACATAGTTTCGGTGGTCTGGCCGATGAATACTTCTATGACGAAGATGTGATGAACGGCCTCTATCCACTCAATATCGAACCATGGGAACAAAACATAACCACACGTGTCAACTTCGCTTCCAAATGGGAAGATATGCTCACTAAAGACACCCCGGTTCCGACTCCGGTAGCAGATAAGGCCAAATACCCCACAGGTGTATACGAAGGAGGAGGTTACTCAGCTAAAGGTATCTATCGTCCGGCATTCGATTGCCGC
This sequence comes from Bacteroides sp. NGMCC 1.200775, assembly GCF_040798045.1. Taxonomy (NCBI): domain Bacteria; kingdom Pseudomonadati; phylum Bacteroidota; class Bacteroidia; order Bacteroidales; family Bacteroidaceae; genus Bacteroides; species Bacteroides sp. NGMCC 1.200775. Next base: position 328,237 of record NZ_JASCQK010000003.1, on the reverse strand, counting down.
ATGCGCACAAATGAATATCCCACATTCTGTCCGGTTTGCCAGAGATCCATCAAACGAATCATAGAATTCTATACAGGTAAATAAGATCATCTCAAACCAACGAAAAGGAATACATTAACCACTGTACGAATTACACAGACTTCACAGGTCTTATCAAGATTATCGACTATTTCAATCTTTATATCTGCATGTGAGTCTGTGTAATCGCCCATACAGGAGTTACGATATCGCCACTAAATACATACAGGCAACCCATATAAGTCCCAAGGGATATTAGTCCTATAAGGGCTGAAAGCGATAAGCCCGGGTATCTCATAAAAAAAGGCCGTCTGAAACAAATCAGACGGCCTTTTCTATGTATAGAATAACTTATTCGCGAGCTCTCGCAGAATAGTTAATTTTCAGTGCATAAGCTTGACGAAGAGCCTGTTTAATATCGGTAACGATACCCATTTTTGTATCCTGGTCAATTTTCAAAGACACAGTCATAAAGGGTTGGTCTTCCTCTTTCATACTTGAGCGCTCGTTAGTTACGTAAGCCTGAATTTCGTCAACTTCAGCATATGCGTCATTCAACTGGATACGGCTTTCAGACCCCAGTTTTTTACGAAACTCTGCTGTCGGTTTACCTACATAGATAAACGTAACCAAAGATTTCTTTTCAAGCTTTTCCAACTCAGTACCTTGCGGAATCTTAAACTCAACCTTCAAAGAAACTTCACGCATTGTTGTTACAATCATAAAGAAGAACAACAATGTAAAGATCAAGTCAGGTAGAGAAGAAGTATTCAGCGTAGGCATCCCGCGCTTACCTGTTTTATTAAATTTTCCCATTAATTATTCTTTTTAACTCCTTTAGGTTCAGCCTCAGAGATCTTCTGAGGAAAAATTTCACGAATAGCTTTCTGCTGGTCTTCATTCAACTCAGCATAATTCTTCTGCCACTTTTCCTGAGCCAATTCATCTCTTAACTCGTTGTAAGCAGCAACCAGCTCATTTTGAACATCAAAATAAGCCTGATAAGAAGATCCGCGGTCACTCTGCAAAGAAATTACATGATTCTCCGTAACCATGGTATTACCAAAGAAAGGCACATCTTTCGCATGTTTTTCCGGTAATTTTTCATCGTTATATGGATTGGCAATGAATTCTTTGGCTTTTTCCCTCAATTGCTTCACATCAACAACTTCGCCACCGCACATCAACTGATTCTGAAAGTTCAGAAAAATCTGCAGAACGTTACGATCCTTAACAACGATGTCATTGTCAACCTGATCCTTATCGGGAGGTGGAGGCAATTGTCTTGCCAAACCACGGTCAGTATCCATAGATGTCGTAATCAAGAAGAAGATAAGCAATAAGAATGCAATATCCGCTGTTGAACTTGAATTAATTTCAGGAACTTTTCTATTTCCTTTTGCCATTGTAGTTACTGTATTTTATTGAGTTTCCCCAATTAGTTATGATAATTTCTTTTTAATACTACTTCCGATGATAGCAACAACTGTTACCAACAACAAGAAATAAATACTGTAAAGGAACATATCAGTCAGTTTCAACCAGAAAGGAACATTGTCAGTTCCTTCATATCCCTGAATTGTCAGTGTTTCACCACTACCCATAGACCATGCTACAACCAATACAAGAACAAGAAGAATAAGTCCGAGCAATGATCTGATAGCACCCTTAGGATTGTCTTTCAAAGCAGAACCGAACTGGAAGATAGCAGCAACAACAGTTGCAACTACAGCAATGCCAAACAGACCGTACATCAGGTACAGCAAGGCATCTGTGTTTGCAGGATTATCCATGTCGTATACAAGCGGAGTTTCCATTTGTCCACCAAAATAGAAAAGACCTAATACGATCACGATAAGAGCAAACATCGCGTATAGTACGTAATACGATACTTTATATGTTAACTTACTCATCTCAGATTATTTTTTGTATTTCAAGTTATATTTGATTACCATGTCAAGCAAAGAGATAGAAGAGTCTTCCATTTCGCTTGTAAGAGCTTCAATTTTAGCAAGGATGTAGTTATAGAATACCTGAAGGATCAAAGCTACAACCAAACCGAAGATAGTAGTAATCAAGGCAACCTTCATACCACCAGCAACAACTGTCGGAGAGATATCACCCTGCTGTTGGATTTTATCGAATGCCATAACCATACCTACTACAGTACCCAAGAATCCCAATGACGGAGCCATCGCGATGAACAGTGTGATCCAAGAGCATCCTTTTTCAAGGTAACCAGCCTGAACGCCACCATAAGATACTACAGATTTCTCAACCACGTCGATGCCTTGGTCGATTCTCATCAAACCTTGATAATAGATAGAAGCAACAGGACCTCTCGTGTTACGAGCGATATCTTTAGCAGCTTCAACATCACCTTTTTCCAAAGCAGCTTCGATAGAAGACATAAATTTCTTTGTGTTGATTTCAGCCAAGCTCAAGTAAATGATACGTTCAATACAGAAAGCCAAACCAATAACCAATGCGATAGCAACCAAACTCATGAAAGATGCAGTACCTTCGATGAATTTTACTTTAATTTCTTTGTGGATACCACCTTCTTCTTCAGCACCAGCAAGAGGAGCAGAAGCTTCAGCAGCCTCAGCAACCGGTTTGTCTGCTGCAGGAGCAGCTTGTTCGGTAGCAGCAGCATCCTGAGCCTGAACGAGTTGAGTTGAGCCAAATGTTAAGACTCCCATCACAGCAACAATTGCAAATAACTTTTTCATTGTGTGTCTAATTTTTAAGATTAATTAATTAAATTATTATTATTGTATTTACTTATCGTCTTTTGTTTAATATTTCCTGCGGAGAGAGCGGGATTCGAACCCGCGATACACTTTTGGCGTATACACGCTTTCCAGGCGTGCCTCTTCAACCACTCGAGCATCTCTCCAATTGGTGCTTTCCTCAAATCGGGTGCAAATTACAAAAAAAATGCGAACCACAAGCGTTTTCAGCTACAAATGTATTCTTTTTTTTCTTCTTCTGCAGCATTATCCTTCTTTTATCTTTAATAAATCCACTAAATTAATAAAATTTAAAATCTAACAGAGCTTATTTGAGTATTCCAAACACTTTCAATGCGCTGATAGCAGTCAATTCCGCAACTTTTTCGGGATCTTCCTTGTATATTTCGGCAACTTTTATTAATGTATCTTTCACATTCGCACTCTCATTCCTCTTCCCACGGTTAGGGACCGACGTGAGGTAAGGAGAATCCGTTTCCAGCACAATGCGTTCCAACGGAATATGTTTAAGCGCTTCCGGCAGAGTTGACTTTTTGAAAGTGACCACACCATTTATGCCAATCTTAAACCCGGAGAACTCCATCATCCGGGCAGCTTCTTCGGACGTCCCGGTGAAACTATGAAAAATGCCGGTCAAGCCACTGCTTTTATAAGGCTGCAATACCTTATATATATAATCAAAAGCTTCACGGCAATGAATGACAATCGGCAACTGGTACTGAAGGGCCCACTGAACCTGTTTCTCAAAAACAATCAACTGTTCTTTCAACCAGGTTTTGTCCCAGTAAAGATCGATCCCGATCTCTCCTACGGCCACAAATCGTTCCGAAGTTGCCAGGTAATTAGCCACTATTTCAAGTTCTTTTTCATACGAATCGTTCACGGAAGTAGGATGCAACCCGATCATCGGGAAACAAAAGTCACGATAGGTATCACAAACCGACAACATAGGTTCGATTGTCGTACTGTCTATATTGGGCATAAAAATATGCGTAACACCGGCAGCACGGGCACGCTCCATTACCAAAGGCAAATCTTCGGCAAATTCTTCCAGAAAAAGATGGGAATGTGAATCGACAAGCATATTTTAAAGAATCTCTTTAGTTTGTTTTTCACCGGTCCGGTAATAATAAATCAGACCGTAATCACGACATTTCTCCAACCGCTTTTCATTAGGCAGTACCTCCTGGTATTTGGCCTCCACCTGATTCCAGATATCGAGAATCAACCGGTCAGCCTGCGCACGCATAGACGAAAGTTGTTCTAAGCTACGATTTGTGAGGAGTTGAAGGTTTTTCTGCTTCTCATAACCTTCCATGAATATATCATAATGTACTTTCACTTTGGCAATCGTCGGGTTATAGATAGGTATGCCTCCCCGGGAAGTACGTTGCCGCTCTCCTTCTATGATTTTCTGTCCCCACTCGGCTATAGAAGCCTCACTGTTCAAGTCGGGCACGCCGAAATTATCCATAGGCAAGCTGTACATATCTTTATGGGATTCTTTAATTTCGGCTCGAATCACTGCCAGGTTCAAAACTTGTATAAAGTGAGAAATATAAAGACGGGCCGCTTTTACATTGGCCTGATGCTTCTTACTGTTTCTGCTCTGTTCGCCATAACAGTGTACATAATAAGAATGCGCAGCCTCAAATTTAGCCAGAAACATACGTGCTTCCCCCAATGTCTTTAACGAAACGGCCAAATCATAGACATTACATACGTCCCCCTTTACGACCGCTGCTTTCAGCGCCCGTATCCTGGCTTGATCAGTATTTGGCAAACGTCTATAAGGCATCGTTATATTACATCTCGCGGTACATTAAATGCTTCATCAGCTTTTTCAGCTCACTTTTCCTATCTTCTATGACAGATACGGCCCCCAGACTGGTCATCGCACGAGTATAGTACTCACGCATCTTGTTTTCACAGACAGCTTTGATACCTATCTGATTGTACAACTCGGTTACAGCACCGATTTTTTCTTCGGCACAGAATGAAGTCGCATTCAACCAACGGTTCAGTTCATCCAACTGATTCCGGTCGGCCCGTTCCAATGCTTTAATCAACATATATGTTTTCTTATTGCATAAAATATCACCACCGATATTTTTACCAAACACGGCTGAATCGCCATATACATCCAGCAAATCATCCTGCAATTGGAAAGCAACCCCAATCTGCATGCCGAAATCATATAGATTTTCAGCATCTTCACGGGAAGCTCCTCCCAAAATAGCTCCGATTTTCAAACTGGCCGCCAATAGAACGGCAGTTTTCAAACGGATCATTTCCAGATATTCCTCTTCTTTCACATCATCGCGGGACTCAAACCCCATATCCATCTGCTGACCTTCGCAAATCTCAAGTGCTGTCAGGCTAAACAAGTCCATAACCTCTTTCAGATACTCTGAAGAACAGCTTGCCATATACTGATAAGCCAGCACCATCATGGCATCTCCCGACAAAATTGCAGTATTGTCATTCCAGACTTTATGAACCGTTGTTTTTCCACGGCGCATATCGGCCCGATCCATCAAGTCGTCATGCAAAAGAGTATAATTATGATAAACTTCAATTGCCGTAGCAGGATCATAAACAGAAGTAACATCCTCCTTATAGAGATTGTATGCCATTAACATCAGAACAGGGCGAATGCGTTTTCCCCCCATAGAAAGTACGTATTTAACAGGGTCATACAAACCAACCGGTGTGCGTGTAAACCGGATATCTGAAATGTGAGAATTTATTTTATCAAGAAGCTGAAATGCTGTATACATAGTAATAAGTTATAAAAAGAGGATTGAATGAAAAGAGGCTGCTTGGACGGCAGCCTCTCTTCTTATACTATACAATGATTATTGCAGTCTGAATCGTACAGGTAATGTAAATCTACAACGAACTGGTTTACCTCTCTGCTTACCCGGCTTCCATTTAGGCATGGTTTTAACCACACGAAGAGCTTCTTTATCAAGATATGGGTCAACGCTCTTTACAACCCTAATGTCAGTAATACTACCATCACGTTCAACAACGAACTGAAGAACAACCTGTCCCTGGGTTCCGTTTTCCTGAGCAATGGTCGGATATTTGATATTCTTATACAGGAACTGCAAACAAGCAGGCATACCACCCGGAAACTCAGCAGCTTCTTCTACTACCTCAAAAATTTCCTGTTCCGACGGTTCTTCCTCTTTCACCTCAACCGGCACGTATTTTACTTCCACTTTCTGTCCGGTATCCTCTGTTGAAGCAATAGCTGTTTCTTCCACATCAGCCTGGTCATCAACAATCTTCAGGATTTCAGCCTGTTTCGGAACCTCAACGGGAGGTGGGGCCGGTTTTTCTTCCTGTTGTGTAATAGGAATCATTTCCTCTTCAAACTCAATTTGGGCTACCGCCTGGCTTGTATCGATCTTTATATCACGCTCCGTCCATTCGAACGCAACGAATATAAAGGCGAGCACCACAACGTAACCGATCAGCAGCCACTGGGTCTTCTTACCTTCGAGGTCTGCTTTGGGCGATTTTTTTACTTCCATAAAATTATTATATAAAAATTGGTGTTCTTCTGGTTTTTAAGCTGTTATTGCTTTTGTGCCACAAATATAACGCAGATATTTTAAAAATGCAGTATATTTGGCGAAAAAATTTAGATAAGACGTTAAAAAAGGGAATAAACCTGCTGCATAACATCATGAAAAAGATAACAATTGCAATTGATGGCTTTTCTTCTTGCGGGAAAAGTACCATGGCTAAAGATTTGGCTAAAGAAATCGGATACATTTATATCGACAGTGGAGCTATGTATCGTGCCGTTACACTATACAGTATAGAGAACGGCATCTTCAGCGGAGATACGATTGATACTGAAAAACTGAAACAGCGTATCGACGATATCCACATCTCTTTCCGGATTGATCCGGAAACCGGTCGCCCGAATACTTACTTAAATGGAGTGAACGTAGAGAACAAAATCCGCACCATGGAAGTTTCTTCTAAAGTAAGTCCGATCAGTGCGCTCGGTTTTGTCCGCGAAGCCATGGTGGCCCAGCAACAAGAAATGGGCAAAGCCAAGGGCATTGTTATGGATGGCCGTGATATCGGTACAACTGTATTTCCGGATGCAGAATTAAAGATATTCGTAACCGCCTCACCGGAGATTCGCGCCCAGCGCCGTTATGACGAACTGAAAGCCAAAGGACAGGAGGCCAGTTTCGAAGAAATATTGGAGAACGTGAAACAACGTGACCATATAGACCAGACGCGTGAAGTGAGCCCGCTAAAGAAAGCCGACGATGCTTTACTATTAGACAACAGTCATCTCACCATTGCCGAGCAGAGGGAGTGGTTGACAGCCGAATATCAAAAAGCAATAAAAAAGTAAAAACGGAAGGGTGTAGCCATACGCCCCATAGGGTGTAGCCATCCTGAGGAAAGGGTGTAGCCATCCGGTCAGTATGGCTACACCCTTTTTTAATCACAGATTTGTAATTATATGGTAAAAGTAGAAATAGATGAAGGTTCCGGTTTTTGTTTCGGAGTGGTCACAGCCATCCACAAAGCCGAGGAGGAACTCACAAAAGGGGTGACGCTCTATTGCCTGGGAGATATTGTACACAACAGCCGCGAAGTGGAGCGTCTGAAGGAAATGGGACTGATTACCATCAACCATGAGGAATTCAAGCAACTTCATAACGCCAAAGTACTTTTACGCGCCCATGGCGAACCGCCTGAGACCTATATCATCGCCAAAGAGAATAACATCGAGATCATTGATGCCACTTGTCCGGTAGTACTCCGTTTGCAAAAACGGATCAAACAAGAATACATGCAGGAGGACTCTGATGAGAAACAAATCGTGATCTACGGTAAGAACGGACATGCAGAGGTCCTGGGATTGGTCGGACAAACAACCGGCAAGGCGATTGTGATAGAAAAACTCGATGAAGCCCGTCAGCTGGACTTCAGCAAAAGCATACGCTTATACTCACAGACTACCAAATCACTCGATGAGTTTTGGGAAATTGTGGAATACATCAAAGAACACATTTCGCCTGACGCGACTTTTGAATATTATGATACCATTTGCCGCCAGGTAGCCAACCGCATGCCCAACCTGCGAAAATTTGCCGCTTCACACGATCTGATCTTTTTTGTCAGTGGTAAAAAAAGTTCAAATGGCAAAATGTTATTCGAAGAGTGCAAAAAAGTCAACCCAAACTCACATTTGATAGACAGTGCTGAGGAAATCGATGATTCTTTGCTCCCCGGAGTCAATTCTATCGGCGTGTGCGGGGCTACATCCACTCCCAAATGGCTGATGGAAGAAATCTCCGAAGCCATAAAGGCACAGATTAAAAGACAATGAATTAACGTTATTTAATCATACAGGGCACTCCTTTTTGTTATCTTTGCAACGTCAATTAAAAAACAAGATTGTTATGGGAACAGTTAAGTGTGTTGGTATTTTAACTTCCGGTGGTGATGCACCGGGAATGAACGCTGCTATTCGTGCAGTGACACGTGCAGCAATCTATAACGGACTGCAAGTAAAAGGTATATATAGAGGATACAGAGGCTTGGTAACAGGGGAGATCAAAGAATTTAAAAGCCAGAATGTAAGTAACATCATTCAACTGGGAGGAACGATCCTGAAAACAGCACGTTGCAAAGAGTTTACAACTCCCGAAGGACGCAAAATGGCATACGATAACATGGTAAAAGAAGGGATTGATGCCCTTGTTGTAATTGGTGGTGACGGTTCGCTGACCGGAGCACGCATCTTTGCACAAGAATATGACGTTCCCTGTATCGGACTTCCGGGTACTATTGACAATGACCTTTTTGGCACAGATACCACTATCGGATATGACACGGCGCTGAATACCATTCTGGATGCAGTCGACAAGATCCGTGACACAGCTACTTCGCACGAGCGTTTGTTCTTTGTAGAAGTAATGGGACGCGACGCCGGTTTTCTGGCATTGAACGGTGCGATTGCCTCGGGAGCAGAAGCCGCCATCATTCCGGAATTCAGTACAGAAGTCGACCAACTGGAGGAATTTATAAAGAGCGGTTTCCGCAAATCAAAAAACAGCAGTATCGTACTGGTAGCCGAAAGTGAACTTACCGGAGGTGCCATGCATTATGCCGAACGTGTGAAAAACGAATATCCACAATATGATGTTCGCGTCACCATTCTGGGGCACTTGCAACGTGGTGGCAGCCCGACGGCACATGACCGTATTTTGGCCAGTCGTCTGGGTGCGGCAGCTATCGATGCTATCATGGAAGACCAACGTAATGTCATGATCGGCATAGAGCACGACGAAATTGTTTATGTTCCGTTCAGCAAAGCCATCAAAAACGATAAACCTGTCAAAAGAGATCTCGTCAATGTGTTGAGAGAACTGTCTATTTGATAACAGTATACAACAGAAAAAGACAGACGGTGGACGGTAAACATACAAAATGTTTATGGTTCACTGTTTATCATTTACGGTAAACCCCTTCTCTGACAAGATTCTTTCTGTTTCCTCCCATAATTGCACCCTTTGAACATGGTGAGTATATTTTTCGGAAAGAGGATGCAAATGATTATTCAAATTAAATGTCGCAGTCTGTTTCCCTGCTTCCACATCAAGTAATAGTCCGATTGCAGTAGAGGCTCCCTGAAGAGGTGTCCGTATAAAAGGGCGGAAGAAAATGTCGGTCAATGGATCGAACCATTGATGCATCCGGATGATATCGGTAGACACAATTCCTGGATCAGCAGCATTGACCGTTATTCCACGTACCCGAAGACGCTCTGCCAGTTCAAAAGTAAAAAGCAACAAAGCGAGTTTTGTATTACTATAAACAGGGATTCGCCAGAAATTTCCCCTTTTACCACGAAGAAAAAAATCGGGAAAATCCAGCTTACCAATTGCATAGGTACAAGACACCATATTGACAATACGTGTTCCCTGTCCCATCAACGGAAGCAAAAGCCGCGTCAACAGACAGGGACCTACATAGTTTACACTGACCGTACGCTCCAGCCCATCTTCTGTAATATGCAATCCGGTTTCCATCGTCCCGGCATTATTCATCAGCAAAGCTATGGAAGTGTTCCGCTGTAATACCCGGTTTGCAAAAGTTTTCACTGAAGCCAGTGATGCAAGATCTATCTCCCACACTTCCATATTCTTATTTCCTGTTTCCTTCGCCAACTCCCTGCATTTGGGTTCCGCCTTCGACAGCGAACAACAGGCCATGATTACTGCATAACCTTCACGAGCCACGGCACGGGTGATCTCCATCCCCATCCCACCATCGGCGCCGGTAATAATAGCAAGCTTACGTTCCATCATTTATTTTCCAAGTGTTCGATCTCTTTTTGCAAACAAAGAGGAAGTTCTTCTGCCAAATGCTTATGACAAGCCATCTCAATGGTATACATCCTTCCTATGCAATAATTACTGTGCCCACAATTACAGCGGGCCTTTTCTTCACGCCGCATCCGGTTGACAAACCCGGGTTCATTAAGCAAAGCACGTGCCATCTGTACAGCCTCGAACCCTTCATTCAGCACCTCATCTATTTTCTCACGGGACACCAGCCCGCCAACATAAATTAAAGGAATTTTAATCTCAGAGCGGAACTTTAAAGCATCTTCCAAGAAATAGGCTTCTTTAAAAGGAACAGTCGGTATCATCACCCGTCCCGCCAACTTAACACCATACTTCAACCACCAGCAATCCATATAGTGCGTCAACGTCCTGATAGGCATCGCCCCACGCATAACATACATAGGAGCTTTACTGACAAAACCTCCACTCAGAACCAATGCATGCCCCCCCAATGACTCAAGCCGTCTGGCCACTTCAAGGGTCTCCTCTATTTCCATGCCACCACGAAAGCCGTCACGCATATTCATCTTCACGAACACGGCTATATCACTGCCGGCCGCCTTCATCACCTCTTCCATTACCATCATCATAAACCGCATCCGGTTCTCCAATGATCCTCCATATTCATCTTTCCGGCGGTTGGTGTAAGGTGAAAGAAACTGGCTGATCAGATACCCATGTCCTGCGTGAACTTCAACAGCATCAAAGCCGGCTTCACGAGCAAGACAGACTGCACGTCCGTAGGCTTTTGCCATTTCCGGCAATTCCTCCCGCCTCATCCCCCGTACCCATGTAGGCGAATAAATATTGAAGCCTGATGAAGCAGAAATAGGCGTAACTCCACAAATACTTTTATGAGACATGTTGCCACAATGCCCTATCTGTATACTGGCAGCGGCACCCTCCGCATGAATGGCATCGGTTAGCTCACGTAAGCCGGGAATGATCTCGGGACGAAGCCACAATTGCCTTGGAAATGATAATCCGCTACGGGTCACCGAAGCATAGGCAACCGTAGTCATCCCTACACCTCCGGCAGCAACGGAACGATGATAATCAAGCAACATCGGAGAAGGGGCGTTTCCCGGACACATACCTTCAAAAGCTGCCGAACGAATAGTACGGTTGCGCAATGTAAGCGGTCCGATGGTAATCGGTGTGAAAAGCTTAGAAGCAAGGTGTGTATTCATAAGTATTTTATTTTTTAATATAAGAAGGGAAAAATTCGTTTCTTATACTCGACCTGTGACCCGAACTCTTCCTTATAACGATGCCAAATAGCATCTGCCCGTGGAACAAGGTTGGCAATAGTCCACCAAGCAAAGACACATCCCGGCAAAGACCAGGTCAAGACAGCCCAACCAATCCATTCAACAATCTCACCCAAATAGTTGGCAGAAGTCACGTAACGATACATTCCCCTTTGAGGAAGATAATGGCGGGTATCTCCGGAAGTACGCAGATTCCGGATGACTGAGTCGGAATGCCAGTTGATTAGCATCCCGCTGAAGAATAAAAGTGTTCCTATCCAAAAACAAGGTGACAGCAACCAGTCAGCTGTGTAGTATCCTGAAGGCGCAAGATAAAATATCCATTCACCCTGCATCAGTCCGTTGAGGATATTAAAGAGGACTCCCATCAAAAGAATGAGTATCGGCATCTTACTTTTTCCTTTCATCAAGAAGGGAAAAACAAAGGCCCGCTGGAAGTAATGCAACTGAAAGAAGAGAAAGAAAGTAAGTTCTACAGGAAAGAAACGACGGTCGGAATGCCACCACAACCAACTCATGACCAAAAAGACAGGGGCCTCCATAAGTATCCAGGCCAACTTATTGTTTACCGAGATACCCCAGGAACGGCTGCGGAACATACCGTATCCCGCCCTGATAAAATAAAGGGCTATGAAAACGACCAGAGCCACCAGACTCATTATCAAAAGAAGCAGATTAAAGCCTTCTATACTCATATCCAAGATTTTATACAATGGACAAAGTTAAAAGAAAAACTTTAAAGAGACAAATAGTTTACGGAAATAAAGTAAGGGTGCTGCAAAGTGATCTGCCACACCCTCAGACTTTTCTTTTATCTTTTTTTCAACGGCACATATTTTTCTTCTTCCAACACATTCTTGTAAGCCGGACGAATGATACGTTTGCCTTCAAAATTCAATTCTTCATTACGATGGGCACACCAACCGACAATACGTGCCATAGCAAACAAAGGAGTGTAGATTTCTTGTGGCAAGCCAATCATTTCGTATACAAAACCGGAATAAAAATCGACGTTGCTGGACACCGTTTTTCCATTATTCTTAATCTTACCGAATGTGGCAATGGCACGCTCTTCCAGAAGTTCAAGGAAAGCAAATTCGCGTTCACGCCCTTTCTCATGTGCCAGGTCACGTGCAAGTTCCTTCAGCAATACGGCACGAGGATCGGAAATGGTATACACGGCATGCCCGATACCATAGATCAATCCGGTCTTATTATAAACCTCTTTGTTCAGCATACGGGTAAAGTAAGTGTCAATCTCATCCACATTGGTCCAGTCCTGAATATTTTCCTGCAAATGATGGAACATGTCGGCCACCTGAATATTGGCACCTCCATGGAGCGGACCTTTCAACGAACCGATACCTGCGGCAATAGCCGAATATGTATCTGTACCGGTAGATGAAGTTACACGAACCGTAAAAGTAGAGTTGTTACCTCCTCCGTGTTCCGCCTGGAGCACCAGCAAAAGGTCAAGTGTACGCGCGTCCAGTTCGGTATAATCCCGTTTCAGCATATAAAGGAAATTCTCGGCAATCGACAAATTCTCCTGCGGATGACGGATGTGTAACGAACGGCCGAAAGTGGCATGACGCAACATATTGAAGGCATAAGCGATGATTGTGGGGAACTTTGAGATCAGATCAATGCTCTGACGCATCAGGTTATCACGTGAAGTGTCATCCGGATTGGAATCAAAACGATACATTTCAAGTACACTGCGAGCCAAAATGTTCATAATATTGTTCCCCTCAAGTTCAATGATATTCATCTTGGTTTTTTGTTCCAAAGGCATATTATCATTGATTAGTTCCCTAAACGAAGCCAGTTCTTCTTTATCGGGCAAACTGCCGGATAACAATAAATAAGCAACTTCTTCAAATCCAAAACGTTTTTCTTTCAGAATGGCATGTGCCAAGTCTTCCAGATCATATCCCCGATAGAACAGCTTTCCGGGAATAGGCTTCAATCCCCCTCCGGGAATTCGCTCATAACCTACGACATTACCAATCTTAGTCAGTCCGACTAACACACCTGTACCGTCTTCGTTACGAAGCCCCCGTTTTACGTCAAACTTCGGAAATAAATCGGTGTCAATCCGGGTACAATCTTTCATTGCCTCGGAAAGTTTATAAATCAAATATTCTTTTTTCATGTCCTGAAGGTATTAATTTTTAATTCGGTTAATGATTTCTTCTGTAAATTCGGAGGTAGAAAGTGGCTGCCCTTTGTGCATGAAGCGCGCCAGGTCATTGGTGGCTTTCCCTTCGGCAAAACTGGCTTCAAGCGCCTCTACAATCAGGTCGGCAGGCTCCTGCCAGCCCAGATATTCAAGCATCATGACGGCTGAAAGTATCAATGAACAAGGATTGACTACTCCCTTTCCGGCAATGTTGGGAGCCGTCCCATGGGTAGCCTCAAAAATGGCATGTCCGGAGTCATAGTTGATATTGGCTCCCGGCGCGATACCGATACCTCCTACCATGGCTGCCAACTGATCGGAAATATAATCTCCGTTCAGATTCAAAGTGGCGATAACCGAATAGTCTTCAGGAATCAAGAGAGTGTTCTGCAAAAAGGCATCAGCGATACAATCTTTAATCACCAGTTTGCCTGAAGCAATCGCATCGGCAAACTCACGTTCAGCCAACTCGTATCCCCATTTTTTAAAACCTCCTTCGGTGTATTTCATGATATTGCCTTTGTGCACCAAAGTGACCGAAGGCAGTTCATGCTGCAATGCATAGCGGCACGCGGCACGTACCAGACGCTCTGTACCTTCACGCGAAACCGGCTTCACCCCGAAAGAAGAGGTTTCGGGAAAACGTACTTTACTGACTCCCATCTCATCGTGCAAAAACTTATAGAATTTTCTTGCCTCCGGAGTACCTGCTTCCCACTCGATCCCGGCATAGATATCTTCCGTGTTTTCACGAAAGATGTGCATATTCACCTTCTCAGGCTCTTTGACGGGAGACACCACTCCACGAAACCAGCGCACCGGACGCAAGCAAACGTATAAGTCGAGCGTCTGGCGGAGAGCCACATTCAACGAACGGATTCCCCCGCCGACCGGAGTTGTCAACGGTCCTTTGATGCCGATCAGATATTCCTTAAAAGCCTCCATCGTTTCATCAGGTAACCATGAACCCGTTGCCCGAAAAGCACGTTCACCGGCCAATACTTCTTTCCATTCGATATGACGGCTGCCACCATACGATACATCTACCGCCGCATTTACTATTGCCTGCATGGCAGGAGTGATTTCCGCCCCTACTCCATCACCTGTTATAAAAGGTATTGTCGGTACATCCGGCACCAACAATCCCCCATCTTTCTGTTTGGTAATTTTACTCATTGATTTATTTTTTTATATACTCCTCCAATCGTGTTCCAAAGTCAGGTTCCATTGGTTTAAAACCAAAGATTTATTGATTTAAAACCTAAAACAAGTCCCGGAAAGCTATCTACAAGCTATTTGGCGTTCAAAGCCGATCCAGCTCGGAACCAGTCAATCTGCTGTTCATTGTAAGTATGCTGTACCGCAAACCGTTCTTCAGTGCCATCTTCGTGATGCAAAATCACCTCCAGGTTATGTCCGGGCGAAAACTCTTTTAATCCAACTACCGAGATTAAATCTTGCTCACGAATCCGGTTATAATCGGCTTTATCTACAAAAGTAACGGCCAACATACCCTGTTTTTTCAGATTGGTTTCATGAATGCGGGCAAAGCTTTTGGCCAGAATCACCTTCACATTCAGAAAACGCGGTTCCATGGCAGCATGCTCACGACTTGACCCCTCTCCATAATTTTCTTCGGCTACTACAATGGAAGAGATATCATCCGCTTTATACTGTTTTGCGGTACTCGAAACTGTTTCATATGTATTGGTCAAACGGTTCCAGACCTTATTCGTTTCGCCATTGAATGCATTCACCGCTCCCATCAACATATTATCGGAAATGTTTTCCAAATGGCCACGAAACCGAAGCCAGGGACCTGCCATCGAGATATGATCTGTGGTGCATTTTCCCTGTGCTTTGATAAGCAGCGGCATATTGAGAAAATCATTGCCGTCCCATGCAGGGAAAGGAGTCAGTAACTGTAAACGCTGAGAATCCGGAGCAACCTTAATCTCAGCTTTCTCACCCGTAGGAGCCTGATATCCCTGATTGCCGGCAACAAATCCGGCAGATGGCAGTTCATCCCCCGTAGGTTCACTAAGTTTCACCTTTTCACCGTCATGGTTAACCAAACGGTCTTTCAACGGGTTGAAACAAAGATCGCCGGCAATAGTCAGTGCCAGAACAATCTCGGGTGAAGCCACAAA
The DNA here is from genome assembly GCF_040798045.1 of Bacteroides sp. NGMCC 1.200775. Lineage (NCBI taxonomy): Bacteria > Pseudomonadati > Bacteroidota > Bacteroidia > Bacteroidales > Bacteroidaceae > Bacteroides > Bacteroides sp. NGMCC 1.200775. Next base: position 312,469 of record NZ_JASCQK010000003.1, on the reverse strand, counting down.
AGCAAAAGTATTCGGGTTACCGTCAGCACGTTTGGCAAAATTGCGGTTAAATGAAGTCACAATAGAGTTTTTACGGGTCGGATCGTCTGTATGGCGTTTCCACTGGCCGATACAAGGACCGCAGGCATTAGCCATGATAGTAGCACCCATCTTTTCAAATACATCCATCATACCGTCACGCTCGGCTGTCGCACGGATCTGTTCGGAACCCGGATTTACAATCAGTGGTGATGCCACTCCCAAGTTCTTCTCATTCACCTGCCGGGCTACGGAAGCCGCACGGCTGATGTCCTGATAAGAAGAGTTGGTACAGGAACCTATCAAACCTACTTCCATTTTCCGGGGATAACCATTCATTACTACCTTTTCAGCAAATTCTGAAATAGGAGTGGCGGCATCCGGAGTAAACGGACCATTAATATAAGGTTCCAACTCTGAAAGATTTATTTCGATAACCCGGTCATAAAAATCTTCCGGACGTGCCATTACTTCGTCGTCTGCACGCAAATCGGCAGCTACACTGTCGGCCATCACAGCCACTTCCTCGCGTCCGGTTGCTTTCAGATAAACAGCCATACGTTCATCATAAGGAAAAAGAGAGGTAGTAGCTCCTACTTCAGCACCCATATTACAGATTGTAGCCTTTCCCGTGGCCGATAACGAAGCCGTACCCGATCCAAAATATTCGATAATAGCGTTTGTCCCTCCTTTCACGGTCAGGATACCGGCCAATTTCAGTATGACATCTTTGGGAGCTGTCCATCCATTCAACTCTCCTGTCAGACGTACCCCGATCAATTTCGGCATCTTAAGTTCCCACTCCATACCTGTCATCACGTCCACAGCATCGGCACCACCTACACCGATCGCCACCATTCCAAGCCCTCCGGCATTCGGGGTATGCGAGTCGGTACCGACCATCATCCCACCCGGAAAAGCATAATTCTCAAGCACCACCTGATGAATGATGCCCGCTCCCGGCTTCCAGAAACCAATGCCATAACGAGAGGAAACATCACGCAAGAAATCATACACCTCCCGGTTGGTTTGTGTAGCTGTTTCAATGTCACGTTCAGCACCCCGGTAAGCTTGTATCAAATGATCGCAGTGTACCGTGGAAGGTACTGCCACTGTATCTTTCCCGGCATTCATAAATTGCAACAAGGCCATTTGAGCCGTTGCATCCTGCATTGCAACACGGTCCGGACGAAAATTGACATAGTCCTCTCCCCGTTCATAATTCTTTAAATCCGCCACATTATACAAATGTGCATACAAAATCTTTTCAGCCAACGTCAAAGGACGCTTCAGTGCTGCACGAACATGCTCCATTTTCCCTTTATAGGATGTATAGAAGCTCTTTAACATATTCAAATCATATACCATAACAATTCTGGTTTTATCTGTTCTTCTATTTATTATAACCAATTATACGAAAGAAAGGTTTAACAAATTGAAATGTTTATTCCAATCCGGAAACAGATTTGTTATCTTTGCCGGAAATTTAACCCGCACCCCATTAGCATGAACGATTATAATACAAACTCTTCTTCCCCGCTTAGCGATCTTCAGCGCCAACAGCTTTTGCTACGTATGGAATATGAATATGAAAAAGAAGAATTTCGCAAGCAGACAGAAACGATGGGCATTGCGAGGAAAGTGAAGCGAGGGCTTTGCTGGTATCCCGTCAGTACAGGCAGAAGTTTTTATAATTCGCTGAACCAACTTGTGATAGAAATAGAACGTCAAGAAGATAAAGAGATAGAACATGCATTTGAATTCGGACGTCCTGTCTGCTTTTTCGAACAGGGCTATGATGGCAGCATACATTATTTCAATTCCATCTATACCGTAAGCTATGCAGATGAAGAGCGTATGGTAGTCGTGGTACCCGGAGCAGGTGCACTTCTTGAAATACAAGGAGCAGACAGACTGGGTGTACAGTTGTATTTCGATGAAACTTCCTACCGCAGTATGTTCGAAGCCTTGGAAGACGTGATTCGTGCAAAAGGTAATCGCCTCGCCCAACTACGTGATATTTTACTTAGTAAACAACCCTCGCAATGGAGAGAGATATATCCGGTACGCTTCCCCTGGCTGAACACCACACAAGAGGAAGCCGTTAACAAAGTGCTACGTGCCAAAGACGTGGCTATCGTACACGGACCTCCGGGAACAGGTAAAACCACTACCCTCGTAGAAGCTGTCTACGAAACATTGCATCGTGAAAACCAAGTGCTGGTATGTGCGCAAAGTAATACGGCCGTCGACTGGATTGCGGAAAAGTTGGTAGACCGCGGAGTGCCTGTACTACGCATCGGCAATCCCAGCCGGGTAAACGACAAAATGCTTTCGTTTACCTACGAACGCCGTTTCGAAAGTCATCCGGCATATACCGAGTTATGGGGTATTCGTAAATCCATTCGTGACATGAGGAATCATATGCGTAAAGGAGGATATTCTGAACGCGAATCCACACGTAACCGAATACTCCGCCTGAAAGAACGTGCCACTGAACTTGAAATACTAATCAACGAAGACCTCTTTTCCAGTGCCCGTGTCATTGCATCTACACTGGTCAGCAGTAATCACCGGATTCTCACCGGACGGCATTTCAGCACCCTCTTTATCGACGAAGCCGCACAAGCCCTGGAAGCTGCCTGCTGGATAGCTATCCGAAAAGCAGACCGTGTAATCCTCGCAGGAGATCATTGCCAACTCCCTCCGACCATTAAATGTATGGAGGCCGCGCGAAGCGGTTTAGACCGCACATTAATGGAAAAAGTCGTAATGAACAAGCAAGAAGCCGTTTCTCTGCTGAAAATACAATATCGCATGCATCGCTCCATCATGCAGTTTCCTTCCGCCTGGTTCTATCAAGGTGAGCTGGAAGCCGCACCGGAAATTTCTCACCGGGGAATACTCGAGCTGGACACTCCCATAAATTGGATCGATACTTCGGAAATGGACTTTCATGAAGAGTTCGTTGGAGAAAGTTTCGGACGTATCAATAAACCGGAAGCCAATCTGCTGTTGCAAGAACTGGAAAATTATATCCGCAAAATCGGAGAAAACCGAGTGGCAGAAGAGTGTATAGACTTTGGACTTATTTCACCTTATAAAGCCCAGGTACAATATTTACGGAATAAAATAAAAGGAAATCCATTCTTTCGCCCCTACCGTAACCGAATCACTGTCAACACAGTAGATGGTTTTCAGGGACAAGAACGTGATGTTATCTTTATCAGTTTGGTACGAGCCAATGAAAACGGACAGATCGGATTTCTCAATGACTTAAGGCGAATGAACGTAGCCATCACCCGTGCCAGAATGAAACTGGTAATATTGGGTGATGCCACAACCATGAGCAAACACGCTTTCTACAGAAAGTTAATTGAGTATATCAATGGACTCAGGCAAAATTCATAAGAATACCGATAACAAAAAACGAAGTTATGTCAAAACTCACCACGGAATAACACAGAGTATCTCAGAGTCTTTTTACTAATAATCAGCAACTTAAACTACCCCTGTGCTACTCTGTGTTCTCTGTGATGAGTTTTGACAACCTCGTTTACAATAAAGAGCAGTCTGCTTATTTCTTCAAATACCAATCCTTATCTGTCTTTCCACCTGATTTTGCCCATGAAGCAAAACGCGGATATGATTGATCAATAGATTCCTTCTCTTCCGTATTGAATGTTTCAACATCTGCCAAATGAATAGCAAACGGATAATTCTGGTCTGACACGTAATAGATCCCTTTATCTGTATCCGATAAATCCTGCTGGCTTCCAAAGAGAGCCGTATTTACCTTATCAGTTGGTTTATGGTTTACCAAATGTACTTCCGTACGATCCTTTCCTGTATTCTGGTGCAAGAAGATGAATGAATTGTAGGGAGCCACTCCAAAAGTTTCATGATCTACAGGTTGCTTAAATTTATTCCGTATCTTAAATGCAGAGGTCTTTGTATTGCTACCGGTCTCTTCAATAGCATTGGCAAATACAGCAACAGTAGCCTGGCCTAATTCATTATCCAACCCCTGACTTCCCCAAGCCGATTTCCCCTCGGTGAAGTCACACTCTTCTACATTTGCCCTTTCTGTATTCATTTGGTAAGCAAAGCCATTCTTAAATAACGCTCCTGACCACATAGCAGTAAAAGTATCCTCAGTAGAAAGTACTTGATTTTTGGTGTTAAAACTCAAAACCGAATTATATTTCACAATCACATCATTCAGGTCATAATCACCTTTAGAAGGCCAATTATCTTCAAAAGCCAAAATTCCTTTATACGTCATTTTATAGGCTATTGACTGATCGTCCGGATCTTCCGGATCAACCGAGGGCATATCGGGAGGGATAATAGCCTCTATCGGATTTGACCAGACATTAAACATAACATCATTATAATCCTGACTTGCCCAATCTTCAAACGATAATACAATAAATTCATTTATTTTAAATGCAGCTGTATGCTTACGTTGATCGTTATTTAATGCAGTAGTTGAATAGAACATTCCCCGTCCTTTACCTACATTACCATTAGTAGTCGTCCCTTTTCTCGTAAAAGCATCATTACTAATAAACCAGCCTATTTTAGTCCCTTTTGGGAATACAGTTCCCTTATCTTCTCCGTCAGCATCAATATAATGTAGTTTTACACACTCCCCGCCTTTAATACCGACTCCCGTTTTAGTATTGGGGAATACAACGTACTTTTTAGCTTTCCGAATCTGAGCGACATTTGCCCCTTCCGAATAGCAATAATAGCCAAACGCACTATATGCCGCACTTGTCCCTCCGATAAAACGCACCTTCACTTCGGCACCATGTTCGTCATTAATCATAAAATCAACCGACTGGCGATATTTCTGAGGGCAGTTTCCATCCTCCGGTATAGTTTTATTAATTGTTCTGTAAAATGCGGGCGTCAATTCAATAACACCTTCATTATCCAAATAGTTAGGCCGTCCTTTTATATCCCAACTGCCCAAAGTATAAAATCCTTCAGGCACCGTTTGATACTCACCACCTACACGCGTCTGCACAGATGCTTCGGCAGCCGTATCCCAGTTTATATCAGCCGTTATTGTATTCCCTTCTATTTTAGTTTTATACAACATTGGTACTCCGATATAAGAGGTATAAATATATACTTCCTCGCCATAAGCCGGGATTGTTTCTTTAGCACGATATACTCCGGTTCCATCAGTCATTCTCACTACCTTGGGGTCGATATCAGTGCGTTTCACAACCTGTCCGTCAGCATCAGTTGTCAACGGATTCTCAAAATACAGTTCAAATAATACCTGATAATTCTCTGCAGGAATATCATACTTCAGATCCAATTGAACATCTTGTGTAGTTGCAAAATCAAAGGAATTAGCTACCCCGGACGGTTTTTCATCTGGTTTATAATGATCTTTCTCATCAATACATCCTACAACCACGCATCCCAATAAAAGAGTACTTAATAATACTCTCAGCATCTTTTTCGTTGCATAAACACGATTTTTCATATTGACAAATAGTTTGTTTGTGAATTAGACTACAAAGATATATATAAAACTTGATACATTTATCCAATAAACAGACTTATTTTTTATATTATACAACATATACACTTCACACAAAACCAATAAAACACTAAATACCAATAAAATAAAAAGAGGAAGAACAATCATTCTCCCTCTTATCAAAACTTGTATATTCTGATTAATTATTTTCCGGACGAAGTTTACGAACTGTTACGGCTGTCTGCCACATTTCGCTTTCACGCAATGCCTTCAGTTCTGCTTCCAGTTTCTCGCGATAATCCGGTTTTGAATTGGAATCAATAGAAATTTGTGCTTCATTACCTGTCTTGACACTATTATATAATTTCTGAACAACGGGCTTGATTGCGTCGTGGAACGGGCCCATCCAATCAAGAGCACCACGCTGAGCTGTCGTAGAACAGTTGGCATACATCCAATCCATACCATTCTTAGCAAACAAAGGCATCAATGACTGAGTCAGCTCTTCTACTGTTTCATTAAATGCTTCAGATGGAGTATGACCGTTTTCACGCAAAACCTCATACTGAGCCAGCAGCAGTCCTTGTATAGCTCCCATCAGTGAACCGCGTTCGCCTGTAAGGTCAGAAGTAGCTTCACGAACGAAAGTAGTCTCAAACAAATATCCTGAACCAACTCCAATACCTAATGCAATGGTTCTCTCCATAGCTCTTCCGGTAGCATCCTGATAGATAGCGTATGAAGAGTTCAGTCCACGGCCTTCAAGGAACATCGTACGAAGTGAAGTGCCCGATCCCTTGGGAGCAACCATGATCACATCGATATCTTTCGGTGGAACGACACCGGTACGGTCACTCCAGGTGATTGCAAAACCATGAGAGAAGTAGAGCGCTTTTCCAGCAGTCAGGTAAGGTTTGATAGTAGGCCATACAGACATTACGGCAGCATCTGACAACAGACACATCACAATAGTACCTTTCTCGCAAGCCTCTTCGATGCCGAACAGTGTTTCACCCGGAACCCAGCCGTCTGCCACTGCTTTTTCATATGTTTTTCCCGGACGCTGACCAACGATCACATTGAAACCGTTATCACGCAAATTCAGTGACTGACCCGGTCCCTGCACACCGTAACCGATAACAGCGATTGTTTCATTTTTCAATACTTCACGAGCTTTTTCCAAAGGAAATTCTTCACGGGTTACTACATTCTCCGTAACACCGCCAAAATTCAATTGTGCCATTTTTCTTTTTTGTTTTAAAAGTCCTGTTCCATCTTATTTAGGAAGCAAAACCGATTATTAATAATTAAACTTATATTCTTTATTTATTATAGTGCAAACCGCCAGCCTACATTAAGCTGCACCACACTATTGTTTGCTTTCGGATTAGAATTACTTGCCCACGATTTATTCACATTAATCAATCCGATATTATAGTTAAGAGAAACCAGCAAGCCACGCTCAAACTGATATCCGGCGCCAAGTCCCACACCACAATCAAACGTACGAATCACGTTCATACCTATGACTGTGGTCGCATGATCGGAAGATGCTTTATTCTCTGAGTTCACATTAAAACTAAACTGCGGACCTCCGAATAGATACAATCCTTTATATATGAATTCTTTCGCATATACCGGGATGTTTATATAATCCAACTTGTCTGTATAAGAAACCCCATTACCGTTATATTTACTTCCCTGCATTGAGTAGTACACTCCTGCTTCTATTCCGAACCGTTCAGTCAGCATCACATCGCCACCCAATCCCACATTAAGTCCGGGACGTACTTTAGAATCCACTTCTCCGGTAGTGTTGGCCAAGTTCAAACCAACTTTAGGAATCAAATGAAACTGCTGGGCACCCACCCGGCAAGAAACAAAAAGCAGTAAAAGAAAAACTATTTTTTTCATCCTATTATATTTTAAACTATACAAACTTCACTTTTGCGCGGCAAACCACTTCACAATCGTTTTTCTTTATCTCTACGTGATACTCATCTTCGTTCACCTCTTCTTCAAAGAAAGAAAGTTCGTCACCGTAATAACTCTCTGCCACATAGGCCATTTCAAACCTCTGAATTTGTTTCCTCATATATAATTGAATGGGGAATAAATCCAAGATATGCTCTATATAACGAATACTGTTCACATGGCCATTGATATCAATATCACTATACTTAGCGGTCAACTTAGCAGAAGGCTTATCTGTTGTCACTTTGATGCGCGAAGGTTTCTCAATAGGGCAAGGTTCGTCACATACATAATCCACGATACTGCCGCCATGCAATGTCAGCAAATCGGCAGGTTTACGGGTATTCAAATTAATCATAGCCCATACCGAACGGGCATACCCGATCTTCTTGCCATCTTTGTTCAGGATAGCAAAATTACGGTCTGTAAAAAGACGGTATACATTCTCCACCCACGTCTGTACGGTAAACTCTTCATATTGATAAGGCATCTCTTCCAAATCGATGGCCAGACGGGACAGTACCCAGGTATAATTGTCTTCATTCAATGTAGCAATCCCGAACCCACGTTCACTGGCATGAAAACCGGCACAATTTAACAGATGATTACCGAGCACCCCCATTGTCAAACGCCCCTTGAAGTCGACATGAAAAGGTTCCGCAATAAACTTATAACTTCCTATCTTATTCGCATCACTCATCTACTTTTCCTCTCCTTTGCTTAAGTTATATTTGGTTTCACGATCTGCCAGAAATTCGTTCACGCGTTCAAAACAACTGGTAGTGATGGCCACCCGCCCCGAACGCACAAACTGCAACACACAGTTCAATACGCTCAATTCTTCGTAGAGGGAAGTAATTTCCTCACTGATTCCATTCTTCTCGACAATGGCAAATACCGGATTAACTTCTACAATCCGTGCGTTGTAACGACGGATCACTTTCGACGCCTCCGGTTGTGACTGAAATTCCGGCATAGACACTTTGTAAAGTGCTATTTCATGGAAATAAATTTCATCCTCAGTGAAATAATGCGCCTGAAGCACGTCTATTTTCTTCTCGATCTGCTTGACAACCTTCTCAATCGTATCCTTGTCAGTCCAGGCTGTAATGGTGTACTTATGTACCCCCTTGATGGAAGAAGCCGAAACATTCAGACTTTCTATATTAATCTGCCGACGGGTAAATACCGCCGTAACCTGATTCAACAATCCGGCAAAGTTCTCTGAATGAACAATTAACGTATATAATGTTTTATCCATAACCTCTAAATTATTAGCATTCCAACAACATCTGATTAACCGAACCTCCCGGAGGAGTCATCGGCAATACATTCCCCTCTTCAATCACACAGGCTTCCAACAGGAACGGACCCTCTGTCGCAATCATTTCCTCTATCGCATCAGCCAGTTCTTCACGGGTGAAAACCCTTTTGGCCGGTATATCGTAAGCAGAAGCAATCTTGATATAATCAGGATTCAACATGGGTGTAAACGAATATTTACGGTTAAAAAACATTGCCTGCCATTGGCGTACATTTCCCAGAAAATTATTATTCAATACGATGATTTTAACCGGTGCCTTCTGTTCCATAATGGTTCCCAGCTCCTGAATGTTCATTTGCAAACCACCGTCACCCATAAATACACAAACCGTACGGTCCGGTCGGCCAAAAGTAGCACCGATAGCGGCAGGAAGCCCGAATCCCATAGTGCCGAGCCCTCCGGAGGTAATAATGCTACGATCCTTTGAGTATTTAAAGTATCGGGCAGACATCATCTGGTTCTGCCCTACATCAGTTACCAATACTGCTTCATGATTCGTTGCATCGCTTACTGCACGCACCACTTCTCCCATTGAAAGCGTATCGCCCATCGGGTGCAATTCCGGACGGATCACCTTTTCTTCTTCCACCTGTTCATAAGGCAAGAAACTATCCAGCCACTCTTTATGCTCATTGGGTTGAAGCAATGCCGTTACCGCGGCAAGTGTTTCTTTACAGTCACCCAGTACTGCCACATCCGCATGTACATTCTTATTCACCTCAGCCGGATCAATATCAAAATGAATCACTTTAGCCTGTTTAGCATAGGTGGCCAGATTGCCGGTCACACGGTCGTCAAAACGCATACCGACAGCGATCAAGACATCACATTTATTGGTGTTCATGTTCGGTCCGAGATTACCATGCATTCCCAACATACCTTTATTCAGAGGGTGTTCAGTCGGCAAGGCCGACAGTCCCAGCAGCGTACATCCGGCGGGCATGCCTGCTTTTTCGATAAAAGCACGCAGTTCCTGCTGAGCATTGCCCAACTCTACACCCTGACCTACCAATACCAACGGCCGTTCCGCACCGTTAATTAATTCGGCAGCTACTTTCACAGCCTCCGGATCAGTCTCGGGTACAGGCACATAGCTGCGTATAAAATCAAGCTTTGCAGGAGAATATTCCGCCTTCTCCACCTGAGCATTTTTCGCGAAGTCAAGCACTACCGGTCCCGGGCGTCCGCTTTTGGCAATATAAAAAGCACGGGCCACTGCCCACGGAACATCTTCGGCACGGCGAATCTGATAACTCCACTTTGTGATCGGTTGTGTAATACCTACCAGGTCGACTTCCTGAAAAGCATCCGTACCGAGAAAAGCCGTTCCCACCTGTCCGGCAATCACCACAATCGGTGTACTGTCAATCATCGCATCCGCAATACCGGTAATGGTATTAGTAGCTCCGGGGCCACTTGTCACCAGACAAACCCCTACTTCACCCGAAGCACGGGCAAACCCCTGAGCAGCATGTGCCGCTCCCTGTTCATGGCGAACCAGAATGTGATTCAAAGTCTCCCTATGGTCATATAAGGCATCGAATACCGGCATGATGGAACCTCCGGGATAACCAAAGATCGTCTTTACACCATGATATTCCAAAGAACGCATTAATGCTTCACCGCCTGAAATTATATCTTTACTCATGTACTAAAATTTACAATTTAACGATTTATGATTTCGATTGAAACAACCCCATAGTTAATCAATCAGTCTCACCGCCCCTTTATCGGCAGAGCTTACCATGCTGGCATACGCTTTAAGGCTCTTAGGCACATAGCGTTCACGAGTGACCGGAGTCATCGGACGTGCAGCCAGTTCTTCATCGGTCAGTCGCACGTTGATAGTCCGTTCGGGGATATTGATTTCGATGATATCACCATCCTTGATCTTCCCGATATTACCTCCGGCGGCCGCTTCGGGAGAGATATGACCAATGCTGAGTCCCGATGTACCGCCACTGAAACGGCCGTCGGTAATCAGCGCACACTCCTTGCCCAAATGGCGCGATTTAATATAAGAGGTGGGATAAAGCATCTCCTGCATACCGGGACCTCCTTTCGGACCCTCGTGCGTGATGACGACTACATCTCCGCTGACAACTTTTCCTCCGAGTATCCCATTGCAGGCGGCTTCCTGTGAATCGAAGACCTTTGCCGGACCGGTAAACTTCCAGATGCTCTCATCCACACCCGCTGTTTTCACCACACAACCATCCTGAGCTATATTTCCTTTCAGTACGGCCAGTCCTCCGTCTTTGCTATATGCATGTTCCATATCGCGAATGCACCCTTCGGTACGATCCGTATCCAGTTCTTTGTAATAGACGTCCTGAGAGCCGAGCACCAAATTGAACTTCCCGGCAGCCGCACTCTTATACTTCTTAATAGCCTCTTCACACACGTTCGGGCTTGTTATATCATATTTATCAATTGCTTCACCCAATGTCATCCCATCGATACGGGCCACAGATGTATCTATCAATCCTGCTTTGGCAAGTTGTCCCATAATCCCCATAATACCCCCGGCACGATTCACATCCTGAATGTGATACTTCTGAGTGTTCGGCGCTACCTTGCACAGGCACGGGCTTTTGCGCGAAAGCATATCGATATCATCCATTTTAAAGTCCGCTCCTGCTTCATGAGCTACCGCCAGCAGATGGAGTACCGTATTGGTAGATCCTCCCATCGCGATGTCCAGCGTCATGGCATTCAGGAATGCCTCACGGGTGGCAATGCTCCGGGGAAGTACGCTTTCATCACCGTCCCGATAATATTTATAGGTATTTTCCACAATCAGTTTCGCAGCATCTTTGAACAATTGGGTACGGTTGGCATGAGTCGCCACAATCGTTCCGTTTCCGGGGAGTGCCAGACCGATCGCTTCGTTGAGGCAGTTCATCGAGTTGGCAGTAAACATCCCTGAACAGCACCCGCAAGTGGGACAGGCCCGATTCTCAATTTTGGAAACTTCTTCATCGCTCACACTTTCGTCGGCCGACTTAATCATCGCGTCAATCAGGTCCAAATGCTGCCCGTCCAATTCACCGGCTTCCATCGGGCCTCCGGATACAAATACAGTAGGAATATTCAGCCTCATAGCCGCCATCAACATTCCCGGAGTGATTTTGTCACAATTGCTGATACACACCATGGCATCCGCTTTATGGGCATTCACCATATATTCTACACTATCGGCAATGATATCCCGGGAGGGAAGGGAATAGAGCATTCCGTCGTGCCCCATAGCAATGCCATCATCAATGGCAATCGTATTGAACTCTGCAGCAAAGCATCCCAGCTTCTCAATTTCTTTTTTCACCAGCTGGCCTATTTCATGTAGATGTACATGTCCCGGAACAAACTGAGTGAACGAATTGACGATGGCAATGATAGGTTTGCCTAATTGCTCTTTTTTCATACCGTTGGCTGCCCAAAGTGCCCGGGCACCCGCCATGCGACGGCCTTGTGTGCTGAACGAACTGCGTAACTGCTTTTTCATTTCAATATTCCTTTTAAGTAAAGAGCCTTTCCCACCGTAGTGAGAAAGGCTCTAAATCATATCTTCTATCTGTACGAATACATACATAACCTTTCTCACGCTCTTGATGGAATCACCACGACGCGAATAATATGCAGGACTGCCAGGTTAATTGATGTATGATTATTCATAACTTCTGTTTTTCTTTCTTTATGTGCTGCAAAGGTAAGTGCTTTTTTATAAACTCCAAACAAATTGAAGAAAAAAATCACTCAAAACAAAATAATTGTAAGCAAAGCCCATCATTAAATACGCATTTATCATTCAGAATACTATATTCCGAACTATTCCTTATAAAAATCCGCTTTCAGAATATATACAAATTGAATATAAACAGCACAAACATACCAATTATGCGACAACTCTTCAAGGAAGAAAACAAAGAAACATCAATAGAAATCAAGGAAAAAGAAAAGAGCGGAAAGATTAGATTAAAGTCAAACCAATAAAACATGGGGATGTTGTATCGTAAAACACCCCCATGTTATAGCACAAAACATCCGGATGTTTCGCACAACAACACCCGGATGTTTTCGCAACAAGAGTTTAAAGTTTCAAAGTAAACAATGGCATATTACTGACGAATAAAACGTATACTAAATCCGAAGCCACGACTATATGTATTCGTACATTGTGGTACGGCTACATTCGAAGGATTGATGGAAAGCGCCCAGCAATCATTCCCATCAACACTGTCAAACCACCAATACCCAACTTCATCTTTTTCCTGAAAAGCAAAAGGCTCATCAGCATTGCGCCGTCCACCGGGTTTCCCGACAAATCCGGCAATCTTCAATGCCTCGGCTACTTTAGGATCCCCACCTAAGAAATCCCGCAATGTATCCCAGTCTCTCAAATGATTCGGTATTTTCCAGCCTTTAGGGACCAAGGACGTGCCACTGGAAAACACACCTGCATTGTACAACAGTCCATATTGATTGCGAATGGTCCGGCTATCTTCCGTAATGCCAGCGGGGAAACCATATACAGCATATCGCGGGATACCATCCTTTCTCCATTCTGAGGAAATGACTCCTGCACTGTTTGTTATCGTCCGCAAATTATCCGCCATCCAATACTGTGTACCGATTTTCATCACCCGATACGAGTTACCTTCATTGTCGGTAGCCTGATAAGGACGGAGTCCGCTTGCCTGATTGCCCGAGTAACCGATATAATCACCGGTAATAAAATTCACTCCGTCTTCGGTAAACAAAGAGGTGAATGGCTCCGTATTAGTACCCGGCGTATAAACGGTAGTCAGATAATCCACCTTTCCTCCGTTGTCCAGAACCACTCCTTCACCAAACGCCTTGTTATAAACATTATAAGGATAAAAGACCGAGGCACTTTTACCCGATCCAAATGAATAATCGGGAATAAACTCATGACATAGTTCTCCTACTTTCACTCCCTCAACATAAAGTTCATAAACAAACGAACGGGAAGAATCGGGCACTTTAAATTCAAGTAATAAGGTAGTTTCAAGCGTTGCCGGCAATTTCTTACCATCCTTAGCAGTCAGTTCGAGGACAGCAGTACCGGACAATGCTCCATCAGCCGAACCTTTATCAGGGGCAATCACTGTTACTTCGCCATCGGTGGCCGATGTATACCTTGCCGTAACTGTCCAACCGCGCGGAGCCGTACATACCGGAGCAATATCTTTATTCACGCCACTGCAAGTAAATGCAAAGGTCCGGGATTCGCTCCGATGGAAATATGCCACTTCCGAAGTCTCCAGTCCGACCTGTGATCCTTGCCATTCCGGCACTTTAAGAGTTTTTCCATCACTCAGATAAAATACAATATAACCGTCTTCACTGACCACCTTCCGGAACATAGGATCGCCGGATGCACCTTTCGCTTTCATCGGATTACCCGCAGCATCTTCCAATTCAACAGGACCACTCCCATAGTCAAGCGTCCAGTATCCTGCCGCATTGACCCCAATGACCGGAACAATGCCATCGGTTCCCGAAGCTCTGACCTTTTGCCCGTTGTTATCCAAAAGAAAAGAAGAAGTTCCATCCGGAGCCTTGTTAGCCCAATACAGATGCCCGTCCGTATCCATTTTCATGGTGATGACGGGAGCTATACCATTTTTTCCCTTATCTCCTTCCGCACCGTCTTTACCATCCGTACCGTCAACTCCGTCTTTACCATCGGTACCATCCTGACCGTCTTTGCCGTCGGTACCGTCAACTCCGTCTTTACCATCGGTACCATCCTGACCATCCTTGCCGTCGGTACCATCAACTCCGTCTTTGCCATCGGTACCATCCTGACCATCTTTGCCATCGGTGCCGTCCTGACCATTCTGACCATCTTTACCGTCTTCCCCTTTCTTGCCGTCATCTCCTTTCTCGCCATTCTTGATGACAATGGTGCCACTCTTAAAGAAACTGATCGTATAGCCGCTTCCATCCGCAAGTTCGTTGAATCCGGTAATATAATCACCGGATTCAGACGAGTCTATGATCAGCTTTAAGGCAACAATATCCCTATTCATATTTTTACATAACTCTTCGATAGAGTTTGCCTGTTCCTCCATTTCCGCGTGATTCTTCAGCACTTCGTTTATCTCTTCCTGGCTACAGGAAGCAACGAGGAACAAACAGAGAAACAATAGTTTGATTATATGATTCATATTTATTAGAGTTAAATTAATAATTTGCATCCCGGACACAACGGATACTGTTACCTTCGCCCAACCCGACAGCACCGGAAGTCAGTTGCTCTACAGAATTGGAATTATAACTCATCCGGATGCGGTAATCCGTTTCCGTCGACCACCATTGCCCTGTTGTTTCCGAAGCTCCGGTACTGCCATTACTACCCTCGACCGCATTAGCAGGTAAAGCAGTAAAACCGGTCAGATTGTCTCCCTCTATTCCGGCACTCTCCATCCAGCTTCCGAGCCCTTTCCCAATAGCTGTCGATTTCAGTTTACGTGCATCTGCCCCCACAAAGTCTACCAATTCTTGCAGTTCTGCTTTAGAAGGAACATGCCATCCTTGGGGAGCTATATTTCCTTTCATCGCAAACTGATTGTAAAGCACACCGTACAGGTTGCGATATTGCATAGCACCCGGAGCATCGGCATTAGCCGCCCGGTCGACCTGACATGCAGGAAGACTTTTTCCACATTGAACCATCCAATCCAGAGACGTGGCAAAACCGGTAGGAATAGGAGTACCATCATTAAATTGGGTTGTCTTCAGATTTTCTCCCATCCAGTAGAGACTGCCTATTTTCACAACCCGGTAAGCATATCCCTGCACATCGACAGCCAAGGAAGCTTTCAGCCCGCAAACAGTCCCGTTCACCAGCCCGTCTGTTCCATCTGCCGGCATTACATACTGACCGCCGTTTTCCGTCAGTATGGCAGTAGATGACGGATTACCCGTAACCGGAGTATACCCTGTTCCGTCATGCTGTATCGACGCTCCGTTCTCCAGAATAATCCCCGGACCAAAAACACGCGAAGCAGCATTATAAGAATAGACTACAGTAGCCCGGTCCGTCGTGGAATAAGCCGGCACATATTCCCGGCATATTTCTCCTACTTTAAACCCCTCCATCAAAATATCATAAACCAGGGAACTATTGAACTTCGGAAGCTCAATACGATAATACAACGTTACCAAGATGTCTGCCCGGACAGTATTTCCCAAGGCATCTGTGCCTTCTATCGTTATTCTTTCCGAAGCCGGCAGAGCCGAACCGGCAGCAGGCGCTTTCACAGTCAGCACCCCTTGCAAAGCTTTCGGCTGATAATTAATCGTAGCATCCCATGTTCCTGCCACCTTTACTATCTGCCGGAAACTACTACAATCAAACGGAATGTCCAGTGCTACTCCACGACGAAAGAAAAGAGGTCCCGTTTCATTGAATATCAGTTTATTATCTGCGAATTTAGCCACCTTATAGACACTTCCGTCAGTCATTGTAAAAATGACATACTCCGGATCTCCCGGATTCACAGACGTAAAGATGGACTGGCTGCCATCTGTCACGGTGGCTACAATTTTCTCTCCGCTTGCTCCTGTCATCCACTTCGTAACAGTTCCGACAGTAACCTGCCAGTAATATTCTCCGTCCGTATCTTTAGCTATACCGACAGATGGAGTAATACCATTTACCGGAGTCATAATCACTTTATTACCCTCTCCGTCCGTCAGCCACTCTACCACTCCGGCACCTATCTGTACAGTCCAGTAATAATTACCATCCGTATCCTGTTTAGCACCCATCAACGGAGTATCTCCGGCCGGACCTTTCACACCATCTTTACCGTCAGTACCGTCAACTCCGTCTTTGCCATCCGTACCATCTGCGCCGTCCTGACCATCATTGCCATTACTACCGTCGGTTCCGTCAGTTCCGTTCGAGCCATTCTGGCCATCTGCCCCATCTTCACCGTCAACACCATCCTTGCCATCTGTACCATCTGTGCCGTTCTGACCATCATTGCCATTACTGCCATCGGTTCCGTCATTACCGTTTTCTCCTTTATTCCCTACCAGGCCATTCTTTACAAGCATGTCTCCCCCTTTATGAAAAACGATCAGTGTACCGCTCCCATCGGGCAACTCGGTCACACTTTCAATGTAATCATGAGTCGGTATCGTATTCACTATCGTGGCAAGCAGCCGTACTTCATTATTGGTATCGGATATCCATTCCCGGAGCTTTCCCATCCGGACATTCAATTCAGCTTCCCGGCGCAAGGCTTCGTTAATGTCCTCCTGAACACATCCTCCTGCCAACAAAACCGACAAAATGATAAATATATATTTTTTATATCTCTTCATGATTTCCTGTTTTAAAGATTAGTCTTCTCTCAAAATCCGTACGCTATACCCCACCGAATTGTTATCTCCACTATTAAACCCAAGCTCGGAAGAAGTTGCAGATAACCTGAATACAGCACCGACACTCTCCAGGCTGGCGCTACTCCACCAAATACCGGCTTGCTGAAGATCGTTAAACGAAAGACCGTCAGCAGCCCTATATCCCCCTCCGAAACCGCCAAAACCAGTGAGATCAGTTCCGCCGGCAACATTCCAATGTTCTGTCCCGGCTTCCTTCAATAACGTACCGGCATTGGTGCCCAGAAAAGCCCTCAATATAGATACGATATCAGATTCCGTAGGAAGTTTCCATCCGTCGGGTACTACTTTCTTTGCTGCCACCCAATTGTACAAAACGCCATAAGATATTTTATTGGCAAAAGCTCCCGTAGCGGAGGCATCCTGATAATCATACACGGCACAAGCACCTGAACCTGTATCTTCAAATCCACTTTCTTTCCAAGCATGCCCCGATAAGTTAGTTTCGACAGGACTTCCATCAGGATAACTAAGCGTCCGTAAATTTTCCATGGTCCAATACTGTTTACCTATTTTCACGATGCGATAGGTGTTACCATCCACATCAGTCAGTTTTTCCGCTTGCAGGCCATCTCCGAAATCCGGTTCCCGTCCTTTCAACGAACTGTCGGTATAGAATTCCGCCCCGTCTTCAGTATAGATATACATGACTGCCGGCCGGTCGGCAGCAGGAGCATGATAGCCCGTACCGTCGTGCTGCACCGTGCCTCCTGTATTCGTGATAAGCCCCGCCCCATAAATTCCTCCTGTCAGATAAGGATAGACAATCGTTGCAGACTGCTTTAACTCCCGCTGATATTCCCGGCAAAGCTCTCCCACCTTTTTACCCCAAAGACGGATGTTGTAGACATAAGAGCCTTTGAAATCCGGAAGCATTATCCTATAAAGCATACTCACGGCGAAAGAGCTCCGTGCTGCTTCTTCTGTGGTATTCGTACTCCTCAGTACTACATCTCCGGATAATGCTACGCCCGCTGCTCCTGCCAAAGGAGCTTCAAGGGCCAGTGTACCTGCATCAAAATCAACCGTTGCCTTCCATCCCTCCGGAACATCTACCGATAGCCGTTCCTTAGAGATACCCTTACAACTGAAAGCAATCACCCGGGACTCGCCACGACTGAAGAAGAGCAGTTTGCGTCCCTCCGGCACCTCAATAGAAGGTTTTCCCACCGGTATTTTAAATTGGGTTGCTCCCCCACTTAAAGTAAACTCTATATAATCCGGATCATTATATTCCACCTTCTCAAACACAGACACGGCATCTTTTGCGTTGGCAATTATTTTCTTTCCACCCGCCTCAATCCATGTTTCAGGATCGGAGGACCCTATCTTCTGTGTCCAGTAATAATTATCGTCACCGCCATCAGCCACCGTCCACTGTTTCACTCCTAACTGAGGAGTCCGTCCATCATGGACCGCAGAGACTGCCTTTATCCGGTTTCCGTCATTGTCCGCCAGATAATATGGTTCACCGGAACCGACTTTTACAGTCCAGTAATATTCCGAGTCAGTGGGGTCCTGCATAATGCCGACCACCGGATTCTGTCCGGGATCACCTTGTTCTCCTTTGCTTCCGTCCGTACCATTAGCTCCATCTTTACCGTCTGTTCCATCCACGCCATCCTTGCCATCGGAGCCATTCGTTCCATCCACACCATCTTTACCATCGGTGCCGTTCTCTCCATCTTTACCATCCGTACCATCGGCACCGTCTACGCCATCTTTGCCGTCCGCACCATCTACACCATCCTTGCCGTCCGTACCGTCAATACCGTCTTTGCCGGCATCTCCATCGGGACCCGTATTTCCCTTCTTTCCGTTACGAATAGTGATCGGGGCACTTCTGGAAAAGGAGATGGTATATCCCGTACCATCCGCCAACTCCTCAATGTGAGTGATGTTGTCTCCTATCTTGTCAATATTGACAATCACCTGAAGATTATAAATATCTTCATTCAATTTTCTGCATAACTCTGTCAGCTCCTGCAGTTCTTTCTTCTGATCGCCTTGTCTGTCAAGTAAATCGTTGAAATCGGATTCCTTACAGCCATGCAGCAACGGAATCAATAACAACAACAGATATATTCTCTTTCTAATCATAGTTTTCATTTTTGAATTTCAACAATAACTCGCCTGGCAAGTACACTGTAGCTGTTAGGATCGGAAGTAAGCGTATCTATACACTCTCCTTTCACGTTGATACGTTTGCTGTCAATTCCCTTCTTTTCAAGGTAAGCTGCCAACACCTCCGCACGCTGTAAAGAGATTTTTTGATTAATATCCGGATTACCCGTATGATCGGCATAACCCAAAAGAATGACTTTCAGATCAGGATACTTTTTTAGGGTTTCCACAATGCGGGATAATTCATTTTTGTATAAAGCTACATTCAGATAAGCCGATCCCCTCTTAAAGTAGACAGGAGGCAACTCATTGAATCCCAGCACCGGATTGGATTCCACTCTCTCTTTCGCATCCGTTTGCGCTTGCTGCAACTGCATATTTAAGGAAGCTATTTCCTGTTTCATCCGGTTCTTCTCTATCGAATCCTCCGTACAGCAAACAGGTGTGGGTAAGTTCACCGCGCGCTCCTCTATATATCTTACCGCAATATCTGTCACATGCTTTGAGGCATAAAGGGCATTATCTTGTTTCTTCTTACCCACTTTCCATATCAAGGAAAGCCCGGCACTCGTCATAAAATGGTCTTTTGACTTGATAAGGGTCGACACACCATCCATCTTATTATTATTGACCCATATAATTCCCGTACGCAACTGTACGTCAAAAGCGCGTGAAATCTTGTAACGCAAAGAGAGATCTCCCCCTACTCCAAAGTTCCAGTCATCAGTCTTTTTGCCTGACAACGGGCTCTTATCCGCCTTATTTACTAACTCCGTAGAGAAACGTTGTGCATAAACAGCAGGACTCAGCAATACCGTCCAACGCCGGTTGCCCCGGTTGGGTCCAAAGAAGTTATTTACATTCAGATTCATCTGTAAGCCAAGATTGGTGAAGTGTACTTTCGAAAACACATCCTTATACTTCCAGGTAGTAAAGTCCTGCTTGGTATAATAAGTCATTCCGTCAGCACTCAGGAGGTAATCGGACGCATAAGATTTTGCGCCCATTCTGGTATATCCGGTCCGTGCGGATGCCTCTATACCTATCCACGAATTGATCTGATAGCCTGCAAATCCCCCAAACTGAGACCCGACATAAGTTTTATCTGCCGAAAATGAAGTAAAATCACCGAATAAAAAGGGAGTAGCATACTCTGCCCCGAAGTACCAATGGGAATACGATTTGAGAGGTTCATCGGCCCCAACCGATGTTTTTGTCTGGGCAAAGCCGTTACAAAACAGCAGAGACAAGAAAAGGAAAAGAATGACTCTTTTACATTCTGTTTCCATACAACAACGAATTTTTAACATAAGCTCCAATTTAAGAATTATTGTTTGTTTTCAGTTTCTTGCGAAGTTCGCAAGGTGTAAGTCCATATTGTGACCTACAAAATTTATTAAAGTGTGAAGGAGACGAAAACCCAAAGTCATCGATAATCTGGCTAAACTCATCACCATATACGGTAATGCGATAAATAATTCGTTGTGATTTCCGATTGAGGAGCCAACGATAAACCGATACTCCGAATTGCTCTTTAAATTTAACCCGGAAATTGGTGACCCCGTATCCTAACAGACTGGCCAACTCGCCTACATTTTTTGCACTGAGATAGTTTTCCAGTATCTGTTCTTTGAATTTGGATGACTGTTCCGTCAAAGAGCTGAATAAAATTGCAAGTTCCTGCTCATTATAAACAGAATTCAGAATATAAAACAGTTCCTGCCGTTTCGTTATATACAAGGAGACATCATCTAATTTCATCTCCAGATACAGCACCAGAAGCTGTAGAAAAGAGTTCAATGGCTCCGCGAATCTGAGTCCTGTACCTTTCAGAGCAGACTTGTCCTGAAAGGAAGCATAAGGCCTAAATGTCAGCAAATCATGTACAATTAAATCGCCGAATGCAAACAGAATGACTTGTGTATCTGAAAGCATCTCACAAACATGATCATTTTCTTTATCCCAAAAGAAGATATGCCGCTCGTCAATAATAGCTAATTCTTTCTCACCAGAAAAAACTTTCATAGTGCCACTCATGATAAAAATTAAAACATTGCTATCCATTTTCGGCAAATGGCTTCCTTGCACAATGGTTAAAAATCTAAATCCTGTTTGAAAGACCTGATTTTGCAGTAAATCAGAAGATAAATTGTCCAGTAAGGTTTTCATAGGTTTATGTATGTTGTAAAAAAAACAAAAGACACACTAACATCTTATTAATAAATAATACAAAGAAAACCCTTTGACAACTCAATCCGTTTATACATTTTATTTATTTTGTTATATATAATAACGAAATAAAATACTTTTTTTCATTTAAGTAAAATTGAGACATGGCATTCCTTATTTTCATAAAATCACCGCCTATCAGCCAACAGGTATTAATTTCTACTACGAAAGAATAAACTCCATACCAGTCCACAAATCTCTGATGATTAATTCGTATCTTTGTCCCCACGGAAAATCCGAATTTTATTAATAACATTATAAAGAACAGATGGAAACAGCAGAAAACAAGTACATCACTGTAGCTTACAAACTGTATACAACAGAAGATGGCAAAAAAGATTTAGTAGAAGAAGCAACAGCCGAACATCCCTTTCAGTTCATTTCCGGTTTGGGTACTACGCTTGAAGCTTTTGAATCACAGATAGCAAACCTCAATAAAGGAGATAAGTTTGAATTTACCATTCCTTTTGCCGAAGCTTACGGTGAATATGATGAAGAACATGTGATTGATCTTCCGAAAAACATCTTTGAGATTGACGGAAAATTCGATAACGAACATATCTATCCGGGAAATATCATCCCTCTGATGAATTCAGAAGGCCAGCGCCTGAACGGTAGCGTAGTTGAGGTAAAAGCCGACACTGTGGTAATGGATATGAACCATCCGTTGGCAGGTGAAGATTTGACTTTCGCGGGTGAAGTTGTTGAAAGCCGTCCGGCTACAAACGAAGAAATCCAGGAAATGGTTAAAATGATGACCGGTGAAGGTGGTTGCAGCTGCGGAAGTTGTGGTGACGGTTGCGGTGACGACTGCGGAGATAGCTGTGGAGACAGCTGCGGTTGCGGGCATTGCCATTAATTGAGCGATTATCTATAAAATAAAAAACGGTGAACATACTGCACATGCATGGTATGTTCACCGTTTTATTATATCAAAATGTGTATAGCACACCTATTTCACGATCTCTATCAAAAAAGAGTCCTCACTGTATTCCTTACCATTCAAATAAAGTTTCTTATGTATCGTAGGATCCTGTTTCTTCCAGGTGATGTATAAGTCAAATTTCACCACGTCTTTTGTCCCGTCTCCCCAATGGATCGTAAAAGTCTCTCCCTTATATTGATGTTCCGGAGAAAACTCACCAAAAGAAAGAACACGCTTTTTCTCTTTACCCAGTAGCTCTTTTCTTAATCCTAAAGAGCGGGGCATATTAAACCGCGTATCCACAGAGTTTTCCAGCGGAAAGGTCTTACCTTCGTATTCCACCGTAATTTCATTAGCCAATAAATTTGATGAAACCTGCGGGTCCAACAGGTTAGCCCCGGCAGCATCCTTCACCGAAAAATAAATATTATAGTTTATGAAATCCCAGATATAATCCCCCGGGCCGTCCTCTTTCTCTTCTTCTCCATAACAACCGGTTGCCAGAAGCGGAAGCAATAGAAGCAACCATACAAAGTAATTTTTCATATATTCAGCATTAATAGTTCGTCATTCCGTCAAAGTTCTTTATATCAAGAAAATGAAAGAATTAGCCTTTTACTGCTTATCTTCTGGTTTTTAACACATTGTTTAACATTAGCACCCTTTATGGGTCATAATATCAAGCACCACCTTATCTGTTTCATTCATCCCCTGAGATCCAATCCGCGTCAAATTGCGGATACTTTGATCAACATCTTCATCAATAATTCCTTCTACCGAAGTTACGCAGCGATTCTCCATAGCCATTACAGCGGACAACACAGCTGTTGACACTCCTGTCGTCACCTTCAAGGCACAGCTCGGTTTCGCACCGTCACATATCATTCCGGTCAGGTTGGCTATCATGTTTTGAACAGCAAAAGCCACTTGCTCATAACTGCCTCCCATCAACCAGGTGATTCCACAACTGGAACCGGTAGCAGCTACCACACAACCGCAAAGTGCAGAAAGACGTCCCAGACTTTGCTTAATATAAATCACAGTCAAATGACTCATCATCAAAGCACGGATCAGTTCCTCTTCCGGTTTTCCGTTTTCTTCGGCATAAACCACTACAGGCAATGTAGCAGAAATACCTTGATTACCACTACCCGAGTTACTCATAACAGGAATCATCGCTCCTGCCATGCGTGCATCACAAGCAGCCGATGTATACGAAAGAATATGTGAAAACACACTGTCGCCCATAATCTTATGTTCATAGGTTCCGCGAAGCATCTTGCCCAATGCGTGACCATAATCTCCCTGAAAAGACTGTTCGGCAGCTTTCTTGTTAAGCCTTGCCGTTTCAAGAATAAAACGGATTTCATCCAGCGGAGCAGTCAGTGCAAAGTCATACACTTTCCGCAGAGTGAGTTCCAGTTCCTCTTCTTCCTCTTCTTCACCGGAAACCTGCTGTTTATTTAATAGTATTTCATCTCCTTTGGCTACATAAACAAATGTAGTATGTCCCCCGGAAATAATAGCTGTTGCCTGCTCTCCACCGGCTTCACACATCACCTCTATGTAAAGTTTCTCCGTAATGTTTTCCTTCAGCGAAATACAGATACGCTTTTCATCAATCAACTTCTTCCCTTCTTCCACAGCTTCCGGAGAGCTGTCTTTCAACACTTCAAGTTGATAATCCGACTTTCCGATCAACGCTCCCAGAGCCACTGCAATAGGCAACCCAATCATCCCCGTACCGGGAATTCCCACTCCCATCGCATTCTTCAGGATGTTAGCACTCAATAATACTTTTATTTTTTCCGGTTTAGCTCCTAAGGTTTCTGTAGCCTTTGCTACACACAGCGCAACTGCAATCGGCTCTGTACATCCGATAGCCGGAATCACTTCCCGCTGCACTAAAGCAATTATCTGTTTTCTTTCTGACTCAGTCATCTATTCAAGGTTTATATTTTGCACAAAAGTAGGAAATATCCTCTTATAAACCATTCATTTAACTAAAGAATATCCCACCCGGACAAGTTAAGAGTTTTACAATCGGTTTACTGGTTATTTAAGAATTATCATGTATCTTTGTCTCTCAATTACAAATACTTAATAAAAAAGAGCAATGAATAAAGGATTTACACTAAAAGCCCTCTTTCTGTTATGTTTTCTTTTCTCGCAAACAGCCAAAGGGCAATCCTTCACTCCCGGAAAAATATGGCCGGACAATCATCAGGTCCATATCAACGCACATGGTGGAGGTATTTTGTACGACAACGGAACCTACTATTGGTTTGGCGAACACAAAACAGAAGGTGACACCGGCAACGTTGCCAATGTAGGAGTGCATTGCTACTCTTCCGATAACCTATATCATTGGAATGATTGTGGAATAGCACTGTCAGTGATCGAAAATAACCCCGAACATATCATTTCTAAAGGATGTATCCTTGAGCGTCCCAAAGTCATATACAACCCTCACACTAAAAAATATGTCATGTGGTTCCATCTCGAGCCCAAAGGAGCCGGATATTCGGGAGCTTTAAGCGGAATCGCCGTAAGTGACCGGGTGACAGGTCCTTACACCTTCTTAAAAGCCGTCCGCCCCAATGCAGGTTCATGGCCTGTCAACGTACTGCCGGTCCATAAAACCGCCCGCAGACCTTCTATCGAAGAAGAACGTCAATGCACAGGTGGTAGTCTTCCTGCACATCCCGACAGCCTCAATATATTGGGACGCGATATGGAACGGGGACAGATGGCACGTGATATGAATCTGTTTGTCGATGATGACGGCAAAGCCTATCACATCTATTCTTCCGAAGAAAACAGCACCTTACATATTGCCGAACTTGATTCATCTTATACCGGCTATACAGGAAAGTACACCCGAATTTTTATCAACCGATTTATGGAGGCTCCCGCCATGTTTAAGAAGGATGGTAACTATTACCTTATCATGTCCGGATGCACCGGGTGGAGTCCTAATGCAGCACGGTCTGCAATAGCTTCCTCCATTTGGGGAGAATGGAAAGAATTAGGGAATCCCTGCGTAGGTCAGGATGCGGACCTGACTTTCCATTCGCAAAGTACTTATATTCTTCCGGTGCGGGGTAAGAAAGACCAATTTATATACATGGGCGACCGTTGGACACCCCAAAATGCAATAGACGGACGTTATATTTGGCTTCCAATTTATTTTGAAGGCGAAAAACCTGTTATCAAATGGAAAGATTCATGGACTTTAGACTAAAAACGCACCATTCTGAACATTATGACCGTTATAAAATGTTGTATTGTAGGTGTTCAAATGTATCTTTTCAAAAAAGAAACTTAACTTTGCAGCCAAGTTTACAAAAAATCAACTAAACTAAAAGGATTATTAATCAAAAACAGAATCGAATGAAATTAAAGAATCTGATAGCCTGTTTCTTTCTGGGCTTTATAATGGTTTCTTGCATACAAGACGAAGCACCTAATGCAGAAGCAGACATCATTGCATGCACTGTACCGGGTGATGTTCTCAATCGTGATCCCATCATCGAAAACAAGAAAGTTACATTAATTGTAAAAACAGGAACAGATATAACCGCATTAGCACCTAAGTTTACTTTGACTCCGGGAGCTTCTATTGTCCCTAATAGTGGAACTATACTTGATTTTACCACACCTCAATATTATGAAGTAACTTCTGAAGATGGAAAATGGAAGAAAAAATATGAAGTAGGAGTAACTTTCTCAGGTATTACTAACACAATGTATCACTTTGAGAATATTAAGTTCGACTCAGAGGGAAAATACCATATTTTCTACGAAACAGATGCACAAGGGAAAGAAACCATGACTTGGGCAAGTGGCAATGCCGGCTTTGCTTTTACCGGTGTAAAAGCAAAAGCAGAAGAATATCCAACAAGTCAAGCAAACAATGGCGTCGAAGGGAAATGCTTAAAACTAACAACTTGCGAAACAGGTTATTGGGGCTCGTTGCTTGGAATGCCAATTGCAGCGGGTAATCTATTCTTAGGTAGTTTTGAAGTAAAGCCTACCGATATTCTCCGTTCAACCAAATTCGGAACCCCTTTTTCAAATATTCCAACTTCAATTACCGGATATTATAAATATAAGGCAGGAAAGTCATTCCAAATAGATGGTAAACCTGTAGATAACAAAAAAGATATCTGTGATATTTATGCCGTATTTTATGAAACAGATGAAAAATTGTCTACACTTGACGGAACTAACGTATTGGCAGAAGATAATACTTATATCGTATCAGTAGCTCGGATTAAAGATGCAAAAGAAACTGATGAATGGATTAAGTTTGACTTACCATTTGAATATCGTACTGGTAAATCAGTAGATATGGAGAAACTCAAAGCTGGAAAATATAATTTAGCTATTGTATTTTCTTCAAGTATACGCGGAGATCATTTCGAAGGTGCTCCAGGAAGTACACTTTACATTGATGAGGTTCTATTAAATTTCACTAACAAGTAAAAATGAAAAAATGAAAAAGTATATACTTATAGGCCTGCTCGCTTTTATCGGCACAATCAACACTTTAAAAGCCCAAGAAGAACGGAATCATGGTATTATTTGGTCTGCACTACATGGGCTTGAATATGAAATAAAAGCAGGTTTCAACGTTGGAGGTGCTTCACCACTCCCATTACCTGCAGAAATACGTGCACTCACAGGGTATAGCCCTACTATATGCTTAGCTATAGAAGGCAATACAACCAAATGGTTTGGTAAAGACTCTAAATGGGGAATGACTTTAGGATTACGTCTTGAAACTAAAGGTATGGAAGCCAAAGCACGTGTAAAGAATTACAGTATGGAAATTATAGGGGATGGCGGCGAACTTTTAGCAGGCTACTGGACAGGAAAAGTAAAAACTAAATATAGAGGTTCTTATTTCTCAATTCCAGTAACAGCCGCTTATAAACTTAGCCAACGTGTTAGAATTAATGCCGGTCCTTATGTTTCATTTATGACCAGTGGTGACTTCAATGGACATGTGCATGATGGATATCTACGCAAAGACACCCCCACTGGAGAAAAAGCAGAATTCGAAGGAGATAAAATAGCTCCTTATGACTTCTCTAAGGACCTAAGCAATTTTCAATGGGGATTTCAAGCTGGTGCCGAATGGAAAGCATTCAAACATCTAAATGTATACGCAGATTTAGTCTGGGGATTAAATGATATCTTTAAAAAAGACTTCAAAACAATTACATTCAATATGTATCCCATATATCTAAATATAGGATTTGGATATGCATTTTAATTAAAAAAGACATATTTCATTTTAGTAAGCTCGTATAAATCCTAATACCTTGGACTTTATACGAGTTTTTTATACAATAATATTCTAATACACTTCTTTGAAGACAAACTAACAACATACAGATAATATCACTTTAAAAAAGAAGCATAACAATAGATTCCACTGAATTCCAACAACCCAAACAATTAACAAAAAAATCCTAAGCATTAATACTACATAATAAAAAGTTTTTGTAACTTTAGGCATAAAGTTTTCGTTATGGCAAAGTTACATTTTCGTCCTTACATTCCCAACCAAACCGTTCTTTCTCCACAAAGAATCGATGAAAACATAGCTGCGAACGCCCCGGTGCGCATTGTCAATGCTGTTGTAGATAATCTCAATCTTGATAATTTCAAGAAGCTTTATAAGGCGGTCGTTGTCCTTATCATCCTAAAATGATGCTTAAAGTGATTATCTACGCCTATATGAACAATATCTATTCGTGCCATAAAATAGAGAATCTTCTTTTGCGTGACATTCATTATATCTGGCTTTCCGGCAACGAGCATCCGGATTTTATTACCATCAACCGTTTCCGTAATCGTGTAAAAGAGGAGATAAATACCGTATTCACTCAGTTGGTTCTTGTCCTTGCCGATAAAGGTTTCATCAGTCTTGACGTGGAGTATATTGATGGCACCAAGATTGAGTCCAAAGCCAACAAATATACTTTTGTCTGACACAAGACTGTCAAAAGGAACCGTTCAAAGCTGATGGATAAGATTCGCATCCTTCTGGAGCAGGTGGATGAGGCCATTGCATAGGAGAACTCCGTAAAAGACACGCCCGTTCAATTCACTCCCTCCATGCTCTCAGACATAGTGGATGAACTTAAAGAAGCCCTGGAACACCACCCGATAACAAAGGATAAGGAACAAAAGAAAGCCCTGCGCGAAAAGAAGAAACAGATCAGGGAACTCGAGGGGTACCGTGATAAGCTGATAGAATACGATAATCACCTTGATACCCTCGGGGAACGTAATTCCTATTCTAAAACCGATCCTGATGCCACATTCATGCGCATGAAAGAAGACGCCATGAGGAACGGGCAGACCAAGCCCGGATATAATCTGCAAACAGGTACCCAGAACCAATTCATCATAGACTTCCGGCTGTTTCCCAACCCTACCGATACACTGACCCTCATACCTTTTTTCCACTCCTTCCGGCACCGCTATAACCGCTTACCCAGTATCGATGTGGCAGACTCCGGTTACGGGCTCGGAAGAAAATTACCGGTTCATGCAGGAGAATGGGATAGAAGCCTTTCTCAAGTACAACTACTTTCATAAAGAACAGCGTCCCCATTATACTCCCAATCCATTCCAGGCGGAAAGTCTCCATTACAATGCGGAAGAGGATTATTACGTTTGCCCTATGGGACAGCACATGAACCGTATAGGAACCAAATGTGATAAAACAGCGGGCGGATACATCACCGAAAGTGCCCGGTATAAAGCCAAAAGATGCCAAGGTTGCCCTTTGCGTGGCAGTTGTTTTAAAGCCCGGGGGAACCGTATTATAGAAGTCAACCACCGGTTAAATCAATACAAACGGCAGGCACGGGAAAGGTTGCTCTCAGAAGAAGGTATCAAGCATAGAGGCAGGAGGTGTATAGAACCGGAGGCTGTATTTGGAC
The DNA here is from genome assembly GCF_040798045.1 of Bacteroides sp. NGMCC 1.200775. Lineage (NCBI taxonomy): Bacteria > Pseudomonadati > Bacteroidota > Bacteroidia > Bacteroidales > Bacteroidaceae > Bacteroides > Bacteroides sp. NGMCC 1.200775. Next base: position 282,971 of record NZ_JASCQK010000003.1, on the reverse strand, counting down.
AAATGAAATCCAACATGGCATACCGACGCTTCCGGCATGTTGGAGAAGACAAGGTTACAATGGACTTTGCTTTCTTTGCTATAGCCTTTAATATCAAACAAATGTGTGCTAAACTGCTAAAAGCAGGGAAAGGGCTCATTACAGTTGTCAAATATATGTTTATGGGACTATTTATAACCCGGTATAATTGGAATATACAAACTTGTGGCCAAATGGATGAGAAAAAGCAGTATAGGCAAAAGAAAATATAGCAGAACTGTAAACTATAAAAAAGGTTGTGCCAACGTTTTGACACAACCTCATTTATTATAAGAGGAAAATTAGATTCTTTTATTTAGTTCCAACAAAAGTAACCTCTATCTTCTGAAATACCGCTGAAATAGACAATACAATCTTACAATCATTATTTATAAGTTTCGAACCCGAATTAAACTTACCACTAAGTGGTAATCCCGCATAAGAAATTGTATTTAAAGTTAGTTCACCTGTATTCAAGTCTTTAGATGCCGTTATATTAACATCAGCTGTCAAACCTGCATAACTAAAATTAGCAATAGTCATTTTAACAACCGTTCCATTTTCTATAACCTTCACACTTTGAGGATCTACAATTGTAGGAGTAGCTCCATCAACCGATACAGTTAATTTTCCGCTATATGTATTCGTCACACTCGCCGCAAAAACACTAATTGTACATAGCAACATTAATATTGTGAATATTCGTCTCATTTTTTTCTATTATTTATATTTATTTAGTTTCCTGCAAATCCAGTCCCAATTCAAAGGCATCTGTTGATGCCCAATTACCACTTATAGCTCCAATTAACATAGACGCCATTCCTGCTTCCGGAGGAAGAATACCACTATTACTCAACAATTCCCATAAAATTAAAATATCAGATGTTTTCACAGGATCTCCCCAACTATCAACTTCCCCAGTTTCATGTACAGCCATTAATGGGTCAAAAGAAGCCTTATCTAAATAGATATAGCTATGCCCATTAGCTACTTTCACATTTAAAGGGAATCCATTGTTAACCCAGTCCAATAACATCGCAATTGATTCATCACTAATAGCAATAGATTCAACTTTTAAAAGTTTTGCTAACAATGTTTTAATTGTAGCGGGGTCACCTTTCAATATTTGATCAATAATTCCATCAAGTCCAGCAGCTCCACTTCCCATAGCCTGAGCCACAATTACAGGAATATTAAGTTTTACATATAACTTACCATCTTTTTCAAACCAGTATGCCAAGTTTTTAGGAGATTGCAACCATCCCTCTGTTGGAATCAGTTTTTTTGCAACATCAGCAGTTGGAGGCATTAAAGCCCACATTGGCTGGAATTGAATAGCTCCCGAATTATAAGAAGCTGTTACATTTCCGTCAGCACCAAGAGTTACTGATTGTAACACCTGAGGCAATAATACACCGAAAATTCCTCTAAACATCGCACCATAAGAAGTTCCATAATCAGAACTTTCAGTTACACATACATAATTTACATAACCAGCACCTGCTATTACAGCATTCGGATTAGTATAATCATTATAAGTCAACTCTCCTGTTGTATACTCAGCTAATCCATAAGTTTTAGCCCAACCTTTTGGATCATTCATCGTAACCTTCAAAGCTAAAGTCAGCACCTTATCTTTGCGAGAGCCTGTATATTCAACTGAAGCATTACTTGTTTTAGCAGTTCCACTAAAGCCATCACCATTTACTTTCACACCAGTCAAATTAGTTTCTTCCTCTCCAGGAATTACACTCTTCAAAAGAATGGTAACATTATCACCATCAGTCGCATCAAACACAACCTCTTTACCTGTTAATAAAGTTTCTCCATAAGAAAGCACTAAAGTTTCATCCTTATATGTTCCGATATAAAGACCGGCACCTGTTGCACTAACATTCAAGGTAACCTTACCTTCAGGTGTAATTGTACCATCAACTGTAACCTTTAACAATGGAGTCGGTTTAGCCGTTTCTCTTGTTACAGGTTTAGTCATAATATCTTTCGTCCCATTGAATTTAAAAGAGCCGTCAGCTTGTTTTTCCATTGCAACATCAACAGTTACATCACTATAACCATCAATCACATTTTTAAAACCTACTGTTGCAGACTGAAGACTTGTAGCTTCAAAGTTTACAGTTCCCGTGGTACTTGCTCCATTCAACTGGAAATCTACATTTTCTGCCTTAATTTCACCTTTAGGAAGTTCTTGCCAACTGTTATCATCATCGTCACTACAAGCAGTGAACAAGCTCACTGAACAAATCAGTGCGAAGAGATACAATAAATTTTTCTTCATAAATTAATCACGTTTAGTTAGTAATTTTTAATCTTTATTCTAAAACGGAGCAAAGTAACTGCTTTATTTCCATCCAAACAAGGTCTATCTTACGTATTTTATGTTCTAAATTTAAGATTAAGTTGCTTATTGGCCGAAATCGTATCATAAAAAATTCAATCTATGATTCTAATCCATCAGATATAACATCTCTCAATCATCATCTTTAATAATATAATGGCAGAATAGTTTTCTTATGCTAATTACTTATATTACACTGGTTATAAAAAGACAGGGGTAAGAGTCCCTTTCTATCAAAAAAGATCTCTTACTCCCTTTCAGTCTTTATACATAATAATATAATCGTATATATACATTCTAAGTTGCCACTACCGACTATCCTATTTTTTAAGAATCAATATAATTCGTCCAATACTTTCACCCGAAATGCAGGATATACGGGAACAGTATGCTCTTTTTTCATAATCTCACCAATCTTTTTGACGATTTCAGGATGCTTAAGAGCAACATCCCTCTGTTCACAAGAATCTGTTTCCAGATCGTATAGCTCGATCTTCATATTTCCTCTTTTCAGTCCATTACGCAATCCTTTCCATTTGCCCATACGTACAGCCTGCTGTCCTTCTATGTCCATAAACTCCCAATAGAGATAAGAATGCTTCATTTGATCTCCACTCTCCATTAAAGTCGGATAAAAACTGATTCCATCGGTCTCTGTGGCCGGATTCACACCTGCCAGTTCACATATCGTTGAGTAAAAATCATAAGATGTACATGGTAATGTAGTGTGTGCTCCTGCCCGGATATGTCCTTTCCATGCTACAATCAACGGTACACGGATTCCTCCTTCACGCAAAAAGCACTTTCCCCATCCATATTCCGAACGGAAAGGACCTCCACTCCGGAACCAAGGCGAATCGACTCCACCATTAAAGGTCGGGCCATTATCACTTGAAATGATAATGACCGTATTTTCATACAATCCCTTCTTCTTTAAAAAATCTATAATCTCACCTACCTTCTCATCGATGTAAGTCACCATTGCCGCATATCCGGCATGTGGATAACGTGCCGGAAAGTAATCGGCCTGTCCTAAATAAGGGGACTCGTCACCAAATTTTCTGACATAATGATCAATCAAACGTTGAGGAGCCTGAATTGGAACATGTGGCAAAGGAGTAGCGTAGTAAAGAAAAAAGGGTTGTTTTTTGTTCTCCTCCATAAAACGCAATGCTTCTTCCTGAATTTTATCGGGCGAATAAACATGTGAGATTAACTTATCATAGCTGCTCAGGCTCAAAGGATCGGCTCCGGGGTCAAGTTTGGTATGCGGTATCACCGTATCATTTGCCAGATACTCCCTCTGTTCATTCCGATACAAATGCAATGGAAAGTAAGTGTGTGCCTGACGCTGACAATTATAACCATAGAAGAAGTCAAAACCATGATTCAAAGGCAGGCTTTCAGTACCCGGAGCACCCAATCCCCACTTTCCTACTATCCCTGTACGATATCCTCCTTCCTTCAAAATTGACACAAATGTTTTCGTACCGGATGGCAATCCGCGTTGACCTTCTAAGGTTGAATCGCGCTCAGCCGCAAGAAAATCCCATACTCTACCACGTTCCGGAGCTTCATCATTCCCCCTGATGCCACAATGACCACTGTGTTTTCCTGTCAAAAGAACACAACGGGCAGCAGCCGAAACCGGAGATCCGGTATAATAATTACTGAATACCATTCCTTCGGCAGCCAAACGGTCTATATGGGGAGTTTCGATCCGCTTCTGTCCGAAACATCCCAGATCTCCATAACCCAAATCATCCGCAAGCACAAAAATAATATTGGGACGGACAGAATCGGTAACCTTATCCCCCGCATACACCATCTGGAGTCCTGCTGTTTGTACCAACAATGCAGAACATACAAATCTAATATTCATAAAAATTCAATATATGATAATCCGGCACTACTTTTCCAACGATGACACTTTAAAAGTAGTCAATACAAAACCGTGATCGGAAGGATAAAAGAATTTTTCTCCCATAAACTCCAGAGGTTTAGTCAGCTCCTGGTTATAAGATTCAGACGTTACCGCACGAATAGTCTTACCTTGATAATAGATAAAATCAATACGGTCGGACCGGACAGGCTTATCTTCATTATCGTAGATCCAGGTAGCTCCTATATTCTTTTCGGGTTGGGGATGAATTTCACGAAAGCTATCCTTGAAACCTGCGTTTTGCATCTCTTTAGAAACAGTCCATTCCACAACGGCACCACCATGGCTATACATATCTTTCGTGGTATCTGTCCAGTCAAGATGGGAATGTACATTGAAATCTCCCCCCATAATCATGGGAATACTGTCAGTCTGACGAATCATCGGTTGCAAAACAGAAAGTATGCGGCGTATTTCATCATCTCGTGTTCCGGCATCGTCCCAAGCCAAAATATCGGCTTCTGATTGCTCTGTAGGCACTAATCGCATATCGGGTAAATAATGCAGCCAGGTATCGAATAAACGGACCGGCGTACCATCCATATCTATTTCGACTCCTCCGAAATTGAATGTAGAAATGGAATCAGGAAAAAGATACGTTTTCTTTATCGGATAGCGACTATAAATACACAGATTGTCTGATAACAATACGTAATCATATCCCAAAGAGTCTGCCACCATTGGAGCCGCACCATAAGTCTCAATCATCAAAATAACATCCGCCTGACTTTTTTTCAGAATCCCTATAGTTCCTTCACAGCCCTTTTCGGGATAGTTTTTAGCATGCCCTGCATGCCATACATTCCATGACAAAACTTTTAATTCCTTCTCCTTAGCACGTTCCACAGGTGTGCAAGAGACAAAGCTAATTGCCAAAGACGCAATTAGCATATATATAAATCTTTTCATATCAATCTTTTATACAGGTATCATCCAATGGGGGGCTATTTCCCCCATTGGATAAGTACATTTTAATTATTTAGTAAAGAATGCTGTCGTTACCGGATTGCCCAACCAGGCTTCGTGAGGCTCAACCCCCAGCAGCCAAGCTTCCGTTGCAGCCACATCAATCACCATTGTACTCTCAGTTATCTTATAGTTCTTTTTCACACCCTTTCCATAAAATACAAGCGGGGTCTCCATTTCATTGAGAGTTTTTCCGCCATGATTAGTACCGATTCCGCCATGATCCGCAGTCAGTATAATTACAGTATCATCCATCATACCGGCTTCTTCAATGGCTGCTACTATTTCACCTAAATAACCGTCCAATTCATCGAGCTTTTCATAATACTCTTTGGATTCCCACTTGTAGCTGTGTCCGGTGTGATCAGGATATTCAAATATAACGGCACAATACATAGGCTTTTTCTCTTTCAGATAATTCACGGCGAATTGTGTCGCTCCCTTAGGATGTTCCTTTGTTTGCGGAGCATGTACGAAGTAGTTGATAGCGAGCGAATCAACCAGATATCTCATTCCATCCCATTCATAAATATAGCCTACTTCTGCTTTAGGATATGTATCGCGTATCAATCCGTAAAGTCCCGGAAAACGACCGTATTGATTGGTTATAAAAGGAGGAATCTCGGGTGTCTTGCTTCCCCAGGTCGTATATCCATGAAGTTCCGGTCCGGCTCCGGAAAACATAGAGGCCCAGTTTGGAGCACTCGATGATGGCAGAATCGAACGGTTGTTCAGTGTATAAGCCCCTTCTTCCATCAACCGGTTGAAATTGGGCATGGGATGATTGCGGATAGCAACGGCACTTAAACCGTCAAAAGCAATTAATACTACATGCTTCGGATGTTTCTTCAAACGGGGACCGGCTGCATTTACTTCACCGGCAAATAAACTAAGAATCACAGAAAATATGAATAATATCGAAATCTTTTTCATTTTGTATATACAATTAATCGTGTAACCTAAAATTATAAATATTACCTCCAAAATCGGTAACGAACAGACAGTTACCGCTTACTGCCACACTCGAGAATACCGGAGCTCCCAAAGCACGTTTTCCACGATAGGCGCCTGTGTCCAAGTCAACGGCATGCAAATACCCGTCACTGGCCCCAAAGAAAACGGTTGCTCCCACAAGTACAGGCGAAACTTCGACTGTGCATTCATGGCTATGAGAATAAGGGACAGTATAGAAAAGGCTTGTTCCGGTACGATAGTTCCAGACCTCTTTAAAAGTAAGACGGTCAAATGCAACCACTCCCTTATTGGAAGTGGAAACAACCAGATATTTATCCGTCACAAGCGGAGCGCAGGCCGAATTAAACTCATAAGAAGTTTCCGCCATTTTCAGAATATCTCCGGAACGTGGGTTGATCACATATAAATTCTCACATGAGGCCAGATAGAAATTACCATCGTAAAAAGTTGCCGATCCGTCACGGAAACGAATTTTACTGTCACGCTTCTTCCACAATAAAGTACCGTCATTGATGTCATGTCCGAAGAGTCCGTTCCAATGTGCAGACGCCACTAATACTCCTGCACCTACAGTCAAAGTAGAAGTGGTTCCCTCACCTCCATCCCAGGCTTTGTTCTGCCACAGGATCCTTCCATCGGCAGTCCGTACGGCACAAGTTCCTTTTGCATGTCCGGCATACACCACACCATCGACAACCGCCAAGCCTTCATCAAGAAGTGGCAATAGAGAAACCGGCAACTGTGTTTGCCAACAAGCCGTTCCTTTTTCTGCATCTATGGCGTAAAGCATCCCCGAAGCATCCGAAGCAAACACGCGCCCGTCTTCATAAGCAATGGTATTCTTTATCGAATTAGAAGCACTGAAAGTCCAGCAAAGACCTCCTGTTGCAGCATCATAGGCTTTTATAAAGCATTTCTCTGCCCTATCATCGTCAATGGTTCCTATAAACACTTTATTCTGTGCCACTATGGGCGAACACATATAAATATTGCTGCCTGCATTTCGGACCCAGTTGGTTTGCAGGGGCAAAGACACTGTGTCATTCACCAGTTGATTGTGGGCAGCATTTCCACGAAGTCCCGCCCAAATGGCGGATGTCACAGCCGAAGCAGCCGGCTGCCCGGTTACGATGTAATCCACCCTTTTCGTCAAACAGGTTCCATCCTCAAACTCGGCAGTCACCAACAAGCGCTGCTTGCCATCGGACACACGGACTGTTCCGCTCCATTCCCAGTCCGTTTCGGGTAACAATGTGACAGACGATATGATTTTCCCGTTCCGTTCAACAGAAGCCGTTACTTTTTTTGCGTACGACACCGTACGATAAGCATTAATCCGAACTGTCATTTTACCATCAGAGACAGAAACAATTTCACCTTCTGCCGGATAAGCAGAAGTCAAGATTCCATCGATATAAGTATAACGGGTTTCCGAACTGAGTTTACCTTTGGTATCAGCATGATAAATCCTGAAACAGGACGTTCCGTGATCGATTCCTCCTTTATCCGGAGTGGATGAGCAGTAGGTATGAAGTCCCGACTTCAACTGCTTATAATAATGATTGTGCCAGTGTCCGTAAATCATGGCGTCCAGATTATAATCTGCAAAGTCTATCCGTTCGCCGTTTTTATCCTTGAAGAGCAAATCGTCTCCCCAAAACCATAAGTCGTGATTAAATAAAACTACCCTTTTATCTCTATTTATTTGTGCAAGGTCATTCTTCAGCCAACGAATGATATCAGCACGCCTGTACGAGGGTGCATGATCACCACCCAGCATCGGAGTAACCACATAATGCACATTACCAACGTCGAACGAATACCATGAAGGACCGAAATGACTCTGCCATAGCTCTTCACCATACCTTCCGGCACGCAAATCATGATTACCCACACAATAATAAGTCGGAACCCCCAAATCCTCAGAACGAAGATAACGTCCGTGAAAATCCTGATGGGCTTCATAACAAACATCACCTGTATGGATGATAAAAGCAGTCGGATTTGTTTTCACATACTCTTTCAGATTGTCTATCCAGTCACCATACAGAGATGTCTCTGTATCTGTGATTTGCACAAACGAATATCCATTTCCTGTCCTTACCGGACTCTTGCAAATTCCCAGTTCATACTTTTTCCCGGTCCCGTCGAAAGGTAAATAATGGGAAGCAGATGCCTGAAATCCATCGGGCACGGTCAAAGTGATAAACCGGGTGTCTTTATGTCCCGGAAGTATAAAGCTACCATCTTCCGCCGTTTGCACCACATGGAGCCCATCTTGCACACAGATCCCCTTGATCCCTTTCTCTCCGGCATCACGAATGCCGTTTCTGTTTGTGTCGATATAAACCCCGCCTTCTATCTGTGCGAAAGCAGAACTGCCAACTCCCAGGAATAAAGCCGCTATACCTGCAAATAATTTCAACATATTTATTGTTTTACTATATTAATCAGTTTTGTCTCTTAACGAAAACAGCAGGCTTCTCCCGCTACTGCCGGAGCAGCCTTTCTGTTTTCGATATGATAAACCTATTCCCAGAATGGATTCTGATAGAGGTTTTCGTTAACAGTAATATCTTTGGTAGCAACCGGATAATAATAATATTTCGGAGATACAAAAGTATACTTACCATGTTGGGCTATCAGGTAGATATAGCCTTTTGTCCCTTCGGTGAGCCCTATCGTGTTACCTTCCAAAGCATAAACCGTCAATTTATACTTTTGCTTGTCCTCCTCAGGTATCTTATCTACATCCGCTTTCTTTTCCACTACTGCAATGTCCGGTGTACCATCACCTGTTACATCATAATAGCCCATTCCCGGAATATACGCCCCTTCCGGAGCAGCCTCAAACAACTTTCCACATCCCCAACGCATTAAATCACCATATCTGAACCCTTCGCAGGCCAATTCGATTCTGCGTTCACGGCGCACTTCCAGCACAGCACCTTTTTGTGAAGACTGTACATTGGAATAACGTTCTTCCTGTACCGGATCAATATTAGCCAGCCAGTCGTCCAACGAAGCATCCGGCATACCGGCACGCTGTCTGATCAGATTGATTGTATTGTTGATGTCATCTTGTGTAAGCGTACCCAATTCGGCCTTTGCCTCAGCATATATCAGCAAAATTTCAGCGTAACGGATAATAGGTAAATCAGTATAAGATTTTCCCCAATCCATCTGATCGAATGTCAACGGGCGGAATTTGATCTGCGGATATCCACCCAGATTCAGTTTAGCCCGGTGAGGCTCGGTAGTACCCACGTTCAGGACACCCGGTTTCATAAAAGTCTGCTCCAGACGAGGGTCCCGATTCTCAAAGATCTCCAGTACCGTCTTGGTCCGGTAACCTTCCACTTCATGAAAATATTTGGTTTGTCCGTCCTCAACGACTAAATAATCTTCCATCAGACTACGGGAAAGTCCCGTATTATAGTCAAACTGAGCCTGAGCATTGTGCAGGCGTCCTAATGCCTTATCGTAATCAGCCACCAGAATCATTTCCGGGTTTTGCGTAAGATCCGCACTACAGAAAAGTGACTGATAGGCAGGCAGTCCACTCTCTTTGGAAGTCGACAGGCTGTAATGTTTTGTGTCCATAATCTTCCGGCAGGCCTCTACCGCTATTTTCAGGAACCGATCGCCATCATTCAGTTTCAACTCGGGATGATATTTACGGAATGTCCCTTCATGCAAAGCAATCCGCGCCTGTATAGCCAAAGCAGCATTCCGGTAAATACGGGTCGTACTATTGTTTGTTTTCATGTGGGTCACGGCAAAATCAAGATCGGCCATTATGGAATCTACGACCAGGGAACGAGGATCCTGTGACTTATATAGTAATTCGGTGTCCGTCGTTTGCAGGTCATGGCTATACCATGGCACATCCGAATAGTCTTTCACCTTTGAATAATAGATTAATGCACGAAACATGCGCGCCAGCCCGATGTAGTGATTAATCTCACCACGGTCGCCCTCCACACGGTCTGTCCTTGCCAACATAAAATTGACCGTACGGATATTCGTCCAACTCCATTTACCGATGTTATCGGGTCTATATTCACCACGCATCATCTTATAAATATCAGTATCTTCCGGATACAGCATATTGTCAGAAGGCGTATCCGAGTAACTTGCACCAATATAGCCATACATGCCATTGGTATAGGTCTCCAAATCGGCGGGAGAAGAGAAAAATACCTTCTCCGTGATACTGGTCTCAGGAAAACGATCCATGAATCCGTCATTACAACTTGTCATCAGAGCTGCGCCTGTCAGATAGCACGCAGTCAGTAATATATGTTTTATTTTTGAACACATAACTTATCTTAATTAGAATGTGAGATTTAAACCAAATGAATAAGAACGCTGAAGAGGATAAACAATATTACCTAAACTTTCCGGATCTACCTTATAATGTTTGTATAAGCCTGAAAACTCACACAGATTATCACCGGAAAAGAAAATACGCAAACGTTCAATTCCTATCTTATTCAACAGTACTTTAGGAAGAGTATAACCTACGGTGAGGTTTTTCAAACGGACATAAGCCGCATTTTGCAGGTATCTGGTCTGAACAACTCCACACTCCCTGTCTGTATTTTCCGCCACATAAGCTTTCATACGCGGGAAATACGCGTCCGGATTTTCCTCTGTCCAATGGTCGTACATATTACCCACGGTAATATTAGTCCAGGGCTGTGCATAAATACCCCAGAAATAAAGGTCGCCTGTGCCCGGATAATAATCTTTCTTACCTACCCCCTGGGCAAACAGGCTAAGATCGAATCCATTCCACTGTGCATTGGCCGATAGACCAAATGTATAGCGTGCACGGCTGTTACCAATGACTTTATAATCACCATGGTCTTCCAGTGTCCATGCTCCATCGGTTATTTTACCGTCTTTATTTTCATCTTTAAATTTCAGATCACCGGGAGCCAGCGGACGGGTACCCGGATAGGAAGTACACCATGACTGGTCTGCATGATTTTTTATATCTTCCTCGGAAGTGAAAAAGCCTAAAGTCTCTACACCCCATATCTCACCAATCTCTTTTCCTACATAGTAATCACCCAACAATCCTTTTGGATTTTCGTACTTCGTAATATAGGCACGGCTATCTGCCAGATTAAAGTTCACATCATAATAAAATGGTTTTCCGGCCAATTTGAACTGATCTTTCCAACCTACGGTCAATTCCCAGCCCTCTGTCTTCAAGTCGGCTGCATTTTGCTTGGGGACATCCGTTCCCAGAACACTTGGCAGTGTCACTCCTGCCGTCAACATATCTTTTGTTCGGCGTACATATACTTCACCCGTTATGCTTAAACGGTTATTGAAAAAATTAGCGTCTAAAGCAATATTGGTGGTAGTTACCTTTTCCCAGGTCAGGTTACCGGCTACCAATCCGGGAGCTCCCACATATACCGGCTGTTGTTTCTCCAGGATCTGGCTGATTTTTCCCGATCCCATCGTGGCAAGATATGCATACGCATCCACATCCTGATTTCCCAGACTACCATAAGAACCTCTCAACTTCAAGAAACTAACCACATCACTCAAAGGCTCAAAGAACTTTTCACGCGAGATGACCCAGCCCAATGATACGGAAGGATTAAATACAAAACGATCATTCTTCGGGAAACGCGAAGTACCGTCATAACGTCCGTTAAATTCGAAGATATATTTATCGTCGTAGATATAGCCCAAACGCGCGAACGCACCTCTTAAAGCCCAAGTCGTTATACTTTGAGACATATTCATATCTCCCGTGGCCAGATTAATGGTGGGAAGTGAACTTGAAATCAGCTCTTTACGATTCGCTTTCACATAATCATATTTATACTCTTCCTGATTGAAACCTGCAACAGCAGTAATGGCGTGTTTCTTCGCAAATGTTTTCTGGAAAGTACCATAAACATCAAACAAGATGTGCTTTGTATCGGAATTACTGCTCGAAGCATCCGATACGGTAGAAATAGGATTAAACGTCAGGACAGGCAACTCGGGTCCATTGCGATAAGTGACAGGCAGGTTATACCAGTTACTTCTGGTCTTGGTATTTGCAAAAGCAAAGGTTCCTTGTACCCAAAAGACATCTTTGACTATATCCATCTTAGTCGACAGATTGATATTCGTATTTGTTTTCCAGTCTGTAGCACGTCCGCCTTCGGCCAATGCCCCCAATGTACCTACACTGGCATCTGTCCAGGTTCCATCAGGATTCTTAACCATATCCATCGGATTTTTACGGTACATCTGTTTATAGGTGTTGGTCATGGCATTCGCATAGTCATAATCGGAAGTGGTCAGGCTCACATTACTGCTCAGACTCCACCAATCCGTCAGTTTAAACTGTAACTTGGTACGCAGGTTATACCGGTTATAAATGTCGTTTCCATATCTTAACATACCGTTCTGACGATTGTATCCTCCCGAAAAGTAATAAGAGATACGGTCTGTTTTACCGGAAATATCAATATTATGGATCGTAGAGAAACCTACATCATTGTAAGCCTCGTCCACCCAGTTTGTACGTCCAAAATAAGTATAAGAACCATCCGGATTCAGGAAGTAGGGAGAAGTGGAAGGATCTTCGGAACATTTTTTCGCATAGGCCAGTTGTTCCTCGTTATAAAGGTTATACCACGGATATGCCATTGTATTTCTCGTAGTTGCCACCAGATAAGGGTCTGTTATAATTTCCGGCATACGAGTGTTGGTACGCAATACAAAATTGTTGTTATAGTTAACAGTAAGTTTTTCATTGCTGCCATTTTTAGTTGTAACCAAAATAACACCGAACGCAGCACGCGACCCATATATAGCAGAGGATGCGGCATCTTTCAGTACAGAAATATTGGCTATATCAACAGGATTCATGCGATTCAACTGATCACTGGTGGAAACAACCCCGTCAATGACTACCAACGGAGAACCTCCATTCAGAGAAGTAGTACCACGAATATTATAGGAAGGGGAGTCATCTGCCTCACCATCACCGACAGATACATTAAGGTTGGCAACGGCACCTTGCAAAGCCTGCCCCATGTTCAGTACCGGACGGTCTTCGATTGTTTTAGTAGATACGGTCGCTACCGAACCCGAAAGGTTGACTTTCTTCTGGACAGCATATCCCACTACCACAACTTCGTCCAGTGCTTTACTGTTTTCCTGCATTACAATGTCCATCACTGTTTTATCGCCTACCTTCACCGTCTGGGTGATATAGCCGACATACGAATACTGAAGCGACTTGCCTACCGGAACTTTCAATGAGTATTTGCCGTCGATATTGGTTATGACACCGGTAGTTGTTCCCAATATCGTTACATTTACCCCGATCAAGGTTTCACCCCTTGCGTCTGTAACGGTACCGGTTATCTCTTTCATTTTTGCAACGTGGTCATTCCGGACATTTTGTTTCTCCGCACCGGGAATCAGAATAATCTTTCTATTCTCCACTACGCATTTGCAGTCCGGCAGAATTTGAGATAAAATTACGTCAATACGTTCATTATCGGCCTGAACCGTTACTTTACGGTTCATGTCAATTTCCGCATCATTGTAGAAGAAAGTGTACTCACTCTTCGATTCAATCGATTTAAGAACCTGCTTCAGGGGAACTTGTTTCACATGGAGATTAATACGTGTCTGCTGAGCATAAACTCCCTGAAAAACAAACAGGAACATAATAAAAGACATAAGTCTTGCTAAACGAATGTTTCTTTCTGTTAAGAAAAAGCTCAAAAAGCTCCTCCATTTAAATTTATTCATATCTTTGTAAAAGATTTAAAGTAAATAATTGCGTCTCCTGCAAGAGACGTGATTAAAAGAAATCTGAGATAGGTAAGTGCTGCAACATTTACCTATTTTTTTGTCTGGTTGTGTGTCTCTACATATTTTCATTCAATTTTTAAGGTTAATACTTGTGTTGCCTATCGCTTTCTGGGAAGAATATGTAAGATACCATTCTCCCAGTAATATCTTATTGGAGCAACCAAAGTCATCGCTTTCAGAATTTCATCCAGATTCTCTCCATTCCTGACAGAGAACGACATAAATACTTTTTCAGCAAACTCTGACGGACATTCAATATCCACCCCATACCATTTATTCAAATTAATGATAATATCGGCCAACTTATCATTATCAAAAGTCAGTTCATTTTGAATCCAACTGATATAATCATCCGTATTGACCATCTGTACCTTGGTCCGCTCACTCTTCTTATCATAATTTATCAACTGCCCCGGAGTCAGTACCACCGAATGGTTCATCTTGCAACCGGCAATCTTCACACTACCTTCTACCAATACTGCCTCGACTCCGGATTTCCGCTGATAATTGTCGACAATAAAGCGGGTGCCCAACACTTCCACTTTCATTTCTCCGGCTTGCACCCGGAATGGAAGTTTCTCATTTCTCCGCACTTCAAAATAAGCTTCACCGGACAAACTGACTTCACGGGCTGATGCACTGAACGTTTCCGGATACTCCAACAAACTATTTGAATTGAGCCATACAACCGTACTATCCGGTAATACAAAACGGCCTTTACTTCCATTGGCAGTCAGCAAACGGTTCATGACTTCCTTCTGCCCCGGAACCGAACTGCTACCCCAATAATAAGAAGCAGAACCGACAGCAAACAGTATCAGAAAGACGGCTGCCACCCGCAGGAACAGACTGAAATGTTCCGGAAAAACAAATCTGCTTTTACGGGAACCGGATTCCGGTATTTGTATCCGTGACCTAAACCGGTCGAGTGCCACTTCCGTTTCAACATCATCAGTAGCCAGCGTATTGCCTAAAAGCCATAAATCACGAACTTCGGAAAACTCGTTCCGGTTCTTTTCCGATTGTTTCAGCCAGTTCAAAAGAAAAACTTTCTCTTCACAGGTAGCCGTACCATCCAGAAAACGTATAATCACTTCGTTTATGTCTCCTATTTCATTCTTCATTTTTAGCTCCTCTATAAGTAATACAAGTGAAATTTAAAAACCCCTCCTCCAAAACATACTTATTTTTAAAATATTATTTTGAGCAGAGACAGAGTAGGAATAAAAGGCTCATTAAACCTTTATTTTTAAGATGAGTACGCAACTCCAACAGAGCACGGGTCAAATACTTTTCTACAGTCTTGGGTGACAGATCGAGCTGAACGGCAATCTCCTTTACCTTCAGGCCGTAGCTTCTGCTTAGTATAAATACCTTCTTTACCTGTACAGGCAGTGTTTCGACAAAAGCTTCGATTTCACCCCGAAGTTCCTTCATGAATAATGAGTTCTCCTGATTATCTTCCTGAATCTGCAACGCATCGATCTGATCTGAAAAACATTCCATGGACTCTTCTTCAGTATATTTCTTGCTGGTGAGAAAGTTGAGAGATTTATTATAGACGGCCTTAAAAAGATAGGCCTTTACTGCTCCATCGAATTCAATATCTGTACGCTTATTCCATAAAGCAACAAAAACATCCTGAACGATGTCTTCTGCAACATCCCAATCATTCACAAAGCGAAACGCATACACCCGCAACACTTTATAATATTGCCGAAACAGTTGCTCTACCGACTCAAGGTTCGAATACATTGCGTTTTTCTTCATTTAAAGTATTAGTTAATAAAAAGACACTGGCAAAGTAACAAATAATAATAATAATCTCAAAATTTTAAGAATCCGTTTCAGTACCAATTTTAACCCGCGAATGAACCTGCAAGCCGATAATTCCTTTAATGCCCAAAACAAATTACTTTATGTGATTTACTTCTATATAAAATAGTAAAGTAACGGGAATAAACTTATCCTTAACAGCAAATCTTCTTCATCTTAGCAGCTAAGATGTACATCTTGGGCGCTAAGATCTATATCTTGACGGCCAAGATGCACATCTTTCGGCGCAAGATGAAGTAAATGATATGAATAAAAACATTTCTTTCGGGCACCGGAACCACTTTATACGGGTACTTATGGAAGTTCTCTTCTTAAGTTCGTCAGGCAACGATGCAATTACCGAATAA
Organism: Bacteroides sp. NGMCC 1.200775; assembly: GCF_040798045.1. Lineage (NCBI taxonomy): Bacteria > Pseudomonadati > Bacteroidota > Bacteroidia > Bacteroidales > Bacteroidaceae > Bacteroides > Bacteroides sp. NGMCC 1.200775. Next base: position 266,686 of record NZ_JASCQK010000003.1, on the reverse strand, counting down.
TTGATATACCGGGATTACGCATTACGAGAAACCGGGCTGTAAACAGATGTGAAGTCTATCTGTCTACAACCCGGTTCTATTTATATCGGATACCTATTGTACGTGTGTTTCCTTACCAGCCGGGGTTTTGTACCAATTTCTTCGACTTTTGTATCTCTGCCAACGGAATGGGGTACAAATACATACGCTTCTCAAAAATACGGGTCTCAAAAGCAGTGCGTTTCATAAATCCCTCAAGATCGGTGGCATTCATATCCATACCATGAACAGGGCCGCCTTGTTTATACCCTTCTTCTTCGGCACACATCCAACGACGTACATCAAAATAACGCTGTCCTTCGGCAAACAATTCAATGCGGCGCTCGTGACGTATGGCTTTCTCCTGCAACTCCCGGTTGCCGATAATTTCCGGTTTAATGTCTTTCAGTAAGGGAATACCGGCTCTATAACGAATGCTATCCACATACTGGATAATACGCGCATCACCCGGATTCACATGATTCAGGGCCTCTGCATACAACAAATAAAAATCGGCCAGACGAAACAACATACTTGCACGATACTTGGATTTCGGATTGTTGCCTTGATTCAGCAAATCACGGTTCATACCTTTATAAAGTAAATATCCCGAATAACTCATATCTGCCTTCGAATTGTCATCCGGCATTCCTTTATAAAAATAAATCTTCTTATCGGTCGTTTGCCATATTTTGCCGGAATAAGTAATGTCCTGGTAGAAACGCGGTTCACGGTTCTTATACATATTGGGTATACCGTCTTCACCGATGCCCTCTTCTTTATACAAACCCGATTCATCAATGCTTTTACCATCACTCATCAAGAAGTCATCAATAGCTTCCTGAAGAACTCCGACACAACTGAATCCACTAAAAATAGCACGCGGAGTACATCTGCGTTCACGGCCTTCACCGTTTACTCCGCCCCAGGAGTTCTTACTGCTTTGCCAAACCGCCTCCGAATTGTTAACGCTTACCTGAAACAACTGATAAAGCGATTCTGCCGGATCGATCTCACCGTCCTTCACCACCTGGTATAAAGAGTAGCGCCCTTTTGAATAATCAATAAAGCGTTGCAGAGCGTCCAGAGCAGTTTTCCATTTCGTGTCATCCTTTGCCGGAAAGAGTTGTTTGCCCTGATTATCCTTCAAAGCAACAGCTTCGGGATAACCACCATTGAACAACGGACTTGCCGCATACACATGCAATTTGGCCAAAATGGCCAACGCTGCCCCCTTGGTCGGTGCCGCCGCACGTTCATTGTTAATAGTACCGTCCAGATTCAGTTCTTTCTCCGGTAGCAAGTCGTAGCATTCATTAAGTTCTTTATCAATAAAGGCAACTACTTCATCTACCGAATTTCTGTAATAATCCAAGTCAGCAGCCGAAGGATCGGCTATTTCGGTCATAATAGGAATGGGACCATATAACTCGAACAACAGATAATGATAATAAGCACGTAAAAAACGTGCTTCGTTCTTCAGAAGAGCCAGTTCTTTTTCATCAATGAAGTCGGCTACATCTCCGTTCTGAGGAATGACATGGGCGTATGCGATGAATTCGTTTGCCTGCCGGATTTGCTTGTAAAGGCTCCAACGTGACAAATCGGCCGATCCGGCATGATAGCCTATCGTTGGAATCGTTTTCACATTGTTCTGTGCTGACTTCAATTCGTCTGAAACAGCCGGCCAGGGATTATCCAAACCGGTCAGGCTGGCATAGGCATCCGTTATGATGATGTTCGACATATCGGGGATACCGGTATAGATGTAGCGATGAAACCTGCGTGCGTAACTTGTGTTATTAAATACTTCTTCCATAGTCATTTCGGCAGCCAGATCATCTGATACATTTAGATAATCTTTACAGCCGGAAAGGAGAGTCGCACTCAATCCAAGTGCCAGTATAAAGGTCGGTAAATTCTTAAAAACTTTCATATATATACTATTATTAATTAAGTTAGAATGTAAAGTCAAGACCAAAAGTAAACGTACGGTTCAGCGGATAAGGGAAACCTCCATTGTTGTTTCCCTGCTCGGGATCCCACATCTTGATACGATCCCATACATACAGATTGTTTCCCTGTATATAAAAGCGCAATGCTTCTATATTCAACTTCTTCAATAACTTCTTATCGAAATTATAACCTAATTCGATATTTTTCAGCCTCAGGAAACCGGCGTCACGCAGCCACCACGTACTGGCTGCCGTATTGTTCTGGAAGTTATTACTATGCATACGGGGAAACATCACATTCTGACTTGGATTCTGTTCTGTCCAACGATCGGCTACCACCGAACGCACCGCAGATTCTTCGATTCCCCACTGGAAAGGAAAGAAGGTCGCATCAGCTCCGGTTCCCAATACAGTTGACGTATTACCGGCTCCCTGAAAAAAGATACCGGCATAAAAACCTTTCCATTCGGCATTAAATCCGAAACCATAGACAATTTCGGGAACAGTGGGATTTCCTACATCTTCCATTTGGTCATTGCTGTCAATTTTGCCGTCACCGTTCAGGTCTTTGTACTTGATATCACCCGGACGAACGCCGCTCGAAAGACCGGAAACAACTCCGGGTTTTAATTCATAAGTGCGGTTGAGCCCTTCACCGTTGATGATAAAGTCATCATAGGTATACAAACCGTCGGCGATATAGAGCTTGTTCGAGTTGAGACGGGTACCTTTCTTTTCCAGCCAGGGATACACCTGCGGCACCTGATCGTATTCGATAATTTCATTACGGGCAAACGTGAAGTTTCCGCGTGCACTCAGGTTGACTTGCCCTATTTTTTGGTTAAGGGTGAGGCTGGCATCTACTCCATGATTCTTCACAATACCAAAGTTCTGCCAAGGCATCTGTTGGAAACCGGTTACGTTGGACACCGTGTTGCGTTGCAATAAAATGCTCTTACGCTTATTGTTGAAATAGTCTACCTGCAAATCGATGCGGTTGTCGAATAAGCCGAGATCAATACCGTAATTCGTCTTTTCCTCAATTTCCCATGAAAGATAGGGAGCCTCAAACCGGGCCTCGGTAATTCCATTACCGATACCGCCCATGCCTCCCGTATCACTGAAGCCGAGATTATACCCTCCATTATTCTGTTTCATCGTACCACGGTACAAGAAACGGTCACCACCGGTGTCATCATTTCCCGTACGTCCGATAGAAAACCTGAATTTCAACTTGTTGACTACCTTCTTCAACGCCTCCGGATAATAAGGTTCGTTGCTGACATACCATGCCAATCCCATTGCCGGAAAAAAGCCGAAACGAAATCCTTTTGCAAAGGTCTCGGAACCTGTATAACCGAAGTTGCCCTCTACGAAATAACGTCCGTCATAACCGTAAGTGGCACGTCCCACAAGCCCCTGCTTTCTGTAAGGCAAAGCATTGTCGTGGTATTGGGTCTCTTTTTGCATATAAAGAACCATAGCGGTCACATCATGCTTCTGCGCAAAAGTCCGATTGTAGTTAAACGAAGTTTCGAAATAGATTTTTTTATTCGAAGAGTTTTCCAGTTTCTCGGTCAATACGTCGCTGCCCTCCACAACTTTCTTAAATTGCAGTGCCCCGTTTTCATCACGTCCGGTTGCCAGATACTGAGTAGGTGTCTTGGTTCGTTTTGCCGTATATTTCATATCAGCATCAAAACTGATCAGACCTTTCCAATTCAGCCCCTTGGTGATAAAGTCCAACTTCTGGTTTACTTCCAGTTTCGACTGGATAGACGTTCTCCACTCTTTGGCATATCCGGAATTTACTAATAAGTTATATGGATTCACACGGTTACCCGAAGGACGCGGATGTCCGGCAATCGTTCCGTCCGAGTATTCAGCAGGCATCAGGTAAGAGGGAGTGCGACACATCGAATTGAAAATTGTATTTGTGCCTGTACCCGGATAATTGGTTTGCAGGTATTGTCCGCTAATATCTACTTTCACCAATGTTGTTTTCGTCGCGTCGAAATCGATATTACTACGCAAATTATAACGTTTCAGCCCGATGTTATTGTCATACTCGTTTTTCTTGCCCTCTTTAAAAATACCGTTCTCCTGATAAAAGGCTCCGGAAACAAAGTAACGTGCACGCTCGGATCCGCCTCTTACATTGAGGGTATAGCGCATATTATAGGTATGCTCTCTCAGCATCTCCTTCAACCAGTCGGTGTCGGGATAAAGGTCGCGATCGGCTCCCGGACCGTATTTGGCAATTTCTTCCGCTGTACGTATACTGGCTGTTCCTTCATTGTTCAAAGCTTCATTATACAGTTCCAGCGTCTCTACCGAATTCATAAATTCAGGCAGGCGAGTCGGAGTGAGCAAGGTAGATTCGGCACGAAGGGATATTTTGGGTTTCTGCGAATTACCACGTTTAGATGTGATCAAGATCACTCCGTTAGCACCCTCGGCACCATACACAGCAGTTGCCGCGGCATCTTTCAGCAGAGTAAACGATTCGATTTCATCGGGTTCTATATCCTGCATATTACGGGGCACACCATCGACCAAAACTAACGGATTTGTACCTCCTTTGAAGGAACTTACACCTCTGATCCAGAACTCGGAATTATCATATCCCGGTTCACCCGAACGCTGAACGGCAATCAAACCCGGCACTTGTCCGGCCAGGGTATTAGTCAGATTTCTATTGGACGATACAGCCAGTTCCTTAGGTCCGATAGCATTAATAGAACTTACGACACTGTTTTTTTTCTGTTTACCGTAACCAATAACCACTACTTCATCCAGCAATTCGGTATTGGGAAGCATCTTTATGGCCAGAATCTTTTCACCTTTGTAGGTGATCCGTTGTGATTCGTAGCCCACATACGAGAAAAGAAGTATATCTCCTTTCTTGGCACTTATCGAGAAGTTACCATTTACGTCAGTAATAACTCCTGTAGTAGTCCCTTCCAGTTTAATCTGTACTCCGATCAAAGGCTGACCGTTCTCATCCACCACAAGTCCGGTGGCATTATGAACCTGGGCGAAGACTGAATTCAGCCCGAAAGACAATAAAAACAGGATAAAGCAGATCAATCTCAATACTTTATTCTTAAACGCATATTCTTCTGGCATCCTCCCGGTACGATCACCGGCAGTATCAGCATCATTACTAATATGAGCAGTCATCGGCAAAACTGATATTAGCATAAAAGGTTTTTTCATAAGCTTAAATCTTTTTTGTTGTGTAGGTTTTAAATTAATTTTCAGGAAAAAGTGATACTATCCATCTATCGATGCATAGTTCTGTTTGAAATCCGGTCTTTCTTATGTTTTCATAGGCGTAATAAATATGGTTAACACGTCATCTATACTGAACCATGCTGATATTGATTTACGCAAAACGCCTGATTTTATCAGAGTTCCTGTAGAACTTAAGAAAGAAGAAAGACAACTGAACTTAAAGGTAAATGATGTAAACGAAAAGGAGTATTTGTAAAATGTAGTCTAAAACGAGAAAGAGATATACCTATTTTCCACCTCTGTATACTTCGATATATATCACAAGAAAAAACACATAATGGAGAGAGAAAAGATCAAATCATTGATATTAAATAGTATAGAAAACCATCTTATAAAGAAGAATTTTCAGAGTTGCAATTACGATATTTTAAAAAAAGACATGCTTAAATAAGCGTTTTATTAAAGTTATTGCTATATTTGCCACGAAAATGGACCATTTATTACGTATTTTTAAAACTGTTAACTCGATAATCTAAAAGGTAGCATCTGTATGTATTGCGCATAAAACTTTCCAAGTTCTACAGGAACTTTTCTCAAGTACTTTTGAATTTATTTATTTCCAAACAGAACCGCATATCAATAACATTTTTATAGAAAAGTATTGTAAAATAATTACTTAATCAAAGAACGTCAACGGTACATCTTTGGTAGCATAAAAACAACCCGACAGCATATTAATATCATCACATCAAGATCTTTACCCATTCTTTTTATCTTTATCAGGCTATTATTCTCTTGAATGCGAATCAATAATTGGATGAATTCTCCCAACTATTGATTCGCATGATTACTTATTTATATCAGTTGATTACCGTACCTCTTACGTCCAACTCACGGATAGCAGCCACCGTACCGTTGCCTACCCCATCAGGAATGACAAGTTTGATATAGCGTGCCGTTGATGATTTTACATAATATTTCAATGCGGCATCCTGATTGGTGAAGCCAAACTGACCAATCGACTCCCAGTTGTTTCCATCCTCACTGGCTTCAAAACGTACCACTTTAATCGGATTATTACTTCCCCGCCCACGTGGCAAGAGTTCCACTTGAGCTATCTTAACGCGGTGATTCATATCAATGATTATCTCGTAGGGGAGAGGATCGGAACCTCCTTGCCAGCGAGAATGCCAGAAGGTCTCGGCGTTTCCGTCGATCAGGTGTTTGGCATGTCCGTTATTGCTACCTTCACCCGAAGGTTCCTCGGTAGTGAACGACACGATTTTCCAGTCCGTTTTAGAAAGTTTATCTCCTTCTTTTATGATGCTATAAGCAGCATAAGTATCCTTATCCGCCCGTATAGTGGCGTCAGAAGTTACCTCTGCTATCTGTACGGGCAACATATAATTTCCCGGCAGAATGTCATCCTTCAGTTTATAAGTTGCTGTTACCTGATTTACTCCGTTCTGAAGAACCGGGGTCTCGGGTGCTACATAAGCATCGGACGGAAGCATACTGAAATAAGTGCCGTTGGCTGTGTTATAAGCATCTATCACCGACTGGCGGTTTTCCAAACGGCAGGTTATTTCCCATTTATTGGTAAACGGAACGCCAATCTGTACAGGCAACTCTTTTACGTCTACCAGATTGATTTCTTCGACTCCGGCATTCATAATGGTTACAATCGGTTCTGAGACCTTAAATCCCAACAACAAAGCAGAACGTCCCGGAACCAAAGACATCCCGTTGGATGTGGCACGCAAAGGCAACACATATTTCAAGTGATCGTATCCGGAAAGCTGTTGTATCTTAGCCGGATCGTAAGTAAGTTCACCTTTCAGCAGTCTTTCGTCTGCCGGAATATCGACTGTCCCTTTTGTCAGTTGATAACAATCGGCCGGTAGAAGTTCGTACGACGTTCCATCAGCTGCATTCATCGAATCGAGCAGAGCTTTGTCCACCGAGAAACTCACCACACTGGCGGTTGATTTCAATCCTCCCTGTTGTATCCATAAATCTGCCGTATACTTTTCACCTACATTATAGGATTGCAGTGTGTTGAATCCTTCCTGAGATACAGCCAAAACTCCATCGGCTTTGGAACTTACATCAAAACTGTCATCGCAACTGCTTACCGACAGTGCAACGCAAGCTGACAGTGCTATATAATTAAATCTATTCATAAGTTAGTCTTTTTATTCGTTCAAAATCACCATCCCGGATTCTGTACCAGATTCTTGGTCTTCCGCATTTCCGAGTCAGGCATCGGATATAAATACATTTTCCGGTTAAATACAATCTGACTTGCTTCCACTACACGATTGAAATCGTCAATATCATTCGGTTCGCCACGCACATTCATTCCATGTGCATAACCGTTCTGACGACCTTCTCCGTTTTTATCGGCAATCATCCATCTTCTTACATCAAAATAACGTTGCCCTTCTGTGGCCAGTTCCACCTGACGTTCGCGCTGAATAGCAGCCCGCTGCAATTCCTGATTACCACGAATGGCAGGATTCAAGGTCTCTACACCGGGCAATCCTGCACGCTCACGCACGAGATTGAGGTATTTCAAAACTCTCTCATCGTTAGGATTGACTTCATTGGCTGCCTCGGCATACATCAAATAAAAATCTGCCAAACGGAATATAATAGAAGGACGGAACTGAGAGGCTACCCCTGGATTGGTCAAACTGACTGAACGGTTGAAACGTTTGAAAAGCATATAACCGGTCAGCGTGGCCTGTCCTTCTTGCACACCGGAGTTTCCACCATTGTAAAACAACACTTGATTACAGCTCACAGGCCATTGACGTCCATTGAAGAAAACAGTGTTATAAAAACGAGGTTCACGATTGAGGTAACGGTTGCTGACAGACACGTTGGTATACTTCTTGGAGAAGTTATCATTCTGATCTTTGTAAGTCCCGTATCCCTCTTCCTGATAAAGTGTGGATTGCGGCAAATAAGCCGTAGCCGAAATGGGAAGCCCGTCTTTCATATAAAAAGCATCTACCAATTCCTGCGTAACTCCGGTGGAACCCAAACCATTTTTTTCACAACGCGGAGCGATACGACGATCAAAAGCATCGCCATTCATCCCTCCCCAATCATTATTTGCCGTGGCCCAAATAATTTCGTGTGTATACTTCTGAAACAGATTATATACAGACTTGTCCGGATCAATGACAGCACCGTTGTCGTCTTTATATTCTTTATACAATTCATATCTTCCGGCCTCGGCATAATCGATAAAGTCTTTGCAAGCAGCAAGAGCTTTCTCCCACTTACCGGCATCATAATCGGGAAACAGGCGGGTACCATCCGGATTCGTCACCGCCAAAGCTTCTCTGTATCCTCCGTTTAAAAGAGGACTTGCAGCATACAGCCACAACTTAGCACGAACGGCCAGAGCAACTCCTTTGGTCGGCCAGGCACGATAATCCTTATCTTCAAAAATGGGCTCCTGAGTCAATTCTGAAGCAACTGCTGTCAGTTCGGAATCAATGTACGCTACCACTTCGTCCACCGTATTCCGGGGTACGTCCTGATCTTCAGTTGCATCGTATATCTTGTCCTTCACCAAAATGATCGGACCGTACTGTTCAAACAACAAATAATGATAAAATGCCCGCATAAAACGTACATTGGCTTTCATCTGCGTCAGCTCGTCTTCCAGCAACTGGTCACCCTGAGTACCTGTAGTCACGATCGGATGGGCCTTCTGCAAAAAGATATTGGCCTGACGGATGTATTTGTAGCAGTCGCCATAACGATGAAATCCCATGTTGGAAGCATTTCTATCCGAATTATTGTATTTGGAAGAGTTTCCATATCCTACGACCAGTTCATCACACATACCCGTCCAAGGATTCTTGAAAGCTCCCACATTCACGCTGTTTATTCCCGAATAGTCGGGGATGCCGGCAAAAACATTGGCATACCATCTTTTTGTATACGATACGTTATCAAATACCTGTTCGGTATTCTGCAAACCTCCCGCAAGTTGGTCGGAAACTCCCAGATAGTCGCAAGAACTAACAAAGCACAATAGCGCTATCAGCAAAGTATATATAGAATTTTGCTTTTTCATCTTTCTATTTATTAATCTGTTTTTTCTTTTTAGAATGTAAAGTCTAAACCGAGTGTGAAAGTACGTGGCAGAGGATAATTCAAACCTGCGTTGGCATTACCGGCTTCCGGATCGAAATACTTAATCTTGTCCCACACAGCAAGATTATATCCCATAATATAAATACGGGCAGCCTCAAAACCAATCTTATCCATAAATTTCTTAGGAAGCTGATAACCGAACTCTATGTTTTTCAGTCGTAAGAATGAACCATCACGCAGCCACCAGGTGCTTGCCACCCGGTTGTTGGCATTATTGGCATTGTTTTTATGCAAACGCGGAATAATGACATCCTGGCTGGGATTGCTCTCGGTCCAACGGTCTAAAGCAAACGTACGATAATTGGACTGGTCTACACCCCAGGAGAACGGGTACCATCCTTCTGAAGTAGCCCCTCCCAGAAGAACAGATGTATTGCCTGCCCCTTGAAAAAAGATACTTGCATAGAAACCCTTGTACTCGGCATTAAGGCCAAATCCATAAATAATTTCAGGGGTACTCGGGTTCCCTACTCCTCTTACCTGGTCGTAAGAGTCAATCACACCATCACCATTTACATCGACGTATTTGATATCACCCGGACCAACCAATCCTCCCAAAGTAGGACGCGGAAGTTCCGAACGAAGTTTATAGGTTTTCAATCCGTTGGCATTGGTACTGACTATAAAATCGTCCTCGGTATAAAGCCGGTCGGCAATATAAAGAGTATTTTCGCTGACCCGGGTACCGGTAACTGCTTGATAATCGTACTTCTGAGGTAGCTCATCGTATTCAAGAATTTTGTTGCGCGTAAAGGTAAATGTCCCGCGGGCGCTGAGTTTCAGTTTACCTATCTGCTGATTGAGGTTCATTGACATATCCACACCCTGATTACGTACCTTACCAAAATTCTGCCATGGGTCTTGACGAAGTCCGCCCAACTGGGGAACAGTACGGCGTTGCAGCAAGATATCTCTACGTTCGGAACGGAAATAATCGAAAATAATATCAATACGGTTATCGAACAATCCAAGATCAAAACCATAATTCTGCTTATCTTCAATTTCCCAAGCCAGATAGGGGGCTGCAAAACGTCCTTCAACAATACCGTTACCTATTCCGTTGGTTCCGCCAGTATCTCCGATACCCTGTGTAAATCCACCGGCATTGGTCGTGAAAGTAGGACGATACAAAAAGCGTTCCTGTCCCGTTTTATCATTACCCGTACGTCCGACAGATGCTCTCAACTTTAGTTTATTAACTATCTTTTTTACCGCTTCCGGATAGAATGATTCGTTAGAAAGATAGTAAGCGGCACCGACTGCCGGGAAAAAGCCGAAACGATTACCTTCGGCAAATGCTTCGGAACCGGTATAACCAAAGTTGCCTTCGACAAAATAGCGTCCGTCATAGCCATAAGTGGCACGGCCCACAAACCCCTGCTTACGGAAAGGAAGAGGAACATTGTGCTGTTGTGTCTCTTTCTGCATATACAGCAACATGGCCCCCACGTCATGTTTTCCAAACGTACGTTTGTAGTTGACAGACGCATCGATATAAATTTTCTTGGTGGCAGACGTCGCACTGTTTTTGGGATCCTGAATATCCGGGTTACCCGATACAACCGTAGAGAAAATCAGTTGTCCCAATTCATCACGACCAGTAGCATGATATCGTGTCGGATTATATTCACGACGGATAATCATCTCGCTGTCATAGTCATAACTTATATTCAGGTTGGCAGACAAACCTTTGGTAATGAAATCGAGTTTTTGATTGACATTTACTTTTGACTGGATACCGGTTCTGTATTCTTTTGCATAACCGGAGTTCATCAATAAGTTATAAGGGTTACGCATATTGGCATCTCTTTCCTGAGCATAAGTAGCTACTGTTCCGTCACTGTACACAGCCGGGAAAGCATAGGGAGGAGTGATCAACATGGAACGGAAAATGGTGGAAGTACCTGTTCCCGGATAATTATTAATGAGATATTGCATGGCAAGATCTACTCCTACTGTAGTAGTAGAAGATACAGCCATATCAATATTAGAACGCAGATTAAACCTGTCAATACCGATATTGGTATCATAAATCCCATTCGGTCTGTTCTTGAACAATCCGCTTTCATTAAAATAGGCACCTGATACGAAATACTTGGCCTTTTCCGTACCACCGCGTACATTGAGTGTATAACGGTGGCTGAAGGTATTCTTACGAAGAAGTTCGTCAATCCAATTGGTATTAGGGTACAGATCCGGATCATCGTTGTTACGGTAATGAGCTATCAGTTCATCAGAAAATTGAGGTCCCTCTCCATCATTGCGCAATGCTTCGTTATACAGGCTCAGATAATCGGCAGAACCAACAAATTCCGGAAGACGAGTAGGTGACGAAATCGTATGTTCTGTCTTAAAAGATATTTTAGCCTTCTCAACCCGTCCGCGCTTAGTAGTCACCAGTACTACACCGTTAGCTCCTTCCGCACCATAAATGGCAGTAGCGGCCGCATCTTTCAGTACAGAAAATGTTTCTATTTCATCCGGTTCAATATCACTCATATTTCTGGGAACTCCATCGACAAGTACAAGCGGAGAAGTTCCTCCGGCAAAAGTACTGACTCCGCGAATCCAGAATTCGGCATTATCATAACCGGGCTCTCCGGAACGCTGGACCGCAATCAGACCTGCCACCTGACCGGCAAGGCTGTTATTCAGGCTTCGGGAAGGAACGACAATGTCTTTGGGTTTTATCGAACTCATAGATACTACCACGCTCTCTTTTTTCTGTTTACCGTAACCGACTATCACTACCTCATCAAGCGCTTTTGAGTCTTCGTGCAATACGACATTGATGTTACGACGTCCTTTCACTTTGATTTCTTCGGTATTATATCCCAGGTATGAGACCAGCAAAATCACATCATCCGACGGAAGCATGACTTCATAACGTCCTTCCATATTGGTTATGGCACCGATAGCAGGATTTCCTTTTACCACTACGTTTGCACCGATGACTGACTCTCCTTTTGCATCGGTAACGACTCCGGTAACTTTGATTTTAGCCTTCTGCTGAGGGGCAGAGGCGGACTCGGAAGTTTCTTTTTTATAAATAATGATCTGACGGTCTTTAATGGTAAATCCATTATCGGTATGTGCCAATAATTGCTCTAATATTTTTTCGACCGACTGATTAACCACATTTACACTGACTTTCCGGTTCAAGTCAATAACACCATCCCTGTAAAAGATGATAAACTCACTATTCTTCTCTATCTCCTTAAAAACCTGTAGTACGGTTTTTCCGGCAGATTGCATAGTAAAGACTTTGGTTTGCGAGTAAACACTTGAAGCATAAGCTATTTCGAATGCAAAAGTGAATAACAAAAATAAAAAAATACTTTTTATCGATAATAAAGTTCCTACTTTAGTCCTATTGGGACTAAATATTCCATGATTATTCATACATTTGTACGATTTGATTAACAAATTTGTTTTTACGTAGTTTAATCTAATCAGGGGTTGGATGATATGAGGGTATTATCCAACCCTTTCTTAAAAAATTTAAGGTCCTTGTTTCATACTATTAGAAATTACTTGGTTAATAAAAAATGGTTCTCTCTGATCTCTACTTTCGCAGGTATGGTTTTACTTAACATTTCCAAAACATCCCATAAATCTTCCCGTAAATCAAGCTTACCACTACAGGTTAACCCGATCAGCCCCGAATCAGCTGTGATGTGTTTTCCATAATATTGAGATAACTTTTCGATGATTACTTCAATCTTTTCACGTTCAAAGCAATAATAGCCTTCTACCCAACTGATATATTCAGACACATCCACTGTATTTATCCGCAACTCGTTCCCTTGGTCATCATAAGTTAACATATCATTGGGGTTAAGAACTTTCTCGGGATGCTTATGTGTATCCACTTTCACTTTACCGGATACCAAAACCACCGATTGTTCCTCTGCAGAATCATAAGCACTCACATTAAATTTCGTGCCCAGCACCTCTACTTCCATCCGATTGGTCTTTACGATGAAAGGCCGGGTTTTATCAGGAGATACCTGAAGGTAGACTTCTCCATTCACATAAATCTCCCGCCTATGTGCCGCAAACTCTGTCGGATATACCACACGGGTATTAGCATTCACGGCTATTCGTGTCCCGTCGGAAAATGTTATAAAAGAACGTTTTCCGGAAGGAACTATTAACTGATTATAACCTGCGCCCCCTTCTTCATCTGCCTGAGCCGTTCCGGAATTGATGGCTATTTTACCACCCTTCTTATAGTGTAATTTACTTTCTTTCCCATCCATAACCACCTTCTGCCCTTTCGACAAGACTAACTGTATGTCATCGCTATGATCCGGTTGGGAGATACTGGCCAAACTGTAAAATGAACTTTCTTCATAAAAAGCAATAAGGGAAAAAACAAAATAACTGCTCAAGACCAACATTGATATACAGGCAGCAATACTCGCTACACGCAGGAAAATTAATCGTTTTTTTCCTCTTCTCGCTTTTTTCTCAACCGCTACCTGATAGCTGATTCGTTCCCAAAGTATTCCCACTTCATCGTCTGTCATCTGCTTTTGAGGACTTACGGCTACAATCTTTAAAAAACTTCGAGCCATATGTAACTCTTTGGCAAAATCGCTGTCTTCTTTCTCCAATCTTGCCCAAAAATCTTCACTTTGTTCCGTAGGATGCTGCATTGAGTCCAGAAAAGGTCCGTCGTCCAACAAATCAGCTGCGGTATAGTGTATATAGTGATTTCGCTCCATTTTCTTCTTTTTATAAAAAGACAGACAGAACTCTGAAATCTACTCAGTGAAAAGCGGATTTTTTTATTGAATTTCTATTACCAGCTGAAAAACAAGGAATTAGAATAGAAAGAAAAATGGCAATATACCATACATTTCACGCAATCGGGTGAGAGATCGCTGAAGTAAATTATAGGCTGACTGATAATTAAGCCCCATCAGCTCACAAATAGAACTGTAATCCAGCCCTTCAAAAAAACGATAATAGATGATTTCACGCTGTCGGGGAGAAAGCGTATTCAACAAATGGGCAACAGTATGTTTCTGAGATGTTTCATCTTCGGTCTCAATAATTTTTTCTTCTACCGACAAATCGAACTCATAATTTATATTAGAGATATAAGTGTCATGTAAACTCCCTTTATTAAAGACATTAAAGATAGAATTCCTTAACGAAGACATTAAGTAGATTTTAATATTGGCAGGAGGAGAAGAGTATTTACCTTTCTGTCTGTAGATATTCACAAAAACATCCTGGACACAGTCTTTCACCATCTCTGTATCTGTAGTAAAGCGACACCCATATTGATAGAGTTGCTGAACATATTGAGAATACAGCCATGCATAAGCATTGTCATCTCCTTCCAGAAATGACTGCCACTTCGCATTACTACTCTCAACGGGATCATTATTATACATATCGCATGACTTCTGACAATATCAGTTGCGCAAAATAAGCAAAAATTCATTAAAGGTAGTCAAGAGACCTCTCTTTTTAACTATAAAATTCCTTTATAATTGCTAATCTTCTTTCTTGTACTAATTAGAAGACAAACAAAAGCCGGCATCTATTACAGCGAAATTCAATCTCCCCTTATGAAGGAAAACCGAAGAGAACAACTCTTTCCTGAAATTTATTGTTATATTTGCATATACTAAACTTTAAAGCCTTATTCAATATGTTCAATTCATTTGGCAATATTTTCAGACTAACCAGCTTTGGCGAATCTCATGGTAAAGGAATCGGAGGAGTGATTGATGGATTTCCAGCAGGTATCACTATCGACGAGGAGTTCGTTCAGCAAGAACTGAACCGCCGTCGCCCGGGGCAGTCGGTCATTACCACTGCACGCAAAGAAGCTGATAAGGTAGAATTTCTTTCGGGCATTTTCGAAGGAAAATCTACAGGATGCCCCATCGGGTTTATCGTATGGAACGAGAACCAACATTCAAACGACTATAATAACCTGGAAAAAGTATATCGTCCGTCACATGCCGATTATACATACACTGTAAAGTATGGAATCCGTGATCACCGTGGTGGAGGACGTTCTTCTGCACGTGAAACCATTTCAAGGGTAGTGGGTGGTGCTTTGGCAAAACTCGCATTGCGTCAATTGGGAATTCACATCACAGCTTATACTTCACAGGTAGGTCCAATTAAATTGGAGGGTAATTATACGGATTACGACCTTGACTTGATTGAAAGCAATCCGGTGCGTTGTCCGGACCCCGAAAAAGCAAAAGAAATGCAGGATTTGATTTATAAAATCAAGGGTGAAGGAGATACCATTGGAGGCGTATTGACTTGTGTCATCAAAGGATGTCCTATCGGACTTGGACAGCCTGTATACGGTAAGCTACATGCCGCATTGGGAAATGCCATGCTGAGTATCAATGCTGCAAAGGCTTTTGAGTATGGAGACGGTTTCAAAGGACTCAAACAAAAAGGATCAGAGCAAAACGATGTGTTCTACAACAATAATGGGCGGATAGAAACACGAACCAACCACTCCGGAGGAATCCAAGGGGGGATCAGTAACGGGCAAGATATCTTCTTCCGGGTAGCATTCAAACCGGTAGCCACGGTACTGATGGAACAGGAAACTGTTAATATCGACGGCATCGATACCACATTGAAAGCCAGGGGACGCCACGACCCATGTGTATTGCCACGTGCAGTACCTATTGTAGAAGCCATGGCAGCAATGACCATACTCGACTATTATTTATTGGATAGAATGACACAACTTTAATAATTATTCAACGTGAACGAAATTCAGAAATATATTGCAGAGAACGAACCGATGATGATGGAGGATTTATTCAGCCTCATCCGTATTCCCAGTATCAGCGCATTACCGGAACATCATGACGATATGCTGGCATGTGCACAACGCTGGACACAATTATTACTCGAAGCCGGAGCAGATGAAGCCATCGTTATGCCTTCAAAAGGAAATCCTATCGTATTCGGACAAAAGATAGTAGACCCTAACGCTAAAACGGTATTGATATATGCGCATTATGACGTGATGCCTGCCGAACCTCTCGATTTGTGGAAAAGCCAACCTTTTGAACCGGAAATACGTGACGGACATATTTGGGCGCGAGGTGCCGATGACGACAAAGGACAAGCATTTATTCAAGTAAAAGCTTTTGAGTATCTCGTAAAATACAATCTGCTGAAAAACAATGTGAAATTTATTTTCGAAGGAGAAGAAGAAATCGGTTCACCAAGCTTGGAAGCCTTCTGTGAAGAGCATAAGGAACTACTAAAGGCCGATATCATACTGGTATCAGATACCAGTATGTTGGGTGCCGATCTTCCTTCATTAACTACCGGGCTGCGTGGTTTGGCCTATTGGGAAATCGAAATAACAGGTCCAAATCGCGACTTGCATTCAGGGCACTTCGGTGGGGCTGTAGCTAATCCGATTAATGTGCTTTGCGGCATGTTGAGTAAAGTAATTGACGCTGACGGACGCATCACGATCCCCGGATTTTATGATGCCGTGGAAGAAGTTCCACAAGCAGAACGGGAAATGATCGCCCATATTCCTTTTAATGAGGAAAAATACAAGGCAGCCATCGGTGTAAAAGAGCTTTTTGGTGAAAAGGGATACAGTACCCTGGAAAGAAACAGTTGCCGCCCCTCATTCGATATTTGTGGCATTTGGGGTGGCTATACCGGTGAAGGCTCTAAAACCGTACTCCCGTCAAAAGCCTATGCCAAGGTATCGTGTCGGCTGGTTCCGCACCAAGACCATCATGTAATCTCCGAGCTTTTTGCAGACTACTTCCGCCGGATCGCTCCGGCTACAGTGGATGTAAAAGTGACACCAATGCATGGAGGACAAGGATATGTATGCCCTATATCACTACCGGCCTATCAGGCAGCAGAAAAAGGATTTGAAATAGCCTTCGGTAAAAAACCATTGGCCGTACGTCGCGGAGGGAGTATCCCTATTATATCAACCTTCGAACAGGTGTTAGGAATAAAAACCGTACTTATGGGATTCGGAGTGGAATCGGATGCTATCCATTCGCCTAATGAAAACTTCTCTCTGGATATATTCAGAAAAGGGATCGAGGCAGTTGTAGAATTTCATCTGACATACAGTAAAAAGTAAGCTTCTTATCACAAATAATAACACGGATTAAAACAGATATCAATCAGGTTCCGTTGCGACCTAAAATTGAATGCTGTTTTAATCCGTGTTATTTGTGGTAAGACTTATCATGGCAACTCAAACATAAATGTGAACGATTTACTGTCTTTGAAATCTTTCACTGCGTCTCCTGTATAAATTTCCCCGTGTGTCAAAGATAATTTCCTGATATTTGCACTCGGACTAAAATCAACCTTATTCAAATCTACCCAGAACAGATTGGGAGTCAAAGTCGACTCAAAGTAGTATACCCGATTTTTCTGATCAGAAACCGAACGCCAACGTGTGGAAGAAATATACGGCTTGTCCGGAGTTGTGATTCCGAAAGGAACAGATACATTCCGCATCACGCTCAATACACTCGGTACAGCAATATTCGCATCCGATGTCTGCGGAATAGCATGAATATAGAAAGAAGCACGCACAAAACGGTCACTTGAACGGTTGGTTCCCGGCAACATATTCAAACCGCCTACCTCTTTCCAATAATCATTCACAGCCAATTGAAGATCGTAACGGGGAGAGTTTGTCATTACTTGATATTCTTTACCTTCATGGATGATCAGGTCTCCATTGATATACTCCAGAATAGCGGAATTACCCGTTTCATCAGTGATAGCCATATGCAATGTAGATGCAGAGCCATTAGGCATGTTCGGAGCATCAATGCGGAAGGTTTGTTTACTTAGCTCTTCAACAGCTTCACGTACTGTTGCAAAGTTATCAAGCACATACTGTGTCCAAATACTAATCCCCATTACAGGGCGGGTGTCATTGGGACGGGTATAGACAGACTCCGGTAGAAACAGGAGACTGGCAACCAATCCTTTTTCATTCATGCCGTCGCAAGTACCGATATCATACCCGGTAGCCACAATGCTACCATACTTCGAAGTCCATTCTACCGTATTTCCTTTATCGTATCCTGCACGTTTGATACCACGGGGAAAAAGATATAAATTAGACTGAATATCCTCTTTCCAATCCATCGTACGTCCGGTAATCACCATATTATCCGGTCCAATGTAAACTGCACGTGTACATGCTTTCGCAGGCTGTCCACCCCAGATCAAATTGACAGCTATAGTAACCAAAGCTGCCATCATAATTTTCTTTCTCATACTCTTTTTATTAATTAAAATGGTTTTGTTATCTGCATTTAGATAACAAAACCATGGAGTATTAGTTTTATTCACAGGCAGGTACTTCCGAAATACTTCCGTACCTATGGTATTCAAAAGCAATGCTTTGCTCTTTAATATAATGTATCAACTCTACCCTTCCGTCTTTCACCGGAGGTGCTGTAGCAATATACTTGTCAGTCTGTACAGCTGCTTCGTATATTTTCACGGGTATTTCCGGTGAGCAGGTACGGATACGTTCGTATTCGGAGATACTACTGATAAATGAATCCATTGTCTCCTTCCTCAACCAACAACCTGTGTCTGCCAAAGCTTCGGTACGATCGTCCGATGGGTCATAACTAATGGTAAGTGGAGTTCCACACAACCGGGCAGCATATACTATCATCTCTGCTGTTTCATTCCTGTCATCCGGGAAAAGCCTCAATACCATACTCTTCAGTGGCAAATAACGGAACAAATTCTGTTCACCATAAAGATTATTTATATCCCTCGGCTTTGAAAATTCCTCCTGAAAGGCTTTAGTATAGCTTTGACGATAGTCGGTTTTACTATCAGGTTTATCGGCTATTTTCACAAAGCAACTGCAATAGTTCGGGCCACCTGCTTTCACTCCTCCACCGAAAGCCGAAAGTTTCATCCCGCCAAATGGCTGCCGGTTGACAATAGCCCCTGTTATACCCCGATTGATATACAGATTTCCGGCCATTAACGAATTTTTCCAGATCTTT
Source organism: Bacteroides sp. NGMCC 1.200775 (assembly GCF_040798045.1). Classification (NCBI taxonomy): domain Bacteria; kingdom Pseudomonadati; phylum Bacteroidota; class Bacteroidia; order Bacteroidales; family Bacteroidaceae; genus Bacteroides; species Bacteroides sp. NGMCC 1.200775. The sequence goes on along the minus strand of NZ_JASCQK010000003.1, from coordinate 247,266 downwards.
TGTTCGGTTTCATCCAGACTCTGGAGGCCGGATGTCAAGCCATAATCCAATCCATTCACCAAATCAATTCCTTCCTGTAAATCTTCAATACAAGCCACACTCAACAACGGACCGAACAACTCGGTGCGAAAAGAGTAACTACCCGGCTTCACTCCCCACTTTACAGTAGGAGCCAGTATATATTGCTTCTTATCAATGAATCTTGGCGGCACTAACCAAGTCTCCCCAGGTTCCAGCACTAATGCTTGCAGTAATTTTTCATTTTTATTTGTTATCATAGGCCCCACTACATTGCCCGGATCCCAGACACTCCCTACTTTCAGACTGGTAGCCGCATCAATCAGTTTCTCACGGAAACTCTTATCTTCATAGACCGAACGTTCCACTAACAGCAACGAACAGGCAGAACATTTCTGTCCTGCATTGCCAAAAGCAGAAGAAACAATATTCATAATAGCATGGTCACGATCACCGGAAGCGGTAAGTATAATGGCATTCTTTCCTCCGGTCTCTGCCGAAAGCGGAGTAACCGGAACTGATTTTGCTATACTACGGGCTGTATCTGTACCACCGGTCAAAATAATATGTTTCACTATCGGAGAAGTGGTAAGCAGCTTCAAAGCCTCCCGATCAGTTATGATCACTTGCAATGCTTCTTTGGGTACTCCCGCATCCCAAAAAGCTTTGGCAAACAACCAAGCCACCGGAGCTGCCACCGTAGCGGGTTTCAGTATAACAGTATTTCCCCCGGCCAGGCCGGCAACAATGCCACCTATGGGAATGGCACAAGGAAAATTCCATGGAGAAATAACCAGTACAGTCCCCTTTGCTGTTAAACTAACATCACCCAACTCCGAAAAAGTTCTCATCGTTGTAGTATAAAAACGTGCATAGTCGATTCCTTCAGATACTTCTACATCCCCTTCAACAACTGTTTTTCCGGTTACTGCACACATACAGCCTATCAAATCTCCCCTCATCTCCGCCAGATTATTGGCAGCAGCATACATTATCTTATGCCGGTCTTCCAATTCGGTTTTTCTCCATCCGGCAGGATCGGCTTCGGCTATAGAAAGTATCCGTTCCACCTGCTCCGCATTGGCCTGTGACATCTCACATATACAAACATCCTCTTCCTGGCAACGATCCAGATATTTATAACGTTTCTCCGTAATTATATTTTCAGTTCCAATTTGCAATGGAATAATTTCGGGCACATCCTCTTTCGACTTTTTCCATTTGGCAAATATCTTCTCCACCCACTCCTGGTTTTGCTTCAGGTCGAAATCTGTATCCGGCTCATTTTCCATTCGGTCTGAAGGCATAGCCGGCGTATAAGGTTTATTCCGATCCTGTACTCGTGGCGAAGTATGAGTCAGATGATCTTTCATCGCATAAGCATCTTCAAACTGTTGAGCCAGAAAGTTCCAGGTATCGGTATTCGGCTTCAAATTGAACGAATGGGTCAGAAAATTATCAGGAGCCGTATTTTCATCCATACGCCGCACCAGATAAGACACTGCATTGAGGAAATGTTCGTCTTTCACAACCGGAGTATAGAGAATCACCCGGTTACCTAACATAGACTGTGCACGCCACAAATGATTGGCCATTCCTTCAAGCATCTCAAACGTCATATAGTCTGATGTACCCAATTTCCGGCTCAACAAATAGGCATATGCTATAGAGAACAGATTATGCGAAGCAACTCCCAAATGAAGCACTTCAGCATTTTCGGGTTGTAAGCCACGCTCCAACAAATGCAAATAATTGGCATCTACTTCCGTCTTTGACGGGCGTACCGGATTAGGCCATCCACGAAGTGAAGAAATAACGGTTTCCATTTCCAGATTACAGCCTTTCACCAGACGCATCTTGATAGGTGCCCCCCCGGATTCTACCCGTGCTTTGGCAAACTCAAGCAACTCAGTCTGAAAATCATAAGCGTCGGGCAAGTATGCCTGAACGACAATACCGGCCGAATAATTTTTAAACTCGGGTTTGCTCAGCACCTCTTTAAACAGGCGCATAGTGAAATGTGCATCTTTATACTCCTCCATATCAAGGTTGATAAACTTAGCACGTTTCAGCCCGTCTTCGTCTACATATGGATTATCGATCGCCTTTTGATAAAGAGCAGACATGCGTCTGACCAATTCAGGAAAACTCTCCCGATAATTCAATGCATGTGTCTGAGCATAGATGCCGGAGATTTTAACCGATATATAATTTATATCCGGAGATTCCAAAGCTTCCAGATAATGATGATACCGATGATCAGCCTCTCCATTACCCAAAACCACTTCCCCCAACAAATTGACGTTTTGTCCGATCTTCTCTTTAAAACGAGTCGCTAAATGTTCTGTCAGGTTCGGACGCGATTCGTCAATAATCACTTTAGAGGTATCCGTACGCAATCGCTTCTTGATAATAGGGATAGCGATAAAATCAAAATGATGTCCGAAAGCCTGATACATTTTAAAAAGAAAAGTATCCCTTTTATTTAGAAATTCAGGAACTCCATATTCATCTATCAGTGTTTTGATTCGTTTGGCAAGTTTCTTCCGGTCACGTATCTGGGAAGATTCGTCCAGCATTTTCACCAGGAATTTTTTATCTTGAGGACGCTGCACCATTACGGCATATTTATGTTGCTCACGACGCTCTTCACTTGTAATGGTTGCTTCACAGGTATTGTAGAGTTTCAGTACCCATTCGTTTACTTCAGCAATAGTTGGTCTGTCCATAAGAAATCAATGTTAAAGTAATGTATTGAATCAGAAAATAATCTCAACTTACAATTACAGAAACATGGTAGGGCTGAACATAACGGCACGATAGCGATGCAAAGTCTGCAACGCTTGCTGTGAAAACCGGTCAAAAAGCAGATATCGGTCCATAATAGTATAATTTAAGGAGGTGTGTATCTGCAAATATATAGATATTTTCTAAGAATCAATGCTCTTTGGGCTATTTTTCCTGAATCAGAAAATTACATTCCTTTTTTGATACCCGCTTTGATTAACAATGCGTTCACCGGATAGGATAAGATAAAACCAAAAAGCATGGCAATCTGCATCATAAACCAAAATGTCCAGGATGTTTTCTCAAGAGGTGCATCTGTAAAAAGTACAAAAGTAACAACAGCCATCCAACCATACATACCCACCTGCCAGGCTAACAATGAAAAGAAATCGGCCTTAAAGGCACGCGAAACAGCTTTACTAAAAGAGATTTTCTCCATTTCACGGATTGCGGCAAATTGAAAGAAAACGCCTATAACCAATGCTAAAACAAAATCAAGTACCCAGCTGCCTGCTATCAAGCTCCCCCCTATCCGTAGAGGTACCCAGTAAGTAAACCATTCTCCAATAAGATCTGCCAGCGTGCAACCCGCCCCGCAATGAAAAGCAGACAAAGTGATGGACTGCCATTTGGGACGCATATCAGGCATGTCCATCTCCATCGGCATTTTCATATCCATCTTCATACTTTCTACGGGAGCCACTTCTACCATGCTATCTTTCCGGATACCAAAAGTATAATAGGCAAACAACGCAAAATAATGTCCCCACAGCCCGGTAAGCACCCAGACTATATTCATTATCTTCATGGATTGTTTGTGAAATATTACATTAATTGCCAGAATAAGGGCTATGATAAGACCGGCACATACGAAAAAGCAAGATACTGCATTGAAGAACATTGTATTCATAAGGCTCATTATTAATTGATAAGTGGTATTAATAACGAGCCTTTTGCAAAATAGTTCAGTTAAAATTATGTATTAACAAAACAACAAGACTACTCGAAGGCTTTCCGATAAGTGCATCCATTTCTCCATTCGGAACAACCATAAGCAGTTTTACCTTTAATAATCGTTCCTTTTCCGCAAAGCGGACAAAGTTGTCCCACCAAAGAGTCTGCCCCTGTCAGCACATCCGGTTGAGCCGATCCGGTGGCAGGAGACGCATTCTCAGTTGCAGAAATGACTTTCATCTTTTTCTCTTTCGGAGTAGTGGGTTTACGTTCTCGTTTCTTCGGTTCTTTCTTCTTCTTTTCTTCTTCCGCCGTTGCCGCTTCCTGAATAGTGATACGGCGGTTCGTATTATCAGACAGAACACTGTTGACTATTTCGGCTACCATCAACTTTAACTCTTCAAGAAACTGCCGTGCATCATAAGTCTTCTTCTCTATCTCACGTAACTTTTTCTCCCAAATACCCGTCAACTCAGCTGATTTCAACAACTCTTCATGAATCAACTGGATCAATTCCACTCCTGTAGGGGTAGCTATCAGGTTCTTTTTCTCCTTACGGATATAATTACGCTTAAAAAGGGTCTCGATAATAGCTGCACGGGTAGACGGCCGACCAATACCATTTTCTTTTAACGCATCTCGAAGTTCATCGTTGTCAACCAATTTACCGGCAGTTTCCATCGCACGAAGCAGAGTGGCTTCGGTATAAGGTTTAGGTGGCTGAGTCCATTTCTCATTCAAGTCGGGTAGATGCGGGCCACTTTCTCCTTTCACGAAAACAGGAAGTACATTCTCCTCTTCACCTTCTTTTTCTTCATTCGGATCTTTCACATCTTTGGAAAAGACCACACGCCATCCCGGTTCCAGAATCTGCTTGCCAGTCACCTTGAATTCAATGCCATCTACCTCCCCCATTACAGTCGTGGTAGAGACTTTACAATCAGGATAAAAAACGGCTATAAACCGACGGGCTATCAAATCGAAAACCTTACGTTCCATATCCGTCAGATTTTGCGGATGAACCCCTGTGGGAATAATGGCATGGTGATCGGTTACTTTCGAACTATCAAAAACTTTTTTTGACTTAGGCAATGAAGTTCCGGACAACGGTGCAGTCAGTACTTCGTAATCTTTCAGCCCTTTTAAGATATTCGGACATTTGGGATAAATATCATCACTGAGGAAAGTAGTATCTACACGCGGATAAGTAGTCACTTTCTTTTCATAAAGCGACTGAATCAGTTTCAAGGTCTCGTCAGCAGAATAGGCAAATTTCTTATTGCACTCCACCTGAAGAGAGGTCAAGTCGAACAGACGGGGAGCATACTCTTTCCCATCTTTCTTAACCACAGAAGTTACCACGAAAGGCAGGTTTTTAATACGTTCTACCAATGCCATCCCCTCGTCACGGTTAGCTATCGGGTCAATGCCCCGGTTCTCTGTTCTCTTAGTCTTGCCACCGGCTTTTTCTTCTTCAGCAGCCAACTCTTCATCACTCTTACGAATAAGGGCAGAAAAAGTCGTATCACGGTACATTGTTTTCAGTTCCCAATATTGTTTTGGCTGAAAATTTTCAATATCAAGCTGCCGATTGACAATAAGGGCAAGAGTAGGTGTCTGAACACGTCCGATAGAAAGCACTTGTCGGTTCTGTCCATATTTTACGGTATAAAGCCGCGTAGCATTCATCCCAAGCAGCCAGTCGCCAATGGCTCTGGACATACCTGCCTCGTAAAGCGGTTGAAAATCATCCTGATCTTTTAACTTTGCAAAACCCTCTTTTATAGCCTCTTCGGTCAGCGAAGAAATCCACAAACGTTTTACCGGACACCGCGCTCCGGCTTTCTGCATCACCCACCGCTGAATCAGCTCTCCTTCTTGGCCGGCATCACCACAATTGATAATCTCATCGGCCTGTTGCATCAACCTTTCAATAATACGGAATTGCTTTTCGTAAGTAGGGTTCTCTATCAGTTTGATGCCAAAACGAGGAGGAATCATAGGCAGACTGCCCAAACTCCATGATTTCCATCCGGGAGTATATTCATGGGGTTCTTTCAGGGTACAAAGATGGCCGAACGTCCAGGTTACCTGGTATCCGTTCCCCTCAATATACCCCTCTTTCCGTTCGCGGGCTCCTAATATATCAGCAATATCACGTGCCACAGAGGGCTTTTCGGCAATGCAAACTATCATTTGTTTTTTATTATAATGAGAATTGAGCAGACAAAGATACAAAAAAATAGAAAGGGGGAAGTAGTAATCCATCGCCATTTATTTTGTAGCTTTGCTCTGTACAATCTTTAAAATTTAAAAAGACATGAAAAGCTACAAATTATTATTTGCACTTACCTTACTCTTTGTATTTGCTTTCAATGCGAAAGCACAATATGTCCATGAACGCTCTGACCAATATACACCTCCCGAAGATTCTCTGGTGGTCAGGAAACTCCATCACTGGCAGGACCAGAAGTTCGGAATGCTGATTCACTGGGGATTATATTCCGTTGCCGGAATTGTAGAATCATGGTCCATCTGTTCGGAAGAAGCGGATTGGATACCGCGTGATAGTACCATTGCCTATGAAGATTATAAAAAATGGTACTGGGGATTGAAAGATTCATTCAATCCTACCCGTTTCAACCCGGAACAGTGGGCACAGGCTGCCAAAGCGGCAGGTATGCGTTATGCCATCTTCACCACCAAACATCACGATGGATTCAATATGTTCAACACGGCTTACTCCGATTTTTCAATTTCAAAGGGTCCTTTCAAAACAAATCCCCGGGCAGATGTAGCCAAATATGTGTTTGAAGCTTTTCGCAACAACGACTTAATGGTAGGAGCCTATTTTTCTAAACCGGACTGGCACTCGGAATATTATTGGTGGCCCCGCTACGCTACTCCCCGCCGTACACAGAATTACAATATAGAAAAGAACCCCTGGCGCTGGAATCAATTCAAAGAGTTCACTTACAACCAAATCAGCGAGTTGATGCACAACTACGGTTCTATCGACATTTTATGGTTAGACGGAGGATGGGTAAATAACCCCGGAACCAAATCGGTATTGGACATGGACCGTATATCGCAAATGGCACGAAAAGCACAACCGGGTATTTTATTCGTAGACCGCACCATCCATGGTAAATACGAAAATTATCAGACCCCGGAACAACAAATCCCGGACAAACAACTTCCCTACCCATGGGAGACTTGCATGACACTGGGAGTAGACTGGGGATACACTCCACATGCGGTATTCAAATCACCCACTACAGTGATAGCAAAGTTAATGGAAATCGTAGCTAAAGGCGGAAGTTTACTACTCGGTATCGGCCCTACCCCTGAAGGAATATTACAAGAAGAAATTGTCAGCCGGTTGGACACTATAGGAGAATGGATGACGAAAAACGGCCCGGCTATCTACAATACCGTTACGACTCCTGACTATCATAGTGAAGGCATCTGGTTTACCATGAACAAAAACAAAAAAACAATGTATGCATTATACAGTGATCCGAAAGCCCGGACTCTTCCTAACTACATAGAATGGGAAAATAATATTCCTGCTAAAGGAAGTGCTGTTTACTGCCTTCAAAACGGTAAAAAAGTAAGATGGGAAATAAAGAACAATCGGGTACGTGTCTATTTACCTCAGAATCTGAAAACAGAGGTGAACGCGCTTGCATTCTCCTTCACCCCCCAATAATAGTCATGCAACCATTTATTCCATAAATAATACGTAGATGATATTGACCGGGATAGAACTAAAATCATAAAGAGGCGGAGTATTGCAATACTCCGCCTCTTCGTTTATCATTTCTCAAAGACTGTTTTTTTATTCTTCATCCATCAGAATTTCCAGAATCTGACAAGCAGCCTTAGCCACCGGAGTACCCGGACCAAAGATCGCAGCTACACCGGCCTTATACAAGAAGTCATAATCCTGGGCAGGAATTACACCACCGGCTATTACTACGATATCTTCACGTCCCAACTTCTTCAATTCTTCAATAATCTGCGGAACCAATGTCTTGTGCCCTGCAGCCAACGAAGAAACTCCGACTACGTGAACATCATTCTCTACCGCTTCACGAGCTGCTTCCGCAGGAGTCTGGAACAACGGTCCCATATCCACGTCGAAACCACAGTCGGCATAACCGGTAGCTACTACCTTGGCACCACGATCGTGACCGTCCTGGCCCATCTTTGCAACCATAATACGAGGTTGACGTCCCTCTTTCTTTGCAAACTTCTCAGTGAGTTCGCAAGCACGCTTAAAGTCAGCGTCGCCTTTGCTTTCTGATGAATACACGCCTGATATAGTTCTAATTATTGCTTTATAACGTCCTACTACTTGTTCGCAAGCATACGAGATTTCACCCAATGTTGCACGAACATGAGCAGCTTCTACAGCTAACTCAAGTAAATTGCCCTTACCGGTTTTGACACATTCGGTAATGGCAGCCAATGCTTTGTCCACCTCAGCTTGGTTACGGCCTTCTTTCAAACGCTTCAGGTTCTCGATCTGCTCTTTACGAACAGCGGTATTGTCAACTTCAAGAATATCAATCGGGTCTTCTTTCTCAAGACGATACTTATTTACACCGACGATAGTCTGTGAACCACTGTCGATACGAGCTTGTGCCCGGGCAGCAGCCTCTTCAATACGCATCTTCGGAATACCGGTTTCGATAGCTTTCGCCATACCGCCCAACTTCTCAATTTCCTGAATATGTTCCCAAGCACTGTGAGCCAGTTCATTAGTTAATGACTCTACATAGTAAGAACCACCCCACGGATCTACGTTCTTGCAAATATAAGTTTCTTCCTGAATATAAATCTGAGTATTACGGGCAATACGGGCAGAAAAGTCTGTCGGCAAAGCAATAGCTTCATCAAGCGCATTGGTGTGCAACGACTGAGTATGTCCCAGCGCAGCAGCCATAGCCTCGATACAAGTACGTCCTACATTGTTAAACGGATCTTGCTCAGTCAATGACCAACCGGAAGTCTGCGAGTGAGTACGCAATGCAAGCGACTTCGGATTCTTCGGATTAAACTGTTTCACAATCTTTGCCCATAACATACGTGCAGCACGCATTTTGGCAATTTCCATAAAATGGTTTGTTCCGATAGCCCAGAAGAAAGAGAGGCGCGGAGCAAAAGCATCGATATCGATACCTGCAGCAACACCGGCACGAAGATACTCCAGACCATCAGCCAACGTATAAGCCAACTCAATATCAGCTGTGGCACCTGCTTCCTGCATGTGATAACCAGAAATGGAGATAGAGTTGAACTTCGGCATCTTCTGTGAAGTATATTCAAAAATATCAGAGATGATCTTCATAGAGAATGCAGGCGGATAAATATAGGTATTACGCACCATAAATTCTTTCAGAATATCATTCTGGATCGTTCCGGCCATCTCTTCAAGTTTGGCTCCCTGTTCTAATCCGGCATTGATATAAAATGCCATAATCGGAAGTACGGCACCATTCATTGTCATAGATACAGACATCTTGTTCAAAGGAATGCCATCAAACAAGACCTTCATATTTTCAAGCGAACAGATAGACACGCCGGCCTTACCAACGTCACCTACCACACGTTCATGGTCAGGGTCATAACCGCGGTGTGTAGCCAAGTCAAAAGCAACCGACAGGCCTTTCTGTCCGGAAGCTAAGTTACGACGATAGAAAGCATTCGACTCTTCAGCTGTAGAGAACCCTGCATACTGGCGGATAGTCCATGGACGAAGGGTATACATCACCGAATACGGACCACGCAAATAAGGAGGAAGACCGGCAGCATAGTCCAGATGTTCCATTCCTTCAAGGTCTTCTTTTGTGTAAACAGGCTTTACGCAGATGTGTTCCGGAGTCTTCCAGTTGGCCTCGATTCCGTTAGCCTTTTGCCATTCTGCACCATTAGCGGGCTGGAATGCTGCGTAGATATCTAAGTTTTTAAAATCTTTTCTCATCTTACTTCAATAATTTAGCGTTGAACTCTTTAAGTGTCTCCAGTACATTTACACGTACATGGATGAAGTTCTCAATACCGGCTGCTTTCAGTTCTTCGGCGCATTCCGGATTTCCGGCAACGATGAACATGGCGCGGCCATTCAAAGCCTGGAAAGCCGGAACAGCATATTGTGCATACTCTTCATCGCTTGAACAGAGCACCACAATATCGGCTTTTGCAGCCATCGCAGCTTCTACGCCTGCTTCAACCGTTTCAAAACCAAGATTATCAACCACCTCATATCCGGCACAAGCCAGGAAATTACAAGAGTATTGTGCGCGTGCCTGCCGCATAGCCAGATTACCGATCGTCAGCATAAATGCTTTCGGACGTTTCCCACTGGCTTCGGTTTCAAGACGCAACGCCTCAAATTGACTTGCCGCACGATCGAAGTTCAATGTAGTAACATCTTTTTCACAAGTATCGTGTCCACCACAACAGCATGTGGCTTCTACCGGCTTCTTATCACCCGCTTTTTCATTGAAATTTGGGAACTGGTTAGTACCCAGCAGAATCTCGCGACGCTGAGCCACAGCTTTATGGCGTGCTTTATTGCTTTCATTCACAGCAGCCTGAACAGTACCGGCTTTCAATGCTGCATAGAAGCCTCCTTCTTCTTCAATGGCAAGGAAGATTTCCCATGCCTGCTTAGCAATAGAGACTGTCAGATTTTCAATGTAGTAAGAACCGGCAGCCGGGTCAATTACTTTATCAAAATGTGATTCTTCTTTCAATAGCAGTTGCTGGTTACGGGCCAAACGTTCGGAAAACTCATCCGGAGTTTCATAGGTCTTGTCAAAAGGAACCACCGTCATTGAATCTACGCCACCCAGAGCAGCTGACATTGCCTCAGTTTGTGTACGAAGCAAGTTTACATGAGCATCAAACAGAGTCAGATTAAAAGTAGATGTTTCAGCATGTACCTTCATTTTAGCAGCGCAACGGCATTCTCCGTTAGGTCCTTTATTTTCGCAATCACGCAGACATTCCGGGTTGTAAGAAGCCACTATGTTAGCCCATAACATACGGGCAGCACGGAACTTTGCAATTTCAAGGAAGTAATTAGAACTGATACCGAAATTAAACTTAATCTTTTTGGCTACGATGGCAGCAGGAAGTTCAGCTTCGGTCAACTGACTCATATATTCATTACCCCATGCCAATGCGTATCCCAATTCCTGAGAAATATAAGCACCTGCATTGTTCAGTGTCAGGGCATTCACATTCAGTACACGGTATTTAGGCAATTGGGCAGTAGCTTCGATCAGCGCTTTGGCTGTTTGTACCATATCCCCTTTCTCTTTGCCTTTTGTCAGCATTTTATTGAAGAAATCGTAATTGATAGAGCCTTGCAGCTTTGTCAAATCATAGTCTTTCTTTTGAAAATAAGCTACCAGCAAATCAGCCAGTTCTACCACGTGCCCCTGACAAGTAGAAAAATTCAACTCAACACATTCTGCACAAATATCGTTCAACAAAGTCTCAATGTATTCCGCATTGAGTTCTTTAGCCTTCACATGGAAAGAAAGAGAATCGATACCTTTATTCAGAATATCCAGAGCCTTGGCGTTGGCTTCCTTCGGACATTCCACCTTAATCTCCTGGCGAACCAACCACTCATTACTGTTCTTCTTTGTACCTCTTAAATAAGGAAATTCTCCGGGAAGCGCATCGGTTGTTTTCAGTCCTTCCAGGTCTTCCATCCGGTAGAAAGGTTTTACCTTGAATCCTTCGTTTGTCTTCCAAACGAGTTTCTTCTCAAAATCAGCTCCTTTCAGGTCGGCTGTGACCTTCTCCATCCACTTCTCGGTGGAAACAGGAGAAAAATCTGAGAAGAGTTTTTCTTTACTGTCTGCCATAGTTTATTTATTTAAAATTAAAATAAGATTGTTATCTCAATTTATTTCTCTGAATCCTTTATCAAAATGTAAGATTGCGACTTGCAAATATACTGAAATAGTCTAAACCCTACGCTTTTTTTAGGGAAAATTCGCACTACCCACCGCCTCCGTACCACGGCTCTTTCATTTAACCTGCCTTGCTCTCATACAAAAAACGCATTTCGATCTTCCATCTTCCATCTTTCAGAACACATATTACTGATTGTGAGATGTATAACTTGGTGGAAGATGCGATTTTTATGCCATTTATCTTCCACCCCTATCTTCCATCTTCCACCCATTGTTTTAGGGGATATTTCAGTGATAACGAACTGTAAATCAAATGGATACATCCAATTTCTTATCCGTTTATCTCTCTAAAAGCATTTCATTTTCCTTACTATCTTTAGTACAAATGGCCGGATCTTTATCTCAGCCCGGGCATGCGGGCTCATCAGCCCGGGTGTGCGGGCCCATCGGCCCGGGTATGCGGGCTCACCGGCCCGGGTATGCAGGATGGACTAAAGAGTTTTATGACAATGGTTAATCTACTACACTTCTCCGGTAATAGCCGCCCGAATTCTTTCTTAAAAAAGAAATAACGAGAGGCTGTCAAAACTCACCACAGAGGACACAGAGTGACACAGAGGCGATTTTAAGTTGTTGATTATTAACAAAAAGACTCTGTGCTACTCCGTGGTGAAAAAAGTTTCGACACAGCCTCGTGTGCGAATGGAAGGCTTTTTTTTGAGGGGGGAGGAAAGACAAGGGAGGAAGACGGTTGTAAAATGAAAGAGCCGTCCCCCCGCGCTTCCCTTAAAATAAAAGGCAGGCAAATATTTGATTACCTCCGAGGTTATAGCTAATTTTGCACCCGTTTACAAAAAATTATAAACTACTATATTATGGATTGGTTACAAGATTTATTATGGAACCCCAACTCCGTAGCCCACATTGTTTTCCTCTACGCCTTCGTAGTGGCAGCAGGTGTCTATTTGGGAAAAATCAAAATCTTCGGAGTTTCGTTAGGGGTTACTTTTGTTTTGTTTGCCGGCATCCTGATGGGACATTTTGGCTTCACAGGCGATACCCATATCCTACATTTCATCCGTGAATTCGGATTGATATTGTTCGTATTCTGTATCGGTCTCCAAGTGGGGCCTTCTTTCTTTTCTTCATTCAAGAAAGGCGGAATGACCCTGAACATGCTGGCCGTAGGAATTGTGGTCTTAAACATCGCCGTAGCAATGGCACTTTATTTCATTCTGGGAGGCAGAATCGAGCTCCCTATGATGGTGGGTATCCTATACGGCGCAGTCACAAACACCCCGGGGCTCGGTGCCGCACAAGAAGCACTGAATCAATTGAGCTACTCCGGGCCACAGATCGCATTAGGCTATGCCTGTGCTTATCCGTTAGGAGTAGTGGGTATTATAGGCTCCATCATTGCTGTCCGCTACATCTTCCGTATCAATTTCGCCAAAGAAGAAGAAAACTGGAATCAAGAAACTGACGGTACACACCACAAACCACACCTGATGAGCCTGGAAGTGCATAATGAAGCCATCTACGGAAAAACTCTGGGCACAATCAGCAGCTTCCTCGGACGTCCGTTTGTTTGTTCACGTATCCGTAAAGACGGACACGTCAGCATTCCGAATCACAGTACTATTCTGGAACAGAACGACCAATTATTTGTGGTCTGTTCAGAAGAAGACTCAGATGCTATTGTAGCCTTTATCGGACGTGAAGTGCAAGTAGACTGGGAAAAGCAAGATATGCCGATGGTATCCCGTCGTATTTTGGTAACCAAACCGGAAATTAATGGAAAGAAACTTGGTATGTTGAACTTCCGCAGCATGTACAATGTCAACATCACGCGTGTGAACCGTTCGGGTGTCGATCTTTTTGCCAACCCGAATCTGGTACTTCAGGTAGGTGACCGTGTCATGGTGGTAGGCTCCGAAGATGCTGTAGAACGAGTAGCGAGTGTACTGGGTAATTCACTGAAGCGCCTTAACGAACCGAACATTGTCACATTGTTCGTAGGTATTTTCCTGGGTATCCTTTGCGGCAGCCTTCCCATTGCATTCCCGGGCATGCCGACTCCGGTAAAACTCGGTCTTGCCGGCGGACCATTGGTGGTGGCTATCCTGATAGGACGTTTCGGACACAAATTACATCTGGTAACCTACACAACTCAAAGTGCCAACCTGATGATACGTGAAATCGGCATTGTTCTTTTCCTTGCCAGTGTGGGCATCGAAGCCGGAGCTAATTTTGTGGATACTGTGATCCATGGAGACGGTCTGCTTTATGTAGGTTGTGGTTTCCTGATTACGATTATCCCTTTGCTGATTATCGGAATTATAGCACGATCATACTATAAAATTAATTATTTCATGCTGATGGGATTGATTGCGGGTAGTAATACAGACCCTCCCGCATTGGCATATTCCAACCAGGCAACCGGTAGCGATGCTCCGGCAGTAGGCTATTCTACAGTATATCCACTGTCTATGTTCCTCCGTATCCTTGCGGGACAAATGATTTTGTTGTTAATGATGTAACAAATCAAAAATAGCAATGGCCAATTACTGTGTTTTCATTTACACCGTAATTGGCCATTAACATATTATAGCATGCCCGATTCTGATTTATAAATTTAGTTTTTTAACTATAAACTCTTCTATAAACCTTACCGTTTCATCGATTCCCAATACCGAAGAGTCAATGCAAAGATGATAGGTTGCAGCCGCTCCCCAAGTTTTATAACTGTAATAATTATAATATTCGGAGCGTTTCTTATCTGCCTTATTCATTTTTTCCTCAGCAGCTTCCTCAGAAATGCCATGAATACGGCACAAACGCGCCACGCGGTCTTCGTGCGAAGCAGAAATGAAAATATTGGCGCAACGGGGATGTTCGCGCAAAATGTAATCGGCACAGCGCCCCACGAATACACAAGATTTCTCTGCTGCAAGATGCCGGATGACATCACTCTGAATTTTAAAGAGAGCATCATTACTCAGACAATTGGTACAGGGCATGGCACCATCACTGATAAAAGGAAAACGCATCCCAAACAATCCACCTATAATACCTTGGGAAGCTTTTTCATCCGCTTTCTCAAAAAATTCCCGACAAAGTCCACTCTCCTCTGAAGCCAGATTAATCAGCTCTTTATCATAAAAATCAATGCCTAACCTGGCTGCCAGTTTTTCCCCGATCTCTTTTCCGCCACTGCCCAATTGACGGCCGATATTGATGACATAATTACCGTTCATAGTACATTTGTATATTGGTTCAATAGCAAACATACACATTATTTCCGAAAGAAGGAAATAAATAATGTACCAATATCCGGCACATCGCATTTCTTATCAATTGGTAACTTTTCTTCTTTTCCATAGACGTATCTTTGCATCCGCTAAAAAAACATAGATTTTATGAAAGACAGTATTGATTTCGGAAACATGGAAATCCCGAGACTGTTCAGGAAGTTGTTGATCCCAACAGTACTCGGAATGGTTTTTTCCGCCATTTTTGTAATTACCGATGGTATCTTTGTCGGTAAAGGAATTGGTAGCGATGCTTTGGCGGCAGTCAATATCACGGCCCCGCTATTTATGATCACCACCGGCATCGGATTGATGTTCGGAGTGGGTGCATCTGTCGTGGCGTCCATCCATTTATCACAAGGCAAACGAAAAGTGGCAAGTATCAATATCACACAGGCACTTGCCTTTTCATCCCTCCTGATCCTGATATTATCAGCACTTTGCTGCTACTTTGCAGAACCGATAGGACGATTACTCGGCAGTTCGGAACGATTGCTGCCGTTGGTAGTGGAATACATGAACTGGTATGTTCCTTTTCTCGTTTTCTATCTGCTTTTGAGTGCCGGCATGTTTTATATCCGTCTGGACGGATCGCCCAACTATGCTATGATGTGCAATGCCGTGTCAGCCATTATCAATATCGTACTCGATTATATTTTCATCTTCCAATTAGGTTGGGGGATGATGGGAGCTGCCTTTGCCACCAGTTTGGGAACTATGGTCGGCGGATTGATGACTCTTATTTATCTACTCCGTTTTTCCCGCAACGTGGGCATTTATCGTATCAAACTTAGCCGGAAAAGTATGCAGCTTACCTTCCGCAATATCGGCTATATGGTGAGGCTCGGCTCTTCGGCATTCATCAGCGAAGCATCTATAGCCAGTATGATGTTTTTGGGGAATTACGTATTTATCAGCCATTTGGGAGAAAGTGGTGTAGCAGCATTCAGTATCGTGTGTTACTTCTTTCCTATTATCTTTATGGTATACAACGCCATCGCCCAATCGGCACAGCCCATCATCAGTTACAATTTCGGGCAACAGAATCCGGGCAGAGTGGCACGTACCATCCGACTGGCATTGAAAACAGCTTTGGGATGTGGTATTTTATTCTTTACTGCAACTCTTGTATTCAATCACGAAATAGTAGGACTATTCATCGACAAAAGTTACAAAGCATATGACATTGCAGTAGATGGAATTCCGTATTTTGCAGTCGGTTATCTGTTCTTTGCACTCAACATAGTTGGTATCGGTTATTATCAAAGTATTGAACGTGCCCGGCGAGCCACTGTCATCACCCTTTTCCGGGGAACATTGTTTATGTTGACAGGCTTCCTGCTCCTGCCTCCGATACTGGGAATAAAAGGTATTTGGCTTGCCGTCCCTCTTGCCGAACTGCTGACTTTGTTGCTGATTATTGGAATTTACCTGAAAGACTCTTTCGCCATTCGCCGATGATGCGTATCTTTGCATCGTTCAAACAGATGTAAAAGAGCCTTATGGAAACATTTATTGAAAAATTCAGGAATAGCTATCGTCTTTCGGAAACCGATACGCAGACTCTTCTCAATTATATGGAGGAGGTGCGTTTCAAAAAGAAAGAAGTCATTGTTCATGAAGGTTCCAGAAACGGAAATTTATATCTGATAAAGCAAGGCATCTGGCGCGCTCATTATCTGAAAGACGGGGTTGATACCACCATCTGGTTTGCCGGGGAGGGTGAAGCCGCTTTTTCGGTATGGGGATACGTGGAAAATACAGCATCGCACATCACCATCGAGGTGATGTGCGACAGCATAGCCTATTGTATATCCGGACAAACATTGAACGGTCTTTATACCTCATCACTCGGTCTTGCCAATCTGGGACGCCGCCTGATGGAGCAACAATTACTCAGCACTGAAAATTGGTTGATCAGTGCCGGAAGTCCAAAAGCCAAAGAGCGTTACCTGACACTTATCAAAGAACATCCCGAACTGCTACAAAACGTACCTTTGAAACACATAGCTTCCTATCTGTGGATAACGCCACAGTCACTGAGCAGAATCCGAGGAGAAATAAAGATGTGATCGGCCTCCCCCCCAAAAATGTAATCGTCTTTTGAGAAAGAAATGTCAAACCTGATACAGGATCAACTCCTGTTTACAGAAAGTATATATGCAAGCCAGCCGGTGGGAATTGAAATATATGACGCAATGGCATTTCACTAATCTATTATAATATAGCAGGTTCTTTATTCGCACGAAGGTGGCCGGCTGCCTGTCCATGTCCTGATGAATGTTTAAAATGGGTCGGCATATATTTTTTCCTTGTTCTGCATTGAATTTACATAACGCAAGCGGGTAAACACAGATCCGCTCTCTTTTCGTTAAATCTCCCCATACTAACGGCGTTCAGTAAACAATCCTCCTGATAAAAGTGTTTCATTGAACATTTTTCGTCCGTTTGCTATGCTATTTCAGAAATAATCACCATCTTTGTGGTGAACTATTTGATATTTATAAGGCAGAAACAAAGGAAATAAATAACCTTTGTTTTTACACTAGCTGTAGGTGTATAATTTTATATACCTACAGTTTCTGGATAAAGACGGCTCTGCCCCCGTGTCTAACTTCGTAATGGGTTAGCATATTTCTTTCCTTGTTTCGGCATCGAATGTCAAATAGTTCAAACGGGTCAGCAGGGCCGTTCATTCTTCCCTGCCCGATATACGTTTGAGCTATGGGCAAACAATCTATTATCAAAATCTTGTATTTCCACCGGCGAAGAACCAACGCAAACGGTTGGTATCGGTTGGATTTTATTTTTCAGCGAGGTAAAAAGATTCTGCATTATACACTCTCTACCCGGGATTACGAATATGCAGAGTGTTTCTGTTCACCCTCCCATATCGAACGTGCAGACATGATTGTCTTTGTGGCCGAACTTTTTTTAGAAATTCACAAAGTGAAATATTCATGCTTGAAACGTACACCAAGCCAGGCGTATGCCACTTCCAAATATATATCCCGGATCAATCAAATGTGCAAAAAGAACCATTATCACAAAACGCCTGTCATTATAGACGGACTATAGTACTTTGATCTTTCATAATAAATTCTCTTTTATAATTGACTTTAAATCTAAATCCGACTCACCAAACCAGTTGACTCGCCGAACCGCTGCCACTCTACCCCCCGGAGGACAGCGGTTCTTTTTCTTTCATTTAACCAGTTCACATGAATCGTTTCTTTATTCTATTACATATTTAATTCATTAATTATCAACATTTAACCATTCATATAGGTGTCTTTATCCGGTCCCGTGTACGCGGGCTCATAACCCCAGGCACACGGGCCCATGGGCACGCCTGCCCGGGACCGGATGTAGATTGCACAAGCTAGTTCTGTGCCAGTTTATCAGTATTTTGTTTCTATAGCTAAAAAAGTTCAGCCCAATTTTATTTCAATGATTATGCCTGCTCGTTGGTATGCAGGCGGACGAGGTCTTGATGACTTTCGAGCTGATATGCTATCAGACAAAACTATTCGCAGTTTGCACGATTTTCCGAAAGCATCAGACCTTTTCAGCAACGTGGAAATCAAAGGTGGATTATGCTATTTCCTAATGGACTCAAAATATGATAACATAAAAACTGCACCTACCATAAGTTCTCATACAGAAACTAGTGTATATGCTTCTCAAAGAAGCCTTTCTCAGAATTCCTCTGATATTTTTATCCGAGATGGTAGAAGCATTTCAATCATCACCAAAGTAACGGAACTGAGTAGTGAATACATCCAATCATTTGTATCGCCTTTGAGACCATTCGGCTTGCGTGGTTATTTCGTGAGCGACTCCAATTTTCATGAGACATCTGACGGGCTAACAGCTCCTGTTGTCTGTATCGGCAAAGGTCTCAAAAAGGGTTATGTAGAACGCAATCTTGTTCCTCTACACACAAATTGGATTGACAGATTCAAGGTAATCATTCCTCGTGCGAATAATATAGGTACTGAGGCCAACGATGACAATCTTAATGCCTTTGTTGGAAATCCTAACGAAATTTGTACTGAATCTTACCTTTGCATATTCGCAGATTCTGATGTTTCGTATGACGAGTGCGTAAATATTTGCACATATCTCAAATCTCGCTTTGCGAGGTTCATGCACTGTCAGGCAAAATCAAGCCAAGATGCTACTGCCAAAACATTCCGTTTTGTCCCTATGCAAGACTTTTCGAATGAAAGTGATATTGATTGGTCACTTTCACCCGTTCAAATTGATGAACAACTGTATGCCAAATACAATTTAACAGACAAAGAAATATCATTTATTGAATCAATGATAAAACCGATGTAAACAATAAAAGGAAAGAGCCCGGTACAAATACCGAACTCTTTCTATTACGGAATAATGTTTAAGTTCTTCAACTTTTTGGGGGTACTTCAGTTTTGACACATCTTCAAATTATATACAGATTAGCGATTATTGCTTTGGGGACAATATCTTGATGCCGCATCTTCTTTAACTTTCGGATGAAATCCCTCTCCAAACCATTCCCCTGTCGCCAACCACAATTCATAGAATTGAAACCATTCTGATGCCCAAGGAATAATAGTTTTAGCTATCATCATATGTTCGTTCCATTCATGAGCTTTAGGAAAGAATAAACACAATTGTTGCTTTTCATCTGAATAGACATGAGGTAATTTCTTTTCACAAGAATGTTTCTCCAAATGCTCAGGAATAACCACATATATTTTAGGTGTATTTCCTACCTGATATTGTAATCTAATTCTGTAAGTTTTACTTAATGACGTTGGTTGTAAGTCAACTTCCCATTCAAGAGAATTTATAGTTTTACGAATAACTTTACCGTTTGGAAAGTAATGACGTAATTGTATAAGTTCTGCGGTTATCTGCGCTGCCGGATTTAGTTTACTTCTCTTTACTACCATAAAAACTATGTGCTGCCACTTTTAGTGTTCCTGTTAATCCTAGAGTGCCGGTAGCGGCAATCTTCATATTACCTTTTTTCCTTTTCTCTAAAAGATCTTTGGCATACTTTGCATAAGTCTTTGCTGACACTTTTTCATCAAACATATCATCCAGTATCCTCTTGATTGCTTCTAACCCCTTACCTGCAGCAAGTTCGAGTCTATCCATATCTTTACGAAGTTTTTCAATCCAGTTGTAAAAAGCCTCTTCTTTTTTAGTGCCAGGCCAACGGTCGGCGAAATTTTCTGTTGGGTTGACAGGGTTTTCGATCCATTTTACATATTCTCCTTTTTCATTTCTCTTAACTGTTATATTCTGCACCATATGATCTGCAATATGTCTTAATGCAGTAAAAAGGTCACGTTCCTGTTCATAAGTGCGAGCAGCTAACGTAGTTATGATAATAGAAATAGGCTTATCCTCATCACCTCCAAACATCTTATCTCTGTGTCGTTTTAATAGCTGTACAACTCTTTGTAATACATATCTATCCGCAGAATATCTAGGTACCGGATCTATTTTAGCCTCAGCAGAGAACTGCCTCTGTTGAATATAAGATTTCCTTGCCAATGAGAGAAACCACTGGGCATAGCCAAAAGGATTGCTAATCATCCACATATTCTTGTTTGTCTCTTTAGTATAGTCTTCTCTTGTATTATCTGTTATATGGATGGCTAAAGTTTCAGGATTCTTCTCCACCTCTGCTGAAAAATACTTTCTAACTACCTCGTAGTAATCCTCACATACTAAAGCGGGTAGAACATCTAAATGATACTTATTGTCACCATAGAGAAGCGTCCAACATCTTTTTCCTTCATCATCAAGCATTTTCTTATAACGTTCACTCTCTTTTAATCTGTCTCCTATGACATTCTTTAAATGGTATTGAGTCCAATTGTCCGGTATTCTCTCTAACTCACATACTAAATCAATATCCAAATCATCATTTTCACAAATAGGTCTTACGACAGTACCCAATAAGAATGAACCTTGTGGATGTATTGACGGTTTATATGCTAATAGGCTATCAGTTTCTGCAAGATAACTGCCGACCGCCTCATAACTCTTAGTTATTGTTTCAAACTCCGTTTGTGTCACATCCAGTTGTCGAGCAAGTTCTTCTAAGATCTCGCTAAATTGTTTCTTTTGATCTGCATCCAACATTTTATACATTTTTTATAGTGATTGTTTTACCTTCTTTCTTGTTTTGGTAATCATAGAGTACCAATGGTTTATGCGCCTTAGGCATCCATACCCTACCTAATTCTACGGCACATGCTATTGGCATGGCCATATGAACATTAATTTCAGGATAATTACTATACCTGCTTATTTCTGAAAGTAACTCTCTTACTACTTCCCTAAATTCAATTTGCTGTTCTCTGGAGCGCATCATGTCCATATTAGGGTTTGGCACTGTCACTTCCCAAATATTGGCATTGTCGTTATATAATTTATTAATCCTACCAATGATTGTATCACTTAAGGAAAATACTAATACAGGTTGTTTATCAATATTTGCATTTTCAGGTCTAAGAACAATGTATTTCTGCCCCAGTTCTTTAAGTCTGTTCCAGTTCTTGGGTTCACGATGTAATTGATAAACTTCTACGGAATACTTCTCATTCAACAGTGTACCTAACAATACAAGTAGAGGCATTGGAGCTAAAGCAAAGAGTGATATGTGCATAGTTTTACTTACTTGCATAGTTGGCACAAGTTTACTAAGAACTTGGTGTTTCAAATTTTCGGATTCAATCTCCCAATATTGGGGGACGAGTTCATTTCGTTCTGATTCTATTTGAATAGTAAATGGAGAACCTTCTGCTGGCTCATAATCATCAGGCAAAGCTTTACTGGCTAATTCGTAACTAAGTAAGGGAGTATCTGAAGCAATCTTTGCTCCATACATTACGACTATACTCTTCTGTAGCTTATGATTTTTAAGAGATTGGTATCTTATCCATATCAATATCAGTGTAATAAGAAAAAGAAAGCCCTCAATGATGCATGTCCAAAGGTCAAGATCATTGTCCACAAAGTTAAGTATAGCTTGACATTGGCCATTCTCTACATTAACACTTAAATTGACGAGCCAACTTAACAAGGGATTACCCACAGCAATTGTAACCATGCCAGTAATGCATAGCCTTATAAGTTTCAGTTCTGTCTGTTGAAGGTGGCGAAGAAATATTGGTCTACCAATCTCTTCCCATAGCCAATTCAATGCATTTCTTATTTGTTTCATTTTTCTGTTTATATTATATCTATCTTATAACTATTTCACTTAGCAACTTAATTATCTTATACATCTCCGAATATGCCTTCAAATCTTCCGGCGATTCCTTACAGAGTTGGCACAGCTTTTCGGAATTTGACATTGCCCGTTCCAAATCACCATTCTCTGTCAGGTATTTATAGAGGTTGGTGCGTATGAAATAGCGTTTTGTCTTTTCATACCCCGGCATATATTTCTGCAATTCTGGAAGCAGTTGCTCGTAACTCTCGTATCGCCGACAGACCACATTAGGCAAGAAATGGAGCAGGAACCAAAATTCCGTGCAAGGATTCGTTTCTACAAACATCACCTTTCCGGCATATTTCTTCTTGCTATACTCTTTCTTTGCTCGTTGGTACAGTTGCATTTCGGAAGGATATTGATACAGCCTGTCCATATCAAACAGGCATACAATATAATCATATTGCTTGTTCAAGTAAGATTCTACCAGTTTCAGTATATGATTGATGTCGCTGTGCTGCGGAAAATCCGGAGCGACCTTGAAAGGATAACGGCACGCAATCCTCAGAGAGTCGAAATAGAACCATTCCGTTTCTCCCTCGCCTATGATGGCGATACTTTTTGTTACTGTCCGCCGCATATCATTAGTCGTTTAGGTTGATATACTGGCTACCCAAGAACGGTAACTTCACCAATTTCCCCTGCTTGTAAGCATTGTATGGTGAAAGATTCTTATGCAGTCCAAGGGAAGACAGACGCACAATTTTAGTTTCGCCGAGTTCGTCTTTGTCGGTGAACCATATCGTATCACGGCGAATGAAATCCTCGTTGAGAAGATTGATGTCATGCGTTGTCAGGAGCATTTGGGATGTTCCGTCGCTGTTTGCCAAAAATACTTTTATGAAATAAGCCAACAGTTCATAATGAATGCTTGTCTCCACTTCGTCAATGGGCACAAACCGATTGGTCTTTAACAAGTAATTCAGAATCACCGCCATTCCCAAGAACCTCATGGTGCCGTTGGACTCGTATTCTTCCGATAAGTCATATACTTTATCGCCTGCCTTATGCTTGAAGGTCAGTTCCGTATTTGTAATTTTACCCTTTCTAAGCATTTCTGCCTTTGCGTCTTTATCAATAGGGGCATTCTGTATCAGTTGTTCCAATTCAGGGGTAATCAGTTCTTCCTCTTCGTGTAATACCACATCTTCTATATTGAAATCGGACGCTTTCAAGAAATTTAAAATGAATTTCTTCAAATCTCCTGTCTCGTCTTTATCCAATCGTGATTTGACATATCCCGAAAGCAGCATACCGGGAGCCAGTACATCTTTTACCTGCTTGGCAAAATAATCATACACATCATTCAGCTTAGTACGTTCCACGTTGCTTTTGCCAAATGCGGCAAGCACACTGCAATTGTTGATTGTGTTACCGGAAATCACATCTTGGCTTTTCTTCGTCATTTTCAGATTTACACCAAAATCGATGGTAGTAGAATCTGTTGCGGTATCATAACTTCGGTTGTACAGCTTGGTAGGACGAATGGAATCATAAACAATCAATGTCTCGGAATAGATATGCTTTGCGTCCAATTCAAAACTGAGGATGTACTTCGACTGATTGATATAGAATACCATTGACATCTTTGTCTTTTCGTTCCTTGAAGTATCATCCAACATGAAAGGGACAACCCCGGTTTTCTCGGTCCGGTCTTTAGGCATTCTCAAAACCAGCATCTTGAAAAATTCGATGGCATTCAATATATTCGTTTTACCGGAAGCGTTGGCACCGTAGATGATTCCCACTTTCAGTAATCTTACCCCGTCCTTAACTTCATGCGAATACTCATCAGACATAAAAGCATCTGCCGATGGTTCAAAACTGATTTTCTGAACCGATTTAATGGAGAAAAAATTCTCAATGCTAAACTCTGCTATCATAATCGTTGATTTTATCTATTGCATGGTACAAAGGTACAAATAAAATCTCATACAACAAATCATAAATGCAATTATTGTAGAAAAACTACGAAATACGGATACAAAATTAGTGATTTATCATTTGTTGGAGATTTAAATAAACCGTCTGATTATCTCTGGAAAGTGTTTGCAGATTTGAGGACGGTAAACGAATGTGGTTTATGCAGCCGGAGAAGTTAATTATCCAATGCCATTTGCACCATCTCTTGATTTATTTACGATGGCTAAATAGTGATACTAAAATGGTACTAAATTATAAAATTACTCTTTAATAGGTATTGTAAATTATAGCAAATCAGTTGATTATAAAATTATATATCTTGTTACCCACTATCCAAATACTTCCCCGGGCATTTACTGCGGGCAGGAACGGCCGAGGAGGAAGAATCTCAAGAACAGGAAGATAACTCCGGTATCAACGGCAAAGGATGAAAACTCTAAAAGACATATCCCAGATTCACATAGAATCCTACATCGTGTGCCCTGCTTGAATAGCCGAAAGAGGCCTCTAACGGACCGAACAAGCTATCGTAACCATATCCCAGGCTGCCTCCCCAAACCGGCTTACCACTTAGGATATCAAAAAAGTTATCTTCCCGCAACGCCACATTCCCGGTGAGAGTGACATAATTCTTACCCCCAATACGCTGACGTACCTTCAAACCGGCTATGATAACAGAATTATCGACTATCTCCAGATTGGTGATCCCGGCAAAAGGAAGTTGCTGAGGCAAGTAATGACCGAAATTATCTCCACCGATGGCATTCAGATAGGGATAAGGGATATCTTTGCCTATAAGAATACGTCCATACAAAGAAGGAATCAAAGCAAAACGGTCGGTAACCGAAAAGACACTGGCCCACGAGGCGGTCAAAGCAGAAAAGGGAGCATGACCTTTATACTGTGTCAGGTTATCGGTATAAAGTGAATAATTCCCCTGGAGATCGATCCCTTTCGAGGGAAAATATCCCTTATCGTATGTATTATAATGCAGTTGGGCATAATAGCTGAAGAAGTGTTGGGGTTTCACCTTCAACTGTTGCCCGCCCGCATTATATAGAAAGTCCTTATACTTGAAGAACTCAAAACGCAGTCCGGCTCCAAAACGAAGGTTACGATACCACACATCCGAAAACCCCAACTCACCGGAATGGTATTTATAAGTAGTGTTATAAGCACGTTTCCCGTGATCGTAAATATTAATATCGTTATACTCAAACTGATAAGCGAGATTGAAATTTCGCATCTGCATCGGAGCCAATGTATAGTCCACCCGGGCCAAGTAGCGTTTTCCAAGACGTCCGGTCAGTGAAAGCCACGATGGAATACGTGTATTGAGGCGGGTGCTCACATTCAACAGCAATGAAGCGATCTCTTCCGAGTCGAAACGGATCCCCAGATTGAGATTACGCTCGTACTTCTCTTCCAAAATAAAGTGTAGCAGATATCCCTGGTCGGTATCGGTCAGTTTGTAACTGACATTGGAATAAGCCTGGCTTCCGCGCAACGTAGCAAGTGCTTCATAAAGTTGCTCCATACGCATCCGGCTGTTCTCCTTCAGGTGACAACGGTGCATAATCCATTTCTTGTCACTGTCTTCGATACCGTCAAAGGTGATCTCTTTCACAAATATATCTTTCTCGGACCATAAAGAAGTAAACGGGCCGTGTCGGGGAGCAACGTAATCTTCGGGAAGACCGATCTCTTTCTTCAGTCTGCGCAAAGCAGTCCACTGCGCGCGGGCTGCCTCTTCGCCACGGTGCATCAATGTGTCGAGTGCGGGAATGTTGAAACTTGCGGCAGAATAGCCTTTTACGTCCACTTTAATATACACCGTTGCCAATTTAATATTCTCTTCATATCGGGTTTGGCCGGTCAGATTGATGATCTGGTTGAATATCTCACCAAGATTATTCAGTTCATCCGCAGTCCGGAGATCATTCTGTACATCGACACCAATAATCACATCGGCTCCCATAGCCCGGGCTATGTTCGTGGGGAAGTTGTTTTTCATTCCTCCGTCAACCAGTATCTCGTCGCCCATACGGACGGGCGTGAATACACCGGGAATAGCCATACTGGCACGCATAGCGGTAGCCAATACACCATTGTGAAACACTACTTCTTCACCGTTCACAATGTTCTCGGAGACACAAGCAAACGGAATAGGCAACTTGTTGAAGTTAATGGAATCGTGATAGCCTACAGTCAGTTCGGAGAAAAGATTACCCAGGTTCTGTCCCTTAATGACCCCTCCGAACACATTCGCCTTCAAATCCTTTTTCAAAGGAACAGAAAGAATATAAGTTTCAGAATTCTTCCGTTCAGTCATTGTTTGATCTTCCCAACTGATACGGTCACTCAACAGAAAAGACCAATTCTGGTGATTGACCATACTATCAAGCTGACAGGGGGTATATCCGATGGAATAAAGTCCGCCGATGATAGACCCCATACTGGTACCTACGATATAGTCGATAGGAATACCTGCTTCCTCAATCACTTTGAGGGCACCGATATGGGCTACCCCCTTCGCTCCTCCCCCACTTAGCACCACAGCTACTGATTTGCGCTGCTGCGCATGCGCGGGCAGAAAAAGAAACAGACTGACAAATAAAACCAACAAGAAACTTACATACTTTTTCATGGCTGTTACATTGCTTTCAGATCGTTACAGATAAAAGACAAATGCAGGCAATGATTTGTTTAGCACAAGCTGAAGAATCCTATGTCCGGGCAGCCGCTTTACGGAACTGACGGAACTGCCACCACAACATGGCAGCCGATATCAGGCTGGCTATCAGGTCAGAAGTCGGCATACTGATCCAGACACCTGTCTGCCCCCAAAAACGCGGTAGAATCAACAGACAAGGAATCAGGATGAGTACCTGACGGGTAATGGAAAGGAAAATAGCTTTACTTGCCATCCCGATACTCTGGAAGAAATTGGAAGTGACCATCTGAAAGCCGACAATCGGGAAAAAGAGTACCACAATGCGGAGACCTTCGGCAGATTGGCGAATCAGCTCTTCGTGCGATGTGAAGACGGACACAGCCAGGTCGGGAATAAACATCCCCATCAGAAAACCGGTAGTGGTGACAATGGTCGCACCATAGATGGTCAGTTTCAACACACGGGTGACACGGGGATATAGCTTTGCCCCATAATTATATCCGGCAATCGGCTGCATACCCTGGTTCAGTCCCATCACAATCATAAGGAATAGAAATACCAGACGGTTGACAATGCCAAATGCCCCGATGGCAAGATCACCCCCATACCGTTTCAAACCCTGATTTATCAGAATCACAATGAAACACGATGCAAGGTTCATCAGGAAAGGAGACATACCTATAGCCAGCGAATCGAAAACTATTTTTCGCTTCAACCGGAAAATTCCTCGATGGAAATGGAGTAATTCCTCCTTATTGCTAAAGAGCCTGAACTGCCAGGCAAGGGCAATCACTTGTGCCGTAATCGTAGCAATGGCCGCTCCCTGGATGCCCCAACCAAAACCATAAATAAACAAAGGATCGAGAATGGTATTGATAACCACTGTAGCAATGGTGGCAACCATCGCCTTCTGCGGATGCCCGGCTGAACGAAGTACCGCATTCAGCCCCAGATAAATATGGGTGATGACATTCCCATAAAGAATCACTTTCATATAGTCACGGGCATAGCCCACCGTTTCGTCACTGCCTCCAAAGAAGTAAAGAATAGGATCAAGAAAAATAAGGGTTAATATGGTGAAAGCAAGCCCGATGATGATATTCAGTACCAGCACATTGCCCAATACCCGTTGTGCCGTATCATAATCTTTCTGCCCCAGTTTGACCGAAATCAGCGTAGCGGCTCCCACTCCAACCAAGGAGCCGAAAGCAGCGGCAAGATTCATAAGGGGAAAAGTCAGAGCAAGTCCGGAAATAGCCATCGGACCCACTCCGTGACCTATAAAAATGCTGTCCACCATGTTGTAAAGAGAAGATGCAGTCATGGCGATAATAGCCGGAATGGCATACTGCATCAGAAGTTTTCCAATCTTTTCAGTACCCAGCGCAGTGGGTGTTTTTTGTCCTGTCATACCTATTGTTTTGAGGGTGCAAAGATACAAATCTATTTAGAATTAAAGGTGAAGAATAAAGAATAAGAGTTACAATGCCGTATTTCTAAGAAAAGTTTCGTATTTTTGCCTCCAAAATTGAGTTAATATCTAACGAAATGAACATATTAGAACTAAGTGAACAGGAAATCATCCGACGTAACAGTCTGAATGAACTTCGCGCGATGGGCATCGAACCCTATCCCGCAGCAGAGTATGTAACCAACGCTTTCTCAACCGATATTAAAGCCGAATTCAAAGACGACGAAGCACCTCGCCAGGTATCTGTAGCTGGCCGCATGATGAGCCGCCGCGTGATGGGCAAAGCCTCTTTTATCGAACTACAGGATTCTAAAGGCCGTATTCAGGTGTATATCACTCGCGATGACATCTGTCCGGGAGAGGACAAAGAGATGTACAATACTGTGTTCAAACGCCTGCTCGACTTAGGCGACTTTATCGGAATTGAAGGTTTCGTGTTCCGCACTCAGATGGGCGAAATCAGTATTCATGCACAGAAACTGACTGTACTTGCCAAATCGATCAAACCACTGCCTATCGTAAAATACAAAGACGGCGTGGCTTACGACTCTTTCGAAGATCCTGAACTCCGTTACCGTCAGCGTTATGTCGACCTGGCCGTAAACGAAGGTATCAAAGATATATTCATGAAACGCAGCAAGGTGTACAGTTCTATGCGCGAATATTTCAATTCGAAAGGCTACATGGAAGTAGAAACTCCTATTCTCCAGGCCATCGCCGGAGGAGCTGCCGCACGCCCGTTCATGACCCATCACAATGCTTTGGACATCCCACTCTATATGCGTATTGCCAGCGAGTTGTATCTGAAACGTCTGATTGTTGGTGGCTTTGAGGGAGTATATGAAATCGGTAAAAACTTCCGTAACGAGGGTATGGACCGTACGCACAATCCAGAATTTACTTGCATGGAGATATATGTAGCCTACAAAGACTATAACTGGATGATGGAATTTACCGAAAAGATGATTGAAAAGATCTGTCTGGACGTAAATGGTACTACTGAAGTAAAAGTAGGTGACAATATCATCAACTTCAAGGCTCCGTACAGACGCGTCACCATGCTGGATGCCATTAAGGAACATACCGGTTACGACTTGACAGGTATGAACGAAGCACAAATCCGCGAAGTATGCCAGAAACTGAATATGGAAATCGACGAAACGATGGGTAAAGGTAAACTGATCGATGAAATATTCGGTGAGTTCTGTGAAGGAACTTATATCCAGCCGACTTTCATCACTGACTATCCGATCGAAATGTCTCCGCTGACCAAAAAGCACCGTACCAACCCTGAACTGACAGAACGTTTTGAATTGATGGTAAACGGTAAAGAATTGTGTAATGCATATTCTGAGTTAAACGATCCGATCGACCAGTTGGAACGCTTTGAAGATCAGATGAAGCTAAGTGAAAAAGGAGATGACGAAGCAATGATTATCGACAAAGACTTTGTCCGTGCATTGGAATACGGCATGCCTCCTACTTCGGGTATGGGTATCGGCATGGACCGCCTTACTATGTTGATGACCGGACAATCAACTATCCAGGAAGTATTGTTCTTCCCGCAGATGCGTCCGGAAAAAGTCGTACCGAAAGATAGTGCCGCCAAATTCATGGAGTTAGGCATTGCCGAAGACTGGGTGCCTGCAATTCAAAAAGCCGGATACAACCTGGTAGCCGATATGAAAGATGTAAATCCACAGAAATTACATCAGGATATTTGTGGCATCAATAAGAAATACAAATTGGAACTGACTAATCCGTCAGTAAACGATGTAGCCGAGTGGATACAGAAAATTAAATAAATCAAGAATGAAGAATGGTGATGAAGAACCGGAACATTTGTCTCCCTATCTTTCATGCACCATTCTTCATTCTTCATTTTTAATTCTTAATTTATAGAAATGAAATTACCCGGTAAGATAGCGATAATGGGCGGAGGAAGCTGGGCTACAGCCATCGCAAAGATGTGTCTGGCTCAAGAAGAGTCTATCAATTGGTACATGAGGCGCGACGACCGCATTGCCGATTTTAAACGACTCGGACATAATCCAGCCTATCTGACAGGCGTAAAGTTCGACATGAAGCGCATCAATTTCAGCTCTAACATCAACGATGTAGTGAAAGAATCTGATACGCTTATTTTCGTCACTCCTTCTCCATATCTGAAAGCTCACCTGAAAAAGCTGAAAACACGGATCAGAGACAAGTTCATTATTACCGCTATCAAAGGTATTGTTCCCGATGACAATCTGATTGTTTCGGAATACTTTAATAAAGAATATGGTGTTCCTCCCGAAAACATCGCTGTATTGGCTGGTCCCTGTCATGCCGAGGAAGTGGCACTGGAACGTCTCTCCTATCTCACCATCGCTTGCCCGGACAAGGATAAGGCACGTGTTTTTGCCCGTAGACTGGGCAGCAGCTTCATCAAAACGTCTGTCAGCGACGATGTGATAGGGATTGAATACAGTTCTGTACTGAAAAACGTATATGCCATCGCAGCAGGTATTTGCAGCGGTCTGAAATACGGAGATAATTTCCAGGCTGTATTGATATCAAATGCCATTCAAGAGATGAACCGTTTCTTAAATACGGTGCATCCCATAAACAGAAACGTGGACGAATCTGTTTATTTGGGTGATTTATTGGTAACAGGCTATTCTAACTTCAGCCGTAACCGCACGTTCGGTACCATGATCGGGAAAGGATACTCCGTAAAGAGTGCCCAGATAGAAATGGAAATGATAGCGGAAGGATATTACGGAACAAAATGTATTAAGGAAATCAATAAACATCATCATGTAAATATGCCGATACTCGATGCTGTATACAACATCTTATACGAACGCATATCTCCGATGATTGAAATTAAACTGTTGACTGACTCGTTTAGATAGTTAATAACGTAAAAATAAAAAAGATATGATTAGTTTGAACATTGAAAAGACTTTTGGATTCATCTCCAAAGAATCGGTTTCTGCCTACGAAGCTCAGGTTAAAGCCGCACAGGAAGCGCTGGAAAACGGCACAGGTAAAGGTAATGACTTTCTGGGGTGGTTGCATTTGCCCTCTTCTATCAGCAAAGAGCATCTGGCTGACCTGAAGGCTACTGCACAAGTATTGAGAGACAACTGTGAAGTGGTGATCGTAGCCGGTATCGGCGGAAGTTACCTGGGCGCCCGTGCGGTGATCGAGGCATTGTCAAACAGCTTCACCTGGTTGCAGGAAAAGAAAACAGCTCCGGTCATCATCTATGCCGGCCATAATATCGGTGAAGATTATCTGTATGAACTGACAGAATTCCTGAAAGACAAGAAATTCGGTGTGATCAATATCTCCAAATCCGGTACGACTACAGAGACAGCTTTGGCGTTCCGCTTGCTGAAGAAGCAATGCGAAGACCAACGCGGCAAAGAGATGGCCAAAAAAGTAATCGTTGCCGTTACAGATGCAAAGAAAGGCGCAGCCCGCGTCACCGCAGATAAAGAAGGATACAAATCATTCATTATCCCTGACAACGTCGGAGGACGTTTTTCTGTACTGACTCCGGTAGGTTTGCTGCCTATTGCAGTAGCCGGATTCGACATTGAAAAACTGGTAGCAGGTGCCGCCGATATGGAAAAAACTTGTGGAGCCGAGGTTCCTTTTGCGGAAAATCCCGCAGCAATCTATGCCGCTACCCGCAATGAACTGTATAAAAGTGGAAAGAAGATAGAAATTCTTGTAAACTTCTGTCCGAAACTACACTACGTGAGTGAATGGTGGAAGCAGCTTTACGGAGAATCTGAAGGAAAAGACAACAAAGGTATCTTCCCGGCAGCAGTAGACTTCTCTACAGACCTGCACTCGATGGGTCAGTGGATTCAGGAAGGCGAACGCACAATCTTCGAAACAGTGATCTCTGTAGACAAAGTGAATCATAAGTTAGAAGTTCCTTCGGACGAAGCTAACCTGGACGGTTTAAACTTCCTGGCAGGCAAACGTGTAGACGAAGTGAACAAGATGGCCGAACTGGGAACTCAATTGGCTCATGTAGACGGTGGTGTTCCTAACATGCGTATTGTCATTCCTGAACTGAGTGAATACAGCATCGGACAGCTACTCTATTTCTTCGAAAAAGCATGTGGTATCAGTGGTTATCTGCTGGGCGTAAACCCATTCAATCAGCCGGGTGTGGAAGCATACAAAAAGAATATGTTTGCTTTGCTGAACAAGCCGGGATATGAAGAAGAATCAAAAGCAATCCGGGCGAAACTGTAAAAAGCTATAAGATTACCGATATATAAAAAGAGCGATGCTTCCAACAGCATCGCTCTTTTTATATATCGGGTCATCCAATTAATCTGTTTGATTCTCGGAAGTTTTAATTTCCAGTTCATACTTAGCTCCCTCGCAATTGACGGGCTTGGAAAAAAGGTAAAACTTAAGCTTCACTCCATCCTCGGTGACTTGCTGCACCTTTGCCCGCAGCCCCACTTTAGTCTGAGAGACTCCATCTTTAAAACCTAATTTACCATTATCCTTATCCGTAAACTCCTTATCATCACTGAGAGCTTCTTCCGGCAATTCATTAAAATCAATCGCCACAGCGTTTACCTCACTGCCCAAAGTCTCTTCCTTCACCAGAAACGTATTTAGTTCTTCTCCGTTTCCATCCAGTTTCAGCGAAATTTCAAGTTCATCATCTACTTTTAGAGGGGGTAATGCCTCCATTTGCCGGGCATAATCCATCTCTCCGTCATTGATATAAAGCCCTTCCATTTCGATTGTAGGACTGGGAACAGAATCTTTGCAAGCAGTAGTCAGCAAGCATAACGACAGTAAAGGAAAAAATAGTTTTCTCATGCAATCATATCACTTTATAGATTTTGCAAAAATACATATTCTGTTCGATTCACCAAAATAATCGTATCTTTGCACTCCAAATCAATAGGTATATATCATGTTTCAGGAAGCAATTACGCAATATCTCCAACAAAATCATTATCAATCCATTCAGTTGAAATCCGCACTTTTCGATATGGACGGCGTACTTTTCAACTCCATGCCTTATCACGCCGAAGCATGGCACAAAACGATGGAAGCTCACGGACTTCATTTGAGTAAAGAAGAAGCTTATTTGCACGAAGGCCGCACCGGAGCGGGAACCATCAACATCGTATGTCAGCGTCAACTGGGACGCGACGCCACGCCGGAAGAGATAGAGAGTATTTATCATGAAAAGAGCATTGAGTTCAACAAGCATCCCCAAGCCGAACGTATGCCGGGTGCCTGGGAATTACTACAAAAAATTAAATCTGAAGGTATCATTCCGACTGTAGTCACCGGATCCGGACAAGCTTCATTATTAGACAGACTTGAACACAATTTTCCGGGAATGTTCCGACAAGAACTGATGGTAACTGCTTTCGACGTCAAATACGGAAAACCGAATCCGGAACCCTATTTGATGGCACTGGAAAAGGGAGGATTAAAGCCTTATGAAGCCATTGTTATTGAAAATGCCCCTTTGGGAGTAGAGGCCGGACACAAAGCCGGAATATTCACCATTGCTGTTAATACTGGTCCATTGGATGGGCAGGTACTGTTAAACTCCGGAGCCGATTTACTCTTTCCTTCCATGCAAGCTCTATGTGAGTCATGGGAAGCGTTAGCCCGGTTCTTACATCAACCGCCCCTTAAAACAACAATAGCTGATAATTAAATAATTATCAGCTATATCTTCGTACTCCCGAAGGGAATCAAACCCTTATCTTAGGTACCGGAAACCTACATTCTATTCGTTGAACTACAGGAGCATTGTTTTATGCGACGACAAAAGTATAAAAAAACTTCGCATTTTCCTAATGATTCACCATTTTTTGTAGTATCTATCTACCGAACGCCATATCCTCAAATATTATTTTGCAACTCTTATACCATATAAAACGATCAATTTGATAACATTTTAGCCAATTATTCGTACAGATATAGATATTATTCATATCTTTGCCGACAAATAACAATCAATAAACCTATGAGTTACCTAATAAAACCTCAGAATTATAAACCTTTGCTTGACCTGAAACAGACAGAATTGGGCATCAAACAAATTAAAGAGTTCTTCCAGTTGAATCTTTCATCGGAATTACGTCTGCGACGTGTGACAGCTCCACTCTTTGTACTCAAAGGAATGGGTATCAATGATGATTTGAATGGCATAGAACGTCCGGTCTCATTTCCTATTAAAGACTTGGGTGATGCACAAGCTGAAGTAGTCCACTCACTTGCTAAATGGAAACGACTTACTTTGGCAGATTATCACATTGAACCGGGTTATGGTATCTATACGGATATGAACGCAATTCGTTCGGACGAAGAACTGGGCAACCTGCATTCACTTTATGTAGACCAGTGGGACTGGGAACGGGTGATTACTGCCGAGGACCGCAATGCAGACTTCCTTAAGGAGATTGTCAACCGTATCTATGCCGCCATGATCCGTACGGAATATATGGTATACGAAATGTATCCGCAGATCAAACCTTGCCTGCCACAAAAGTTACACTTCATCCACTCTGAAGAATTACGCCAGTTATATCCGGATATGGAACCTAAATGCCGTGAACATGCCATCTGTAAAAAGTATGGAGCCGTATTCATCATTGGTATCGGTTGCAAACTGAGTGATGGTAAAAAACATGACGGACGTGCCCCGGACTATGACGACTATACCAGCAAAGGGCTGAACGACTTACCTGGCCTGAACGGTGACCTGCTATTATGGGACGATGTACTACAACGTTCCATTGAATTGTCTTCCATGGGTATCCGTGTGGATAAAGAAGCTCTTTTGCGCCAAGTAAAACAAGAAAATCAAGAACAAAGACTGGAACTCTATTTCCATAAGAGATTATTGGATGATACCCTTCCACTCTCTATCGGTGGAGGTATCGGTCAGTCACGCTTATGCATGTTCTATTTGCGCAAAGCGCATATCGGTGAGATTCAAGCAAGTATCTGGCCTGAAGAAATGCGTCGTGAATGTACCGCCCTTAATATACACCTTATTTAATAGCCTATGAACGTACAAATAGAAGAGAGCTGGAAAGCTCATTTACAACCAGAATTTGAGAAAGACTACTTCCGCACACTGACCGAATTTGTCAGAAGCGAATATAGCCAGTACCAGATCTTTCCTCCTGGAAAGTTGATATTCAACGCATTCAATTTATGTCCCTTTGACAAAGTAAAAGTAGTCATTATCGGACAAGACCCCTACCACGGTCCCGGACAGGCACATGGTCTTTGTTTCTCGGTAAATGATGGAGTAGCCTTTCCACCTTCTTTGGTGAATATATTCAAAGAAATAAAAGAAGATATTGGTACGGCAACTCCTCCCACAGGTAATCTGACACGGTGGGCTGAACAAGGTGTCCTGTTGCTCAACGCTACTTTGACAGTACGTGCCCATCAGGCCGGTTCGCACCAACGCCACGGATGGGAAGAATTTACAGATGCTGCTATCCGTGTTCTGGCGGAAGAAAGAGAAAATCTGGTATTCATCCTATGGGGAAGTTATGCACAGAAGAAAGGTGCCTTTATTGATCGTAACAAGCATTTGGTACTTAGTTCGGCACACCCTTCTCCCCTCTCTGCCTACAACGGCTTCTTTGGGAATAAGCATTTCAGCAAAACGAATGAATACTTGAAAACCCACGGAAAAACAGAGATAAACTGGTAGTGAAGACAGCCATCTATGAACGATAAACGGTGAACAATTTACGCCTTCGTGCTACAAATTGTTCACCGTTTATCGTTCATAGATATTTATTAATACCACTGGATGTTGCTTTGAGTCTGGCTTCTCTTATCCCACTTCAAATCACGCAGGATACTGGCCGTTGCACGGATCGTAAAGTTATAATAGCGATAACGTCCGAAAGGAGAAATACTGGCGGACATATTGAAACAGTGCAAATCACGAGTAATCGTACAAGAGGTCTGAGTGATCTCCTTCGCTTCGAAATCATATCCGGAATTGAATGTAAACGACCAGTTATTGGAAATCTTCAGATTACCCGACATATTGATATTTTGCGTATACTTAAACGGATAACGCATGGTATTACGGTTGATCGGCTTACTACGGTCCTCACTAATACGGAACGAATAGTTAACATTCAGTGACCATGGCATCTTGAAAACCTGATATCCGTCACTGTCTGCCTGTGCTTTCTCAACTTTCTTTTCAGTAACCACTTCGTCACCGGTTGAATCTCCTCCCTCGTCGTCAGCACTATCCTTTTTCTTTTTTTGATCGCTATCTTTATCTTTTCCGAACAACTTCTTCCAAGTATCATTGTTAAAAGTATAGTTGATAGAAGATCCCCATCCCTGGAATCGTCCGAAACGTCCGTAAGACCATTCTGTACGATCACCGACTATTACATTACCCGACTTATCGAATGTATAAGCATAAGTGGCAAACACCGCATTCATGTTCAGCGTATAGTTATTAAACTTTTTAAACTTCATACGCAAACGCATATTCAGGTTACTCCACGGCTGTTTCTTTGCCGCCATATTATAAGAAAGATTAAAGCCTATCTCATCGATCAGACTTATTTTCATAAGAGAATCCTTCTTGTTACGGTATTTCATTTCCAGGTTGTTCGATACATCGAAACTAACCGTTCCAGACTTTTCACGCGGAGCCGTACCAAACTGCTGGCTGGAATAAGGAGAGTAATACTGGTCATTACCGTCTGCATCACGATAGTATTCCCAAAACTGTCCGAAGCTTGGAGAACCATTCAACGAAATCTGCGGTGTAAAGACGTGACGAATCTGTATTTCCTTTTTCTTCATAAACAGAGGTTGATACATACCATACATCTTTGTGCTCAACGACAAACTGGCCGAATAATTAAATACCCGGTAGAACCCATGAATCGTATCACCGGGGTGTGTATCCCATTTCTGAGTAGTTTCATCATAGCTCTTCATCACCTTACGGGTATACCAACGCTCTGTATAATTGAATGAAGGCACTACCTGCAAATACTTGAAAAGAGTAAAAGTAGCCTGCACTGGAATGTTATGCTGCATCGCATTCTCCCACTCTCTAAAACCTGCTTTAAACAAGCGGTCATCTTTGGTTTTCAGGCTGTTGGTCAGACGCCCCGAGTAACGCAAGGAAATCTTTTCGTACCAACGCTCTTCACCTACCGCACGTTTGCGTTTAAAAGGGAAAATAGTACTAAGAGTGATATTCAAGTCAGGCAAAGTGACAGCTATTGAAGAATCACGCATGGTCTGGGCTATGTTGAAAGTACCTGCAAGCGTCAGCTTCTGATCCGGAAAACTGCGAGAGTAACTGACACTCGAAGTTTTCGTATTCTGAGTCATTAGCTGAGAATTATAGAGGTTATTGATATTGGTACGCTCATAACTACTGGTTGCAAAATTCACACTTGCCGAGAAAGTACTGTTCGGACTGGCCTTCTGGTCTTGCCGATGATTCCATACAATCTTAAAGTCTTTGGCAACCGAATAGTCAGCCAATCCCTTATCTCCCAATTTAGTAACCTGATAGCCGGCCTGTAACGAACCGGAATATTTATAACGTTTATTGTAATTAGTCTCCAGATTACCGGCCCATGACCCCTTCGTAAATATATCTCCGGTCAACTTAAGATCCATTATATCGCTGATGGCAAAATAATAACCACCTCCCGTCAATCCGAAACCACGACTGGAATCGTCCATGTAGCTTGGCATCACAAAACCAGAAGAGTAACTGCTGGAAAAAGGAAAGAAAAAGAAAGGTACAGCCAATGGCAACGGTACATCTTCTACCACCAAATAGGCAGGCCCAGTCACCACATTCTTCTTGGGACGAACTTTGGCCTTGGTCAACTGCATGTAGAAGTGTGGATGATCGTGATGATCACAGGTCGTATAGCGTCCGTTTTCCATAAACAGTTCATCATTAGCTCCTTTCTTGGCATTATTACCCACAACATATCCTTCACCCTGCTGAGTTACAACGTTATTGATAAATCCTTTTTTACTTTTGAAATTATACCGGATTGCTTTGGTTTCATAAGGCGTATCGCCATCCTTAAACACAGGCTTGCCTTGTTCAACCCCTAACGAATCAGTCACACCACGAGCATACACCGTACTGCTATCCATATTCATGGTGATGATCTGTGCTCCCAATTCTATTTTTTCATAATTCACTTTACCATCACCATACAGATGTGCAAAGCCACCTTCGGTAAAAACAATGGAATCGTTAGCCGAATAAACCACAGGGGCATCCAGAGGTTGTTTCTTCTTCCTGGCAGATTGCAACGACAAGGTATCAGCCTTCAACGTATCTGCTTTTAATGAATCAGTTTGCTGGGGCGAATAAGTGATAGGCCCCCTCACCTCTCTGACACGGCGACGTTGAGCCATCGCTTCATCCGGAAGCATCAAGAGGATCAATAATAGTATAAATGATAGTATTGTATTTGCTTTCAATGGCGTCATTAACTAATAGTTTACGCTTGAAGGGGCAAAAGTACACAATCTTCACCAAATATACTTGAGAATCTTGATTTTTAATTCTTTTTTAGGCACTAAAGAAACAGCTCACACCAATTGTTAAAGCGTCGAAGTCCTTCGTCACCGTACCGGGCAATACTTTTACGGGCATCTTGCACCGATTTTTCACGATCAAGATGTGTTTTCGAAAAGAATTTATCAGCAAAGCAAATCACTTGTTCTTCTATACTGACCGGCAACATTTCACGATGCGGAATAGGAAGCTGCTGTTTAATAATCTCTTCCAGTGAAAGTCCCGCACCGGTATGACGCTCACAAACCAAAGCATGTCGCGGAAAACCTTCTTTGCGCACCAGCTCGGCTCCCAGATATCCATGA
Organism: Bacteroides sp. NGMCC 1.200775; assembly: GCF_040798045.1. Lineage (NCBI taxonomy): Bacteria > Pseudomonadati > Bacteroidota > Bacteroidia > Bacteroidales > Bacteroidaceae > Bacteroides > Bacteroides sp. NGMCC 1.200775. The sequence continues at coordinate 207,989 of NZ_JASCQK010000003.1, read as the reverse complement.
CAAATATATGGCTCCTTACCCAAACACTTAATGCCCGGAGCATGTGTCAGAAAAATTCCGAGATCATGCAACATGGCAGCTTCGTTCAGAAAAGTAGTATCAAGGTTCAACTCCGGGTGCTTATCGGCTATCCATAATGCCTTATCGGCAACCGAACGACTGTGAACCAACAATATATTTCTTAACTCATTATCCTGAGGATAATATTTATCAATTAAATCAAGCGCTCCCATATTCTATTCACTTTTTATAATTTCCGGCTTGCTCATTCCTTATTCAGTAAGCAAATTCACACTGTTTATCTTATCAATTTCACGCATTTATCAACAGTTTTTAGTTTGTTATTCAGTTCAATCTGCAACTGTGGTTCCATCAGTTCACAATTGCGATCTCTTTGAATCACAGCCGTGGTCTCAAGAAGGCACGTACATAAATCGAAAGAAGCAATACGTCAAAACATTAGCCATCCCATGACAAACACTGACAAACAGGCAAAAAGCAACTTAATAAACCGATTTCTTCTGAAGAAGAAACATACAGCCGACTGCGAAAGTTTACGTAAGAGCAAAGATAGCAACAGTTTTTCAATCAGGAATGAAGATTATCAAAAGAATTGATTGTATATTTGTGCTTTTCATACAGTAAAAGTAAGCAGACTAAAACTAATTTGAAAAACAATCCAATAATTATCCTTATGACAAAACCATCTTACAAACAATGGTTAGCAACCTGTGCTTTCACCGGCGCATTACTGCTGACGGGCTGTAGCCCCACTCCCGCTACCAGAGATGTTTCTATTGTACCGTTGCCAAACAAAGTGCAACAGAACCATGGTGCGTTTGTATTAACCCCAAACACCATCATCGGTACCACCAATCCAGAACTGCTTCCAGCAGCAGAGTACCTGAAAGGTATTCTGTCAGTAGCCACCGGATATAACATCCAGGTGAAAGAAGGCAAAGGAAACATCACTCTTTCTACCGCTGCCATAGAAGGCAAGGAGGGGGCATATACGCTCACCGCAAAACCCGATCAAATAGAGATTACGGGAAATTCTTATAACGGTGTGATAGCCGGTATCGAATCACTCCGCCAGTTATTTCCGCCTCAGATTGAATCGAAGCAGGTGGTGGACAGCGTGACATGGGCCATACCCGCCGTACAGATTGAAGATGCCCCGCGCTTCGAATGGCGTGGTATTATGCTCGACGTATCCCGCCACTTCTATACCAAAGAAGAAGTAAAAGAACTGCTTGACGTAATGGCACTTTATAAAATGAATAAGTTCCACTGGCACCTGACAGATGACCAGGGATGGCGCATTGAAATCAAAAAATATCCGTTACTCACCGAAAAAGGAGCTTGGCGTACGTTCAATTCACACGACCGGTCATGCATGGAACTGGCTAAATCGGAAGATAACTTCGATTATCAGATTCCGGTAAACAAGCTTCGCATCGTGGAAGGTGACACGCTGTATGGCGGATATTATACACAAGAGGATATAAAAGAAGTGATAGAATATGCCAAAGTACGCGGCATCGATATTGTTCCCGAAATCGATATGCCGGGTCACATGCTGGCAGCCGTCAGCAATTATTCCGGAGTAGCCTGTACAGACAAAGTAGGTTGGGGAAGCACTTTCTCCTCTCCTGTTTGCCCCGGAAAAGAATCGGCAATAGAGTTTTGTAAAAACATATATAGCGAACTGATAGACCTGTTCCCTTATAAATACGTGCACATCGGCGGCGATGAAGTGGAAAAGACAAACTGGAAAAAATGTCCCGACTGCCAGAAACGTATGCGAGACAACCAATTGAAGACAGAAGAAGAACTGCAAGCCTGGTTTATCCATAACATGGAAAAGTTTTTCAACTCAAAAGGCAAAGAGATGATCGGTTGGGACGAAATCATCGAAGGTGGATTAAGCCCGACTGCTACCGTCATGTGGTGGAGAAGCTGGGTCAAGGATGCTCCGCAAAAGACTACCCAACAGGGCAACCCAATCATCTTCTCCCCCAACAGCCAGTTCTACCTGGATTATCAGCAAGATAAGAATTCTGTACGCAACATTTACGATCTCGACCTGACGATCGAGGGAGCGACTCCTGAACAACAAGGACTGATCAAAGGCGTACAGGGAAACATTTGGTGCGAATGGATTCCCTCACGCGAACGGATGCAATACATGGCTATTCCACGTCTGCTGGCTATTGCCGAATTGGGATGGAGCCAGGCTTCGCAGAAAGACTGGAATACCTTCGCGCAACGGTTGGCCAATCAGTTCGAACGCCTCAACATCATGGGTATCAATTATCGTATCCCCGATCTGGAAGGTTTCCACCGCAACAACGCTTTCATTGGTGAGGGAAGTGTTAGTGTGACTTGCCTGGATCCGAGTGCAGATATTCGTTATACTACCGACGGAAGCATTCCGACGCTGCAATCATCCAGATACGAAGGTCCTATCCCAGTGAAAGAAACAACCGATTTTACCTTCCGTACGTTCCGTCCTAACGGGAAAGCCGGTGATATCGCACGTACGCGTTTCATTAAGAGCGAATATGCTCCAGCCACAACTACCACTCCTTCCAACAAAGGTCTGGAAGCTGAATGGTATGAATTTAAAGGCAGCAAATGCGATGACATCCCCAAAGCTCCACTGAACGGAACTTATGTCATTGAGAAAATAATGATCCCAGAAAAAGCAAAGGGAAACATCGGTTTGGTAATCAAGGGATTTATCAATGCTCCGAAAGATGACATTTACACTTTTGCCCTGCTGTCTGATGACGGCAGTACCTTACTGATAGACGGTGAAGAAGTCATCAACAACGACGGACCGCACGGACCGCGCGAAGTGATTGGACAGAAAGCATTGGCCAAAGGATATCACCCAATAGAAGTACGATACTTTGACCAAAACGGTGGACAACTGAAAATGACTGTAACAGGTAGCGAAAGAAATGAAATTCCGACAAACGACTTGTTCGCACACTAAAGATTCGGGTCAACGAACAAAACTACATTAATATGCCATAGATTACATTGAAGGTAGAACTGACAGATTATCTACATTTAGTGTAATCTATGGCTTATATAAAAAGGATGCCGGATTCTGATGCCGACACTGATGACTCCGCATAAAAAACACATAAACTCACAAGAACTAATTGAATTATAACATATACTACTATAGCAAGACTAAAGCTCGGCATTCTTACTTGTACAATTTATTTTTCAATGACTGCCTTTTCACAAACAACCACTTCTTTAAGGTCGAAAATATTAGCATTAGACGATTATCAGGATGCTCCACAACTGTGGAAATTGTATAACGATTCTTCTTCTGTGATGGATGAAGCAACCCGGTTACATGCAAAAGTATCATTGAATTATTATTTTAATCGCCCCGACGAAATGCTTCAATGCGTAGACTCTCTCCTCACTCTATATCCGGAAGAATGTACTCCGGAACAAAAGTTGGCCTATTGTTATGCCCAAACAGAGAAACTTCTGGAAAAAGGGAACTACAGACAACTCAATTCCTGGTGGCAGACCTTGCGCAAAGATAAAAAGCTCTACCAGGCGATAGAAGGAAAAGGAAACTTCCTTTGTTCAGAAAAAACAATCCAAGGTTTATCGGAAAAAAATAATTTCCGGATAGATTTTCCAGGAACATCCTGTACACTTCCTACAAGTTATACATATCCGTTAATACTCTCAATGACAATAAATGAAACCGAATTGCCTAACACCATCTTCGATACAGGAGCACCCTATACTTTTCTCACTCAGGAGATGGCACGCAAATGTAACGTGACATGTATGGGAGATACCATATCCGTAAACAGCATGTTCGGTACTTCACAAGCTACCACCGGTTTCGTAGAGACTTTACAATTGGGTAATATCACTTTCCACAACACGGTAGTCCATGTTTCTCTTGTTGAAAAGGATCCTATCTTTTCCGGTCACGACGCCATCTTAGGAATAAAAGAACTCCGGAGAATCTCTAAAATAGAATTCGAATTTGGCAAATTAACTTTCAAAAAAGAGGAGCAAAGGCAGCCCATCGATCCCAATATATGTTTCGCAGAAACCGGTTGTGTTTTTCTATTCGCGAACAACCGGAGTTATCTATTAGACACAGGCGGAGAAGGAAGTTTCATACACACACCGGACACGGCTTCCGTCAAAGTGATGGACGTGAATGATTGTCCGGTACAATTCTTCAATACATATACAGCGGATTCCATAACCAGACAATCCGGATTATTAGGGTTCCCATTCTTCTACGGATTCGAAACCTGTACACTCAACTTCGACCGTATGAACTTCTCCGGCAAAGATTATCAGTTACGTAAAAATTATTCAGAATATATCAATAGCGGAGACATTATGGGCTTGGATGCTCAATATGAACGGATAGAGAAAACTACCGACGAAATAGGCAGATGGCTTACCAATGCATTTATCGGGTTTATGAAAAATAATCCGGAAAGCTGTATCCACTACACAGACAGTTTGTTAGGCAAATACCAACAGGAGCTTGGGGGAAGTATACTTTCTGTACTCAACCTGCGTGCCGCTTCATTAGCCTATCTGGGAATGTATAAAGAGGCAGGCGAATTAATGAAAATCTGTGCACAAGCTGTCCCTGACATAATAAACGGATACAATAAATGCGTAGCTTTAGAGCCTTTCGGGGCACAGCGGCTCATTTGGACAAAACCGGAAGTATCTATCAGTACTACTCTTGACGAAAAAGGACTTTTAGTAAGGGGAAAGATAAATGAAATAAAAAGTAAACTCTACTTTGCTCCAGACCACAGTTTTTCAAGCATATCGGAAGCCGATGCCCAGAAACTTAAAATGAAAATCATTGAATTTGAAGACAGTACTGGTAAAGGTGGCAAGAAGCGCATGGCAATAGCCGATGAATTGAGGTTAGGTGACCTATTGATAAACAATGTACAGTTCGACATCGCAGAGGAAATAGAAATTGTATTAGGGAACACTTTCATACGCCTGCTTCCTCAGTTTTCTATTGAAAATCAAAGGATCGTATTGGTACAACACCCTCAGACCTATCCCAATGCCAAACAATACCCGCTACTGTTGATAAACTATACATTCTGTTTCCGTGATCCGGACGACAATACAAAACGGTATTCGATAGGTAATCCCACTCCCAATGCCCAACAGATTTCTTTGCAGGAATTAAGCAGAGCAAACAAAAAAGTAGTATTCGATGTAGAGCACATGAAACTATCAGAACTTAACTAAATTCAGAAAGTGAGAGTGTGTTCTATAACTGATAAAAAATAAAATACATCATAAAGCAATTGAAACCCGCATGTGCAAACACGGCTCCCCAAATGGAATTACAAAACTGCTTACATCTGAAAAAAATTTGGCTGACTACAAACATGGATAAAACCCAAAGAATAGCCGGAAAAGGAAGAAATTGCCAAATACCAGAAACATAAACAATACCAAAATGGGCAACATGGGTAACAGCGAAGGCCAATGAATCTAAAACAGAGGCCTTCGACTCACCAAACCTTTGAACAAAACTGCCATGTATCATCCCACGGTATAGAAACTCTTCCCCTATCGGGCTAAATATCATACTTGGAATAACAGCTATCCAAAAATAAAGCTGCTTATCAGGTCCTGAAATGAATGCCCCGGGATTATTCCCTCCTATATATACAAACGCGTTATCTATTGTTTTATCATATAATAAAAAGAAAAGGGCAAATATAACAGCACAAGACATCCCTCCCGCAATAAAAGACAAAAACAAACGTCCACAGTGATCAGGCTTCCTTATGCCAATACATTTTCGTCCGTATCCGGTAAGGAAAATAAAGGGTACAAACCACATGGCTAAAAAAACAAACATCACTATACCATAACTTCTTGTCACGTAAGATTGCAGGACAATAACAAACCGGGGAACACCGAATAATAAAATCAGGAACAGACCAAAAGCCCAATCATAATGAAAATAACGATTCCAGAAAGCTCGCAATATTTTATCCATAATCCAATATTTTATAGTTCCGTCCCACCGGATAGAGGGCACTTTAAATTCTTTATCTCCACTGTACATTATACCGGCTATAGATATACCAAACTAAATATACTCTTATAATTAATAACGGGGTAATAAGATAGTAAGAAAACAAAAATATTCACCGAATAATGAGCCTGATACACAAAGGTAACAAAAGGTAGCCAATCATAAAAACAAAGCTGGTAAAAAGAAAAAGATTGTTTTTCTTTTTACTACCACAGATATTTTGGCTCCAATAGAAGTAAGGTTTAGTTTGCTATATAAACAAAGGAATATACTAAACTTGTGGCAAACGTGTAAATGCCAGAAGTATCTCTAAAGATCAGCTGAGAAAGTGATATGTTTTTGGTAAACTCGTGTATGCTCCCCCCACGGATGATAGCAATCTCCTATATAATTAAAACAGAAATGTTCGTAATAGCCTATATGTTTTGTACACAAATATAAATCCCCAAACCCCAATTGTCGGGTATCTTTTTCTACGGTTTCGATTAATAATCTTCCATAATTATGTCCTCTATATCGCTCCTCTATGAATAAGGCAACCAGCCACGGATACAAATCCATTCGTGAATTAAAATCATTTGTTGCAAGTCCGGCACAACCTATTATTTCTTCGTTATCCATCAGAAGATAGAACTGTGGTAAGGGAGATTCTGACACCACACAGGTTCTAAAACAGTTGTCATAGACCATTTTACTGTTTTCGTCAGCCCATTTACTTTGGAAATAAGCAATCGCTTCCTCTAAATATTGAGGATTCTTTCGCAATGAAACAATATCCATAATTACATCCTTATTTATTTTCTGACGACATCGCCAGTATAGTAATCCAGTAATAAGTAGGAAAAAGGAAAAACAAAGGGACAAACAAAGTCCAACAGCTTCAAATCGGTATCTTACATTCTCTATTTCATATCATTCTTTCTCTTTTTCCACAATTGCCAGCTATTAATAATGTTTTGCCATAAAACATAACTCCCCGGTCCCACAGCCGAAAGTGAATTCAGATAAGTATGAGCCATCCAAATGGCAAGAATCGTATTCTTCTGCCCCAAAGCTTGTCCTCCACTGATTCGGTCATTATAGACACTACCCAAGGTTTTCCCTAAAAAGAATTGCAAGCAACAAGTTATCAAAGCAACTACTGCAATCATGATTTCCGTCAGTCCGTCCGCCGGATCGTTAATCAGCGAATAAATAGTTTGTGCCGTTACGATGGCAAGAGAAATACCCCACAAATAAAATGCTAATTCGTGATAGCTTAACAATACCTGATGAACTTTGGGAATGAACTTCTGCAGAAACCAGGCCACCAGAAAAGGACAAATCAACAATGGAAAGACTTTACTCAAAATAACCAGAAATGCATCTATAAAACTAATATCCGGATTTGCCTCTATTAACGGAAAGAAAATAGGAACTGCAACAGCTGCCCCAATATTTGCAATCAACGTATAAGTAGTCAGACTGGCAGCACTTCCACCCAATTTAGAAGTAATGACCGCCGCTGCCGTAGCTGTAGGACAAATGACACAAACCATTGCTCCCTCCGCTACAATTTTATTAAAACGATAAAGAAGAAGATAAACCGCCAATGAACCGAATATCTGGATCAACAAAAGCCACAAATGTAAGGGTTTAGGCTTTAGATCACAAGGAGATACTTTACAAAAAGTAAGCAGTAACATAGTGAAAATCAGTATCGGAGTCAAAAAAGAAAGGCTGATAAATACAGGATAACCAATGGCGCCTAACAACATCGCTACCGGAAGCGTCCAATTTTTCAAGAACTTCAGCATCGTTATATCATTTAAGTTTCGAGTGCAAAGTAAGGTAAAAAACTCAAAACTTAACACTAAATAGTGAGTTTTCAACAAAATTCTGCTACATTTGCACATTATTTTTATATGGAACTACGTAGACCACACATATTATATATACTGATTTGCCTTTGGCTACTCGTTTCTCCACTAAACGTCGGTAGTACCTGGGCAAAAGATTTTGTTGTCGTTATTGACGCCGGACACGGCGGTCATGATCCCGGAGCCATCGGAAAGATATCTAAAGAAAAAAACATCAATCTGAAGGTAGCATTGAAATTGGGAAATCAGATTAAGCAAAACTGCAACGACGTAAAAGTAGTATATACCCGCAGCAAAGATGTTTTTATACCACTGGATCGCCGTGCCGAAATTGCTAATAATGCCAAAGCCGATCTATTTATTTCAATCCACACCAATGCTTTAGCCAATAACCGGACAGCCAAAGGTGCTTCTACCTGGACATTAGGTCTGGCCAAATCGGATGCCAACCTGGAAGTCGCCAAACGGGAGAACTCTGTAATCCTATATGAAGATGATTATAAAACCCGTTACGCAGGTTTCAACCCTAATTCTGCAGAATCATATATCATCTTCGAATTCATGCAAGATAAATATATGGAGCAGAGTGTGCATCTGGCATCTCTGGTTCAAAAACAGTTTCGCCATCATTGCAAACGGATAGACCGTGGTGTACACCAAGCCGGGTTTCTGGTATTAAAGGCCAGTGCCATGCCAAGTATTCTCGTTGAGCTTGGTTTCATTTCCACTCCTGAAGAGGAACGCTATCTGAATACGGATGAAGGAACTACTACTTTGGCAAGAGGAATCTATCGGGCATTTCTGGCTTATAAAAGAGAACACGAAATCCGTTTGACCGGTGCCAGTCGTACCATTTTGCCAAATGATGACGAAGAAGCTACAGAAGCACCTGTGATTGCACAGACAGAGAGTACACAAGAAAAAGCAGCAGAAAGACCTAAAAACTCTTCACGCCCCAAAGAGTTAATGGCAGAAGCGAAAACTCAACGTCCAATTGTTGCAGAAAGCACAACAAACGACTCCGAAATTACGTTTAAGATACAAATACTTACTTCCTCACGTCCATTGGCCAAAAATGACAAACGACTGAAGGGATTGAAAGACGTAGATTACTATAAAGAAGGCGGAATATACAAATACACTTACGGGGCATCTCCTGATTATAACAAGGTGCTGCGGACGCGCCGTAATACGGTGACTCCATTATTTAAGGATGCTTTCATCATTGCATTCCGCAACGGAGAGAAAATGAATATCAATGAGGCTATAGCCGAATTTAAGAAAAGAAGAAATAAATAAAAAGACTAAATAACAAAACATGAAACTCATTACGAAAGAAGTCAGAATAGGAATAGCAGGTATTGCAGCCTTGTGCTTACTCGTTTTCGGAATTAACTATCTGAAGGGCATTAATATGTTTAAGCCTGCCAGCTATTTTTATGTAAAATTCCATAATGTAAACGGTCTGGCACAGTCCAGCCCGGTATTTGCCGACGGTGTCCGTGTAGGTATTGTCCGTGATATTGCCTATGATTACAACCAACCGGAAAATGTCATCGTGGAAGTAGAAGTAGACACTGATCTTCGCATACCGAAAGGAAGCTCTGCCGAATTGGTGCCCGAACTGATGGGAGGAGTAAGAATGAATATCTTATTGGCTAATAATCCGCGCGAACGTTATATGGTAGGTGATACAATTCCCGGAACTCTGAACAACGGAATGATGGAAAAGGTAGCAGCTATGATGCCCGCCGTAGAAAAGATGCTGCCTAAATTAGATTCTATCCTCACTTCACTGAACACGATTATGGCGGATCAAAGTATCCCGGCAACTCTGCATTCTATTGAAAAGACGACGGCCAATCTGGAAGTTACCAGCCGCCAGCTGAAAGTATTGATGAATAATGATATTCCACAATTAACAGGGAAGCTGAATACCATCGGAGACAACTTTATCGTAATCAGTGGCAATCTGAAAGAAATTGATTATGCCACTACGTTCAAAAAAATAGACGCAACCCTCAGTAACGTAAAAATGCTTACAGAAAAGCTTAACAGCAAAGACAACACCGTTGGTTTGCTGCTAAACGATCCACAATTATACAATAACCTGAACCAAACTACCATCAATGCAGCAAGTTTGCTTGAAGACCTGAAGGAACATCCCAAACGATATGTCCACTTCTCCCTGTTTGGCAAAAAAGATAAGTAGGTGAAACCTCTTAAATAGAATTTATCTAAATAAGCGCCTACAAAACAAGGACAGGATGAAATCCTTTAAAAGTCTATCCATAGACAGAAAGGATATCTGTACCGGCTATCAGGTTCAAGAATAGTATGTGGAAATTTATCTGATAAACAATTAATTAATAAGTAGTTACAAAAAAGCAATAGCTTCCGGCAAGGGGTATTTTACAGGAAAATGATAAGTCATTGAAAGTAAACACATTATTCTTTCAGTGAGAAATACAAGAAAAAAGAGATTTGTTTTTCTCAAATAAGATTCCCAATTTTGCAATCGTAGAAGTTTTGCTTAATTAATAAATGTATTACAGCCGCTATGAGTGAATCGAGTCATGTCGGCCTATGGAACCGCTGTCTTGAAATTATAAGAGACAATGTTCCTGAGTCGACATACAAAACATGGTTTGTTCCCATTGTTCCTTTAAAATATGAGGACAAAACGTTAATCGTACAAGTTCCCAGCCAGTTTTTCTATGAATTTCTGGAAGATAAATTTGTGGACTTGCTACGTAAGACGTTATATAAGGTTATAGGAGACGGCACTAAGTTGATGTACAATGTGCTGGTAGACAAAAGTTCAGGGACAACCGTGAACCAGGAGTCTACTACCCGCTCTACGGCTATCCCTCAGTCCGGACTCCCCCGGGTTGACGAAAGGAAAGCTCCGGGGTTATTGCGTGCTCCGGCTGTCCAAGACCTTGACCCACATCTAAATCCGAACTATAATTTCGAAACCTTTATTGAAGGTTATAGTAATAAACTTTCAAGAAGTGTTGCCGAGGCCGTTGCCGAAAATCCGGCCAAGACGGTCTTTAATCCGTTGTTTCTTCATGGAGCATCGGGAGTAGGAAAAACCCATTTGGCCAACGCCATCGGAACTCGTATAAAAGAGTTGTATCCGGACAAAAGAGTGCTTTACGTTTCAGCACATTTATTTCAGGTACAGTACACCGATTCTGTGCGCAATAATACAACGAATGATTTTATCAACTTCTACCAGACAATCGATGTACTGATCATTGATGATATTCAAGAATTTGCCGGTGTCACCAAAACACAAAATACTTTCTTCCATATCTTCAATCACCTACACCAAAACGGCAAACAGTTGATATTGACTTCCGACCGTGCTCCCGTATTACTGCAAGGCATGGAAGAGCGTCTGTTAACCCGCTTCAAATGGGGTATGGTAGCCGAACTGGAAAAACCGACTGTAGAACTCAGAAAGAACATTTTAAGAAATAAGATTCATAGGGATGGGTTACAGTTCCCTTCTGAAGTAATAGACTACATTGCCGAGAATGTAAACGAAAGCGTGCGTGATTTGGAAGGCATTGTTATTTCTATCATGGCCCACTCGACTATTTACAATAAAGAAATCGATTTGGATCTGGCACAACGCATTGTCCGCAAAGTAGTCCGCAGTGAAACGAAAGCTGTGACCATCGATGATATCATTAATGTGGTCTGCAAACATTTCGACTTGGAATCATCAGCCATCCACACCAAATCAAGAAAAAGAGAAGTGGTACAGGCACGTCAGGTTGCCATGTATTTAGCCAAGACACATACAGACTTCTCTACTTCCAAAATCGGAAAATTCATAGGCAATAAAGATCATGCCACCGTATTACATGCATGCAAAACAGTAAAAGGCCAGTGCGAAGTTGATAAAAGCTTCCGGTCCGATCTGGAAAACATAGAAACTTTACTAAAGAAAAGAAATATAAACAGTGAACGATAAACAGTGAACGATGAACATTTGCAACCAATCATGCAAGCTGTTCATCGTTCGCTGTTTATTAATCACCGCCAGTTATTGCCCATCATTCATAAAGCCTTGTTGGCGAAGTACTTTCAACAGATTTTCAGACATAAATTCATTATCCTTCTTTGTATAACGAACATCTGTAAACACTTGAGCCAAAGTCTCCTTATGATTCTCCTCTATAAACTGCTTATTCTCAGGTAAGGACTCCTTATAAGCATACAGCCGGTTTATATCTTCGGCTGTATAATCGTGATAACTCTCTTCATGTATGATACCTTCTATAGGCAGACGATCTACTTGTTTAGGAGATTCCGCCGGATATCCCACTGTTACAGTAGTAATGGGAAATACCAGTTCCGGCAAGTGTAAAGCATCAATTATCATTTGAGGATTGTAAGTAGTAGTACCCAAATAACAAATACCCAGTCCGGCCTCTTCGGCAAGCGTACAAAAGGTTTGTGCAACCAATAAAGTATCCATAGCCGCATTCAAAAAAGACATTAAATTATCATATCCCGGTTCCGCATTCCTTTCCTGACAATATTTGCAGAAACGACGGAAATCTGCGCAAAATGTCAACACCACCGGCGCAGACTTTATCATCGGCTGGTTAAAATGAGCCGGAGAAAGTATTTCTTTTTTCTCGGCATCACGAGTGACAACCACACTATAAAGCTGCATTCCGCCCATCGTAGAAGCACGAAATGAAGTTTCAAGCAAATCATTTAACAAATCCGACGTAATATCTTTTTGCTGATATTTGCGGATAGTTCTTCTGTTCTTAACTGTATCCATCATATCTTTTTTCTGCAAAGATATAAAAAGAATAATCATTCTATCTCATTTCCAATTTAGATTAATTTTCTTTTTGGAAAACTTCAGGCACTGAACAAAACCATCATTCATTTGTTTATCAATTGCTTATCATTTATAAACGGATAACTTAGTACCGGTTAATAAATTATCTCGTTTTTATTTTGATATACCAAAAAACATTCATAGCTTTGCAGGCACGTTTGTTAATGATAAGTAAGCTTCTACATATTTACTTATTAATAATGATATCTAAGACACATTGCATCGTGGAAAAGCAAATTTACTCTTACGAGGAAGCCTACGAAGAATCTTTACGATATTTTCAGGGCGATGAACTTGCTGCGCGAGTTTGGGTAAACAAATACGCAGTAAAAGACTCTTTCGGAAATATTTACGAGAAATCACCGAAGGACATGCATTGGAGACTTGCTAACGAAGTGGCCCGCATCGAGGCAAAGTACCCAAACGCACTAAGCTCCGAACAGCTGTTTGAGCTTTTTGACCATTTTAAGTATATCGTGCCGCAAGGCAGTCCGATGACAGGTATCGGTAACGATTATCAAGTTGCTTCACTTTCCAATTGCTTTGTGATTGGTATTGATGGTTCTGCCGATTCATACGGAGCTATCATCAAAATAGATGAAGAGCAGGTGCAACTAATGAAAAGACGCGGAGGTGTAGGTCATGACCTCTCCCATATCCGTCCCAAAGGTTCTCCTGTGAAAAACTCAGCCCTGACTTCTACCGGGCTGGTCCCATTCATGGAACGTTATTCTAATTCTACACGTGAAGTTGCCCAAGACGGACGCCGCGGTGCGTTGATGCTCAGTGTATCGATCAAGCATCCGGATTCCGAAGCATTCATTGATGCAAAAATGACAGAAGGCAAGGTTACAGGTGCCAATGTTTCAGTAAAGCTGGATGATGCATTCATGGCAGCAGCTGTAGAAGGCAGAAAGTATACCCAACAATACCCCATTGACTCTGACCATCCCACTACGGTGAAAGAGATCGATGCTTCCAACTTGTGGAAGAAGATTGTGCATAATGCATGGAAATCGGCTGAACCGGGCGTATTGTTCTGGGATACCATTATCCGTGAATCAGTGCCCGACTGTTATGCAGATTTGGGATATAAAACGGTTTCGACAAACCCTTGTGGAGAAATTCCTTTGTGCCCTTATGATTCTTGCCGCCTGTTGGCCATCAATCTGTATTCATATGTAGTCAACCCATTCACTAAAGATGCCTACTTTGACTTTGAGCTCTTCCATAAACATGTAGCACTGGCTCAGCGCATCATGGATGATATCATCGATCTGGAATTGGAAAAGATAGAACGCATCATGGAGAAGATAGATCTGGATCCGGAAAACGAAGAAGTGAAACACACTGAACGCGGTTTGTGGGAAAAGATTTATAAGAAGAGCGGTCAGGGAAGACGTACCGGTGTCGGTATCACTGCCGAAGGCGATATGCTCGCCGCACTCGGAATGCGTTATGGAACAGAAGAAGCGACTGACTTCTCTGAGAAAGTACACAAAGCCGTAGCACTGGGTGCTTACCGTTCATCGGTGGATATGGCCAAAGAGCGTGGTGCATTCGATGTATACGATACGGAAAGAGAAAAGAACAACCCGTTCATCAACCGTTTGCGCGAAGCTGATCCGGCATTGTACGAAGACATGAAGAAATATGGTCGCCGTAACATTGCGTGTCTGACCATCGCTCCTACCGGAACAACCAGTCTGATGACTCAGACAACCTCAGGTATCGAGCCTGTATTCCTCCCGGTATATAAACGCAGAAGAAAAGTGAACCCGAATGACACCAACGTACGCGTTGACTTTGTAGACGAAACCGGAGACGCTTTTGAAGAATACATCGTGTTCCACCACAAATTCGTGACCTGGATGGAAGCGAACAGTTACGATCCCGCCAAACGATATACTCAGGAAGAGGTGGACGAACTGGTGGCCAAGTCACCTTATTATAAAGCAACTTCAAACGACGTAGACTGGTTGATGAAAGTCCGTATGCAAGGCAAAATCCAGAAATGGGTAGACCACTCCATCAGTGTGACCATTAACCTGCCGAACGATGTAGACGAAGAACTGGTGAACCGCCTGTATGTCGAAGCATGGAAGTCCGGTTGTAAAGGCTGTACGGTTTACCGTGACGGTTCCCGTTCAGGAGTGCTTATCTCTGCGAAGTCCGACAAAGACAAGAAAGAAGAGCTTCCTCCTTGCAAGCCGCCAACGGTAGTTGAAGTACGTCCGCCGGTACTTGAAGCTGATGTTGTGCGTTTCCAGAACAATAAAGAGAAATGGGTAGCTTTGGTCGGCCTGCTCGACGGCAGACCTTACGAAATATTCACCGGTCTGCAAGACGATGACGAAGGAATCATTATTCCGAAAAGTGTAAATACCGGACGCATCATCAAGAATGTCGATGAGAACGGAAACAAACGTTACGACTTCCAGTTTGAAAACAAACGCGGATACAAAATGACAATCGAAGGTCTGTCCGAGAAGTTCAACAAAGAATATTGGAACTATGCCAAACTGATCTCAGGTGTGCTCCGCTGGAGAATGCCGATCGAACAAGTCATCAAACTGGTAGGTTCGCTACAATTGGACAGCGAAAACATCAATACCTGGAAGAATGGTGTAGAACGTGCGCTGAAGAAATATGTGCAGGACGGAACGGAAGCTAAAGGCAAAAAATGTCCGAACTGCGGAAATGAGACATTGGTTTATCAGGAAGGTTGTCTCATCTGTACCACTTGCGGTGCATCCAGGTGCGGATAAAAAACAAACCTGTAAATGATTAATATATAAGCAAAAGCGTTGAAAGGAGCCTCTTGGCTCCTTTCAATGTTTAATAACATAAACAACACAAACGTTTGCATACTATTTTAAAGTAGTTCGATGAAAGTAAAGATACGACATACGTAGAATATTTCTATACTTGCAAAATCATTAGTCAAAAATTAAATCTAATATATATGATAGTATCATTTCATATTGAGTATCGCACAAGTTGGGGAGAAGAAGTCAGAATATTAGGTTCTGTACCCGAACTTGGAAACAATGATCCGGATAAAGCTATCTCCCTCACCACAGTAGACGGTATCCATTGGAGCAGTGAAATAGCTCTTCAATCACCGGCAGAAGGAGTTATAGAATACAGTTATCACATTTATCGCGACAATAAGAACATCCGTACTGAATGGAACTCTTTCCCCCGGCGTGCCTACCTGCCTGAGGATGACAAAAAAAGTCTGCGCATCAATGATTGCTGGAAGAACCTTCCGGAGCAGCAGTATTTCTACAGTTCGGCATTCACCGAATCGCTTCTGGCACACCGTGACCGGAGTGCAACCCCCAAAAGTTACAAAAAAGGATTGATGATCAAGGCTTATGCTCCACGCATCAACGGCAACTACTGTTTGGCCATCTGTGGCAATCAGAAAGTCCTTGGCAACTGGAACCCGGACAAAGCATGGCCTATGAGCGACATCAACTTTCCGGAATGGCAAGCCGAATTGGATGCATCTAAACTGGAATTTCCATTAGAGTACAAATTTGTATTATATAATAAGGAAGAGAAGAAAGCTGAAGCTTGGGAAAACAATCCTAACCGTTACATGGCTACCCCCGAGATTAAAGCAAACGAAACACTGGTTATTTCCGACCGATATGTCTACTTTGACGTTCCGGCCTGGAAAGGTGCAGGAGTGGCCGTCCCCGTATTTTCACTCAAATCGGAGAAAAGCTTCGGTGTAGGAGACTTCGGAGACCTGAAACGAATGGTAGACTGGGCAGTCTGTACCAACCAGAAAGTGGTACAGATCCTACCGATCAATGACACCACCATGACCCATACATGGACAGATTCCTACCCTTACAATAGTATTTCCATCTATGCTTTCCACCCGATGTATGCCGACCTTAAACAGATGGGTACCCTGAAAGATAAAGAAGTCGCTACCGCTTTCAACCAAAAACAGAAAGAGTTGAATTCACTTTCTGCCATCGACTACGAAGCAGTGAACCGGGGAAAATGGGAATATTTCCATCAGCTATTCAAGCAAGAAGGAGAAAAAGTATTGGCTTCGAAAGCCTTCCGTGATTTCTTTGAGGCCAACAAAGAATGGCTGCAACCCTATGCTGCCTTCAGTTATCTGCGTGACGTATACCGGACACCAAACTTCCGCGAATGGCCTAAATATTCGGAATATAATGCACAAGAGATTGAAGAGCTTTGCCGTCCCGGTACGGAAGTCTACCCCAATATCGCCATCTATTTCTATATACAGTTCAACCTCCACTTACAACTGCAGGAAGCAACCACTTATGCCCGCGAGCACGGAGTGGTACTAAAGGGAGATATCCCTATCGGCATCAGCCGCAACAGTGTGGAAGCCTGGACAGAGCCCTATTATTTCAATCTCAACGGACAGGCCGGTGCCCCACCCGATGATTTTTCTGTCAACGGGCAGAACTGGGGTTTCCCCACCTACAATTGGGACGTAATGGAAAAGGATGGCTATAAATGGTGGATGAAACGTTTCCAAAAGATGGCCGAGTATTTCGACGCTTACCGCATCGACCATATTCTGGGATTTTTCCGCATTTGGGAAATCCCGATGAATGCCGTGCATGGATTACTGGGACAGTTTGTTCCCGCACTGCCCATGAGCCGTGAAGAGATAGAAAGCTACGGACTACCTTTCCGCGAAGAATTCCTGACGCCTTATATCCACGAGTACTTTCTCGGACAAGTGTTTGGTCCCCACACCGACTACGTCAAACAAACCTTTATTGAGCCGACCGACACGTACGAAGTGTACCGCATGCGTCCGGAGTTCGACACTCAACGCAAAGTGGAAGCTTTCTTTGCCGGCAAGAACGATGAAGACAGCATATGGATCAGAGACGGATTGTACGCCTTGATAAGCGACGTACTGTTTGTGCCCGACCGTAAAGACACGAACCTCTTTCATCCGCGTATCGGAGTACAGCACGACTTCATCTACCGTGCCCTGAACGATTGGGAGAAAGCAGCATTCAACCGGCTTTACGATCAGTATTATTATCATCGCCATAATGACTTCTGGCAACAACAAGCCATGAAGAAACTGCCACAACTGACTCAGTCGACCCGCATGCTGGTATGTGGTGAAGATTTGGGAATGATACCGGATTGCGTGGCATGGGTGATGAACGACCTACGCATTCTGAGTCTCGAAATCCAGCGGATGCCCAAAAACCCGGCTGAAGAGTTCGGTCGTCTGAACGAATATCCGTATCGCTCGGTTTGCACATTCTCTACCCATGACATGTCGACTTTACGCGGATGGTGGGAAGAGGATTATCAACAGACTCAACGTTACTACAATCAGATGCTGGGGCATTATGGTGCCGCCCCTGCCGTAGCAACACCGGAACTATGTGAAGAAGTGGTCCGCAAC
Source organism: Bacteroides sp. NGMCC 1.200775 (assembly GCF_040798045.1). Taxonomy (NCBI): domain Bacteria; kingdom Pseudomonadati; phylum Bacteroidota; class Bacteroidia; order Bacteroidales; family Bacteroidaceae; genus Bacteroides; species Bacteroides sp. NGMCC 1.200775. Next base: position 189,732 of record NZ_JASCQK010000003.1, on the reverse strand, counting down.
CACCTCTACAGTAACTCCATCCTTTGCATCCTGTCACTACAAGATTGGTTGTCGATGGACGGAAGATGGCGCAACCCGAATGTGCAGGAAGAACGGATCAATGTCCCTGCCAATCCCCGTCACTACTGGCGTTACCGGATGCATCTGACACTGGAACAGCTCATGAAAGCCGAAAGCCTGAATGAGAAAATCAGAGAACTGGTTAAGCAAACCGGCAGAAATCCGGAAAAATAATATCCGTCAGTTTCCCAAGGAAGAAAAAGAACAAAGAGAGAAGAGCGAACCGGTGTGTTTTTCGCTCTTCTCTCTTGCTTTTCAGTAATATTCAGTATCTTTGCTGCACCAATGCACAAACAGTCAGAATGGGAGACGACAAAAACAAACGAATTGATTTTGTAGACTTGACGAAAGGAGTCTGCATCATCCTGGTGGTGATGGCACACATAGGTGGAGCTTTCGAAAAGCTCGATTACCATTCGATGATCGCCAGTTTTCGTATGCCCCTTTATTTCTTTATCTCAGGTATCTTCTTCAAGTCGTACGAGGGGCTTTTCGGATTCTTCATCCGGAAGATAAACAAATTGATCGTCCCCTTCCTCTTTTTCTATCTCAGCGCATTCCTCCTGAAGTATATTGTATGGAGAATTGCTCCGGGTGTATTTCAACTCCCGGTCAGTTGGACAGAGCTTTTAGTTGTGTTTCATGATCATGCCCTGATCAAGTTCAATCCTCCTATCTGGTTTTTGCTGGCACTTTTCAATTGCAATATCCTGTTCTATCTGGTCCACAGCCTGCGCGACCGGAAGTTAGGTTTGATGTTTGCCCTCACCCTCCTGATCGGAATCGCCGGATTCTATATGGGTAAACACCAGATCGAACTGCCCTTGTACATAGACATAGCCATGACCGCCCTGCCCTTCTATGTGGCCGGATTCTGGATTCGCCGTTACAACTTTTTCCTCTTTCCCCACCGTTTCGACAAACTGATTCCGCTATGTATCCTGGCAGCCTTGGTCGTGATGTACTTCACCGCCACGTTTGTCGGTATGCGTACCAACAATTATGCAGGCAACATTTTCCAGTTCTGGGCCTCAGCGTTTGCCGGCATCTTTATGATTATGCTTTTCTGCAAAAAGTTTAAAAAGCTCCCTGTCATCTCTTATCTGGGACGTTACTCGGTCATTACATTGGGAATACATGCCCCCCTTTTACATTTCGAATATCCGGTTGTCAGCCGGTTTATCCATAATGAATGGGGACAAGCCATTGTCTTGCTATTGCTCACCCTGACAATCTGCATTGCCGCAACTCCCATATTTCTGAAACTGATTCCGCAGGCTGTGGCGCAAAAAGACTTTATCAAGACCAAGCAATCGCAACAACAGGAATCATAATTGCATTTATTATCTTATCTTTGCCAGAAGACAATATCAATCTTTATATTTATGACTACCCACTATTATATCTTTTTGGAAAACGTCCGTTTCTACAGTTATCATGGAGTAGCTCCACAAGAGACTGCGATTGGTAACGAGTTCATCATCAACCTGAGGTTGAAAACCGATTTTGGCAAAGCCACCGAAACGGATGAAGTAGAAGATACCGTCAGCTATGCAGACATACACGCCGCGCTGAAAGAAGAAATGGATATTCCCTCTAAACTGCTGGAACACGCCTGCGGACGAATCGTGAAAAGGCTCTTCCGGGACTTCCCGAAAATCAGGGAAATAGAAATCAAACTGTCGAAAAGGAATCCGCCCATGGGAGCAGACATCGACTCTGCCGGAGTAGAGATGCATTGCACGAGAGACTGAATCAACATTAATATACTAATACGATGAAAAACCTTTTATTAATCCTCCTGTTGTTGCTAACGGGAGAAATCAGCGCACGACAAACTGCGACAATTGTAGTCAAGACCACCCCGGACAACGAAATCGCTTACTGGCCTACAGGAAAAGATCACCTGTTCTTCATTACCTTGGGCACTAAGGCACAAGCTGACCCTCAAGGGCAGTTCATTCATGAATTCAGCGTGAGCCGTCCCACTACGATTCATGTATGGGCCAAAGGGAATAATTCTTTCACGCTCTACCTGACACCGGGAAGCAAAGATACTATCGCTGTGGCCAAAGACACGATCAACTTCAGTGGCACCAACCGGGTCTACAACCGATGTCTGAAAGCGGTGGACGACTATCAGCAATATAGCGACAATCTGATATACATGCAGCCTCACGAACTCGAAGGGGTGACTTCATTGGAACAATATCATCAGTTGGCAGATGCCAGGATGAAACAGGCACTCGACTCTGTAAATGCCTCCGGACTTGATAAAGAGTTTCTCGCAGAGCAGCATGCACACATCGATTACACCCATCGGTCTATCTTTCTGCACGTCGCAATGTATCTGGTGAAAAATGAAAACTTTACCGAAAATTGGCGTAAAGAACTTGCAGAAATCATCAATCAACCCGTAGACAGTGATTATCTGCGTTCCTACCGCGGAATCGGACTCTTTATAAACGACTTGATCGGCGCACAATTCATAAAACTGGAAAATGGCAAACCCGAAGAGATAAAGGACTATTGCGCCTTCCGCTTCGACCGCTACCGGAAATTCTTCAAAGGCGACAATCTGCAATATGCACAAGCGCTACTTATCTACGAAGACGAATTTCAAACAAGAAATACTCCCTCAATCCCCCAACTATACGAAAGATATAAGGCCGAATTCCCCAATAGCCCCTTTCTATCTGTTCTTGAACCGGGCGTTAATAAAAACCTCCGCTTCCAAAACAGCCGCATCGACGACAAGGACTATCACATTCTGCCTTGCGACTCCACAGTTGAAAATCTGGAAGATGCGGTAAAACCCTTCAAAGGCAAAGTGGTCTATATCGACGTATGGGCTACCTGGTGCGCCCCATGCATCAAAAAGTTCCAATACCTACCCGCCCTCAAAGAAAAAACACATAACATGGACATTGTGTACCTATACATCTCGATAGACCGCCCTCAGGACAAGGAGAAATGGGAGAAAACCATCGGATATCACCAACTGAAAGGCTATCACTTATTGGTAAACGAAAAGTTAGGAAAATCGTTGTATGCCGAACTTGGAAACGAACGGCAAATACTGAGTATCCCCTGCTTTGTAGTTATTGATAAAACAGGAAAAATAGCTATCCGACACGCAGCCGCCCCGGACGAACCGGAAAAGGTAATAGAACAGTTGAGCACCTATTATAATGAGTGAAAACATATTCTCGACCGGATCATTGGAAAAATAAAAACAGGCAAAAGCTTGACTTCTGCAAGAAAACAGAGTATCTTTGCCTATGTAGTCATAAAGTATATTCGAATTAGAATACGGTAATAGGGAGGAATAAATGTTTCTCCCTATTTTTTTGTACCTGCATCAAAAAATTCCGGAAGAGCGTTGGTTTGAAGCCTGCAGAGCCGGTGTTTCCCCCATTTAGAGCCTGAGTTTTACTCATTCAGACGGTTGCTTCCGATACTTTTCCCGGTATGTCGGGACACATTTCCCGGCATGAAAATGTGTTTTCATCAGAAGATAATCTTTTTTCTCCTATTGATAATCAACGGCGGGAAAGATGAAGGCTTGGAAGTTAACAATACATAAATCTGCTCTTGACAAAAACAGAAAGATAAACGACAGGCAAAACCGATACGCCACAAAGTAGATGTACCACCGAACGCACAGAGGGCACGGAGTTATTATATAGTAATTCTATATAATTAAAGCTCCGTGCCCTCTGTGTACTCTGTAGTGAAATATACTTGCAGCCGAATAGGCTCTTATTTCTTTCTCTTTCTTTTCTTTACCGATTCTACTGCTTCGGTAACTACCGGTTGGTTTTCGAAACGTTTCGTATAGCCGGAGTAGTCCGGATGTGTCCGTTCGTAATCCGGATCAACAAAGAGCGGACTCGAAATAATATGATCGGCAGTGGAACGGTTGCAGCAGAAAACAATGTTCTCTACACTTGCCAGACGGGTCAGTGCCTTTACATCCGTGTCGTGCGGTTGCAGGGTCATCGGGTCAGTGAAGAAGAAAAGATAATCGATCTCTCCGTCCACAATACGCGATCCCATCTGCTGGTCACCCCCCAAAGGACCTGACTTCAGAATGGTAAAATCCCATTCCACATCGGGATGTTTCTCTTTCAATGCTTCCAATATCAGCGTACCGGTGGTACCTGTACAATAAAACTTATGTCCCATCAATAACTCCGAGTTCCAAAGAACCCATTCAATCAGGTCTTTTTTCATAGCATCGTGTGCTACCAGCCCGATTCTTCGAATTAGTTTTTCCATAACGTTATCCTTTAAAATCTGGTAATTGCGAAAAGAACTTCCGCCCTTTCACATAGAACTGCACTAAGATACTACTTTTTATCCGTTCGGGAATAAAGTGTGAGGAAGTTTTTCTGAGATTCTCCATTCTTGCATCCCGGAAGCTATCGCGCAATTGTTTAAATTCACGACGGGCATGGAGAACGGCCTTTGCGTTGGGCAGCTGTCCTTTAAGAACAAACGTAGCTGCCGCAATGTAATCGAGCCAGCAACGTACCCGCATCACTCCGGGCAACTCTTCATCCGGAAGATTCTTATAGAGCATGACAAGATTATTACGAAAGTTGAGGAAGGTTTTATGCGGATTCTCTTTTTTCAATGTGGCCCCTCCTACATGATACACCGTACTTTGAGGAATGCAAACGATCCCCCGTCCACGGGCACGAAGCCTCCAGCAAAGGTCTATCTCTTCCATATGAGCAAAGAAACGCCCGTCAAGCCCGCCTGCCTCACGATAATCTGCCAGACGAATGAACAGGGCGGCACCGGTAGCCCAGAACACGGGGAATACTGTATCATATTGTCCTTTATCCGCCTCGACCACTCCCATCACCCGTCCCCGGCAAAACGGATAACCATAACGGTCGATGAATCCGCCGGAAGCGCCGGCATATTCAAACAGGTCCTTTTGTCGCCAACTGAGTATCTTAGGCTGGCAGGCAGCAACCTCCGGATGGGTATCCAAATAATCAGCCATCGGTTGCAGCCAGTGCTCTGTTACTTCTACATCAGAATTCAGCAGAACTACATATTCGGCTTCCACCTGTTGGAGGGCAAAGTTATAACCGTCGGCAAAACCATGATTTTCATCCAGCAGAATCTGGCGAACCGAAGGGAACTCGTGCCGCAGCATCTCTACCGACTGATCTGTAGAACCATTATCAGCCACACAAACTTCCACACCTTCCGCCTCGGAATGCCGGAGTACGGAGGAAAGAAACGAACGGAGCATTTCGCAACCGTTCCAGTTCAATATAACGACAGATATCTTATTCATCTTTCTTTTCGGGGCGTTTCAGCTTCCAGCGCTTATGTGACCAAAGCCAGTAAGCAGGTTCCTTCCGGATGGTCTGCTCCAATCTGCGGGCAAAGATTTCGGTAATCTCACCATCGGCGGTTTCTTTCGGACGATCGGTGACCAGATCGAACTCTACGCGGCAATACCCTCTCCGCTCCTTGCGCAACTCACAATAGAAAACCGGAAAGTCCATCATCTTGGCAATGCGCTCGGCACCATCCATGAACACCGTGTCCTGATTCAAAAAAGTAGTCCAATGGTGCGCCTCGTTCGTATTGGGCGATTGGTCGGTAATCAGTCCGATAGCCATCTTCTTGCCGTCACGTCTCAGCCTGATCACTTCGCGGGCGGTGGAGTGCTTCGGCACATTGTACCCTCCGAAGCGGCTGCGGATGTACTTGAAAAGACCATCCAGATAAACATCTTTCAAAGGTTTGTATACCTGTACAGGTACATCGCCGGGACGCATAATCATTCCCATCCCCGTAATCCATTCGAAATTAGCATAGTGGGGGATCAGCAGGACAATCCCGCCCCGTTCGTCAATCATCCGGAGATAAGCTTCCTTGTTTTCGTAAGTCATACGTTTGCAAAGCTCTTTCTCGGACATGCGCAACATTTTCACATCTTCGAGCATATAGTCGCAAAGGTAATGATAGAACTTACGTTCAATGGCCTTCAATTCTGCTGCCGACTTCTCCGGAAAAGAGTTCTTCAGATTGGTACCCACCACCTTTCTCCGGTAACCGATCACGTGGTACAACCAGAAGTAAATAAAATCGGACAGAGCATACAACACCGGAAACGGAAGAATAGCCAAAAGCCACATCCCCACATAGGTTAACAAATAAAGAAGTTTCGATTTCATGTTTATTGTGTTATAGTTCCTTTCAGTGCAGTGCCATCTTCGTTAAAATCTCCCAAGAGAACATTTACAACTTGATTATCCAATGCCGGGTCACTTTCCACCTCTACACGAATGTAGTTTGCCGTAAAGCCGTGCATAGGCGCTCCTGCCTTAGGTTTCTCCATCAGGACAGGCATAGTCTGGCCGATATGACGGGCATAGAAGTCCTTCGTTTTCCCATCCGACAACGCAAGCAAACGCTGGCTTCGCTGATGCTTCGCCTCAGGAGTCACCACATGGTCTATCTTCAGTGCCTGGGTACCGGGACGTTCCGAATAACTGAACACATGCAATTGCGTGATATCCAGTCCGGAAATAAATTCATAGGCTTTCTCAAAATACTCGTCGGTTTCGCCACGTGTACCCACAATTACGTCCACGCCGATAAACGCATCAGGCATCACCTCTTTTATCTTTGCAATCTTCGAAGCAAAAAGTTCCGTTCCATACCGACGGCGCATCAACTGGAGCACTTCATCGCAACCGGACTGCAAAGGGATATGGAAATGAGGCATGAAGCTACGGGAGGTGGACACATATTCTATAATCTCATCCGTCAGCAGATTGGGCTCAATAGAAGAAATGCGATAACGCTCAATGCCTTCTACCTGATCGAGCGCTTTCACCAAATCGAAGAAAGTCTCGCTGGTAGATTTTCCGAAATCTCCGATATTGACTCCGGTCAGCACAATCTCTTTCCCACCTTCGGCAGCAGCCTGCCGTGCCTGCTCCACCAAAGATGCGACAGTCCCGTTGCGACTCCGTCCACGGGCAAAAGGAATGGTACAGTAAGAACAAAAGTAATCGCACCCATCCTGTACTTTCAGGAAAAAGCGGGTACGGTCACCTCTTGAACAAGACGGGGCAAAGGAACGGATATCTTTCGTTGCGGTTGTATAAGCCTCTCCTCCTTCGTGTTTATGCAAGTCGCCCAGGTATTGAAGCAGGTCTTTCTTTTGTTCCGCACCAAGCACAACGTCCACTCCCTCTATCTTTGCCACATCACCGGGTTTCAACTGGGCATAGCAACCTGTCACCACCACAAACGCACCGGGATGTTGTTTCACCAGGCGGTGAATAGCCTGACGGCACTTCTTGTCCGCCATCTCGGTCACCGAACAGGTATTGACAATGCAAAGGTCAGCCTTTTCACCTTTCCGGGCCGTACGCACACCTGCCTCACGCAGGATTTTACCAATCGTCGAAGTCTCTGAGAAATTCAGCTTGCAGCCTAAAGTATAGTAAACGGCTGTCTTATCTTGAAATACAGTGGTATCTATCATAATCTGTAAAAACGCATATTCGGTACAAAGTTACACATTATTATTAGGAGTAAAGATGCAGAAGGAGTTAAAAGGAGTTAGAGGTTTTCTATTCTGAAAGTTTATACCTACTTTTGCACAAATCTTCAAAAAACGTGCAATGATAAAAGAAAACTTTATAAAACTCTACGAAAATAGTTTCCGTGAAAACTGGGATTTGCCCTGCTACACCAATTATGGTGAACCGGAAAGTTATACTTACGGTGAAGTAGCCGAAGAAATAGCCAAACTTCATTTGCTTTTCAAGCACTGTAGTTTGCGCCGGGGAGATAAAATCGCAGTCATCGGAAAAAATAATGCCCGTTGGTGCATCGCTTACATGGCGACCATTACCTACGGGGCCATCGTAGTACCTATCTTGCAAGACTTCAATCCGAATGATGTACACCATATCGTAAATCATTCTGAATCTGTCTTCCTTTTCACCAGCGACACCATCTGGGAAACTTTGGAAGAAGAACGACTGACCGGCATCCGTGCCGTCTTTTCACTGACAGACTTCCGTTGCCTGCACCAACGCGATGGCGAAACGGTTCAGAAATTCCTGAAACATATCAATCAGTGCATGGAAGAAACTTACCCGAAAGGATTCCAAAAAGAAGATGTCCTTTACACCACCTTGTCCAACGACAAGGTTATGTTACTGAATTATACCTCCGGCACTACCGGATTCAGTAAAGGAGTAATGCTGACCGGCAACAACCTGGCCGGTAATGTGACTTTCGGTATCCGAACGGAATTGCTAAAAAAAGGTGATAAAGTGCTCTCTTTCCTCCCACTTGCCCATGCTTACGGATGTGCTTTCGACTTTCTGACAGCTACGGCAGTTGGCACGCACGTAACCCTGCTTGGCAAAGTTCCCTCCCCCAAAATCATAATGAAAGCTTTCGAAGAGGTCAAACCCAACCTGATTATCACAGTACCGCTTGTCATCGAGAAGATCTATAAAAATGTAATCCAACCCATCATCAGCAAGAAAGGCATGAAATGGGCGTTGAGCATCCCCCTTCTCGACAGCCAGATATACGGACAGATTCGCAAGAAGCTGATCGATGCCCTTGGAGGACGTTTCAAGGAAATTATTATCGGCGGAGCCGCTATGAACCCGGAAGTAGAAGAGTTTTTCCATAAAATCAAGTTCCCTTTCACCATTGGCTACGGCATGACGGAATGTGGGCCGCTCATCAGTTATGCTCCCTGGGATAAATTCGTCCCTTCCTCATCAGGTAAAATACTCGATATCATGGAAGCCCGTATTTATAAGGAGAATCCGGAAGCCGGTACCGGAGAAATACAAGTGCGTGGAGAAAACGTAATGACGGGATATTATAAAAATCCGGAAGCCACCCGCGAAGTTTTCACTAAAGACGGTTGGTTGCGCACCGGGGACTTAGGCACTATGGACGATGAAGGTAATATTTTCATCCGTGGCCGCCTGAAGACGATGATACTCAGTTCGAGCGGACAGAACATCTTCCCCGAAGAAATTGAGGCTAAACTTAATAATCTGCCTTTCATTCTCGAAAGTCTTATCATAGAACGAAACAAGAAACTGGTTGCCTTGGTATATGCCGATTATGAAGCGCTGGATTCTTTAGGACTCAACCACGAAGATAACCTGAAAACGATTATGGACGAAAACCTGAAGAATTTGAATAATAGCGTGGCAGCCTACGAAAAAGTAAGCCAGATTCAACTCTACCCCACTGAGTTTGAGAAGACTCCGAAAAGAAGTATCAAACGCTATCTATATAACAGTATAGCAGAAGATTAGATATGTTTTAAAACATACAAAAAAACATAATGAAACATTCTTCTAAAAAAAAAATAAAAAAAAGTTGGGTTTAGGAGTACAACATATGCAAAAAGTACATACCTTTGCATCGTTTTAATAAGCAATTGATTGTATTACAGATTTAAAAAGCAAAGAAAATGAAAAAATTAGTTTTGATGTTCGTAGCTATCGCAGCAGTATCATTCGCATCTTGTGGTAACAAAGCAGCTGACGCTGAAAAAGCAACTGCAGATTCTATCCGTATCGCTGACTCTATCGCAGCAGTTGAAGCAGCTGCAGCTGAAGCAGCAGCTCAGGTAGCTGATACTACAGCAACTGACTCTACTGCAACTGAAGCAGTTGTAGCTGAATAATCTCGAACAACATTAGAGAGAATTGAAAGTCTGCCGTGCAAAAGCACGTACAGACTTTTTTTATATCCGTACCTTTCCATTACGGAAGTCGTTTCCTCCACATCTCCCCTTCTTCAACACTGGGCACCTCTGCCGGGTATCTCTTTATTTATAAACAAAGACACTCTCCCAATAATCTCTCAAAAAAAAAAGGACATCCCGTTTTGGAATGTCCCTTCTCAATGTCATATGATAGGCTTATTCAGCTACTACTTCAAAAGGAATTTCTACAGAAACTTCTTTGTGCAGTTTAACGATAGCTTTATAAGAACCAACTTCTTTTACAGCGTCTTTTACAACGATGATCTTTCTGTCGATTTCGTGACCCAACTTAGCCAATTCCTCAGCGATCTGGATGTTACCAACAGAACCGAAGATAGTACCGGTTGAGCTAACCTTTGTAGCGATAGTCAAAGATACACCTTCCAACTTAGCAGCCAGTGCTTCAGCATCTTTCTTGATTTTCTCAAGTTTGTGAGCACGCTGTTTCAGTTCTTCAGCCAACATTTTCTTTGCAGAAGGAGAAGCAATAACAGCTTTTCCGGTGGGGATCAAGTAATTACGACCATAACCAGACTTAACAGTTACGATGTCATTCTTATAACCCAAGTTTACTACGTCTTCTTTCAATATAATTTCCATACTTTTCCTCCTTATTTCATCATGTCAGTTACAAATGGAAGTAACGCCAGGTGACGTGCTCTCTTCACAGCCTGCGCAATACGACGCTGGAACTTCAAAGAAGTACCGGTGATACGGCGCGGAAGGATCTTACCCTGCTCATTCAAGAATTTCTTCAAGAATTCAGGATCTTTGTAGTCGATATACCTAATACCACTCTTTTTGAAACGGCAGTATTTTTTCTTCTTAACGTCTACTGAAGGCGGAGTTAAATATCTGATTTCTGATTGAACTTGTTGTGCCATGATTAATCCTCCTTTTTGTTTGATTTAACACTTCTTCTCTTTGCAGCATATTCTGCAGCGTATTTATCCATTCTGAAAGTCAGGAAACGGATTACGCGTTCATCACGACGGAAATTTAATTCCAACTTGTCAATAACAGTAGGTTCTGCATTGAACTCAATCAGCTGATAGAATCCTGTAGACTTCTTCTGGATTGGATAAGCCAGTTTCTTCAGTCCCCAGTTTTCTTCATTGATAATCTCAGCACCTTCAGCCTGAAGAATGCCTTTGAATTTTTCTACCGCTTCCTTCATCTGAACATCAGACAAAACGGGAGTTAAAATGAAAACGGTTTCGTATTGATTCATACTCGTTTTAATTAAATAAATAAATTATTTGATTTTAAAAATGCGGTGCAAAGGTAGGCATTTTATTTTGAACTGCAAACATTTAATCTTTTTTTATGCCACGGGATAGGATTTGTCGAAGAAGACATTTATCTTTGCAAAGTTGCTTAAACAATAATTTCATGATCGAACAATTTAATTTTGATATCAGACTAATCTTTGCTATCCTGAATGGCAAAGTTTCTGCCGCCATCAACCGTAAGCTATACCGTAACTTCAGACAGAACGGTCTGGAGATCAGCCCGGAACAATGGACGGTTCTTATTTTTCTCTGGGAAAAAGACGGAGTGACCCAACAAGAGTTGTGCAATGCAACTTTTAAAGATAAACCGAGTATGACCCGCTTAATCGACAATATGGAACGCCAGCATCTGGTTGTCCGTATCTCCGACAAAAAGGACCGTCGTACCAATCTGATCCACCTGACCAAAACAGGAAAAGAACTGGAAGAAAAAGCCCGTGTTATAGCCAACCGGACACTGAAAGAGGCGTTGCACGGCATCACAGTCGAAGAATTAAGCGTAAGCCAGGAAGTATTGAGAAAGATATTTTTCAATACCAAAGATTAATCAATACGGAGAAGTGAAAGCAACCAAATCAACTATTTATGGCTAATTAATGGTTTTTTTGCGAAAATAATTTCGCTCGTTAAAGAATTATGCGTTAATTTGTGACTGGAATATAATAATCTATTAAAATACACACACATGAAAGGCTTATTAAAGAATTTAGGATTGATATTAATCTTAGTCGGAATAATCATTCTGATTGTTTGTTCTCTGACCGGAGACGTGAACAACAACGCTATCCTGGGAGGCTCGATAGTATTGGTGGTACTCGGACTCATTTCTTACATTGCGATCAATAAAAGAATTGCGGATTAATATTTTCAACAGAAATAAAAAAGCCGGAAAACGAATGTTTTCCGGCTTTTTTATTTCTGTATATCCCCCTCTCCATTATGATTCCGGTTCGGGGGTAATCAACTTGTAACCTTTTCCGTGGATGTTGATAATCTCAATCGAATCATCATCCTTCAGGTGCTTACGCAGTTTGGTGATATATACGTCCATACTACGGGCATTGAAATAGTTATCATCAATCCAGATAGTCTTCAAAGCAAAGTCACGCTGCAAAATCTCGTTGGCATGTGCACACAACAATCCCAGCAATTCCGATTCCTTGGTAGTCAACTTAGTTTGTTTGTCACCGATAGCCAGAATCTGCTTTTGTGTATCAAACGTAAACTTACCGATCTTATAGATATTGCTTTCTTTGTTCTTCTTTCCACGAACACGTCTCAAGATCGCTTCAATTCTGAAAGTAAGTTCTTCCATACTGAAAGGTTTGGTGATGTAATCATCCGCACCGATCTTAAATCCTTCCAGAATATCCTCCTTGAGTGTCTTTGCAGTCAGGAAGATAATCGGAATTTCAGCGTTGGCCGCACGAACCTCCTGTGCCAGCGTGAAACCATCTTTCTTAGGCATCATCACGTCGAACACGCACAAGTCATATTTATTCTTCAGGAAAGCCTTAAATCCGGCTTCTCCATCAGGATACAACTCAGCAGAGTAACCTTTCGCCTGTAAATATTCTCTTAAAAGCATGCCAAGATTTTCATCATCTTCGCATAATAAAATACGCAGTTTCTCGTCCATATCAATCATTTTTTAATAAAGGTAATGCAATAATAAATTTAGTTCCTACATTCAGTTCACTCTCCGCCCGGATGGTTCCCTTATGATCCTGAATAATCTTTTTCACATAAGCCAGTCCCAGACCGAAACCTTTTACATCGTGCAGATTACCTGTATGCACGCGATAGAACTTATCAAACACCTTCTTCAGGTTTTCTTTTTTAATACCAATACCGTTGTCCTGTATCGAAATCATCAGTTTACCGGGTTCGTTCCAAGTTCTCACGTCGAGCACCAGGTCTTCTTCGGGCTTCTTGTATTTCACCGCGTTATCCATCAGGTTGAATATCACATTGGTGATATGCATTTCGTCCGCAAATATAACAGGATTGGTAGCCTCAAGGTTCGATGTAATCTTACCATTATAGCGTTCCACCTTCAGAGCGAACGTATTGATAACCCCGGTAATCAACTCATTGGCATCGAGTTCTTTCATCTTCAGTGTTGCTTTCTGTCTGTCGAACATAGACATCTGAAGAACTTTCTCCACCTGGAATCTCAACCGCTTCGTTTCATCATTAATGACTCCCGATATATGCTGGAACATCTGCGGTGATTTCCCGACTGCGGGATCTTTCAGCATCTGCGCGGCAAGCGAGATGGTAGATATCGGTGTCTTGAACTCGTGTGTCATATTGTTGATAAAGTCATTCTTCATTTCTGTCAGCTTCTTCTGGCGGAAGACGATGTAGATAGTGAAGATGAATGTAATCAACAGTACGAAAGTGAATATCATCGAAGGGATCATAAAACTAACCGAGTCGAAGATATAATCTTTCTTTCCCGGAAAGTGCACCTTCACAATACTCATCTTCGCAGGCGGATCATTTTGGAACAGAGGTTGGGTATAAGAATCCTCACTTCCTCCCTCTTCGTAATCCGAACAGCGATATACCTCACGTCCATCTTTATCGATTACCGAAAAATGATATAGCAACTCTATACCATTATTAATAAAGTTAGACTTCAGATAATTATCCAGCTTCTTAAAGTTCACCCGTTCGCCAATCGACTTATCGCTTGCTTTGTAAATCATCCGCAAAGCTACATCGTCGAGCAGGAAACGCTGATACATATACCTATTTTTAATAGCGTCGGTCAAGCTTCGCGATGTCTGCGGAATGGTATTCCGGCCATGTCTCTCCGAAATCATGGCTTTGGGCACCTTCGACGGCTCGGTGGTAATCATCTTTAGTTCAAACTCCGAATACAGGGTTCCGTCCGGTGACTTGAACCTATAACGCTCCGATTGCTGAATCAAACCATTTTTCTGTTCGGTAGTAGAAGAAGACTGAGCCAGTGCTCTACGTTCCGCTTCAGTAATGTCTTCTAACAGCCAACGTTGCGTTTCATCATACTCCACATCCTTTGAAACCTGAAACAAAGCATTTCGCACGGATGTATTAAATTGTTCTTTACGCATCTTCACCATTTCTTCGATGTAGCTCACTTGTAAATAGAGCAAACTCAGAAAGGAAAGACCCATAATAATGCCTAATATCCAGATTGTTGACTTTTTCATAGCAACAAAATTAACACTCCCTAATTAACACTCCTAACAGCTTAACCTGTTTTAACAGGATGTTCTCTATAATTAACCGAAAGACGTTTTTTAGGTCGTATTCTGACCACTATAACAAAACGTATATGCCTTTGGTTTGCAAATTTAATAAAAAATTAAAGATTTCTCTTCAGAAAATCTACTTTCTTTAATCATTGTTAATGAGTAAGCAGGTTTCAAGAGGCGACCGACGAACTGTCAATGGCATGTAACGGCAGCTACAACCACAAGCAGAATGCCTTAAAAGAATAAAGCTACGAGCAGTTGCACATACATTGTACACTCCTCATAGCTTTATAACTCAGCAGTTCAGCCATTTGCAGCCCGCAGTCCGGCAGGCTGTAACCACATTATTCTTCTGTTTGCTTGGATTCGAAGTCTTTTATTAATTTATCCTGCACATCACTCGGAACAAGTTCGTAACTTGCAAATTTCATAATGAACGAAGCACGACCTCCGGTAAGCGAGCTGAGCGCTGTCGAATAAGAAGACATCTCTTTTAAAGGCACTTTAGCGACCAGCTTTTCATAACCGTTTTCGCTGCTCATGCCCATGATCATGGCACGACGTCCCTGAAGATCTCCCATCACATCACCCATCTTATCGGAAGGCACAAAGACTTCTACATCATAAATAGGTTCGAGAATCTTCGGTCCCGCATTCTTAAATGCTTCGCTGAAAGCATTGCGTCCGGCCAGCATGAACGAGATTTCATTAGAATCTACCGGGTGCATCTTTCCGTCATATACGATGACACGTACATCGCGGGCGTACGAACCGGTGAGAGGTCCCTGCTCCATACGGGACATGATACCTTTAAGGATAGCAGGCAGGAAGCGGGCATCGATAGAACCACCGACAATACTGTTAACAAATACCAATTTTCCGCCCCATTCCAATGGAACTTCTTCGGTACCTTTCACATTAATCTTAAATTCCTGTCCACCGAACTTATACGTATCGGGCACCGGCATTCCTTCATAATATGGTTCTACAATCAAGTGCACTTCACCAAACTGTCCGGCACCACCCGATTGTTTTTTATGACGATAGTCGGCACGGGCCGCCTTAGTGATGGTCTCACGATAAGGAATCTTCGGTTCCTCGAATTTCACCTGAAGTTTTTCATTATTCTCCAGACGCCACTTTAAAGTACGGAGGTGGAATTCACCCTGACCATGTACGATGGTCTGTTTCAATTCTTTCGATTGTTCGATGACCCAAGTCGGATCTTCCTCGCGCATACGGTTCAAGATAACCATCATCTTCTCTGTATCGGCTTCGTTCACCGGTTTGATGGCGCGTGAATATTTAGAATTCGGATATTTAATAAAATTAAACCGGTTTTCGGCACCTTTACCATTTAGCGTGTTTCCGGTATGAACATCTTTCAGCTTCACGGTACAGCCGATATCACCGGCCACCATCTCTTCTACTTTGATACGGTTGGCACCGGCACAAGCATAAATCTGTGCCACACGTTCTTTCGAACCGCGGTCGGCATTCGTAAAGTCATCTCCTTCGTGCACTTTTCCGCTCATCACCTTGAAGTATTGAACGTCGCCAATATGCGGCTCCACACCTGTTTTGAAGAAATAGAGTGAAGTAGGCCCATCGGGATCGGGTTCCACCACTTCACCACGGGTATTATGCACTTTCGGCATTTCGGATACACCGGGCACTACATTACCCAGAAACTCCATCAGACGACGTACACCCATATCTTTGCCTGCACAGACACAGAATACGGGGAACATGCCACGTGCAGCCAATCCTTTGCGGATACCTTCACGCATTTCGTCTTCTGTCAGTGAATCCTGTTCGAAGAATTTTTCCATCAAGCCTTCATCATTCTCAGCAGCGGCTTCTACCAGGGCTTTGTGCATTTCCATAGCCTTGTCCATCTCTTCGGCCGGGATCTCTTCAATAGTGGGTGCTCCACCTTCGGGTCCCCAAGAGTATTTCTTCATCAGCAGCACGTCGATCAGTGAGTTGAAATTCGGGCCTGTAGCCAAAGGATACTGGACGGGAACCACTTTCGGTCCGTAAATGGACTTCAGTTGTTCAAGCACCATATCATAATCGCACTTCTCGTTATCGAGTTGATTCACCAGGAAGATTACCGGTTTACCCAGTTTTTCGGTATAGCGGAAATGATTTTGTGTTCCCACTTCCGGTCCATATTGTCCGTTCAGCAGCAAAATAGCTGTATCGGTTACGTTGAGTGCCGTCATGGCAGCACCTACAAAGTCATCGCTGCCCGGACAGTCTATGATGTTCAGTTTCTTTCCATTCCATTCCACATGAAAAATAGTTGAAAAGACGGAATATCCATATTCCTGTTCCACCGGAAAGTAATCGCTTACGGTATTCTTGGCAGTAATCCTGCCGCGACGTTTTATAATACCACTCTCATAGAGCAACGCTTCTGTGAGAGTGGTTTTTCCTGAGCCGTCATTGCCAAGAAGGGCAATGTTCTTAATTTCGTTAGTCTGATATACTTTCATGATATATAAGATTTAAATGAATGATTCAGTATGTGTTTTTCGCATACCCTTTTTTTACTGAGGCGCAAATTAGGCATTAATCAAATGAAAAGCAATAAAACTGACAGTGTTACTAAACAATGTTATGTAACATACAGGATCTGTTTATTAAGCAGATATCACAGTGTCACAAACTCTTGGCACTCTCTAAACGAAGTTGAATTAGGATAACAACTTTCCGTATTATCGAACTTGGTAACACCAATATAATATACCTCTTGGCTTATGCTTCCTTATAAAACAGATTCTATAAATGGAACAACTTCTCTATCATCTGATGTATTAGGGAATATATAGTCTTTTATACAGTTTGAAGAATCCAATAAAAGCATTATAGGTGTTGGAACATATTTCAATTCTTTTCTTATCAGATCTTTTGAGTCAAGATATATATACTCATAATATTTATTACGTTTCTGGAAAGATGAAGGGCTTCCCATAGTTGAAATAATAGCTACTTTATTATTTCTATAAAGAGAATCTATTTTTTTTGTAATAGAGAATCCTAAATCTATACAACTCCCACAATCATAATAGTTAAATAGAAAAATAACTCTACAAGTCTTATTTGACACAATAGAATCAATGGAGGTTACCCTTTTCCCTATTAAGTTATAAACATCCTTTTGGGGAGTTTTAGTAACATCATTTTCTTTTTTTTGATTATTGCTACATCCCCATATAATGCAAAGCAATATAAATAAGGTAAAGAATTTATTTTTTCGCATCACCTATTTTTATTTTTTCAATGGTTACTCCTGCCACTTCTTGTGAAGCAAATAGATATGTGTCTGAAACACAAAAAGAAGAATATATATCATGTGGAAGAATGTAGGTAGAGATATGCTTCATTTCGTCATTGATTGATAATTTCAAAATAGTATTTACACGATAATCGCCTGATGAGCTCCGTGATGAACACAGTATATATATATGGTCATTTGCAAGATAAGCATCACGTATGTATATATAGACAGATTTCTCTTTATTAGAATTCTTTTTAGCAATTTCTGTTGCTTCTTTTATTATAGGAATTGAAGAGATATCAAATGTTTTAATATATTCTCCATGAATATTATATTGCTCTATATAAGGGTAGCAATTTGAAATCGAAAATATTCCTTTGCCTTGATCATAAAGAATATGTTTCTTGTTAGATATAATGGTTTTAAAAGGAGTTTTTTCTCGTACAACCTTTCCCATTGGGATTTGTTTGTTTGGGTGATATTTATCAATCATTAGAAAACTTGTCGAATCCGTATTCGCAGATAAAAAGATTAAAGAATCATTGAGACTAAATCTGTTTTCATTTGCATTTGAAAGTGAAAAATCACCATAGAAAACTCCTCCATGAAATTTTTTCATTGACTTTGTTCCAAAATCAACAACATATACCGTGTCATTCAGTACATTAAAGGTAAATGGCCATGTTGTTTCATAAGGGGCTTCACCATGTTTGCTAACATATTCCATCTCTTTTAAGTTATCACTTAACGCCACAATGTCTCCCCGTTTTTTATCCAAAACATATATCTTATTCTTATAATAAGTCATACACGTAATGTTGGAGAAGAAACTAGAATCAGGATATTCTTCTATCTTAATTTCCGACTGACAATACATTAAGTTACGATTTTTCTCCTTGTTGTTACAAGAAGAAAAACATAAAATTGCGATAATAAGAATCAATATTCTATTCATTACCCTTTAGCAATAAGTCTTATTTCCATCACATTCAACATAGGCACCATTTAACCAATCAAGCCCTCTACTACATTTTTTACCACTACAAGATACTGAACCAGATAGAGGAAATCCACATTCTACAGTTACTGTACATGAATAGTTGCCTCCTCCTCCTTCTCCGGTATCAGTACCTTCTCCCATTGCAAGACACTCTAAAGTAAGCATCTTCATATTCGCTTTTTTATCTTTGTTTTTCAACGCAGACAAACAGACATTAACAGAAACAAATAAAAAGAAAGTCACTCCTAAACAAATTCTTAAGGTCTTTTTCATGATATATAAGATTTAAATGAATGATTCAGTATGTGTTTTTCGCATACCCTTTTTTTACTGAGGCGCAAATTAGGCATTAATCAAATGAAAAGCAATAAAACTGACAGTGTTACTAAACAATGTTATGTAACATGTTGATACAAACGGGAAGAGAATAAACCGTTTGTCAGAATGAAAGTCTTTTCCTTTATTATCTATTAAAAAGCATTATCCACCTCACATCTGCTTACACTACCTTCTGCCAAACTGAATGAAATAGGATTCAGTAACGGAGTTTTCGGCGCAAAACGGGAGTATTTGAGGCAAAAGACGGCGGTTTTTCAGCACAAAGACGGTGTATTTCCGGAAAAAGAAGTAAGCATTCGGACCCAAAGAAGTAAGCACTTTCCGGAAATGCTTACTTCATTTCCGAAAATCTCCTCATGTTTTGCCACATTACATATATTGTTATAACAAAAAGGCCGTATGAATGCCTCTTTCTCCTCCGGTTGTTCTGTAAAGCCAGTCAAACCATATATAACAGAATCACCGGAGGAAGAGGAAAATAAAAGAAAAAGGGCAGGATTCCGCCGCACAGCTATCTATTGGAGAACAGATATCACAGATCTGCGACACATGGGAAAATCCTACCGGCAAATGCAGGCGTTTTTTTCTCCAACCTTCAGAGCGGCACAAAACGAAAGCATTCTGAGATCATCAGATAATCAGATTGTCAAATGGTTAAAAAGGAACTTTCCTCCCGTTAAATAAGAAAGAATATATGCCCTGCAAAGTTGTTTACTAAAACGAAAACCTTACTTTTGCAATTTAAAACGCAAAAATAACTCAGACTATCATGGCAGGCATATACATACATGTCCCCTTCTGTAAGACACGCTGTATTTATTGCGATTTTTACTCCACCACGCGAAGCGAACGGAAAGGACACTACATCGAAGCCCTCTGCAAGGAGCTGGAAATGAGATATACTTACCTGAAAGGAGAGCCCATAGAAACGCTCTACTTTGGTGGAGGTACTCCTTCGCAACTTGATGAAGAGGACTTCCGGAAAGTGTTCGACACCGTCCGGCGTGTATACGGAATGGAAAATTGCCATGAAATAACGCTTGAAGCCAATCCGGATGACCTCTGTCCGGAATATGTGCAAATGCTCTCCCGCTTGCCATTCAACCGCATCAGTATGGGTATCCAGACTTTTGATGATGCCACGCTTACGTTATTGAAGCGACGCCACAATGCCACTCAAGCCATTCGTGCAGTAGAATTATGCCGTACCTACGGGTTCCGCAACATCAGTATCGACTTGATTTACGGACTTCCCGGTGAGACAGCAGAGCGTTGGGAAAAGGACCTGCAACAGGCCATTGCCCTCAATGTGGAGCATGTTTCGGCCTACCACCTGATTTATGAAGAAGGTACTCCTATTTATAGAATGTTGCAAAAACACCAGGTTGAAGAAGTGGACGAGGACAGCAGTGTCCGGTTCTTCACCTTATTGATAGACCGGCTGCAGGAAGCAGGATATGAGCACTACGAAATATCCAACTTTTGCAAGCCGGGAATGTATTCACGCCATAACACTTCGTACTGGCAAGGGGCCAGTTACCTCGGTTGTGGTCCGTCGGCACACTCTTTCGACGGAGCAACACGCGAATGGAACTGTTCGTCGATAGAGAAATACATAGCAGGCATCAAAAGCGGCAAACGGGACTTTGAACGGGAAGAACGGGATCTGACTACCCGGTACAATGAATTTGTCATTACCTCCGTCCGCACTCAATGGGGAATTTCACTCGAACGCCTCCGCAACGATTATGGAACCGAACTGGAACAATACTGCCTCAAGATGGCACGTCCTTCTTTAGAAAACGGCAAATTAGAAATACACGAAGGTGCTCTGCGCCTCACCCGAGAAGGAATTTTTATTTCCGACAGCATCATGAGCGATCTTCTCCGGGTGGACAACTAAAATTATAAAGTCATGACCGAATCAGAGGTTCGAAAACTATTAAGACGAATGAAGGAGCTGGACTCGCAAACGGCGTTCCGATCCTTCTACGATATGACGTACGACCGGCTTTACCGCATTGCCTACTATTACGTAAAGCGGGAAGAATGGTCGCAAGAGATCGTACTTGATGTATTCTTGAAACTCTGGGAACAACGCAGTTCGTTGCCCGAAGTCAAAAGCATTGAGGACTATTGCTTCATACTGGTGAAAAACGCCTCACTCAACTATCTGGAAAAAGAGAACAGGCGCACAACCGTATCCACCGAAGTATTGCCGGAACCGGAAGCACAAAGCGATTCGCCCGAGGAATCAATGATCAGTGAAGAGCTGTTCGCCATCTATGTGAAGGCGCTCGACCGCCTGCCCGAACGTTGCAGAGAAGTGTTCATCCGCGTCCGCGAAGAAAAACAAAGCTATGCACAGGTGGCCGAAGAATTGGGCATCAGCACAAAGACCGTAGACGCCCAACTCCAGAAAGCAACAATCCGACTGAAAGAAGCGATATTGACGATGAACGATAAACAATGAACCACCGGCCGGAAACGATGGACAAGATTTAACTTTTATTTGCACATTCCCGATAGGGAGATCCTTCGAACGCTCTGTCTTTATCAGTGAAATTCATTTTAATCAAAACACAAAGACTTAGCTTATGAAGAAGTTATTAAGACCTACAACCTTTGCATTGTTTACGATGGCACTGTGTTTCACTGCATGCGAAAACGGCAACAACTCCTATCCCAAGGAATATCTGGGATTCGAAAAGAAAGCGCAGGACTTCTCTTACCCAAAGAATACTGCGGAAGCCGAATTCCAGGTAAAGATCATTGCGGTTGATAAAACGAAAGAAGACCGGATTGTCTTCATCGAATCACCCTCACGTCCGACGAAACCCGGAAGTTCTTCGGCACAGTTTTTTAAGATTAAAGATAATAAAGTCACCATCAAGGGAGGCAGTAAATCGGCCAAAGCCACTATTCTGGTCTATCCCCAGAAAGTGGGAACGAATGAATACATTCAGCTTATCTGCCGGCCTCAGAACGGAAAGTCGGAAACGACCCAAATGTCTATCCGGCTGGTGAAAAAATAACGAAATAAAAAATGAAGTATACCGACCAGGAACTTAACCGATTATTGGAGAAACTCATAGCCTCCACCCGCTCGCCCAGAGGAAGATTCTCGGCAGCGGCAAGCTATCAGATATTAGAGAAGCGATTGCCACGTCCGGCACACCGGCTTTTCTCTATACGCATTTTCTCGGCAGTAGCCGCCATCGCTTTGTTCTGCTACATCGGATGGAGCACTTATTGCTATCTGAAACCTGCCGCCTTGCAAACCGTTTCTACACTGGCCGACACACGGACTATAAAGTTACCCGATGGAACGGAAGTGACGCTGAACCATTTCTCTTCTCTCACCTATCCCGAGAAATTCAAGGGGAAACACAGGGAAGTGGACTTGAAAGGAGAAGCGTATTTCGAAGTGACGAAGAATCGGGAACACCCTTTCATCGTACAGACAGAGTCGGTCAATGTAGAGGTACTGGGAACTCACTTCAACGTAGAGTCCTATCCGGACGATCCGGAAGTGAAAACCACCCTACTCGAAGGTTCCGTGGTGGTGAGCAATAAAGCCAATTCTGTGCGCATGGTTCTGAAGCCAAACGAAAGTGCTATATATAATAAGGTGAAAAAGAGCATGACCCTTGAAGTTTCAGATCGCGCTGCCGAAGAGATAGCCTGGCGGAATGGCGAATTAGTCTTCACCAACCTTCCCCTGCAGGAGATCGCCCGACAGTTGTCCAACACGTTTGGTGTAAACATCTCCATAGCAGACAAAGCATTGCAGAACTACCGGATCACGGCACGATTCTCCGACGGAGAAGGACTCGATCAGATTCTCGATCTGCTGCATACAGTCGGTAAATTCAACTATTCACACAACAATGAAGAAATAACGATTACTACTAAACTTAACTAAACATGAGAAAATCCAATCCGGATTTCCACCACATCAGAAGTTACATTCTGATGTGTGTGGTTTCCATATTCTTTTCGACTATCAACGCGCAGACACCGGAGCCCAGGATCACCCTCAAGCTGCAAAACACCAGCCTCTCAGAGATTATCCGGCATATAGAACAAGCCACCGGTTTCTCTTTCATCTACGGTGAAGAAGTGAAACTCGACCATAAAGTCAGCCTCAACGTACAGAAGAAACCTCTCGGAGAGGTTCTGAACCAGTTGTTTGCCAACGAACCGATAAGCTATAAAATAACAGGAAAGCACATCCTGTTACAAAAAATCCCCCCCAAACCCGTAAGCCGCAGGTTTACTATCAGTGGATACGTAACTGACGGGGCGTCTGCCGAAACGCTGATTGGTGCCAATATTCTTGAGAGTCGTCATCATCAAGGAACCACCACCAATCCTTACGGTTTCTACAGCATTACGCTGCCAGAAGGAGAAGCTCAGTTGAGCTTCTCCTATTTGGGTTACACCAGCCAGCAACACGTACTGACCCTGACCCGTGACACCCTGCTGAACATCCGGATGAAAGACAGCAACATGCTGCAAGAAGTGGTCGTCGTGTCGGACAAGACCGAATCGGGGATCATGGCCACTCAAATGGGTGCCAGCGAGATACCGATGACACAAATAAAAAACACTCCCAGCATACTGGGAGAAGCAGATGTAATGAAAGCCATCCAGTTGATGCCGGGCGTACAGGCCGGAATGGAAGGATCTGCCGGATTGTATGTACGTGGTGGTGGCCCCGACCAGAACCTGATCTTGCTGGACGGTGTACCGGTGTACAACGTAGATCATTTATTAGGATTCTTCTCTGTCTTCACTCCCGAAGCCGTAAAGAAAGTAACCCTCTTCAAAAGTTCTTTCCCCGCCCGCTTCGGCGGACGCCTCTCCTCCGTAATTGACGTACGCACCAATGATGGCGACATGAAGAACTATCATGGCGTAGTCAGTATAGGACTCCTGACCAGCAAACTCAATTTCGAAGGGCCGATCATCAAGGACCGGACTTCTTTCAACATTTCTGCCCGCCGCTCCTACATCGACCTGCTGGCCAAACCCTTCATGCCAAAAGAAGAAAAGTACAGTTATTACTTTTATGACATCAATGCCAAAATCAACCATAAATTCTCCGACCGGAGCCGCCTCTTCCTCAGTGCATACAATGGCAAAGACCATTTCATGACAAAGTATGACGACACTTACTACGGTGACGAAGACAAGTACAGGGACGGCGGAAAAATGAACTGGGGCAACACCATCGTTTCGGGACGCTGGAATTACATCTTTAACAACAAACTGTTCAGCAATACCACAGTCGCTTTCAATAACTATAAGTTTGACGTCAGCACGTTCACCAAGAACGAGATACATACAAACAACCAAATAACCTGGAACCGCTATAAAGCCGACTATAAATCGGGAATCCGGGACTGGAGTGCTCAGATAGATTTTGACTATAATCCTATCCCCGCACACCATGTCAAGTTCGGAATGCAATACCTGCACCATAGTTTCCGCCCGGAAGTATCCACCTCAAAGATATTCGACAAGACCGGAGAAACCATCGAGCGGGATACGACGTATTATACCGCCTCTAACAGCGAAATCCTTGCCCACGAAGCATCTGCCTACCTTGAAGACAACTTCAACCTGAGCAGTCGCCTGCGTATGAACCTGGGCCTGCACTTCTCGACTTTCCAAGTGCAAAAGAAAAACTATTTCTCCATACAACCCCGCATCTCCGCACGCTATCAGCTCAACAAGGACATCGTAATCAAAGCTTCTTACACCAAAATGAGCCAGTATGTACACTTGATTTCATCCATGCCGTTCGCCATGCCCACCGACCTGTGGGTGCCGGTGACCAATAAAATCAAACCTATGCAGGCGCATCAGGTATCGTTGGGTGGCTATTACACAGGAATCGACGGATGGGAATTCTCGGTGGAAAGCTACTATAAAGGAATGAAAAATGTGCTTGAATACAAAGACGGAGTCAGTTTCCTCGGCTCTTCCACCGGATGGGAAGACAAAGTGGAGATGGGACGCGGACGCTCCATGGGTATAGAATTCATGGCACAGAGAACCATCGGGAAGACAACCGGATGGCTGGCATATACATTGGCCAAGAGTGACCGTAAATTTGCCAAAGGAGGGATAAACAATGGGGCACGCTTTCCATATAAATATGACCGGAGGCACAATATAGACCTGACCCTCAACCACCGGTTCAACGAACGAATCGACGTAAGTGCCTCATGGATACTTACCACCGGAGGTACAACCACAATCCCCACTGAACTGACGGCTATCATCCGTCCGGGCGATAACAATTCATCGATACAAGAAGGAGATTATGTCAAGCACCGCAACAACTATCGCCTTCCCGCCACGCACCGGCTCAATGTAGGTGTTAATTTCAGCAAGAAAACACGACATGGCATGCGTATCTGGAACGTCAGTATATATAATGTATACAATGCCATGAACCCTACCTTGGTATATCGCACCTACAAAAAGACCGAATATACTCAAGGCGAACAAGCACAAGGCAACCGCATACCGGTCATCCGGAAATTCACCTTGTTGCCTTGTATTCCTTCATTCAGTTATACATATAAATTCTAAGTATTTATGAAACGATCCATTCACGACATACTCCTGTTCCTGCTGGTTATTATATCTGCCACAGCCTGCAACCACGATCTCCCTTTCGATCTGAAGGAGAATCCGCCTAAACTGGTGATGAACGCCATCATCAACGCCGATAGCACTTACAACGAACTGTTCCTGAACTTTACCGGCAGAAACCAAATCGGACAAATCAACGGAGCCACTGTGGAAGTACGCATTAACGGTTCTCTCAGCGAAACGCTGCGCCCCGATCCGTACAGCAGCGATAAAGGACGTTTTTATATCAACAGTACTTTCCGTCCGGGCGATGTAGTCCGCATAGACGCCATGACAGATGACGGTGCATATCATGCATGGGCGGAAGTCACCGTCCCCCAACCTATCGGGAAGATAGAAAAGGTAGATACAGTCTCTATCATGAGAATACCAAGTAACTATGGTTACGGGACTCCGCCGAGAAGACATCTCCGTTATCAAATCCAAATAAACGACCGTCCGGGGGAGAAGAATTTCTATCGGATCATTGTGGAACAGCGGAAATACTGGAAATACTATTGGCAACAGGGTGACCAGATTAACTGGGAATCGGCCATGTCGAAAAGTTTTAAGTTGCAGACAAACGAAGATGTGGTATTGACCGACGGCAAGCCGAGTACGGAAGAAGATGACGAAAACGGCCTGTTCGGCAGTGTCACTAACAAGTATGCCGTATTTGACGACTCACGTTTCGCGGACGGAAGTTATACAATGACTGTCTATAACGATATTTACGGATGGGGATTCTGGGGAAGTGAATATACATGGATAAAAACAGATGTCTATATCCGCATACTCAGCATCACCGAAAAAGAATATTATTATCTGAGAGCACTGAACCTGCTCGACTCAGATGCCTATGACAATACCTTAAGTGAGCCCATTGCTTTCCCCAGCAATGTGAACGGCGGTACCGGAATGGTTGGATTCAGCGCAGAAACCAACTACATGCTGACGGTTAAAAACCACGCAGTTCCCCCAACGATGCCGGATTTATAAAGAAACCACTATCTTTGTGCCCTAAAAGCACATTTATATGTTTATAATAATCGGAATCATGCTTACAGGTATGCTGCTTGGCTACCTGTTACGTAGCAAAAGACTCACATGGATACATAAAGTCATCACATTATTAATATGGCTGTTGCTCTTCCTCCTCGGCATCGATGTAGGAGGCAACGAAGCCATCGTGAAAGGACTGCACGCCATCGGGCTGGAAGCCTTCATCATCACCACAGCAGCCGTAGCCGGAAGCACACTGGCTGCATGGGGACTATGGTATCTGCTTTATGCACGTTATCAGAAAAAGGAGGTGAAGCCATGAAAGGCAGCCTTATTATCGTCTCTTTTTTTATCGTCGGCACCCTGTGCGGACTTTTTCATCTGATTCCATATGATTTCAGCCAAAGCAAACTCAGTTTTTATGCTTTATGCGGGCTGATGTTTTGTGTCGGTATCAGTATAGGCAATGATCCGCAAACATTGAAAAGTTTCCGGTCACTGAATCCGCGCTTACTCTTCCTACCCGTAATGACCATTCTGGGCACACTGGCAGGATGTGCCGTAGTCAGTCTCTTTCTATCGCATCGCTCACCGGCCGATTGCATGGCAGTGGGTTCCGGATTCGGGTATTATTCACTCTCAAGCATTTTCATCACCGAATACAAAGGAGCCGAACTGGGAACCATCGCACTGCTCTCAAATATCATGCGCGAAATCATCGCCTTGCTTTGTGCTCCTTTATTGGTAAAGTTCTTCGGAAAACTGGCCCCCATTTCAGTCGGAGGAGCTACCACTATGGATACGACTCTTCCCATTATCACCCGTTGTTCAGGGCAGGAATTCGTCATAGTCTCTATCTTTCATGGTTTCATTGTGGACTTTAGCGTGCCGTTTCTGGTGACACTATTCTGTTCCATATAGGTATCTTATTACAAAACTGTTTCAATTTTCGCAATAATGTTATCTTTTTCACACTTCTTTCTTGATATACATCAAGAAATGACACCTTATTGCCTACTTCCCTTCCCTATCCCTTTTATGTTGAACAACATATTTGTATATTTGCATAGGTAAAAAGAAAAAGCTAAGAGCTTAACAATTGTTTTTAATAGGTATTAGGGGTCCTTATGATAAGGATAGGGACAAAGATTAGTTTTCAGGAATAACAATTAAAAAAGTAGGTATTATGAAAAGATTAGGATTAACATTAGTAGCAGCACTCTGCCTTGCTGCCACCACATTTGCAGCAGAAAATCAACCTACAGTTGCAAAATGGGAAGGTAACATCAATGTGAATAAATTGGGTAAATACCTGAATTTATCTTCTGTACAGGCAGAAGAAGTAGCCAACATTTGTAACTACTTTGACGAGCAGATGGGAAGAGCCACTACGTCAAAAAAGAATAAAGACACCCTGGTTCGTAACGCTGTCTACGGAAATCTGAAGTTGATGAAAAAAACGTTGACGGATGCTCAGTACACGAAGTATACTACAATATTGAATATGACTTTGAAAAACAAGGGCATCGAAGTAAAGTAGAAACTTGATTGATGAATAAAAGGATAAAAGACCGGTGTCGTCGAATGAACTGACACCGGTCTTTTATTTTTATACCAATCACCGACAGCCGCGAAGATGGTTAGCACTGATGTTTCCGGTTAAATCAGTAATTCCTCCTAAGCCAAATATTGAAAAGTCTATCATACACCTGATATCCTCCAGACCCCTGAGTCGCAAATAATTGATTATCAATGCACTTCATTCTCCTCTTTTTTATTTCTTTTTCAAGTACTATCTCCCTCTTTCCTTTATTTTCCTGAGATGTGTGCAAATTGTGTGCAATTAGGTTTTATACTGTATTGCTAGGATTTGAATAAATTTTGAGGAAGATTGTCTATGAATTCTCCAAAATAACATCTTATTATATTAAAGCACACTTCATTATCTGCGTCACTGTCAGAACAATTAGGCATAGTAGAATTAAATATCTTATTTTCTGTCATATATTCAATCAATTTATAAAAAGACATCAACATATACTCTTTATTTCCCCAATTTTCGTGATTTGTAGATAATAGCCCATCGCAATCTTGATATTTAATGCATTCTTTTCCATATGCCCAATCTTGTTCAAATACGATATAGAACCAAGATAGAAAATCCGTTACTAATTCATGAAGTTGCAGTTCTTTAGGCGATATATCGGTTTCATTTGCATGTTTAGATTTCTCTATTTCTTCTTTCCTCTTCTGCAATATATCAACAATTATATCTGCGGTTTTTTCTATATTATCTTTTACCAATGAATTAGGAACTCTTAATGTGAAAAAGCCTTTATCTAATGAGAATTTCGTGCGATTTAGGTCAGACAAAGCTTGTCTCGAATCCATATTATGTTGACTCCCGTCAACTTCTATATTTATTTTAAGACATGTTATCGCTATATCAATTGTTTTATGTCCATCGTACTTTTCAAGTTCCGCAGGTACATTTCTCTGTTTCAAAGCTAGATATAACCTTTTAGCATATTCGGTAGCTTTAGACTTTTCTGTAAGCCAGTTTTGACATACTTTACATAATGGAAAACCATATCTACTTACTGCATAGTCGTTTACACTATCATATAAGGGGTAACCGCATTTTAAACAGTTGTGGTTTAAAAACATTTCCATAGTAATCGTATTCTATTCGTTTATATGATTATATCTATGTCTCTCAACGGAATTTTCTATTTCCTTAAGAGACATAGAATGTTATTAAATATCAAAAACTGAAACCAAACAATTTGCCATCATCACCAGAATCATCAAGGGTTAAACACTTCTCTTCTGTGGTGAACGTTTCTAGAATTTCAATGGGCAAATCGTCTTCTATTGAAGTACATATATATTGAATATCATATAGTTTGCAATATTCTTGTACGAGTTCTATGAATTTCTTCTTCTTACGATTGTCCAATCCTTCTAAAACTCCGTCATGATAAACAAAACGATAAAATGAATGTTTACGATATGCGATTAAAACAGCCACATCAAAAGCTACACAAAGCATTTTTCGATAGGTATATCCATTACTTTCAGCTGTAATTCTTGATGACTCAGCTACATCAGTTTTGAATTCTACATTACCATTAGTGTTTTGTGTGACATATAATAATGCTTCGACATTAAACACTGTGCGGAAAACCTCATTGAAGATTTTCTTAATTTCTGCATTAATAGGGTTATCTTGATACTTTATATTATCATTTATCTCCTTTATCGTAACTTCAAGTTTACTATCGATTTCCGATACAATATCCTTTAAGTTTGCAATTTTATCAATACTTTTAAGTTGTTCTTCTAATTTCGAGATTTCACCTTCAAGTCTTGCAAGATTAATTTGATAAGTCTTGAACTTCTTAAATGAATCCTTAGATTGTAAAACATTTAAAGTTTCATTTCTTTGGGCATTTAACTCTTGTAACTTTTGACGTACTTCTTGTAATTCTTCTGTAATAGCCTTAATACGTTCTTTTAAATACTTATTTCTTTCTTTGGTAATATCATTATTGAATTGTACCAATTCTTCGTAGCTTTTACTCAAAGATTGAGGAAAATAGACTTCTACATCAGAATATATGTCTTTCAACTGTTCCATGTCGAATGAAACTGAATTAGCTATGGATTTTTGAGCCTTATCTAATTCATAAGAAAGACTATATTCCAAAGAGTTAAACTCTGCGATAGAATTCTCAATATTATCAACGAGATTCTTATTTAAACTACGTTCTTGTTTATAAAAATTAAAACTATCTATTTGTTTCCTAGTCTCTTCTAATTCTGAATGCTTTAATGCTATTCGTCCTTTTATCTTGTCTATTTCTCCCTCATCTACAGAAAATTCATTTTTAATACTATTAATAAATTTGGTTTGATTTTCAATTTGACTGTCAAAATTATATTTTTGAGTTAACAGCTTTCCATTAAATCCAAGTAGATCAAACATAAAAGGTTTCCAATCAACATGTTTCCCATTTTGGAATTTTCCTAATTGGAATACGTCATTGTAATCATTTTGACCTCGCAAAAAGTATGTTATAGATTTTCTATAATTCCAATTAGTGAGTATGTCAAAAGCAAGATAGGCATTTAAAGCCTTTATGCTTGGTGATAGCCCCATGTCAAGGATATCCCAGTCAGAATCTTCACTTAAACGAGTTTTTTGGTTGTTTCTTTTGAATGATATTTTGTTAGGTTCATTAATGCTACGGCGAATAGTTAAATAGTCGCCTGAATTTAAAAAAATCTCCAAAAATAAAACAATCCCATTAAATTTAGTTTCAAATTTTTTAAAGACATGCTTGTTGTCAATCTGTTTCAGAAGCATAAAATCTAGCACTCCAATCAATGTTGATTTTCCAAGATTGTGTGAATCTTTGGTAAGGTCATATTTTTTAGTAACTTTACCTATTACTAGATTGATACCGTTGTTGAATACAATATCTTTAAAAGTACTTGTATTAGAATATAATTGACTCAATTTCATCGTAGTAATTCTATGGTATCTAAATTCTTATTATATTGTATTTTCCCTAATAAATATAGGAAACTAAGAGTTGATGAAAATACTTCTTTGGTATTTTCTCCTTGAACAAAAACTAATCTATCAAGAAGATCATCATATCTCATTATTCCTGAGGATTGAAGAATCTTCAAGATTATACCTCCTAAATTGAGAATAGAGAGGTTTAAATCTAAATATTTATTAGGAGCTATCATTTAATTTTACCTATATCGCAATTAAAATACATAAAATGAACAAATATTCGAAACAAGTTTCTTCTATCTTTTATTTCTTCTTTGTCTAAATCAACAATAGTGTTAACGATATGTTCTATTACCTCCATGAAAGAAGGGAATTCCCCTCTATGTTGTATTATATATGCTTGTAAGTCAGCGATTGTATTTTGATATTTTAAAGTATACCGCTTGTTTTTGGGGTCTTTGAGAAACTTTTCAATCTCAACAAAATATGGTAACGATTGCTTTTTAATAAAATCAAAATACTCATCACTTAAATCATTCAATAGATTCTTTTCCTTTTTATCAATATTCAAAAGAGAGTTACTACTATTGCATGGAGTGAAATTTAAATAATCATTTACATCACTAAAAAGTAAAATGACTTCCTGAATATCTTTTTCGTAAAATCGTTCGGGAGCATTAAATTTGTGTAGACCAAATTGTTGGACAATTTTGGGATATGATGCTAAATATGAATCAAGTTGTTCTTTTCCTACAACATCTGCATTCTTTATATTTAGCTCCGAAATCAATCTATTGGTAATTTCAGGATGTTCACCACCTGTTAATTTTCTATTAGTAAAGAGTAAATAGTTATCAAAAGGATGTTGCTTTTGAACTTCTAATAAACGATTTATTTCTTTAGAAACTATGCTAGTTTGATTTTTATAAAAGTTGTTATCTGAACAGCTAGCTTCCGATGAAGTTGTATGTTTTGCTTGTATCACAAACACCCCTTCCCATTGTGATGCACATGAAGGAAAATTTTCAGCTTTTCCTTCAAACCAACTGTCTTTCCCTTCGTCTTTTCCTTGGGAGAATGTTTTGCATCCTATACCCAATATATTCTGGCATATAGCAATAATAAGATTCTCAAAATCTATTTCATTTAAGTTCTCATATTGATATTTTGTGCGCATACTTCTCTTTTTTCTGCAAAGTAACATTTTATTTTCAAATTGGCTTAAGTTTTAATAGAATATTTTGAAAATAAGTAGTGTCTTGATTGCCTATTCATATTTCAAGTATATATGTTCCATCGTTATCAATTGTAGAGAATGTGACCTTATTTTTTATGAAATCATTTATCCCGATTGATACGCACAGATGAATAAAACATTGGAGCTGGATAAAAATGCGATATAAAAGGATGAATATCCAAATACATTTCCGTCTAATTGTTTATAAATATCCAAACACCGTTTAAAATTTAGTTCAACACTCTTAAAACGAGGTCATCTCCTATGTAGTCTCTAATCATTTAACAAAGAAGGTAAATACCCGGTAAAAGTCAAAGTTTACCAGGTAACGAAGTGGGCGAAGTAAACGCCATTCTCAGGCTGTCGGACTATGGAAGAAAGAGAGCGACGGTGTGGCGACTGATTGCCAACACTTGCTGGAGTGACATAGGGGCAAAAGGAAGGTATCTGATAGCGGCACTAAATAAGGCAAAAAGGAAATAAACGGATAGGGCAAATCCCCTGTGTATAGTTGACAAAAAAGCAAGTATATTGGCTCTATACTGCAGAGACCTTCAGTGAGGCTAAAAAGTAAAAATCAAACTTAACAAGCTGAAATACAAACTATTCAAAGTTCAAAACATCTGTCAGTAAAAGCTTTGTTTTAACACAGAGTTAAAGTTTATTCTTTGGATGCAAATAACAAGTGTTTTAAATGCAAAAGACTTATTATTTGCACACAAGAATAAAATAAACGGAAATTGACATTAACATTGTTAAACAGTCGGTTTTCCCCATACAATTCAGCTCAACAATACTCCCTCTTAAACCAAAGTTCGAATACAGGATCAGAAAACACATATAGTTCCCCCTCCTTCTCAATAAAATCACGTTCGGTCAGCATACGTTTGTTGCGGGTGATGGTTTGTGCACTTCCCAATTCATATTTCCGCACTACAGGAATAGAATTGAAGCGGTATTCACCATTGGCTACGGCACGTAACATGGCTGTTTGCGCAGCGGTCAGATTTTCAGTATCATTCATGAACATAGGCATATTGGTATCTATCAATTGCCGGGTACGCATTTCAATGGTTTCGTCAGTCACTTTGTCGGAAGTGCCACTCCAGACGAAGTAACACAACTGTTGCAGATACCATGAATGGCACTTCACGATGTCACACAGCTGTTCGGCTTGCTCTTTGCTGATTTCTTTATTCGTCCGCTTGAAGGCATTGACGATAAAAGGTACCCACTCCTCCTTCTTAATCTTTTGCAGGAATAGTACCTGCCCGAAACGATAGAAAGGATTGGATGAGTTGTTGAAAATATCCAGCATCATGTGTCGTTTGCTTCCGTAGAAGCAATAAGATACTTGTTGCTGTTTTTGCCAGACAGAACGCATTTTACCTTCCAGATCTCTGTAGCCGGATAGTTGTGCCAGTTGTTGAAATTCGTCGATGCAGACTATCAGCCGTATGCTTTTGGCTATGGCTATCTTTTCGGGCAATTTCAGTATTTCCATAACATCCCTTTCTTCCAATTCGAATTTCAAGTCAAAAGACATCGTATCGGTAGGGGTGCTTTTCAGCGTGATACTGGGTGAAACAGTTTTTAAAAAGTGTCTTACATCTTCCAATCGTTTTTCAAGCGTAGATGCAGCGCAAGCGATGACTTCACGGGCAAAGATCCGGTAGAACTCGGATTCGGTCTTGATACTGAATGCATCGATATAACAGACACGAACCTGTTTATCTTCATGCATCAACTCGTCCATCGCTACTTTGACAAGTGAAGATTTTCCCCAACGACGTGGAGAGATGAGCATTACGTTAATACCCGAACCTAACAACTCTTTCAGTTGTTTGCGTTCTTCTACCCGGTTGACAAAATTCTCTTTATCGACCAGTGTACCATACTGAAAAGGTGATTTCATAAGCTGTTTCCTTCTTTATCACATTACAAAGATACTACAAAAAAGTGGAATACAGAAGAATGAAGTAATAGAATTGATTTACAGAGGTTTCATTTAAGCAGCCGATTATCTCCAACGCCACCACAATCCTTGCCGAAGCCAAGTCAAGACGTCGCAACGTTACTTGTTCGTAACCACACCATATAGGTGACGAAATTGGCACGAATGGCAAAACAAGGCGTTGTGATATAGTGAGTTACTAACAACTCACGCGACAAATCCAGTTACGGAAAAAGATTGCGTCGTTCCTCCGTGTTTTGCGTACCGACGAAGGATTCTTCACCGACTAATTTTGAACCTAAAAAAATTAAGGACGATGAAGAGTACATTTTCAGTTATCTACTACCTCAAACGTCAGGTAGTGAAAAAGGACGGGACAGTACCCGTCATGGGACGTATCACGGTGGACGGCAGCCAAACACAGTTCAGCTGCAAACTGACCGTCGATCCTAAGCTGTGGGACACCAAAGGAGGACGTGTCACGGGCAGAAGCACGGCTGCACTCGAAACGAACCGTATGCTCGACAAGATGCGCGTACGCATCAACAAGCACTATCAGGAAATCATGGAGCGTGACAACTTCGTCACTGCGGAAAAGGTGAAAAACGCCTTTCTTGGACTGGAACACCGCTACCACACGCTATTGCAGGTGTTCCGGCAACACAACGAGGACTATGCCAAGCAGGTGGAGGCAGGCATGAAAGCCAAAGGCACGTTTGACAAATACAAGATCGTTTACAAGCACCTGCAAGAGTTCCTCACCATCCGCTACCACGTGAAGGACATCGCCCTGAAAGAGCTTACCCCCGCTTTCATTTCCGATTTTGAAATGTTCCTGCGCACGGACAAACACTGCTGCACCAACACCGTGTGGCTGTATGTCTGCCCGCTTCGGACGATGGTGTTCATCGCCATCAACAATGAGTGGCTCACGCGCGACCCGTTCCGCGAGTATGAAATCAAGAAGGAGGAAACGACCCGCAGCTTTCTGACGAAAGATGAAATCCGCCTGCTGATGGAAGGTAAGCTGAAGAATGCGAAGCAAGAACTGTATCGTGATTTATACCTGTTCTGCGCCTTCACGGGCTTGTCGTTCGCCGATATGCGCAACCTGACGGAAGAGAATATCCGCACCTACTTTGACGAACACGAGTGGATAAACATCAACCGCCAGAAGACGGGTGTGGTGTCCAACATCCGTATGCTCGACATAGCGAAGCGCATCATCGACAAATACCGTGGGCTGTGTGGGGACGGCAGGATATTCCCCGTACCCCACTATAACACGTGCCTTGCCGGAATCCGTGCCGTCGCCAAGCGTTGCGGTATCACCAAGCATATTACATGGCATCAAAGCCGCCACACGGCCGCCACGACGGTGTTCCTCTCCAACGGCGTACCCATCGAAACGGTCAGTTCCATGCTGGGACACAAAAGCATAAAGACAACGCAGATATACGCGAAAATAACCAAAGAGAAGCTCAATCAAGACATGGAGAACCTTGCCGCGAGATTGAACCAAATCGAAGAATTTGCAGGTCGTACCATCTAAAACAGAGAAGCCATGAAACGTGACATAATCATCATTGAGGACAAGGCGGTCAGCGTAACCGGTAACGATGTATGGATGACCGCCGGAGAAATCGCCAGACTGTTCCACACGGGTGTCCCGGCAGTGAACGCCGCCATCAAAGCCATCCTCAAAACGGACGTGCTGAACGACTACGAGGCATGCCGCTACATCCAACTTGAAAACGGTCTGTATGCGGATGTTTACTCGCTTGAGATAATCATCCCCGTCACCTTTCGGCTGAGCACATACCATGCCCATCTTTTCCGCCGCTGGCTGATGGACAAGGCACTTGCAAAAGACAAGCATACCGCCTACATGTTATTCGTACATAGCGGAAAAGGCGGTTACTGCTGAAAAGACGATGAAAATCAATTAAAAACGGACAACCATCAAGCTGTCCGTTTTAACTTTAAAATAGTCAATTTTGAATATACAAATTATGTGCTAAAGAATATGAGGTATCAAAATTGAGATGGCTTATATAACATCTCATACTTTAACGAGCCACAATCAATGTACATATCATATTCCGCAATTCCTTTTTCTTGTGCTATATAATGCAAAGTTTTCTTGTGGATGTTTGAAATTCTCTCTCCATAATAGATTGCTTTAGGAACAATTTTCAGGCTTGTTGCACGAGAATGTGCGGCAGGTTGTTTCTCTGAATGAATAATACGCCATTCATTTTCATATTCCCACTGTGTGGATTTGTGAATAGCCATTTTCAAATGCGATAGTGAATCTATATTTTTAACATCCAGCCCCAAGCTCTTTGCTATATACCATTGAATAAAACTATTTGCATCAAAGCGGTTATTATCATATATAACAGGCAAGATACAACAATTCATTTCTCCTTGTTCTAATAAGAACCTTAAATCATATTCCAATGCAAACCCTTCATGATTTTGGGCATAGTGACTCCACATTATAACAGAATCTATGCTTTCACTTAAACATGCTATTGTAGATACGACCTTTAATGTATCCCCCATTTTTAATAGGATTTCTTTCAATATGTTTTCCATTACAACACTAAAAAGAGCTAATGTCAATGGATTTATGCCGTTACACGATATTACCTGTTTTTTTAAACCTGTCAAATTGTTTCTTCCGAAAAATTGGATTACACTTGGAGGAAATTCGAAATCTTTAGTTTCAAGTATCTGTTTGAATTGTTCAAGAAATTCTTCTGTACAACAAGCTCTCATTTGCTCTTGAATATTATCCAAACTATAATAAACAAGAGTGTCATAGGGGTCATTAAACTTATCAGCAGTAACAGCATAAACCAGATCCTTGTCAAAAGCATCAAGGTTTAATGTTGAACAACTCCTATATCTATACAGTTTTTGTGGCAACATTGACATCAATGCTGCACTTATAGGATAGATTCGGGATTTTATGTCCTCTTGCTCAATTCCTTCAGGAATTATTGTGGATTCTAACAATTTTGCAAATTCACTCCGAAGCATAATGGTATTCGTTTTAACCACAAAGGTACGCATTTTATTCCGGAATGTCAGGACATTACTCCATCGGTTTGCGGTAATTCGCCTCCAGCAGTTCACGCAATCCCGATTCGGGGTAAAGCACCTTCCCGCCTAAAAGGATAAAGGGCAACACTCTGTTGTTACGGTATTCCTGCAAGGTACGGCGGCTCACACGGAGCAACTCCGCCACCTCCCTGTCCGTCAGGTAACGTTCCCCGTCCAGCGGTGGACGGTAGTTTTCCAAAAATGCAGAGAGCCATTTAGAGCCTTTGCGCATATTCTGCACCACGGTGGCAAGCGGCTCGTCCTCCAGTGTAAAAACATCGTTGTTCTCGTTCATCATAACTTTGGATTCAGTGGGTGAATAATAAGATTACCTGCCGCCGGGATAGAGCGTACCGATAAGCGGAATCAGCCTCCTAACTTCTTCCGGCTTGTAATAGAACCTGCGGTTTATCTGCGAGTAGCCGATAAGCCGCTTGTCGCGCAACGTCTGCAACGTGCGCGGGCTGATTCTCAACTGCCCGCAGACTTCCTCGCCCGTGAGCCATCTTTCCAACCGCCCGCCGTCGCTCTTGCGCCTCAGGGCGGCAACCTTCTCCGAGAGGGCGTTGAAGGACGCCACCATCATCTCGAAGGTCTTTTTCTCGATAGATACAATTTCCATATTCAAAACATTTCAGGTTTGCCGCAAAGGTAACGCCATCCTCATGAACGCATATCGTTTCCCGCTGAAAGGCTGTATGTTGCGCCGTCTGTCCGGGTAATGGAGCCATTTCCAATAAAAATCTTACGTGAGACACGTAGTGAGCTGTTAAAGCCCCTTTTGTTTATTGCCGAATTTTGCCGCAGAAACCAAAAGAAAGGACTGAATATGAAAGTAATAACGATGGAAAGTTCCGCTTTCACCGCATTGACGGAACAGATAGCCGAGATAGCGGCACACGTGCGTGCCGTTTCCGGCGAAAGAAAGGAAAAATCC
This sequence comes from Bacteroides sp. NGMCC 1.200775, assembly GCF_040798045.1. Classification (NCBI taxonomy): domain Bacteria; kingdom Pseudomonadati; phylum Bacteroidota; class Bacteroidia; order Bacteroidales; family Bacteroidaceae; genus Bacteroides; species Bacteroides sp. NGMCC 1.200775. The sequence goes on along the minus strand of NZ_JASCQK010000003.1, from coordinate 151,297 downwards.
GCAGACAGGTTGCTCACCACCCGTGAGGCGGCGCACCTGTTGAATGTGAGTACCCGCACCCTCCAGCGTATGCGTAACGAGCATCGCATCGGCTATGTAGTGCTGCGCGGCAAATGCCGCTACCGACAGTCTGAAATCGACCGCCTGCTTGCGGACTGCACCGTCATGGAAGACGCGGCGACACCGACGGAACTGAAACGCAACCATACGCTACGCACGGGCGGCGGCAAACCCAAAAGAAGGAGGACGTGACATATGGAACTGCTTACCCGAAACAATTTTGAGAGCTGGATGCGGAAGCTGATGGAACGGCTCGACCGTCAGGACGAACTGCTGCTGTCCTTGCAGCCGTCCGGCAAAGCCCCGAACCCGATGGAGCGTATCAGGATGTTCGACAACCAAGACCTCTGTATGCTGCTCCAGATAAGCAAGCGTACCCTGCAACGCTACCGCAGCATCGGCGCGTTGCCGTACAAGACGCTCGGCAAAAAGACCTATTACAGCGAAGAGGACGTGCTGACGTTCCTTTCCGGACACGTAAAGGACTTCAAAAAGGAAGATATAGCCTTCTACAAGGCTCGTATCCATAATTTCTTTCAAAAATAACCCATTAAAACATTTTTCAAATGGCAAAGAAAAAAAGCGAAAAGGACGTGCTGATAGTCCGTGATGAGAAGACGGGCGAGATCAGCGTGGTAGCCGGGCTGGATGCCGACGGTTCCCCCAAGCGCACCCCCGCGAAAGCGGAGAACGCGCAGAGTTTCCTGCAATTCGACCGCCACGGCGACGTGCTGGACAACTTCTTCAAAAACTTCTTCCGGCAGTGCAAGGAACCCAGCCGCTTCGGTTTCTACCGTGTCGCGGCAGACCAAGCCGACAAACTGATGGAGGTGATGAAAGACCTGCTGAAAGACCCCGAAGCCAACAAGGAACTGCTTGCGCCCCACAAGGTGGACACTTCCGGCTACGAAAAGCAGGTGAAGGAAGAACAGACCGCCGGAAAGACGGAGCAGACGGAACAAAAGCAGGAAGAGCAGCCCAAAGAAACCCCAAAACAGGAAGAAATGGAAAAGAAGCAGGAACAGAATCAGGAAGGCCCGCAACAACAGACGCAAGGCAGACGGGGCTACCAGCCCATTGACGAGAGCAAAATCAACTGGCAGGAGCTGGAAGAGAAATGGGGCGTGAAACGTGACGACCTTGAAAAGTCCGGCGACCTTCAGAAGATGCTCAACTACGGCAAGTCCGATTTGGTGAAAGTGTCGCCCAAGTTCGGCGGCGAGGCTTTCGAGCTGGATGCCCGCCTTTCCTTCAAGAAAGACGGCGAGGGAAATGTCAGCCTCGTGCCGCACTTCATCCGCAAGGAGCAGAAGTTAGATGAGTACAAGGAACACAAATTCTCCGACGAAGACCGTAAGAACCTGCGCGAAACGGGCAACCTCGGCAGGGTCGTGGACATCGTGGACAGGGAAACGGGTGAAATCATCCCCTCGTTCATCAGCATAGACCGCAAGACGAATGAAATCACAGACATACCAGCAAACAAGGTACGCATACCGGAGCGCATCGGAAAGACGGAAATCACCAAACAGGAACAGGATATGTTGCGTGCCGGGCTGCCCGTGCGCGACAAGCTCATCGAGCGTAACGACGGCAGGAAGTTCGTCACCACCCTCCAAGTGAATGTAGAGCAGCGAGGCGTGGAGTTCGTACCGGGAACCGGCAGGTCGCCCCGTACCGCCCAGACGCAGGAAGCCAAGAACAATCCCACGCAGGGACAGGCTCAGGGCATGGAAAACTCCGCAGCCCCACAGAAAGAGCAACGCCGCAACACGTGGACGAACGCCGACGGCAGCATCCGCCCCATCAGCAAATGGAGCGGTGTGAACTTCACCGACCAGCAGAAAGCCGATTACGCGGCAGGCAAAGCCATCAAACTGGAGAACGTGACCGACAAGCAAGGCTTCCACGCCACGATGTACATCAAGTTCAACCCGGAGAAGGGACGTCCGTACCGCTACGACACCAACCCCGACAACGCGCAGAAGGTCGCCCCGTCCAACGAGAGCCGCACACAGGTGGCGGTGAACAGCGAAGGAAAGACCAACGAGGCGACCAAGAACCTGAAAGAGCCGTTGCTGAAAGGGCAGACCGCTCCGAAAGACGACAAACAGCAAAAGCAGCAGGAAAAGCCTCAGAAGAAAAACAACAAGGGCATGAAGATGTAACATCCCGTGTCCGCCACTAAATCCAAAGTAATAATCCATTAAAAAGTAAAACAGCATGAAGACAATCATTGCAGAAAAGCCATCCGTGGCACGTGAAATCGCCCGCATCGTAGGCGCGACAAAGAGAGAGGAAGGATATTTCGAGGGAGGCGGCTATGCCGTGACATGGGCGTTCGGACACCTCGTCCAGCTTGCCATGCCCGACGGCTACGGCATACGCGGCTTCGTCCGTGACAACCTGCCCGTCATTCCCGAAACCTTCACGCTCATTCCCCGTCAGGAAAAGACAGAGAAGGGCTACAAACCCGACAGCGGCGTGGTGTCGCAGATAAAAATCATCGCCCGTCTTTTCAAGGAAAGCGAGCAGATCATTGTGGCGACCGATGCAGGACGCGAAGGTGAGCTTATCTTCAGATACCTCTACCATTATATCGGATGTACCACGCCTTTCGTGCGCCTCTGGATAAGTTCGCTCACCGATAAGGCTATCCGCGAGGGGTTGCGTAACCTCGAAGCGGGCGACAAATACGACAACCTCTACCTTGCCGCCAAAGCACGGAGCGAATCCGACTGGCTTGTGGGCATCAACGGCACGCAGGCACTCTCCATCGCAGCCGGACACGGCACATATTCCGTCGGACGGGTGCAGACACCCACGCTGGCGATGGTGTGCGCTCGCTATTGGGAAAACCGCCGTTTCACGGTGGAACCTTTCTGGCAGCTCCATATCGCCGCAGACACAGGCGACGGCGAAGTGGTGAAACTCTCATCTTCCAAGAAATGGAAAGAGAAAGAACCTGCCACAGCACTATATAATAAGGTAAAGGAAGCCGGCTTTGCCACTGTCACAAAAGCCGAACGTAAAGAGAAGATAGAGGAAACTCCGCTCCTGTATGACCTGACCACGCTCCAGAAGGAAGCCAACGCCAAGCACGGCTTCACGGCGGAACAGACGCTTGAAATCGCGCAGAAACTCTACGAAAAGAAGTTGATAACCTATCCGAGAACGGGAAGCCGCTACATCCCCGAAGACGTGTTTGCCGAAATTCCCAAACTGCTCGCTTTCATCGGCACACAGCCCGAATGGAAAGACAAGGTGCGGGCAAAAGCCGCCCCGACACGCCGCAGCGTGGACGACGGCAAGGTGACAGACCACCATGCCCTGCTCGTCACGGGTGAGAAACCGCTCTTCCTCTCCAAAGAGGACAATACCATCTATCAGATGATTGCCGGGCGCATGGTCGAGGCATTCTCTGAGAAATGCGTCAAGGATGTGACCACTGTCACGGCGGAATGTGCCGGAGTGGAGTTTACCGTAAAAGGCAGCGTCGTGAAGCAAACCGGATGGCGTGCCGTCTATGGCGAGGAAAAAGAGGAAATTACCATCCCCGGCTGGCAGGAAGGCGACACGCTGACACCGAAAGGCTCGTCCATTACCGAAGGAAAGACCAAACCCAAGCCGCTGCATACCGAAGCCACCCTGCTCTCGGCAATGGAAACGGCGGGCAAGGAAATTGAGGACGACGCACTGCGGCAGGCGATGAAGGACTGTGGCATCGGTACTCCCGCCACACGCGCCTCCATCATCGAAACGCTTTTCAAGCGCGGTTACATGGAACGCTGCAAGAAGTCGCTTGTTCCCACCGAAAAAGGACTTGCCCTCAATTCCGTCGTCAAGACGATGCGCATCGCCGATGTTGCCATGACGGGCGAATGGGAAAAGGAGCTGGCGCGTATCGAGCGCGGGGAACTGTCCGACGACACCTTCCGCAAGGAGATAGAGGCGTACACACGTGAGATAACCTCCGAACTGATCTCGTGCGACAAGCTCTTCGGCAGCCGTGACTCCGGCTGCGCGTGTCCCAAGTGTGGCACGGGCAGGATGCGGTTCTACGGCAAGGTGGTACGCTGCGACAACACGGAGTGCGGACTGCCCGTGTTCCGGCTGAAAGCGGGACGCACCCTGTCCGACGATGAAATCAAAGACCTGCTCACCGAAGGGCATACCAAGCTGCTCAAAGGGTTCAAGAGCAAACAGGGCAAGAGTTTCGATGCTGTTGTCGCCTTTGACGGGGAATATAACACGACTTTTGTGTTCCCGGAGGCTAAAAAGGACAAGAAATTTTCAGGACGGAAGAAATAGTATTAACTTTGCCACTTGTTCAGAGTAATGAATTGTTCTTCGATACCGGATTACACTCATACTTTGGATTTAGTGGTGGCACTCGGAGGGATACCGAGTGCCTTTTTCTTCCTTTTTCCAACCGATTATCCCGTTAATTATCAATCCGCTAAATCCAAAGTAATGAACAACAAGAAGAAAAACGAGGGTCAGACCGACTTTTCCTATTACGGTCTGTACCTGCTGGACTATCTCCGCACGAACAAGTTTGAACAGGCTGACGACACCGCTTTCATACGGGAACGGGCCGACCGTGCCGCCGAAACGTATGAGAGGGCACGGCTTGAAGGCTATCCCGCCGATGGTGCGCAGGAACTGGCGATGGACACGCTGCTGCGCGGGCTGCATTATTCCCGTTACGCCATCCTCCGCGAAGTCGTGGAAAACGAGTTTGCCGATGAAGTGCCGGAAGAGAAGCGTGAAGCCTTTGTCCTGAAACTGCTGCCGCTTGTCGGCAACGTGTTCTCCGTCTATGACCTCTCGGATGACAATTTCGCCCTGTCTTCCGATTACGACCTGCTCTACACGGAGCTGACGGGAGCAACCGTCCTTTACTTAGACGAATATGGCGTTTAACCGCAAACAGAAACTGCGGGACAACATCGAGGCGATACGGACGGCATTCATCCTTGACAGGGAAAATAGGACAGCGACAACCGAAGAGCGTGCCATACTTCAAAGGTACTGCGGTTTCGGCGGTCTGAAATGTATCCTCAACCCTGCAAAGGAACTGACGGATGCCGTCCGGTGGGCGAAATCCGACCTCGAACTGTTCGCCCCGACGGTGGAGCTGCACAGGCTTATCCGTGAGAACAGCAAGGACGAAACAGAGTACAAGCGGTTTGTGGATTCGCTGAAAGCGTCCGTGCTGACCGCTTTCTACACCCCCAAAGAGATAACCGACACCATCGCGGACGTGCTGGCAGATTACAGCGTCCGCCCCGCCCGTATGCTCGAACCGTCGGCAGGTGTCGGCGTGTTCGTGGATTCCATGCTGCGGCACAGCCCCAATGCGGATGTGATGGCTTTCGAGAAGGATCTGCTCACGGGTACAATCTTGAGGCATCTCTATCCCGACCAGAAAATGCGCACCTGCGGTTTTGAGAAAATCGAAAGACCGTTCAACAATTATTTCGACTTGGCGGTGTCCAACATTCCGTTCGGTGACATTGCCGTGTTCGACGCGGAGTTTCAGCGGAGCGACTCTTTCGGCAGACGCTCCGCCCAGAAAACCATCCACAACTATTTCTTTCTCAAAGGACTGGATGCCGTGCGTGACGGCGGTATCGTGGCGTTCATCACCTCGCAAGGGGTATTGAATAGCACCAAGACCTCCGTGCGTAACGAGCTGTTCAGTCAGGCCAATCTGGTATCCGCGATACGCCTGCCCAACAACCTGTTCACGGACAACGCGGGCACGGAGGTGGGCAGTGACCTGATTGTCCTGCAAAAGAACCTCAGCAAGAAGGAAATGTCGCAGGACGAGCGGCTGATGACCGTGATACAGACGGACACGAAAACCGCCCTGACCGACAACGCCTATTTCATCCACCACCCGGAACGCATCGTGCATACGATGGCGAAACTTGACACAGACCCCTACGGGAAGCCCGCTATGGTTTATCTGCACGAGGGCAAGGCAGCAGGCATCGCCGGGGATTTGCGCCGTATGCTCGACGAGGATTTCCATTACAGGCTTGCCATGCGCTTGTATTCGGGTTCAATCCGGCAGGCAGGAACGGAAGAAAAAGTTGCCGTTCAAAATAAAGTAGAGCGTCCTGCCATAAAATTGGAAACAGTATCCTCGGCGCAGACGGTGGAAACTCCGACAGAAAAGCCGCAACCCGCAGATGAAAAGCCGGAGATAGAACCGCGCCCGCAATATTCCGCAGGCGTGCAGCTCACCCTGCTTGACCTCTGGGGGATGACGGAAGAGGTCAGCCAACCGAAAACCTCCAAAAAGAAAAAGACGGTGAAAAAGGCAGTTACGGCAAAGTCCACTCCGCCCAAACCGAAAGTCACGGTTACACCGACAGCTCCAACTGCAAAACCCGCAATGGAGAATAAGGAGGTGAAAGCGGAGAACACCGCCAAGCCTGCCGACCCGGACGACATCTATGCCACACTGGACTGGGATACCAATCCTCCCATCAACGGTTTCTATGAAATGATGATGGGTTTGACGCCGGAGCGTAGGAAAGAACTTCGGGAACTGGCAAGGCAGCATAACGAGAAACAAGTGGCGGAAAAGACGGAAGTGAAAGCCGTGCCGGAAACTTCCCGTGAGCAGCCACGACAGGAGGAAACACAGCCGGAGGCAGTCGCCGCACCTGCCGTTACAGATACCCCATCGGAAGCGGTGGGGACTTTCCTTTTCCCCGACATCGAAGCGGAAAAGCCGAAGGAGGAAGTCGTGGACCTTTCTCCGCGTGCCTACCACCGCACGCCGGAGATGCACCTGCGCGAAGGGTCGCTGGTGGCTGACCGGGGGCGTCATAACATCGGCTACCTGAAAGACATCACGCCATACGGGGCGACATTCCAGCCGCTCGACCTGAAAGGATACCAGAAGGAAAAGGCGTTGTTGTATGTGTCGCTGCGTGACGCCTACGAGCGTCTGTACCGTTATGAATCGCTCCGGCGCGAGGCAAATGTTCCGTGGCGAGAGCATCTGAATACCTGTTACGATGAGTTTGTCATGCGCTACGGCAACCTCAACGCCAAGCAGAACGTGAAGTTAGTGATGATGGATGCGGGCGGGCGCGACATCCTTTCGCTGGAACGGATGGAAAACGGAAAGTTCGTCAAGGCGGACATCTTCGAGCATCCTGTTTCCTTCGCGGTGGAGAGCCATGCCAACGTAGGCTCTCCCGAAGAAGCCCTGTCTGCGTCGCTCAACAAATATGGTACGGTCAATCTCGACTATATGCGGGAGATAACCGACAGCACGGCGGAGGATTTGCTCACTGCCCTGCAAGGGCGCATCTACTACAATCCGCTCGTGACCGGTTACGAAATCAAAGACCGTTTCATCGCCGGAAATGTCATAGAGAAAGCGGAACGCATAGAGGCATGGATGGGTGACAATCCCGAAAATGAGCGTATGCCGGAGGTGAAGCAGGCGTTGGAGGCTCTGAAAGATGCCGAGCCGCAGCGCATCGCCTTCGAGGATCTGGACTTCAATTTCGGGGAACGCTGGATTCCGACGGGTGTCTATGCCGCCTACATGAGCCGGCTGTTCGACACGGAGGTGAAAATCGCCTATTCCGCAAGCATGGACGAGTTTTCGGTGGTGTGCGGCTACCGCACCATGAAAATCACGGACGAGTTTCTGGTGAAGGGGTATTACCGGAACTATGACGGTATGCACCTCCTAAAACACGCCCTGCACAACACCTGCCCTGACATGATGAAGTCCATCGGCAAGGACGAGCATGGCAACGACATCAAGATGCGCGACAGCGAGGGAATACAACTCGCCAACGCCAAGATTGACGAGATACGAAACGGCTTCTCCGAATGGCTCGAAGAGCAGTCGCCGCAGTTCAAGGAGCGGCTTGTGACGATGTATAACCGCAAGTTCAACTGTTTCGTGCGCCCGCGCTACGACGGCTCCCATCAGACCTTTCCCGACCTCAACCTGAAAGGGCTGGCAAGCCGGGGTATCAAGAGCGTCTATCCCTCACAGATGGATTGCGTCTGGATGTTGAAACAGAACGGCGGCGGAATTTGCGACCACGAGGTGGGAACCGGTAAGACGCTGATAATGTGCATCGCCGCGCATGAGATGAAGCGTCTGAATTTGGCACACAAGCCGATGATTATCGGGCTGAAAGCCAACGTTGCGGAGATTGCAGCCACCTATCAGGCGGCATATCCCAACGCACGTATTCTGTACGCTTCGGAGAAGGACTTTTCGACCGCCAACCGTGTGCGCTTCTTCAATAATATAAAGAACAACGACTACGATTGCGTCATCATGTCGCACGACCAGTTCGGCAAGATACCGCAGTCGCCGGAATTGCAGCAGCGCATCCTGCAAGCAGAGCTTGACACGGTGGAGGAAAACCTCGAAGTGCTACGGCAGCAGGGAAAGAACGTGTCGCGGGCGATGCTGAAAGGATTGGAGAAGCGCAAGCACAACCTTGAAGCGAAGCTGGAGAAGGTGGAACACGCCATAAAGTCACGCACGGACGACGTGGTGGATTTCAAGCAGATGGGCATCGACCACATCTTCATAGATGAGAGCCACCAGTTCAAGAATCTGACTTTCAACACGCGCCACGACCGTGTGGCGGGATTGGGAAACAGCGAGGGAAGCCAGAAGGCACTTAACATGCTCTTTGCCATACGCACCATACAGGAGCGCACAGGAAAAGACTTGGGTGCGACCTTCCTCTCCGGCACGACTATCAGCAACTCACTGACTGAATTGTACCTGCTGTTCAAGTACCTGCGCCCGAAGGAGCTGGAACGGCAGGACATAAGGTGTTTCGACGCTTGGGCGGCGATATTTGCCAAGAAGACGACGGATTTTGAATTTAACGTGACGAACAATGTGGTCCAGAAGGAGCGTTTCCGCTACTTCATCAAAGTGCCGGAGCTTGCCGCCTTCTATAATGAAATCACGGACTACCGCACGGCGGAGGATGTGGGCGTTGACCGTCCTGCCAAGAACGAGATACTGCACCATATACCGCCCACGCCGGAACAGGAGGACTTCATACAGAAACTGATGCAGTTCGCCAAGACGGGCGATGCCACCTTGTTGGGCAGGCTGCCGCTTTCGGAAACGGAAGAAAAGGCGAAGATGCTCATCGCCACGGACTATGCCCGGAAAATGGCACTCGACATGCGCATGATAGACCCGAATTACGAAGATCATCCCGACAACAAAGCGAGTCACTGTGCCAAGATGATCGCGGAGTATTATCAAAAATACGACGCCCAGAAAGGCACGCAGTTCGTTTTCTCTGATTTGGGGACATACCAGCCGGGCGACGGGTGGAACGTCTATTCGGAAATCAAGCGCAAACTGACGGAGGACTACGGTATACCGCCAAGCGAGGTGCGCTTCATTCAGGAGTGCAAGACCGACAAGGCGCGGAAGGCGGTGATAGACGCCATGAACGCCGGGACGGTGCGTGTGCTGTTCGGCTCCACCTCCATGCTCGGAACGGGTGTGAACGCACAGAAACGGTGTGTGGCAATTCATCATCTTGATACGCCGTGGCGACCGTCCGACCTGCAACAGCGTGACGGACGGGGAGTTAGAGCAGGCAACGAGATAGCCAAGCATTTCGCCGGGAACAACGTGGACGTAATAATCTACGCGGTGGAAAAATCACTGGACAGTTACAAGTTCAACCTCCTGCACTGCAAGCAGACTTTCATCAGCCAGCTTAAAAGCGGTGCTATGGAAGCGCGTACCATCGACGAGGGGGCAATGGACGAGAAATCGGGCATGAACTTCTCGGAATATATGGCGTTGCTATCCGGCAACACCGACCTGCTGGACAAGGCGAAACTGGAAAAACGTATCGCCTCGCTCGAAGGGGAACGCAAGTCGTTCAACAAGGGCAAGCGTGATTCGGAGTTCAAGCTGGAATCGAAGACCCGCGAGCTGGGCAACAACACAGCTTTCATAGATGCCATGACGGAGGACTGGAACCGCTTCCTCTCTGTGGTGCAGACCGACAAGGAGGGCAATCACCTTAATATAATAAAGGTGGACGGAGTGGATTCCGCCGATGAGAAAGTCATCGGAAAGCGTTTGCAGGAGATAGCCAAGAATGCCACGACCGGAGGGTTGTACACGCAGGTTGGAGAGTTTTACGGTTTCCCGATAAAGGTGGTCAGCGAAAGGATACTCAAAGAGGGATTGGAGTTTACCGACAACCGCTTCGTGGTCGAGGGGAACTACAAGTACACCTACAACAACGGGCATCTGGCGCTGGCTGACCCGTTGGCCGCCGCCCGCAACTTCCTCAACGCGATTGAGAGAATCCCCTCCATCATCGACCAGTATAAAGCGAAGAATGAGGTCTTGGAACGTGAGATACCGCAGTTGCAGGAGATAGCAGGCAAGGTGTGGAAGAAGGAGGAAGAACTGAAACAGTTGAAGTCCGAACTTGCCGCCCTTGACCGCAAGATACAGCTGGAACTTGCGCCGCCTACACCCGAAATCACCGAAAAGGAGCATGAAGGGCAACAGGTCAAACCGGAAGCGAAAGGTGTGCGAAACGGTATCAGGCAATATCCCGAAGATACATCACCGCAAATACGCAATCCATCGGAAAGTATTATCGCCAATCACACCATAACTGGGCATCCGGGGCTGTATGCCAAGGAGGAAACCCGGTCCAAAGGATTGAAAATATAACCTTAGGAATTTTATCTGAAGTATTAATAAGGGCTATCCCAAAAGGTCTAAAAGTAAATTTTATCCTTTCTGCAAGTATCTGTAGGATGGCAACTGCATTTTTTTTCTTTTTGGGCAGCCCTTATTAAAATTTATTCTTATTTTAGGTTATATACATTCATGTCCATTTATGTAAAAAATCCTGCTGACCTTGTTTATGTCTTGTCAGTCACCATTTGCAAAACCATATTTGACCCTCAAAGAGGCTGAATTTGATAAGCAACTTGCTACATACTCATAATAAGGAGCTAAATAGAACACGAATGGGAAATACTCAAATGCCAAACTAAAGAAGATATTGGCCAAAATAAACGTTATACCGAGAGAGAAACTTGATTTTTTTCAACTTCCTAAAACGTTGTTGTTCAAACATTTCTACTTATTTGTACTTACCAGTTGAACCTACGCTTCCCTAATAAAATGTCTATGGTAAAAAAAGTTAAAAAATCCTCCCACTTTTGTTAGATATATTTTTTTTGTGTAATTTTGCAATCGTTATGCGGCAGTAATAATATACATATTAATACGAGTTAGTAATCCTGTAGTTCTCACATGCTACGAGGAGGTATTAAAAGGTGCGTTTCGACAATGCATCTATTGTAGTATATTATTGCTTAATCCAAATGAATATTATAAATTTAGGAATTCTTGCTCACATTGATGCAGGAAAAACTTCCGTAACCGAGAATCTGCTGTTTGCCAGTGGAGCAACGGAAAAGTGCGGCCGTGTGGATAATGGTGACACCATAACAGACTCTATGGATATAGAGAAACGTAGAGGAATTACTGTTCGGGCTTCTACGACATCTATTATCTGGAATGGAGTGAAATGCAATATCATTGACACTCCGGGACACATGGATTTTATTGCGGAAGTGGAGCGGACATTCAAAATGCTTGATGGAGCAGTCCTCATCTTATCCGCAAAGGAAGGCATACAAGCGCAAACAAAGTTGCTGTTCAATACTTTACAAAAACTGCAAATCCCGACAATTATATTTATCAATAAAATTGACCGTGACGGTGTGAATTTAGAGCGTTTGTATCTGGATATAAAAACAAATCTGTCTCAAGATGTCCTGTTTATGCAAACTGTTGTCGATGGATTGGTTTATCCGATTTGCTCCCAAACATATATAAAGGAAGAATACAAAGAATTTGTATGCAACCATGACGACAATATATTAGAACGATATTTGGCGGATAGCGAAATTTCACCGGCTGATTATTGGAATACGATAATCGATCTTGTGGCAAAAGCCAAAGTCTATCCGGTACTACATGGATCAGCAATGTTCAATATCGGTATCAATGAGTTGTTGGACGCCATCTCTTCTTTTATACTTCCTCCAGAATCAGTCTCAAACAGACTTTCAGCTTATCTCTATAAGATAGAGCATGACCCCAAAGGACATAAAAGAAGTTTTCTAAAAATAATTGACGGAAGTCTGAGACTTCGAGACATTGTAAGAATCAACGATTCGGAAAAATTCATCAAGATTAAAAATCTAAAGACTATTTATCAGGGCAGAGAGATAAATGTTGATGAAGTGGGGGCCAATGATATCGCGATTGTAGAAGATATGGAAGATTTTCGAATCGGAGATTATTTAGGTACTAAACCTTGTTTGATTCAAGGGTTATCTCATCAGCATCCCGCTCTCAAATCCTCCGTCCGGCCAGACAGGTCCGAAGAGAGAAGCAAGGTGATATCCGCTCTGAATACATTGTGGATTGAAGACCCGTCTTTGTCCTTTTCCATAAACTCATATAGTGATGAATTGGAAATCTCGTTATATGGTTTGACACAAAAGGAAATCATACAGACATTGCTGGAAGAACGATTTTCCGTAAAGGTCCATTTTGATGAGATCAAGACTATCTACAAAGAACGACCTGTAAAAAAGGTCAATAAGATTATTCAGATCGAAGTGCCACCCAACCCTTACTGGGCCACAATAGGGCTGACGCTTGAACCCTTGCCGTTAGGGACAGGGTTGCAAATCGAAAGTGACATCTCCTATGGTTATCTGAACCATTCTTTTCAAAATGCCGTTTTTGAAGGGATTCGTATGTCTTGCCAATCTGGTTTACATGGATGGGAAGTGACTGATCTGAAAGTAACTTTTACTCAAGCCGAGTATTATAGCCCGGTAAGTACACCTGCTGATTTCAGACAGCTGACCCCTTATGTCTTCAGGCTGGCCTTGCAACAGTCAGGTGTGGACATTCTCGAACCGATGCTCTATTTTGAGTTGCAGATACCCCAAGCGGCAAGTTCCAAAGCTATTACAGATTTGCAAAAAATGATGTCTGAGATTGAAGACATCAGTTGCAATAATGAGTGGTGTCATATTAAAGGGAAAGTTCCATTAAATACAAGTAAAGACTACGCCTCAGAAGTAAGTTCATACACTAAGGGCTTAGGCGTTTTTATGGTCAAGCCATGCGGGTATCAAATAACAAAAGGCGATTATTCTGATAATATCCGCATGAACGAAAAAGATAAACTTTTATTCATGTTCCAAAAATCAATTTATGAATTAATACAAAACAAGAAGAAAATATGAACAAGCAATTCATTATCACGAATTTCGCCGCATTTGCTCTCATGCTGTTCCTGCCGACCGGATGCAGGCAGGCGGACGGCAAGCAGGATGCGGTGCAGAGTTATCGGGTCATAAAGGTCGCGGCAAGTCCGGTGGAAATCTCCGAGTCCTATTCCGCCGCCATACGCGGACGGCAGGATGTGGACATCCTGCCGCAAATATCCGGGCGCATTATCCGTCTGAAAGTGAAAGAGGGTGAACGGGTGAAGACCGGTCAAGTATTGGCTGTAATTGACCAAGTGCCCTATCGGGCGGCATTACGCACGGCGCAGGCCAATGTCAGCGCGGCACAGGCAAAAGTGGAAACGGCAAGAATCGAGCTGCGGGGCAAGCAGGCATTGTTTGACGAGAAGGTCATATCCGACTACGAGCTTTCTCTCGCCCGGAACCAACTGGCAGTGGCGTGTGCTGAACTCGAACAGGCAAAGGCACAAGAATCGGATGCACGCAACAATCTCTCCTATACGGAAATCAAAAGCCCGAGCAACGGAGTAGTAGGCACATTGCCCTATCGCATCGGTGCGCTTGTCGGTCCCAATATGGCACAGCCTTTCACGGTCGTGTCCGACAATGCGGAGATGTATGCCTATTTCTCCATTTCGGAGAATATGCTACGGCGATATTCGGCTCGCTATGGCTCGATTGACAGCATGATAGCCGGGACGCCGGAAGTGGGCCTGCAACTCAACGACGGCAGCCTGTACAAGGCGAAAGGACGTATTGAAACCGTAAGCGGCGTGGTGGATCCTGTTACCGGAACGGTACAAATCAAAGCCCTGTTCCCCAATCCCGACCGCGAACTGTTGAGTGGCAGCATCGGCAATGTCATCCTTCAAAACCCGAAAACGGAGGCCGTAACCATTCCCATGACCGCCACCGTGGAACTGCAGGACAAGATTATCGCTTACCGTCTGAAAAACGGACAGGCGGAAGCCGCCTATCTCACGGTGGACCGCCTGAACGACGGCAACCGGTTTATCGTAAAAGAAGGTCTTTCGGTCGGTGACACCATTGTCGCCGAAGGCGTGGGACTGGTGAGAGAAGGCATGAGCATAACCCCTAAAAACGAAACGAAATGAACCTGCGATTTTTTATAGACCGCCCGGTGTTTTCGGGCGTTATCTCGGTGGTGATTGTACTGTTGGGCATGATTTCCATGTTTTCCTTGCCGGTGGAACAATACCCCGACATCGCACCTCCGACCATCAACGTATTCGCAACTTATCCGGGAGCAAACGCTGAAACCGTGCAGAAGGCAGTGATAACCCCTCTGGAAGAAGCCATCAACGGAGTGGAAGACATGACCTATATGACTTCCACGGCATCGAATACGGGAGATGCTTCCATCAACATCTATTTCAAACAGGGAACCAACGCGGACATGGCGGCGGTAAACGTGCAGAACCGCGTGAACGGCGCACTGAGCCAACTTCCGGCGGAAGCCACCAAGACCGGTGTCACCACTGAAAAGCAGCAGAATGCCGAACTGATGACTTTCGCGCTCTATTCGCCCGATGACCGCTTCGACCAGACCTTCCTGAGCAATTACGTGAAAATCAATGTCGAGCCGAGGCTGAAACGTATCAGCGGCGTGGGAAAGGCACAGTTGTTCGGTTCCAACTACAGCATGCGACTTTGGCTGCGTCCCGACAAGATGGCGCAATACGGGCTTATCCCCGATGACATCTCTGCCGTACTTGCACGACAGAACATCGAGGCCGCCACCGGCTCCTTCGGTGCCAATCATCCTACCGCCAATGAATACACGATGAAATACCGCGGACGCTTGTCCGGAGCGGAAGAGTTCGGTGAGCTGGTCGTCAAGTCACTGCCGGGCGGCAATGTGCTTCGGTTGAAAGAGGTTGCCGATGTGGAACTGGGCGATGAATACTACAACTATTCCTCCGAGGTGAACGGGCATCCGGCAGCTATGATGCTCATCAACCAGAAAGCCGGGTCCAATGCATCAAGCACCATCAAGGAGATTCACGAAGTGCTTGACGACCTTAGCCGGGACTTGCCCGAAGGGACGGAATTCGTGGTGCTTACCGATACCAACAAGTTCCTGTATGCCTCCATCCACTCTGTCCTCCGCACCTTATTGGAAGCGATACTTCTGGTCATCGTGGTGGTGTATGTGTTCTTGCAGGACATCAAGTCAACGCTTATCCCTACCATATCCATCTTCGTTTCCATCATCGGCACATTTGCCGTGATGTCCATGATTGGATTCTCCATCAACCTGCTCACCCTGTTCGCGCTTGTGCTTGCCATCGGAACCGTGGTCGATGATGCCATTGTGGTGGTGGAAGCGGTGCAGGCGAAGTTCGATGAGGGCTATCAATCAGCAGTTCTCGCGGCTGATGATGCCATGAAAGGCGTTTCGTCGGCTATCCTGACCTCTACCATAATCTTTATGGCAGTGTTTTTCCCCGTAGCCATGATGGGCGGGACTTCGGGAGCGTTCTACACGCAGTTCGGTATCACGATGGCTGTTGCCGTGGGAATCTCGGCAGTCAATGCCTTCACACTCTCACCGGCACTTTGCGCGCTGCTGCTGAAACCCTATATCGATGAGCAGGGCAACACTAAGAACAATTTTGCAGCCCGTTTCCGTAAAGCGTTCAATGCCGTCTTCGACAGTCTGAGCCGACGCTATGTACGTGGAGTGATGTTCATTATCCATCGCCGATGGCTGTTGTGGAGCATCATAGGCATTTCTTTCGGGTTGCTGGTGCTGCTGGTCAATGTCACAAAGACGGGACTTATTCCCGAAGAGGACACCGGGACGGTCATGGTGAGCATGAACACGAAGCCCGGCACATCCATGGCTCAGACAAGTAAGGTGATGGAGCGTATCAACAGCCGTCTCGACAGCATCGGCGAGATTGAATACAGCGGTGCGGTAGCCGGTTTCTCTTTCAGCGGTTCCGGTCCCTCGCAGGCGATGTATTTCGTGACACTCAAAGACTGGGAGGATCGTAAGGGAGAGGGGCAGTCGGTGAATGATGTCATCGGAAAGATTTATGCCGCCACTTCAGATATTCCCGATGCCACGGTGTTCGCCATGTCGCCTCCGATGATTGCCGGGTACGGCATGGGAAACGGTTTCGAGCTTTATTTGCAGGACAAGGCGGGCGGAAACATCGCCGCTTTCAAGGAAGAGGCGGACAAGTTTGTCGAAGCCTTGTCGCAACGACCCGAAATCGGCGAAGTCTATTCCTCCTTTGCCACGGACTATCCGCAATACTGGGTGGATATCGATGCCGCCAAATGTGAGCAGTCGGGTGTGTCGCCCGCAGATGTGCTTTCCACATTGTCGGGCTATTATACCGGACAATATGTTTCCGACTTTAACCGGTTCTCCAAGCTCTACCATGTGACCATGCAGGCTCCGGCGGAATATCGTGTGAATGCGGAATCCCTGCACCACATGTATGTGCGCGCCTCCGATGGCGGCATGTCGCCTTTGAGCCGGTTCGTGCGCCTGACCAAGACCAACGGCCCGTCAGACCTCACCCGTTTCAACCTGTTCAACGCCATCTCGATTAGCGGGTCGCCGGCGCAGGGTTACAGTTCAGGGCAGGTGCTCGAAGCCATCGGCGAGACGGCACGTGAAGTGCTTCCGTCAAATTACACATACGAGTTTGGCGGCATTTCGCGTGAGGAAAGCAAGACGACCAACAATGCCACGCTTATATTCCTGCTCTGCATGGTTCTGGTCTATCTGATTCTGTGCGCCTTGTATGAGAGCGTGTTCATACCCTTCGCGGTTCTGTTGTCGGTGCCTTGCGGACTAATGGGCAGTTTCCTGTTTGCGTGGCTCTTCGGTCTGGAGAACAACATCTACATGCAGACCGGATTAATCATGATTATCGGCCTGCTTGCCAAGACCGCCATCCTGCTTACCGAATACGCCGGCAAGCGGCGGTCGGAAGGCATGACGCTGGCACAGGCAGCATACAGTGCGGCAAAAGTCCGCCTGCGCCCTATATTGATGACTGTGCTGTCCATGGTGTTCGGTCTTGTCCCGCTGATGATGGCGCACGGAGTGGGTGCCAACGGCAGCCGTTCGCTTGCCACAGGTGTAATCGGTGGAATGATTGTCGGTACTTTGGCTCTGTTGTTCCTTGTGCCGTCATTGTTTATTGTATTCCAATATATTCAAGAACGTGTTAAGCATAATTAAATGAAGAAGACAGTAATATATATCATATTGTCAGGATGGATGTTTGCCGGTTGTGGCACATACAGCCGGTATCATCGTCCTGACCTCTCAACGGAGAATCTGTATCGGGACGTACCGGCGGACATTGATACAACGACCATCGCGTCCCTGTCGTGGCGGGAAATGTTTACCGACCCGAAACTCCAGTCCTTGATTGAAACCGGACTTGAACGGAACACAGACCTCAATGTGGCACGGTTACGCGTGGAAGCGACAGAAGCCGTCCTGATGACTGCCAGACTATCATATCTTCCATCACTGGGACTGACTGCCGAAGGTAATGCCAATAAACATGACGGAGCAACGGCAAAGACATATAATGTGGGAGCGTCGGCAAGCTGGGAACTGGACATCTTCGGCAAACTTACGGCGGCAAAGCGTGGTGCAGCCGCCGCGTTACAAGGAAGCCGTGCCTACCGGCAGGCCGTACAGACACAGCTTGTCGCCACTATTGCAGACAGTTACTACACCCTTGCCATGCTTGACGCACAAATGGCAATAAGTAACCGGACTTTGGAGAACTGGCGGACTACCGTACGTACTCTTGAAGCGTTGAAAAAAGTGGGGAAATCAAACGAAGCCGGCGTATTGCAGGCAAAGGCGAACGTGATGCGACTCGAAGCATCCCTGTTATCCATACGCAAGAGTATTTCCGAAACAGAAAATGCCCTGTCTGCGATACTTGCCATGCCGTCACACTCGATTGGACGAAGTAATCTGGCCGAGGCTGCTTTCCCCGATACTGTCTCGATTGGAGTCCCTTTGCAACTGCTTTCCAACCGTCCCGACGTGCGTCAGGCTGAAATGGAACTGGCGCAGGCGTTCTACGCCACCAATGCGGCTCGTGCCGCCTTCTATCCCAATATTACCCTCTCGGGGACTCTTGGATGGACTAATAACGGCGGTGGCGTAATCGTAAATCCCGGACAATGGTTGCTCAATGCCATCGGTTCCCTGACACAGCCCTTATTCAACCGGGGCACAAACATCGCCAACTTGAAGATAGCCAAAAGCCGTCAGGAAGAAGCCAAACTGTTGTTCCGGCAATCATTGCTGAACGCTGGAAAAGAAGTGAACGATGCTCTGACTGCATGGCAGACGGCAAAATCGCAAATTGAAATCAATGCTCGACAGGTTGAAACATTATGCGATGCTGTGCGAAAGACAGAATCGCTTATGCGTCATTCCAATGCCACCTATCTGGAAGTGTTGACCGCCCAACAGTCTCTTCTCGAAGCGGAAGTGCAACAGCTACAAACTCGTTTTGAACGCATACAAAGTGTAATCAAACTTTATCATGTGTTGGGAGGAGGAATGTAACTGCAATAAATAGAAAAATTTGAAATTATTATTAGTGTTATTCATCTCGGATATTTTTCGTGATTCTGCCGCATGTAGATATTGTACGAAAGCAATATTTGGATTGTAAAATATCAAGCCAATGAAAATACTTTTGCAGCATAAAATATTTATAGGATACTTTCTTTTAATGGCGATCATTGGCAGCATGGTCGCTATTGTTCTGCACGAGCGTAGTCGTGTACAGAAAATAGAGAATGAATCAATCGCTATTTTTCAAACCCAGCACAATATCAATACCACACACCGCTATGTGACCACGTTAGTAACTTATGGTGAATCCGTCATGGTATGGAATGATGAGGATTCTGGGTGAAGTATAAGAATATCAGAGAAGGGGAACAATTGCATTTCGATTTGCATTTTCTTAACCGCATAAAGAAACAGTTCCCGGGGATAAAAGCTATTTCGCCTGAAATAACAGGACCTTATTCGCAAGTGATGAATAAAGCTAAAAGCGGACTTTTTAAGATTATAGGAATCAATGAAAACTATATGGGAATTAAGATACTTAAAATCAACGAAGATGGACGATATTTTAATAAAGGAGATGACGAGAATACCCGTAATGTTACCATTATCGGCGAAAATGTCAGTACGACCTTATTTAATAATCAAAAAGCGTTGGGTAAGTCGATCAACATTGCCGGTATTGATTTTAAGGTGATAGGCGTACTAAAGAATGATGATATTTTCAGCGCTTCGGAAATCAATTCGGTATATGTGCCCTTCTCAAGTTACATAAACTGTATTGACAATAAGACTCCATTGCGCGCTTTCTGTTTATATCTGAACAAAGAAGTTGATTCCAAGCGATTTGAGAATGAGCTGAGAGCCTTCATCGCTAATAAATACCAATTTGCTTATTCTGATAAGCAAGCCTTACAGATAATCAATTTTGAGACACAAACATCTGCTTTTGAGGGACTCTTTGATGGATTGAAAATGTTTATCTGGATCGTAGGAATTTGTTTTCTGATAAGTGGTATTGTTGGAGTAAGCAACATCATGTTTGTCGTGATCAAAGAAAGGAGTAGCGAAATAGGCATCCGTAAGGCTGTAGGAGCAACTCCTAAATCCATTCTTGTGTTAATGCTGACGGAATCTGTCATCATAACTGTAATCTCCGGTATCATCGGATTGATATCAGGTGCAGCTATTCTTGAGATTATAAATTGGTTGCTCGAAAGCGCCCGTCACGCGACAATGATAAAGCATGCAGAAATAGATATAAATGTAGCTGTTCTCGCTTTGGTTATCTTGATTTTGTCCGGTGTCATTGCCGGAGCATTTCCGGCTATGAAAGCATCTGTTATACAACCCATTGACGCCATTAGAAACGAAAATATAGGATAATGAAGACATTTAAGATTATATTAATTTGCATCTTTTCCGCCACACTGGCATTTGTTGCTTTTCGTTCTTCGCTAAGAGGTACAAAGGCAATTTACGAAACTACACAACCACAATATCGCGAGATCAAAGAGGAAATAAACATATCCGGCAATGTTTTTCCGATGAAGGAGATCGAAATAAAATCGCAGATATCGGGAGTCCTGGACAAGATTAATGTTTCGATAGGAGATAAAGTGCGCATAGGAGATTAAATATAAATTCAAGCAATCATAGCCCGTAATTCACTGAATTTGGCTATCTTTGCATAACATTTGAGAAAAACGGCGATTGGCAGGAGCTTTTCGCCGCCAACATATAGGATAAGACCGCAAGGCGTTTCAAGCGAAAATCTGGTAAATTGGAACTACGGAGACGATTGCGTGATGCTTATGCTATGCTTACGCATAGCGTGCATTCACGTACTCTCCGTAAAGGCTTTACCAGAGCCATCGCTTGAAGGTAGTGTGAATTGCACGCTACTTTTTTACCCTTGCCTAACGAAAGGAAACGATTATGGGTAAAGTTCAGATTCTCGCCGTACTGACGATGGACGGATGTCTTTCTTCAGAGTTATATGATAAAGCACATCAGGATTTGTGCCTTGACCGTTGCGGTCTTGATGAAATCAGGAAGAAAGCCTTTTACCGTGTGACACCGGACTATTCCATTTCAATGCTGCACGAATGGAGAAAAGACTGCACAAACATCCGTTACCTCGCGGAAGCCACACCGGACACGGCAGACTATATAAACGGACTGCTGCGGATGCACGCTGTGGATGAAATCATACTATACACCGTTCCTTTCATATCCGGAAGCGGACGACATTTTTTTAAGTCGGCTCTGCCAGAGCAACACTGGACGCTTTCCTCTTTGAAAAGCTATCCCAACGGTGTATGTCGCATTATCTATATCCTTGATAAAAAAGCAAGATAGCCAAAATGTGCGGCAAGCATACATTTCTATTTTCAGGAATAGAATAAATGTTCCGATTACAAACAATTTAAGTCGGAGATAATTTGTCCTTGTGAAAAAATACTGAATTTTATACCTCTGAAATCCAGCACTTTGTAAAATTGAGTGTTGGATTTTTTATTTTCTGCCGCGTTTTTTGCCAATTATATTCATGTGCGCACGCAGAAAACAAAGTGTAATTTTCAAAATTGACAGAACCATGAATTATTTCTTGCTGGCGGAAACCGACTTTTTCCGCCTGATAAACGAAGCCGGCGACTGCAATATGGAAACGGCATACACGGCTTTCGCCACCCAAGTGATCGAACTGTGCAACGGCGGCATGGACATGAACCTTACCGTCATCGCGCTTGCCTACATCGAAATCGAGTTGCAGCACCATCCCGTACGTAATCTGTCAGAAGAAAAAAGAGAGATTGCCGCCTACGTCAGCAAGGCTCTGTCTTTCGTAAGAAAGATGCAGAAATTCCTTGCCACGCCCCAAGTGCCACCACTAATATCCGCCAACAACGCAACAGAAACCACCGCCAGCCTTCTTCAATGGACGGGCAATGCCATCGACCTCGTGGAACTTATCTACGGCATAGACGTGATGGGCTGCATCAACAACGGCAATATGCCGCTCAAACAGCTCGCCCCACTTCTCTATAAGATATTCGGGGTTGATTCTAAAGACTGCTACCGCTTCTACACTGATATCAAACGCCGGAAGAACGAAAGCCGCACCTACTTCCTTGACAAAATGCAGGAAAAACTGAACGAGAAGATGCTCCGTGACGAAGAGATGGAGCGTATGAGAAGATAGACTAAGAATCCCTAAAGAATAACGGGCGGAGCAAGTTTGATACTTTGTTCCGCCCGCTTTCATTGCCTCACGTCAGCCCGGTTATTTCTGCTGTAACAGGTGTTTCAGATTGTCGTCGTTGGCAATCCGCTCCAGTTCCTCCTGAACAATCTGCTTGACTTCCTCCTTGATGCGCCTGTAATTCGCCTGCACCGTTTCCTTCATGTGGTCGTTGCCATCCTCGTCCGTGAAGTCGGTAATGACGGGTATCTTCTTGTAGGCTTTTTCCTCGCGTTTCACCTTCTCTGCATCCACGACAATCTCGCAGTGAAAAATCTTCTGTTCAATGCGCTCGTTGAAGTTATCGGACACAGAACCGACAAACATTCCCTGCGTCAAGCCGGAAATCTTGCTGGGCGGGATAAGCGCGTCCATCTGCGTATTGATAGAGGTGGAAACGTCCTGCCGGTTGATGGAAATGGACTGCCGTTTCTGCAAGACCTTTCCGAAGCGTTCGGATAGCGTCTTGGCGGTTTCACCCACCACCTGCCCGGAGAAGATATTACCGACGGTGTTCATCACGACTTTAGCTTCCTTATCGCCATAGTCGCGCACCAACTGGCTGAAATCCTGAAAGCCCAGACACACGGCAACCTTGTTGCTTCGTGCGGTGGCAATAAGGTTGTCCAGCCCCTTGAAATATATCGTCGGTAGTTCATCTATAATGACCGACGACTTCAGCATCCCCTTCTTGTTGATGAGCTTTACGATACGGGAGTTATACAGACCGAGAGCCGCACCATAAATATTCTGACGGTCGGGATTGTTACCCACGCACAGGATTTTCGGCTCTTCGGGATTGTTGATATCCAGCGTAAACTCGCTGTCCGACATTACCCAATAGAGTTGCGGGGAAATCATGCGCGAGAGCGGAATTTTCGCCGATGCTATCTGCCCTTGAAGCTGCTCAGCCGCCCCACCGAGCCAAGCATCCATGAATGGTGAGAGGTAGTTTTCAAGTTCGGGATATGAAGAAAGAATCGGGAAAATATCCTCGTAACGGCGGTTCAGGAACTCAATGGCATGGGGAAACGTGCAATACTTACCACCCTTATAGATTTTGAGATACCATATAATACTGGCAAACAAGATAATAGGTGATTCCACGAAGAAGTCACCCTGCTTCTGCACCCACGTTTTATTGAGATTGAGCATAATCGTGTACGCACTCTCGTAAGCGTCTGTAATATCCTCCATGAAATCCGGGTGAATGGGATTGCACCGATGAGAGCGTCGCGGGTCGTCGAAGTTGATCACATAGAACTTCGGCTTTACCTTGTAGCCGTCCGGGTGGTTCAGCAAATGGTTGTAGGCAATAGTAGATAGGTCGGGATACTTGAAATCGTAGATGTATTGACTAAAGCCCTTTTCAATCTGTTGCTTGATAAAATTGTTTACCACGGCATAGGACTTGCCGCTGCCCGGCGTACCCAACACGATGGACGCACGGAAGGGATTAACTACATTGATCCAACCGTTGTTCCAGCGTTTCCTGTAATAGAAACGTGTCGGCAGATTGACCGAATACTCACTTTCTATGAGCCGTGTTTCCTGCATGAAACTCTCGTTCTCGTTGTTGAATACATCGTCCATGAGGTTGTGCTTCAACAGGCGGCTCATCCACAGACCACCCATCAACAGGCAGACATAGCCCGTTCCAATGGTAAGGACATACAGTCCCGTCACCGCTTCAAGCGGCAGCGGCAGGGGCAGCAACCACCAGTTCAGGAAAAACAGCACGAACCCGACGGCAAATGCTGTCCAGATTCTCCCCCAAGTGATTTTCTCACCCTTGACACCCTTCGTACCCAGACAGGACAAGGCAAGCAAAAGGACGGAAAACAGCTTCGTGTAGAGAATGGAATGGAACAGCCCCGCCGTGCGGTCGAAGTTCAGAAGGATTTTGTCCACCACGCCGATGTTCACGCCCCACAGCCGGATGGCTTCGTAGCAGAACCAGTACACGTTCATGACCACTAAAATGATACTCACGGCACGCAGAAAATCCATGATTTTCGCCAATGCCCTCAAATCGTCTTCTTGTTGTGACATACATTGATTTTTTAATTGTTGATACTCTGATTACATACCCAAGCCCTTGCGTTTTTTCTTCTTTTTGCGCTTCATCGCCCGGATGAAGGCTTCCTCTTCAGCGTCCACTGCCGGACCTTCGGGGGCAAACAGGTTCATGCCGCTGGAATGGCTTTCGTATTCCCCTCCGGAATATCCTTGCCTGTTCTCCAGTTCCTCCACCGGAACGGAGAGCGGAATCGGCGGCTGTCCGGCATAAGGCAGCGTGAAGTGTTCCTGCAAGGCGTTGGCAGAAAGTTCCTTGCCCATGCGTGAGCCGTTTAACACGCAGCCCGTGCGGTGGTCGATGAACGTGGCTCCATAGATGCGCCCTTCCTCCGTGTAGCGTAGCACGGTGTCGATGCCCTTCCTTTTGAGCGTGGCAACAAACTTCTCCTTGTCATACGTGCCTTCCAGCACGGAAAAGACGGTGCGTTTCGTCATGTCAGCAAGTTTCCTGTCCTTAATCTCCTGCTTGGAACGGGCAAACTTCTTCTGTACGGCTTCATAGCCGACGGACTTCCCGAACAGTGAGGACTTGAAAGGATTACCGACCTTGTTACCCTTATCGTCCGTGACGGAATAGACCAGCCCGTGATACTCACGTCCGCGCACATTGCCATGCGCTTCCTCCACCGTCATATTATATAAGGAAAGAAGGGCGCGGTATTCGCCCATCGTCTGAAACTTGTATCTGCGGTTCAGTTCTCTAATCAGATTCCCCGCCTGCTTCTTCACGTCGCCCGCAGAAGCGTCCACTTTGCGCAGCGGCGTATCAAGACGGCGGTTCTTGCGTTCCGCGTCGTGCAGCCCGTATTTCCGTTCCAGTTCGCGTGTTATCTGCTTGCTCCGGTAAAAGTTATTCCGGGTGTCTATGCTCCTGCCTTCCTCGTCCACCCTGACCGTCACAATATGCAGATGGTGGCGGTCGATGTCCTCATGCTTGAAAACGAGATACGGCTGGTTGCCGAACCCCATCTTCTCCAGATACTCCCGTGCGATGTCCTGAAGTTCTGTGTCCGTCAAAATATCGTCGGGATGCGGATTGAGCGAGATATGCACCACCGGTTTCTTCACCTTCGACCGCACGGGCATCAGAGCGAGAAAGTCCTCCATAGCCCGGTGGATATCCACCGTCCCCGAACCGTCATTGTAGATGCGGTTGGTTGTCAGAAGCCGCCCTTTCGCCTCGTTGATCTTTTCCCCGTTGTAGGCAAGTGCGCCGTACAACGAGTTTCCTACACTGATTTTTGCGACCATTTTTCCTGCATCTCTCTTGAAAGTTCCACAATCCGGCGGCTCAGTTTCACGAGTTCGACGGTCTGTTGCTCCAGCTTGTAGAGCAACGCCATCGCCTTTTTCTCGGAAAAATGCAGCCTCAGTTCCTTCACGACTTGGTTGTAGTTCGTGCCTATCGCGCGGAACTGCGCATGAAAATCGGACAGTTTGGTGTAGTAATCCACCAGCGTCTTGTCCACTTTCAGCACTTTGAACGGCTGCCCGAAGAAGTGCGCTTTCAGGAAGACCGACTTGGCGTAAACGCCCGACTTCTCGAACATGGAGAGGAAACGGTTGTGTTCCTCCTCGCTGAAACGGACGGTGTAGCGGAACACCGCCGGATCGAGTTTGGGATTTCTCCCGCCTTTGTTTCTTCTTTTTTCACTCATATTACTTTGGATTTAGCGGTTTGACGGCATAAGCCGCCGCTTCGAGGCACAGCACCGCAGGTTTGAGAGGCTTCCCGACTTCGGAGGGTAAGCCCGCCCCCCTGCAAGGGCAAGGCGTTTTCGTGGCTGCTCAAAATATTTTGAGCGGCTGAAAACATACCTTGCTATGTTCAGGTGAACATAAAAATCCGTCGGGGACGGATTGGGGGAATGCCTTTCAAACCCCGGGCTGCGCCACCTGCGGCGAACCCTGCCGTTCGGGTGCAAAGTTACGCCCTTAACGCGGTATCGGACAGAGGCTTGACCCGGACAATCAGTGCCAACCGGCGCAACGTGCTGCCACTTGCCGGAGAAGTGATACAGATTCAAAAATATCCTTGTTTATTTGCAGCATGATTCAAGAAACGAACGATTTGAAGATATGGAAAAAGGAACTTTCAGATACCCGGCAAACCGCTTCGGCGGATATTTGCCAAACCGAATATCCGAACCGTCGGATACCCGGTTTTCCAGTGACGTGGTGATTCACGGATTCAATGACTTCATGACGCAATGCCGTCATTCACCGGTTATCCGAATCCCGGCTTCGCCATTGAAGCGGATACGTGACGGACCGCCCGGATAATGATTCACGGACGCGGATATGTATGTCACCGCTTCCGTACAGGAACAGGAAAACAATTTATCAACCATTAAAAGCAATAGAACCATGAGTAATGAAATCTTCGTTGCATTCGCAACACAAAAGGGAGGTATTGGAAAATCGACCGTCACGGCTCTTGCCGCCAGCTACCTCCACAACGTGCAAGGTCACAATGTCGCCGTCATAGATTGCGACGCCCCGCAACACAGCATCCACGGACTGCGTGAACGTGAAACGAAACTTATCGACGAGAGCCTCTATTTCAAGGCACTCGCGTGTGACCACTTCCGCAAAATAAAAAAGAACGCCTATCCGGTCATTGCAAGCGACGCCCTCAACGCCCTTGACGATGCCGAAAGGATGCTTGCCGAAGAAGATGCGAAACCGGACATCGTGTTCTTCGATATGCCGGGAACGCTGAAAAGCAACGGTGTGGTAAAGACCCTCTCACAGATGGATTACATCTTCGCGCCCATGAGTGCCGACCGCTTTGTCGTGGAAAGCACCCTGCAATTCGCCGTGATGTTCCGTGACAACCTCATGACGACGGGGCAGGCGAAAACAAAAGGGCTGTACCTGTTCTGGACGATGGTGGACGGCAGGGAGAAGAACGGGCTGTACGACCTGTATGAAGATGTGATTGCCGAAATGGGGTTGTCGGTGTTGTCCACCCGCCTGCCCGACAGCAAGAAGTTCCGGCGTGACCTCTCGGAAGAGCGCAAGAGCGTATTCCGCTCTACCATCTTCCCGATGGATGTGTCCCTTCTGAAAGGGAGCGGTATCCGTGAGTTCTCGGAAGAAATCAGCCGTATCATCAAACCTCAATGAGCATGGGCAGCAGGAAAGTGAACACCGAAGGCATTGACGAGGAACTGTTGATAGCCTCCATCGGCAGGCGCAAGCAGGACGGGACTCTGTACCGCGCACAGGAGCCGCCCGTGCCTGCCCCCGAAGAAGAGAGCGTCCCGGAAACGGAACCACCGCCCACGGCATCCCCGTCAAGGGAGAAGGTGCAGAAAGACATCGCCCGCCGCAAACGGCAAGAGGACGACTATTCCGGTCTGTTCCTCCGCCGCAACGAGA
Organism: Bacteroides sp. NGMCC 1.200775; assembly: GCF_040798045.1. Taxonomy (NCBI): domain Bacteria; kingdom Pseudomonadati; phylum Bacteroidota; class Bacteroidia; order Bacteroidales; family Bacteroidaceae; genus Bacteroides; species Bacteroides sp. NGMCC 1.200775. Next base: position 123,593 of record NZ_JASCQK010000003.1, on the reverse strand, counting down.
TAAAGACACGCCAGTGCGTCTATATCAGCCGGGACGTACACAGCAAGATTCTTAAAATCGTGAATGACATCGCCGGACGGGAAATCTCGGTAGGCGGCTACGTGGACACCGTGCTGCGCCAACATCTGGAACAGCACAAGGAGAAAATAAACGAACTGTACAAGAAACAACGTGAAGACTTAATTTGAATATGAACACCTTTGGTCGTGTTCTTGAAAGTCTTGGTCTTACTGTTCTTGGCAGAAGAATAAGCCACGACGAAAGTAGCCTTACTGACATCAATTCCAACGTAGGTCATAGTCTTAACAATTTATTGAGACAACATCTATACATCTTGAACCACCATTGCGAATGCGGGGTCAAAAGCCCATTGAACTATCCGGTTTCTGATGTAAAAGTGTGGGGGCAGAACATATTCTACGGTCTTTTTGACTAATGGATACTCGGTCTTATTCCACACTTTGATGTTGAATGTTTATGCAAAAGTATAAAGAGTAAATAATATACAATGGATATGAATCAGGAAAAGAATCAGAAAAACAGAAGTCCGCACCATGACGGCGGAGGTTTGCTTGCCCAAGTGCAGGCGAGTGTGGAAATCCTGTCGCCCGTGCCGGTAGGCGGCAAATGCAGAGAAAAGGACTATGAACGGCTTTTCATCCGTGAACCCGAAGTAAAGGCACGCGAGGGGAAGATGGCATACGTGCGCCCGGAGTATCACGACCGCATCATGCGCATAACCCGTGTAATCGGGCATGACAGGCTTTCGCTGTCCGCCTACATCGACCATGTGCTTACACACCACTTCAACCAGTGCGAAGAGGCGATAAAGAGCCTTTACGCCCGGAATTACGACGCAGTATTTTAATCATCAAAAAGAAAAAGAAATGAGAAGAAAAAAGAATGATTATCGTGCCTTCCTGAAAAAATCAGGTTTCAAGGCAAGGGAAGGGAAACAAGTGTCCATCAGCAAAGAGACCCATGACAAGGTTGCCATGATTGTCCGCTGGCTGGGTGATGGTGAAGTCACAATGGCCGACTTCACTGAGAACGTGGTAAGCGAGTTTCTCCGTACACACCGTGACGAACTGAACCGTATGTTAAACGCAGTCCCCAGAGTAGAATTATGAACATGACTGACATTCTCCTGACCGTATCGGTCGGCTGCAACCTGTGGTTCCTGTTCCTGCTGCTCTACGACCGCATCATGGAAACGAGATTCGTCCGCTTCCTTAAAGGCATTGCCGGGTTTTGGCGGTCATTGGGCGGCACGGAGGTGAAGCAGGAAACGGCACGGGAAACACCTCCCGGAGAAACATCGGACATCATCGGCAGGAGCCATTTCAAGATGGCATCAACCCGGACAACCGCTGCCATACTGACGCAAGAAGCCGCCACTTCGAAAAAAGGCATTGAGCTGTCGGAGGAAGAGGCTACTTTTGACGATGGAAACACGGAAACCGTGTCCCACCCGGCACAAGTCCCGGAGGAAAAACTCGATGAAACCTTCACGAGCATCCCGCCTTCGGAACTGGAGTTCGGGGAGGATGAACCGGAGGACGGAACGCCCGACACACCGAGAGCTACGGGAAGCAGTTTTGACGAGATAGACGATGCGGTCAGGGCAGCCAAGAACCCGGAAGCGACAACGGCAGAACGGGAACGTGCGGCAAAGGTCTTCTCCGATATGGAAGGAACGGAACTGTACGAGAAACTGATGTCCGGCTCGACGGAACTGAGCATCCGTATCAAGGGGCTTATCGAAGTCCGGCTGAAGAAGCCGAAAAAGGAATTTACCGTACCCGACAACATTGACGAGTTCAATATCCGGGACTATGTATAACGGCTAAAAAAGAGTGGAAATGAAAACGTAAGACGGCATCACACCATGCGCACGGCAGTACAAGGTACAGCCAACCCGCAACGGACACACCCAAGTCCGTGGAAACAAACGGGCAACCACTAAACCAAAGTAAAGTAATCAAGTATCAACCGCCCGAAAAAGGACTATCCACCCTTTGGACGGCACAAAAAGAACAGTTTATGAATAAGAACATCAGACAAAAGTTCATCATCTCTGCGGCACTTATGATTGCCGCAACCGCCTCCGCATTTGCGCAGGGAAACGGCATCGCAGGCATCAACGAAGCCACCTCTATGGTGAGTTCGTATTTTGACCCCGGCACGAAACTTATCTATGCCATCGGCGCGGTGGTCGGTCTTATCGGAGGCGTAAAAGTCTATGGCAAGTTTTCATCCGGCGACCCGGATACCTCGAAAACCGCAGCCTCGTGGTTCGGCGCATGTATTTTTTTAATTGTAGCTGCGACTATCCTGCGCTCATTCTTCCTTTAATAAACAATGTATGGCTGAATACCCGATAAACAAGGGTATCGGTCGTCCGGTCGAGTTCAAGGGTCTAAAGGCTCAGTACCTCTTCATCTTCTGCGGAGGCCTGCTGGCACTCTTCATCCTGTTCGTCATCCTCTATATGGTCGGCATCGACCAGTGGATATGTATCGGCTTCGGCGCGGCATCGTCTTCCGTCCTCGTATGGCAGACCTTCGCGCTGAACGCCCGGTACGGCGAACACGGGCTTATGAAATTAGGAGCTATAAGGAGCCATCCCCGATACCTTATCAACCGGCGGCGGATCACCCGATTATTCAAACGGCAACGAAAGGAAGAAACGACATGAGAAATACATCCAAAATGACAACACTGGAAAACAAGTTCCCCCTGCTGGCTGTGGAACATGGCTGCATCATTTCCAAAGACGCCGACATCACGGTGGCTTTTGAGGTGGAACTGCCGGAGCTTTATACCGTGACGGGCGCGGAGTACGAGGCGATACACGGCTGCTGGTGCAAGGCTATCAAGGTACTGCCGGACTTCTGCGTCGTGCATAAGCAGGACTGGTTCATCAAGGAACGCTACAAGCCGGAGTTACAGAAAGACGACATGAGTTTCTTGAGCCGTTCATTTGAACGACACTTCAACGAGCGTCCGTACCTGAAACACTCCTGCTACCTCTACCTGACCAAGACGACAAAGGAGCGTAACCGGATGCAGAGCAATTTCAGCACGCTGTGCCGTGGGCATATCATCCCGAAGGAGCTGGACAAGGAAACCGCCGGGAAGTTCATGGAGGCCGCTGAACAGTTCGAGCGCATCATGAACGACAGCGGCTTCGTGAGACTCCGCCGCCTCTCCATCGATGAGATTGTCGGGACGGAGAAGTCCGCCGGGCTGATAGAGCGTTACTTCTCGCTCATGCCTGAAGGCGACACGACCTTGCAGGACATCGACCTCTCGGCAAAGGAAATGCGCATCGGCGACAACCGCCTGTGCCTGCACACCCTCTCCGACGCGGAGGATATGCCCGGAAAGGTGGCTACCGACATCCGCTACGAGAAACTCTCCACCGACCGCTCGGACTGCCGTCTCTCCTTCGCCTCACCCGTGGGGCTGCTGCTCTCCTGCAACCACATCTACAACCAGTATGTGATTATCGACAACAGCGAGGAAAATTTACAGAAGTTCGAGAAGTCCGCGAGGAATATGCAGTCGCTATCCCGATACAGCCGGAGCAACAGCATCAACCGCGAGTGGATAGACCAGTACCTGAACGAAGCCCATTCCTACGGGCTGACATCGGTACGGGCGCACTTCAACGTCATGGCGTGGAGCGATGACACGGAGGAACTGAAACATATCAAGAACGACGTGGGCAGCCAGCTGGCGAGCATGGAGTGCGTGCCGCGCCACAACACCATCGACTGCCCGACGCTCTACTGGGCGGCGATGCCCGGCAACGCGGCGGACTTCCCGGCGGAAGAGAGTTTCCACACCTTCATCGAGCAGGCTGTGTGCCTCTTTACGGAGGAAACTAACTACCGCAGTTCGCTATCGCCCTTCGGTATCAAGATGGTGGACAGGCTAACGGGAAAGCCGCTGCACCTCGACATCTCTGACCTGCCGATGAAGCGGGGCATCACCACCAACCGCAACAAGTTCGTATTAGGTCCTTCGGGCAGCGGCAAATCCTTCTTTATGAACCACCTCGTGAGGCAATACTACGAGCAGGGTACGCACGTAGTGCTGGTGGACACGGGAAACTCCTATCAGGGCTTGTGCGAGATGATCCGGCGCAAAACAAACGGGGCGGACGGCGTGTACTTCACCTACACGGAGGAGAAACCGATTTCGTTCAACCCGTTCTACACCGATGATTACGTGTTCGACGTGGAGAAGAAGGACAGTATCAAGACATTGCTGCTGACGCTCTGGAAGTCGGAGGACGACAAAGTGACGAAGACGGAGAGCGGCGAACTGGGCAGTGCGGTGAACGCCTATATCGAGTGTATCAGGGCTGACAGGAGCATCATCCCCTCGTTCAACACCTTCTACGAGTATATGCGTGACGACTACCGCCGCGAACTGGCAGAACGTGAGATAAAGGTGGAGAAGTCCGATTTCAACATCGACAATATGCTCACCACCATGCGGCAGTATTACCGGGGAGGACGCTACGACTTCCTGCTCAACTCCACGGAGAACATCGACCTGCTCGGCAAGCGGTTCATTGTCTTCGAAATTGACAGTATTAAGGAAAATCGCGAACTTTTCCCTGTGGTAACAATCATCATCATGGAAGCCTTCATCAACAAGATGCGCCGTCTGAAAGGCGTGCGCAAACAGCTGATAGTGGAAGAGGCTTGGAAGGCTCTCTCTTCGGCGAACATGGCTGAGTACCTGCGCTATATGTACAAGACCGTGCGCAAGTATTACGGGGAGGCAATCGTGGTGACGCAGGAGGTGGACGACATCATTTCCTCGCCCGTCGTCAAGGAGAGCATCATCAATAATTCCGACTGCAAGATACTCCTCGACCAGCGGAAGTACATGAACAAGTTTGATGCCATACAGTCCCTGTTGGGGCTGACGGAGAAGGAGAAGTCGCAGATACTCTCCATCAACATGGCGAACAACCCGTCAAGGCTCTACAAGGAAGTCTGGATCGGACTGGGCGGCACGCAGTCGGCGGTCTATGCCACCGAAGTTAGTGCTGAAGAGTATCTGGCGTACACCACTGAAGAAACGGAGAAGGTGGAGGTTTACCGTCTGGCGGAGCAGCTGGGCGGCGACATCGAAGCCGCCATCCGGCAGCTTGCCGAAAGACGAAGGAATAAGTAAAAACAGATTCATCAACTAAAAAAGAAAATGCGTATGAGTATATCAAGAACGAAAATGCTGCAAGTCAGCAAGTGTTTAATCGGGCTGGCGGTCATGATGCTGCAATCCTGCGATGTAGCGGACAATCGCCGTGATCTGCTTTGCGGGAACTGGGAAAGTGTGGAAGGCAAGCCCGACGTGCTTATCTACAAGGAGGGCGAAGCCTATAAGGTGACGGTATTCAAGCGGAGCGGCATCCGCCGCAAACTAAAGCCGGAAACCTATCTCTTGCAGGAGGAGAACGGCAACCTGTTCATGAACACCGGCTTCCGTATCGACGTGTCCTACAACGAAGCGACGGACATCCTGACCTTCTCGCCGAACGGGGACTACGTGCGTGTGAATCCGAAACCGGACCATCCGATAAGCGAGCAATAACGATAACCACTAAAATCCAAAGTAACATGAGAACAAGAATAACATTTATTATCTGCCTGTGCCTGTTTGCAGTCGGCAGGGCAAGCGCACAGTGGGCGGTGATAGACCCGTCCAACATCGCGCAGAGCATCGTGAACACTTCCAAGAACGTGGTACACACTTCCACGACCGCCCAGAATATGATAAAAAATTTTCAAGAGACGGTGAAGATTTACGAGCAGGGCAAGAAGTATTACGACGCACTCAAATCCGTGAACAATCTGGTAAAGGACGCCCGGAAGGTGCAGCAGACCATCCTGATGGTGGGTGACATCACCGACACCTATGTGACCAGCTTCCAGAGGATGATGCGTGACGACAACTTCACGGTGGAGGAACTGGGAGCCATCGCCTTTGGCTACACCAAGCTGTTGGAGGAATCCAACGACGTGCTGACGGAGCTGAGGAACGTGGTGAACATCACCACGCTCTCCATGACGGACAAGGAGCGCATGGATGTGGTGGAACGCTGCTACTCCAAGATGAAGCATTACCGCAACCTCGTGAGCTACTACACCAACAAGAACATCAGCGTGAGCTACCTGCGGGCGAAGAAGAAGAACGACCTCGACCGCATCATGGGGCTGTACGGGAACATGAACGAAAGATACTGGTAGCCTATGAATTTCGACAACCTTCACCAGATTCTGCGCTCGCTCTACGAGCAGATGATGCCGCTATGCGGGGACATGGCGGGCGTGGCGAAAGGCATCGCCGGGCTGGGTGCGCTGTTCTACGTCGCCTACCGGGTGTGGCAGTCGCTGGCGAGAGCCGAACCGATAGACGTGTTCCCCATGCTCCGCCCCTTTGCGATAGGCTTGTGCATCATGTTCTTCCCGACGGTGGTATTAGGCACGATAAACAGTATCATGTCGCCCGTTGTGCAGGGCACGGCAAAGATGCTGGAGGCGGAAACGCTGGACATGAACCAGTACCGTGAGCAGAAAGACAAACTGGAATACGAGGCGATGATGCGCAACCCCGAAACCGCCTACCTTGTGTCAAACGAGGAGTTTGACAAACAGCTGGAGGAACTGGGCTGGTCGCCCGGCGACATGGTAACGATGGCGGGAATGTATATCGAACGTGGGATGTACAACATGAAGAAAGGCATCCGCGATTTCTTCCGCGAGATACTGGAACTGATGTTCCAAGCCGCCGCCCTCGTGATAGACACCATCCGCACCTTTTTTCTCGTGGTGCTGGCGATACTCGGTCCGATAGCCTTCGCCATATCGGTATGGGACGGCTTTCAAAGTACACTCACACAGTGGATATGCCGCTACATACAGGTTTATCTGTGGCTGCCCGTGTCGGATATGTTCAGCACCATACTGGCGAAGATTCAGGTGCTGATGCTGCAAAGCGACATCGAGCGCATGCAGGCTGACCCGAACTTCTCGCTGGATTCGAGCGACGGTGTGTATATCGTCTTCATGATCATAGGAATCATCGGCTATTTCACCATCCCCACGGTAGCAGGCTGGATTATCCAAGCCGGAGGCATGGGAAGCTACGGTCGCAACGTGAACCAGACGGCAGGACGAGCCGGAAGCATGGCGGGCAGCGTGGCGGGTGCAACCGCAGGAAACGTGGTCGGACGTGCCGGGAAACTGCTGAAATAATCAACTGACAATTAAAAACGAATAAATAACAATGGAATTTAAGTCACTTAAAAACATCGAATCATCGTTCAGGCAGATACGCCTGTTCGGTATCGTCTTCCTCTCGCTGTGCGCCGTGATAACGGTATGGAGCGTGTGGAGTTCCTACCGCTTTGCGGAACGGCAACGGGAAAAGATTTACGTGCTGGACAACGGCAAGTCGCTGATGCTGGCTCTCTCGCAGGACTTGTCGCAGAATCGTCCGGCGGAGGCAAGGGAACACGTGCGCCGCTTCCACGAGCTTTTCTTCACACTCTCACCCGAAAAGAGCGCGATAGAGCATAACGTGAAACGCGCCCTGCTGCTGGCAGACAAAAGCGTGTACAACTACTATTCGGACTTCGCCGAGAAGGGATACTACAACCGCATCATCGCCGGAAACATCAATCAGGTGCTGAAGGTGGACAGCGTGGTATGCGACTTCAACGGCTATCCCTACCGTGCCGTGACCTACGCCACACAGAAGATCATCCGGCAAAGCAACGTCACCGAGCGCAGCCTCGTGACCACGTGCCGCCTCTTGAACTCGTCCCGTTCGGACGACAATCCCAACGGTTTCACCATCGAGGGATTCACCATCATCGAGAACAAGGATTTACAAACCATCAAAAGGTAAACGGATATGAAGAAAATCAGAAAATCATTTTGGCGTGCGTACTGGAGGATCCACGACAAAAAGAAAATGCTGGTGGCAAGGCTCAAAGGCTATCTGGACGGTTTGCCCCCGAAGACACGCAAACGCATCGTGCTGGCGATGCTCGCCGCTTTCGCGGTGCTTGCCCTCTACACCTTCGGCAAAGCCGTCTATGACATCGGCAGGAATGACGGCAGCCGGATAGCAACAGACCATGCCGGACAGGTGGAACTGTCCGTAAAGCCGGACAACAATCATAATGTAATACTTTATTTATATGGAACAGACGAAGAATGAACCTAAAAACGAGAACAAGGCGGCTCCCGACAACGGGAAACCGAAGAACCGACGCCAAGCCGAGAGCCATCAAGCCTGCTTGAATGGCCAAGGCGCGAAGGAGGAAGGCAAAGCCAAGGAGCGCAAGCCGCTGACCGAAGCCCAAAGGCTGAAACGTCAGAAAATGATAGTGCTGCCCGCTATGGTGCTGGTATTCATCGGGGCGATGTGGCTGATATTCGCCCCATCTTCCGACAAGGAGCAGCAACCGGGGACGGGAGGTTACAACATCGAAATGCCCGACGCAGACAAGGCGAACCGTCAGATTATCGGCGACAAGGCGAAAGCATACGAACAGGGGGCGATGGAGGAACGGCAGGAGAACCGCAGCCGCGCCATGCAGGAACTGGGCGATATGTTCGACCGCGAGGTGGCGGAAACGGACAGCGGCAGGGACTTCGACCTTGCCAATCCCGGAGGAACGGAAGAGAACGTGAAGTCCGCACCGAAGACCATCCAATCCTCCGCAGCCGCCTACCGCGACCTCAATGCCACGCTCGGCAACTTCTATGAGCAACCGAAGAACGACAATGCGGAAATGGATGAACTGTTGGAGCGTATCGCCTCGCTGGAATCGGAATTGGAAAGCGAGAAAGGCAAGGTGTCCGCTATGGATGACCAAGTGGCACTCATGGAGAAGTCCTATGAACTGGCGGCAAAGTACATGGGCGGACAGAACGGCACACAGCCACCTGTCGGACAGGCGGCAGAGCCTTGCCCCGTGCAGAAAACCGGAAAGAACACGGCTGCACCTGTCAGGCTGGTGGCGCATCAGGTTGTATCCTCGCTCTCACAGCCGATGAGCAACGCCGAGTTTGTCGCCTCCTTCTCGCAAGAGCGTAACCGCAGTTTCAATACGGCGGTGGGCGTCACGACCGTATCGGACAAAAACACCATATCGGCGTGCGTTTATGGGGCGCAGAGTGTGACGGACGGGCAGGCTGTCAAGCTCCGTCTGTTGGAGCCGATGGCGGTAGCGGACAAAATCATCCCCCGTAATGCGGTGGTGGTAGGCACGGCAAAGATTCAGGGCGAACGGCTTGATATTGAAATCACGTCGCTGGAATATGCTGGTACGATTATCCCGGTAGAGCTGGAGGTGTATGACACGGACGGGCAGCCCGGTATCTTCATTCCGAACTCTATGGAAATGAATGCCGTTAGGGAGGTTGCCGCCAACATGGGCGGATCGCTGGGCAGCAGCATCAATATATCCACCAACGCAGGGGCACAGCTCGCCTCCGACTTGGGCAAGGGGCTGATACAAGGCACGAGCCAGTATATCGCCAAGAAGATGCGTACCGTCAAAGTGCATCTGAAAGCCGGGTACAAGGTCATGCTCTATCAGGACAGAAATTGAAAACAGAAAAAGCAACAACAATCCAATTTTTATTTACCACTAAAATCCAAAGTAATGAGAAAAGTAATCATCATGTTTGCCCTCGCTATGGGCATCGTAACTGCCAACGCGCAGGAGAACGTAACCGTTGGAACGGACAATGGAAGTGAACCGACGAACGAAGCGAGAGCAGAGGCAAGCTCGCTTGACTATGCCTTGCAAGGAGGAGGAAGGCAAAGCCAACAACCGACCTTGACAAAGGAGGTCTATCCGCAGAAGGAGGCGGACGGCGACCTGTATCACGGGCTGACAAAGAAGCTGACCTTCGACCGCATGGTTCCCCCGCACGGTTTGGAAGTGACCTACGACAAGACCGTCCACGTCATTTTCCCCTCGGAAGTGCGTTATGTCGATTTAGGCTCGCCCGACCTGATTGCGGGCAAAGCCGACGGAGCGGAGAACGTCATCCGCGTGAAAGCTACCGTGAGGAACTTCCCGAACGAAACCAATATGTCCGTTATAACGGAGGACGGTAGTTTCTATACCTTCAACGTGAAATATGCAGCCGAACCGCTGCTGCTCAACGTGGAGATGTGCGACTTCATCCATGACGGCGAGAAGGTAAACCGCCCGAACAACGCGCAGGAAATCTATCTGAAGGAACTGGGTAGCGAAAGCCCGATGCTGGTGCGCCTTATCATGAAGTCCATCCACAAGCAGAACAAGCGCGAGGTGAAGCACATCGGCTGCAAGCGATTCGGCATCCAGTACCTGCTTAAAGGTATCTACACGCATAACGGTTTGCTCTATTTCCATACGGAGATAAAGAACCAGAGCAACGTGCCTTTCGATGTGGACTACGTCACATGGAAAATCGTGGACAAGAAGGTGGCGAAGCGTACCGCCGTGCAGGAGCAGATCATCTTGCCGCTCCGTGCGCAGAATTACGCCACGCTCGTGCCGGGCAAGAAGAGCGAGCGCACGGTATTCACGATGGCGAAGTTCACCATCCCCGATGACAAATGCATCGTGGTGGAACTCAACGAGAAGAACGGAGGTCGCCACCAGTCTTTCGTGATTGAAAACGAGGACTTGGTACGTGCCAATACCATCAACGAACTTCAAGTGCGCTGACCATGAGAAAGTACATCGCAATAATCATCGCGTCGCTTGCCCTGTGTACGGGGCAAGCGCACGCCCAGCGATGCCTGCCGAAGATGCAGGGCATCGAGGTCAGGGCGAATATGGCGGACGGCTTCAATCCCGGCGGCAACGACGGCGGATACAGTTTCGGGGCGGCTCTTTCCACCTACACGAAAAAGGGGAACAAATGGGTGTTCGGTGGCGAATACCTGTTGAAGAACAACCCTTACAAGGACGGGAAAATACCCGTGGCGCAGTTCACGGCGGAGGGCGGATACTACTTCAAAATACTTTCCGATGCCCGAAAAATCGTGTTCGTCTATGCAGGGGCTTCGGCTCTTGCCGGATATGAATCAGTGAACTGGGGCGAGAAGGTGCTGCATGACGGCTCCACGCTCCATGACCGGGACGCCTTCATCTACGGTGGTGCGCTGACGCTCGATATGGAGCTTTACGTGGCTGACCGTATTGCTCTGCTTGCCAATCTCCGGGAGCGTTGCCTGTGGGGTGGCGACACGAGGAAGTTTCATACGCAGTGGGGCGTGGGCATCAAGTTTATCATTAACTAACGCACTGCATGGAACGGACGGAAATCGACGCCATGAGGCAGATACCCCTTGCGGACTTCCTCGCACGGTTAGGACATGAGCCTGTCCGAAGAAGCGGCAACGAGTTGTGGTATCGTGCGCCATACCGCAATGAGCGCACGCCCTCTTTCCGTGTGAACGTGGCAAAACAGCTTTGGTACGACTTCGGAACGGGCAAGGGCGGTGACATCTTCACGCTTGCCGGGGAGTTTATCGGAAGCAACGACTTCATGGAACAAGTGAAGTTCATAGCGGAAACCGCCAATATGCCTATGCCTGTTCCCGAAGTGAGTAAACCGACTTTCCTGCCTAAACGGTCAGAACCTGCCTTTGAGGGTATGGAAACCGCCCCACTGCTTCATTCTCCACTGACGGACTATCTGGCGGAACGTGGCATCCCTTACGGCATTGCATCCCGGTATTGTTGCCGACTGAATTATAGAGTGCGTGGCAAGCGGTATTTCGCCGTCGGTTTTCCGAACGTAGCGGGCGGCTTTGAAATCCGCAGCCGTTTTTTCAAAGGCAGCGTGCCTCCGAAGGATGTGTCGCTGGTCAAAATGGAAAGTTCTCAGGCTGATGTGTGCAGCGTGTTCGAGGGCTTCATGGACTTTCTTTCCGCCGTCACGCTCGGATTGGAAACGGGCGACTGCCTTGTGCTGAACTCCGTCGCCAATGTGGAAAAGGCTATGAGGTATCTGGACGGTTACGGGCGCATAGACTGTTACCTCGACCGTGACGAAGCCGGACGGCGGACGTTGGAAATGCTGAAAGGACACTATGGGGAACGTGTCTGTGACCGTTCCGCCCTCTATGACGGTTGCAAGGACTTGAACGAGTATCTGCAACTGACAACGAAAAAAGAAATGAACAATAACTTATAAATCAAAAGACAATGAACATACTGAACAACAAGAACAAGAGAATATCAATCTTCAAGGCGTTGGCACTCTGCCTGTTCGCCGCCGTGTCGCTCACGCTTATTTCGTGTGACGACGATATGGACATCCAGCAATCCTATCCTTTCACGGTGGAAACTATGCCTGTGCCGAACAAAGTGACGAAGGGACAGACGGTTGAAATACGCTGTGAGCTGAAAAAGACGGGCGACTTCGCCAATACCCTCTATACTATCCGGTATTTCCAGTTCGAGGGAGAAGGAACGCTGAAAATGGACAACGGTATCACGTTCCTGCCCAATGACCGCTACCTGCTCGAAAACGAGAAGTTCCGGCTGTACTACACGGCGGATGGTGAGGAGGCGCACAACTTCATCGTGGTAGTGGAGGACAATTTCGGCAACTCCTATGAGTTGGAATTTGACTTCAACAACCGAAACGTGAAGGATGACGGGGTTATCACTGTTGTCCCCATCGGGAACTTCAAGCCCCTTACACGATGATGCGTGTATTCATGGCTATCCTCTGTTCGCTTCTGACGGTCTGTTCCGTGTCCGCACGGGACAGCCGCCATGAGGGAACGGACGGGCAGGCGGCTATCTACCGGCTGCCACCATTCGAGAGGGCAGTACGATGCACGAAGTATTTTGAGGGCTGGCATTCGGAAAAACATCACCCGTATGTAGGATATGGACATCGGTTGCAGCCGGGCGAAAGGTATTCGGCACGCACCATGACGAAGCGGCAGGCGGACGCGCTTCTGCGGAAAGACCTGCGGAAGTTCTGCGCGATGTTCCGGCAGTTCGGGAAGGATTCGCTCTTGCTTGCCACGCTCGCCTACAATGTCGGTCCGTACCGTCTGTTGGGAAGCGGAAAGATACCCAAAAGCACGCTGATCCGAAAGTTGGAGGCAGGCGATAGGAACATCTATCGGGAGTATATCGCTTTCTGCAACTACAAGGGTAAACGTCATGCCATGCTGCTCAAACGGAGAAAGGCGGAGTTTGCGCTACTGTATGTACCATAAAAAGTAAGTGTCCGACAACATAAACTCCGATGAAGTTGGGGATGCTTTATCGGAGTTTATGTTATATCAATATTTTAATTGATGGTCAGTACTTGATTTTACAAGTGACTCATTCAAGTAGTTTCGCTTTTTTCATGTAACTTTGCAAAAAATAAAGGATATGGATAGACAATTACCGTATGAGATAAGCTACAAGACGATTGCTTTTTGGCGCAATATCGAAAATGGATTCCTCTGGAGTACATTCATATGTTCAATATTACTCCAAACGTTCCAAATAAATTGTATAAGCCATTCATTAGATTCTATAAAATGGATTGCTAATTTGTTTAATGTTTTGAATTATATTTCTATTATAGGGTATGGTATATTATATATAATCGTAGAAATTATAATGCAACCTATGGCTGCTAATGAAAGACGGAAAGGATTTATCGACAATTCATTAGGCACGAAATTGCTGGAAAAGCCAGTTTTGAATTATTACGATAATGATTCTATTGAGAAAGGACCATATAAAATGTTGGTTAATTGTTATGAGAATTGTTTTTTTACATATAATATCATTAAAGTGATGTTGCCTAAAATGGCAATAAAGAACACAATACTATTTGGTTTGCTTTTGATATTTGCATACTACGGAATAAAAGATAACGTCGTTGCCATACCATTCTTGCAACTATTTTTATCGTCATTGTTCTTAATAGAACTGATATACCACATAGCATTCTTTTTTAGATTAAAGAATTTGTGTGATAAATTCAAACAAATTTTTAGCACACCTAAATCAACTAAAAATAAAACTATTCAGGATGCTATATATATGGTACTTGAATATGAAACGACATTGGCATATAATAAATCTCCGAATAGTAATTCTGTGTACAAAAAACTAAACAATAAATTAACAGAAGAATGGAGCTGTATAAAACAGAATTATGATATTCGATAATTTAGACAAATATACAACAGAAAGTGTATTACAAGGACATCCCGATAAAATATGCGACCAAATAAGTGATGCTCTTTTGGATGCTTTCTTGATGCAAGATTGTAATGCCCATACAGCAATAGAATGCTTGGGAAGTGGTAATAATTTAATTGTTGCTGGAGAAATTAGTACTCAAAATAAAAGGGTTGATATTGAGAAAATTGTCAATGATGTATATCAATCCATAGGCTATTGTGAAAAATTAAACATACTGAACTTTTTGACTTCACAATCAAGACAACTAAATGATGCTGTTATGAACGGTGGAGCTGGCGACCAAGGTATTGTGTATGGTTATGCTATAAACAATCAATATAATTATCTTCCGTATGGTGTATATTTATCTAATTTAATAGCCAAAGAGATTGATACGTATAGAAAGAGCGTAGATTATCTCCTCCCTGATGGGAAAGTACAAGTCACAATTAGCGAAAATAATCTTGAACAATTGATAATCAATGTACAGCATAAGGAGAATATTCATCCAGATTTCATTGAAAATGAAATAAAACAGAAGGTTTTAACTCAACTGATTGATTGTATAAATGTAGATATTCAGATAAATAGGAAATCAAAATTTTATAAAGGTGGGTTTGTTAACGATACAGGATTAACTGGTCGTAAAATAATGATAGACACTTATGGCGGTTTGGTAACACATGGCGGAGGTGCTTTTTCTGGAAAGGATCCGAGCAAAATAGATAGAAGTGCTGCTTACATGGCTCGATTTGTTGCAAAAAACATAGTCGCAAACGGATTAGAAAAAGAATGCAAAATAGCAGTGGCTTATTTGTTTGGAGAAGAACAGCCTACCATGCTAAATGTTTCCACAGACAAAGAATCCAATTCTACAAAATTGAAACAATTTATTCTATCAAAATTCGATTTTAGACCTAATGCAATAATTGAGTTGTTAAAATTAAAGAATCCTATATATCAACCAACTTCTATATACGGACATTTCTCTAATCCTAATTACAATTGGGAACAAATCATATCTTTATAAGACTGGTTTTATCGAAGATTGGCACAGAGGTTTCTTTGCTACTTTCTTTGTCCGCCATCATGCTCACTGAAAGAAAGTAGGGCGGCTTTCGCCGCCCACCTCTCAAAAACGGGTGTAAAGCCCCGTCACCATCGTGAACATTTCCTCCAGCATATCGCAATATATCCCCTCGTGCGTTTCAATGTCCTTCGTCTTACACTCGAATGTCTTTTTACTGAACGTCCTGCGGTAGAAGCGCATATTGTAGAGGTCTGCCCCTGCATCATAGATGATGTCAAGGCGGTTGGCACTCGTCTTGTTCCTCGCAAGGCTCATGCGTAAGCCGTTGCCCATGTCTATGAAGTCTTTGCTTCCCGTCATGGCGGCAAAGCGTCTGCCACCTATCTGCTCCAAAATCGTCTTTGCTATCATATTCATTCTTCTTTGGGTGTTATGTTCGGGCGGTGCGGACACCGCCTAAACGCTCAAAATTCTGTTTTCTCGGCTATTGGTGTGTTCCGTTCCAACCATGTTTTCACACACTCCATATTGTACTCGCTCGTTATGACTGCCGTGTGGCTGTCAATGGCGGTAAACCGACTGCTCTCATAGTCCTCTATCCACCCTTTAAGGGTTTCCACTCCCCACGCTTCGGCATCGTCAAAGATGCCGTCCAATTCCGTGATAGGCTTGCCGAACTTGACTATCAGCGTTTGGTAGCCTGCTTCGTTCATTGCTTGTCCTCCTTTCCTCTTTTTGCCGTCAGCCACTTGTCCCGTGTGGCTCGGCACTCGTCCAACGTGGGTTTCACACAAGAGAACAATTCCCCGTCCGTGTGGCGGTAGTCGTATTGCACAAGTGTCCGCTTGCGTCTGCCGATGCCTGTTTGGAACTTCTCGTATTTCTCTGTCCCTGCTTTCGTGCAGGTGCTTACTCCGTTGATGGTCATCCGTGTACTCATAATCGTTGTTTTTTTAGATGGTTAGAAATGTACTGACAAAACTCTGTTCTGCATCACCATTTCGGGATTGCTTGTGTAGCGTTGGTGCATGTAGAAATGGTGTGAGCCGAAGCCGTAAAGGAAGAACTTGTCAAGTTCGTGCTTCTCGGCAAAGTCCTTGACACTTGCCCTTAACTGCTCCTCACTTTGACAAAAAGTGAGGAGGTTCATAAACTCAAGGAACATCGTGGGAATTTTATCGTCCCACAAGCAAACCATACTTTCAAATCTTACTTCCATATTGTTCTGTATTATAGGTTAATGTTATGCTGCGTTCATCCGCTGACGGATAAGTTCGGTATTGTCCTCCACAAGCCGGATGATGCGGTCATGGTACTCGGTATTGGAATTGCATACCCCTCTGCTCTGTACCACTTTCAGCGTTTTCAGTGACACTTCTATCGTTTCAATCCGTTTGCCGTCAATGGTGGCGGATAGGATAAGGGAGTTTGCCTTGTTATGATAACCGCCCACACAATGGTGCATCATCCGTCCTTCCTCTACCATTTCCTCAACGCTCTCTATGACCTTGATGCAGATAAGGCTGTCAGAGAACACAAGTCCGAAGAAGATGCCTTTGGCTTTCAGATAGTTCTTCTCGTCTTCAATCGCCTTTTGCCGTTGCTGTTCCGTCCGCTCACGCTCCCTTTGCAGGTTGCGTTTTCTCACCAACTTATCGTGTTCCGCTTTGAGGTCGGCAGGGCAGACGTATTTCGGGCTGTTCGTGTCCTTGCCAAAATGACGCAGGAGGTCAATGGTGTCGCACCATACGGAGCCGTCCGAAATGGTGTAACCGTTGCGGATGCAAATCTTGACGGATGCCCAATACCGTCCCATATCAAAGGAACTACGGATATAATGCCGCAACATGGCATATTGCCCTGCTTTCAAGAGTGTTTCGGCTCGGCTGTCGGAAAGGATAGCCGTGAAAAGGTCATACGGCAGTGTGTTGTGATAGTCCCCATTGAAGCCGTTGCGTTTCAGTTCGGGGATGAAACGCTGTCGGGGATAGGTACACATAGGTGCTATATCGTATGCGTGAAGCCTGTTGTTCTTGCGTACCTCCATGTCGCTGTATTCAGACCATTGGTCATAATACAACATTGACATTCCACGCAGTCGGGCAACGGTCGTTGTCTTTCCATCGGGCGAAATCCACCTCTGCACCACTTCATAAATGGAATACTCGGCTGCCTGCCCTGCCTTGTATCGGGACTTGACGAAGAAGAAGCGTATCACTTGGTATTGCTTGCTGGTGGTGACGATGGAGAAGTATTCGTTTTCGCTGAAAACGCTCTTTCGGGTGCGCAACGCTTCCAATGACATACCGCAATGGGGGCAGGTACATCCGCAAAGGGTGTCCGCAAGGTCGTGGTCGCTCTTCCACGAATGTCCGCACTCAGTGCAGATGTTCGTGCCGTCCGCTCTCTTGATTGCGTAATGCTTGAAGCAATGGCGGAAAGCGTATGCCTTTTGCGTGGCGGTCAATCTCGGTAGTCGCTTGCTCAGCCGTGCGACTTCCTGCTGTATCTGTGTTCTCGGTTTCATAAGCCTAAATCAAATAATGAGGGTTGTTGTACTTCTTGGGTGGTCGCTTTGGTGGCGGTTCTCGGCTTGTTGCGGTTCTGCAACTTGCGGACTTCCTCCTCTTGATATTGTCGGAGAGCCTTCTGACGTGCCTCCGCCTTTTCCTCTGTGGTGAGTTCCACCACGTGGTTCACGGCTATCTGACACTGGATAGGCTTGCCCACCTCTATCTCGTTCTCGTCATAGTAGTGTACGGCTTGTCCGTATATCTCCCCGTCCGTGAAGCCGTTGCAACCGCTTTTCTGCACATAGTTCAGAATGTAGGTCACGCAGTCATCTATGTTCTTGGCAGGGTTGCGGTAGTTCTTCGCAAAGAGCGCATCTTCCGCTGCACGTTGCTCCAAATACATCTGTATCGTTCTCTTGAAATGGTCTGTCGTTTTCATATCGCTGTCGGTAAGATTAAAGGGTGAATAACCAAAGGATGAAGCCGAATAAGGCGATTGTGGAGAGGATAGCCACGATTATGCCTATCGCCACTCGGAACACTCCGTTTACTATCTCTCTGACGATGCCCCAAAGGATGCCGGATACCCAAAGGACGATGCGCATGATTAGGGTGCATATCGCAAGCCCTATGTATTGCGCCACTTGTTTGAAGTCTGCCGTTGCTGTCATATCCTCGCTATTTTTCAAGTTCTACAATGTTGTCTATCCTGCCGTATAGGTATCTGCGAAGTCCGGTCTTGTCTGTTGCCTTGTATTCCGTCCAATGTCCGTATTGGCACACGATAAACGTGCGGAGTACATCGGAGAAGTCAAACCTCCAGCCTTGCAGGAGTATTGCGCTCTTGAAATAGGTGTTGCTGTTCACGTTGCGTGTAAGCCAATCCTTTTCCTCTCGGTTCATCTGTCCTCCGTTGTTCAGTTTCTCACGAAGAATGTAAACCTTACTGCCTTTTAGTGCTTCCAATGTTGGCACTTCCCAAGCCACGAATTTTGTTGCCATTGTTGTTCCCATATCCGTTCTGTTTTTGATTTTTTGTTTTTAATGCGGATTCAAGAGCTGAGGGAGTTGAGTTTCAAACTATCTTATCTGCCTCTCGTTTATCCGACATTTTTTTTATGCGTCTTTCTGTCGCATCGGTCGTTTTCGTTTCGGGTGCTTAAAAAGGTAGGGATTAGGGAATGCAAGTTTTTTCGGGAAAAATACTACCCGAAGGGCTGGAGATTTTTCCCGAAAACAGGAGGCTTGACCTTGCTTTCCCGTCAAATCCCGGAGTTACCTTTGCGCCCAGAACGGAAATGACTGCCTGATGCGACTCACTGAAAGGCGCGAAAATGGAGGTAAACGGAAGTAGAGGCAGATTAGACAGAAAACTTCAAAAGAGAAATCCGTGAAAAAAGGAAGTCCCCCCAAAAAAGGACATAGTCGGTAGCGTGAAACCGGGCAAACCACCTGCAAGGAAGTATGGTTTTATCTGTCTGGCCGGACGTGTCGGGGCGGGCAGATAAAATCATTCTTCCCGGTTTGCCAGCTGTGGGTGACGGCTTGTTCCATTTATGGGCAAACGGTCATACACGGCTTTCCGCTTCCGGCTCAAAAGAACAGCGAAAAAGAAAAATCATCTGAAAAACCGTAAAAGCACCTCTTCGGCATAAGCACAAAAGAAATGGGCCTTGCCTCATCAGTCTAAACTGTCGTTTAGGCGTGAGGCAAAGCTCTTTTCTCCGCTTATGCAGTAGTCGGCACACGTTCGTTCAAAATCCTTTTGGGCGATGGTGTGCCGACGAATAAAGCCGCTTTTACGGAAAAACTTGTATGAGATAGAAAAAAATCAGGGAGATTCATATCAAAATCTCCCGTTTTATTGTTACTTTTGCATACGAAGAGTTCTTTGAAGGTTACGCAACGCGCAGAAGAATAATGCAGCAGATAACTAACTAAATCGTAACCTATTACTATCATGAGCGATTAACATATGCTCATTTCCAATAAAATACACTATTTTCGTAACTTCATAGAACAAAGATACAAATTATACATCAATGTATAATACATCAATGTATAATTTTAGTAATTATCCACATTTCTTTCATCCTTCCACCCGTTTACACTGCATCAATTCACTTAATTTCCTTTTTTGTCACCTCTCTAATTTCAGAAACACGCACATCCCAATAACAGGCATAGAAGCATCATTTTATGGTCACCATGGTTGCTCCGAAACCATATTCCTGGAAAGAAGCATCCTGATAGCGGCAATTACTATATTTTCGCTTTAATTCGTCAATCAATGCTTTGCGAAGCACTCCGTCACCTTTACCATGAATGAAAACTATTTTTTGTTCACGTTTGGTTTTGTACTTCTCCATCACTTCACGGAATTTATCCAACTGATAATTCAGTATCTCGGCATTCCCCATGCCACGTGTGTCATCCAGCAACTCGTTGATGTGCAGGTCCACTTCAAGAATATCATTTTTCCCGCCACGTTTTACGATAGGCTGCGACTTGGGTTTATCCACTTCTTTCTTCTGGATCAATACGGATTGCAATTCTTCGGCCGAAACAAATACCTGACGGGTAGGAACATCGTCTTTCACAATGTCATAAACCAGTGCCGGTTGTTCAAAGAAATCGGACTCACGGAAAGTATGAAGTTTATAGAACTTCACCGTATCGATACGCAGCTCCACACAAACCGCAGGTTTCAAAGGCGCTGTCCGTCCATCTTTAAAAGCAATGAACTGAACGGCTACATGCTCCATTTCATTCAGCATATCTTTAGTAAACTCTTCCAGCAAAAGCTTCGTATTGGGTTCCACCAGTCCATGCGAACGGGTTTTCCAAGCCTTTCCTTCGGCACTCTGATACGTATAATACAAATAATAATTGCTGTCATTCACCAGATAGGCCTCGAATGGAGTACTGCTGATAGCTTTCACATCTTCGGGCACATAAGCCAGAAAAACATTTAAGACATCGCCACCCCGCACTTCGGCCGGACGAACTACCGGAATCTCAGGCTTTACCGGTTTGACGGGTTCTTCGGGTTTCTTTGGCGCAGGAGCAGCCTTCCGGGTCATATTATAATCATCCGTATCGATCACCACACACTCGCGTATCTGCATCGGGATATCAAATCCATCAGCATCTTCCACCAATACAATATCTTTTCCCCGGAATCCCTTTACGATTCCTCCGCCCACCTCACTGAGGAAGCGCACTTTATCACCTATTTTCATCGTTCTGTTTACAATTTACCATTTACAATCTACAAATTAAGGCAAATATAACTACTTTTGTCGTCGCAAAGAAAGAAATGATGAAAGAAAACCCGAAACATATCCGTATTAGCGAATACAATTATCCATTGCCGGATGAACGCATCGCTAAATTCCCGTTGCCTATGCGGGACCAGTCTAAGTTACTTATTTACCGTCACGGCGAAGTCAGCGAAGATGTATTCACCTCCTTACCGGAACACTTGCCTGCCGGAAGTCTGATGATATTCAACAATACCAAGGTTATTCAGGCACGACTCCATTTCCGCAAAGAGACAGGAGCCTTAATCGAAGTTTTTTGTCTGGAACCGATTCAACCTAACGACTATGTACTCAATTTCCAGCAAACGGAACATGCGGCGTGGCTTTGCATGATCGGTAACCTGAAAAAATGGAAAGACGGTCCGTTACGTCGTGAAATGACTGTAAAAGGTTTCCCCATCACCCTGACGGCTACTCGTGGCGAGTGTCGTGGAACCAGTCATTGGATAGATTTCAACTGGGATAATCCGGAAGTCACCTTTGCCAATATTCTTGAAGTATTCGGCGAGTTACCCATCCCTCCATATCTCAACCGGGATACGGAAGAAAGTGATAAAGAGACCTATCAGACAGTCTATTCAAAAATAAAAGGCTCGGTGGCCGCTCCTACGGCAGGTTTACATTTCACCCCTCGTGTACTGGATGCCCTGACCGAAAAAGGGATCGACCTCGAGGAACTGACCCTCCATGTTGGCGCCGGTACTTTTAAACCGGTAAAAAGTGAAGAGATAGAGGGGCACGAAATGCATACGGAATATATATCCGTATCACGCAGTATTATCAAAAAACTGATAGACCACGACGCTTGTGCCATTGCTGTAGGAACAACTTCCGTACGTACCCTTGAAAGTCTCTACCACATCGGTGTAACGCTGGCCAACAACCCGGAAGCTACGGAAGAACAATTGCGTGTAAAACAGTGGCAACCTTACGAAACGGAATGTGACGTACGCCCTGTTGTAGCTTTACAGAAAATATTAGGTTATCTCGACCGTCACGATATGGAAGCATTGCACACCAGTACACAAATTATTATTGCTCCGGGGTACGAATACAAAATAGTCAAAGCAATGGTTACCAATTTTCATCAGCCACAGAGCACCCTGCTATTATTGGTCTCGGCATTTGTCAAAGGGAACTGGCGTACAATTTACGACTATGCACTCAGCCACGATTTCCGCTTCCTGAGCTACGGCGATTCATCCTTATTAATACCTTAAGATATGCAAAGCGATAATAATCAGGAAATGTTTCCCATCGTAGACGAACAGGGAACTATTACAGGAGCTGCTACACGCGGCGAATGCCATAGCGGAAGCAAGCTATTGCATCCGGTTGTCCATCTGCACGTATTCAACTCAAAAGGTGAACTTTACTTGCAGAAACGCCCTGAATGGAAGGATATACAGCCGGGCAAATGGGATACCGCCGTAGGCGGACACATCGATCTGGGAGAGAGTGTAGAAATAGCTTTAAAGAGAGAGGTCGCCGAAGAATTAGGTATCACGGACTTCACACCGGAACTCCTGACAAGCTATGTCTTTGAGTCTTCCCGTGAACGGGAGTTAGTCTTTGTGCATAAAACAGTATACGACGGAGCAATACATCCCAGCGATGAATTAGACGGCGGACGTTTCTGGAGCCATGAAGAAATCAAAACGAATTTAGGAAAAGGTGTCTTCACACCGAACTTTGAAAGTGAAATAGAAAAAGCAGGGATTTTCTCTTCTACTTCCCCCAAAGAGGCTGTGTAGAAACTCTTTTCACTACGGAGTAACACAGAGTAGCACAGAGTCTTTTTATTAATAATCAACAACTTAAAATCGTCTCTGTGTTACTCTGTGTCCTCTGTGGTGAGTTTTGACACATTAAATCACTTCTTTTCTATCCAACTGATAATAGTCTCAGAAAAAGGACTTTCTTTAGGAGCTGCGAAACCGACCCAATTTCCGTTTTCGTCAATCATAAACTTCTGAAAATTCCACTGTACGGGCGCATCCTGCTTCCCGTTCAGTTTCTTCTCAGTCAGCCACTGATAAAGTGGAGCCATATCTTTACCCTTTACCGAAATCTTGGCCATCATCGGGAAAGTAACATCATAATTTGCCGAACAGAACTTGGCTATCTCTTCGTTCGTACCCGGTTCTTGCCCCATAAAGTTATTGGCAGGAAAAGCTATAATCACAAAATTTCGATCTTTATACTGATCGTA
Organism: Bacteroides sp. NGMCC 1.200775; assembly: GCF_040798045.1. NCBI lineage: Bacteria > Pseudomonadati > Bacteroidota > Bacteroidia > Bacteroidales > Bacteroidaceae > Bacteroides > Bacteroides sp. NGMCC 1.200775. The sequence goes on along the minus strand of NZ_JASCQK010000003.1, from coordinate 100,270 downwards.
CAATTCCTGTAACTCGGCATACTGCGGCGTCAGTCCGCACTTGGAAGCGACATTAACCACCAATACCTTCTTGCCTTTAAGGTCTGCCAGTTTATACTCTTTGCCATCTATGGTCTTCACAGAGAAGTCATAGAACGATTTACTCTGCGCAGCCATCGATAATGAGAGTACCAAGACTGCTACAAAAGAAAAAATTGCTTTCATATTCTATTATTTGGTTCATCAAATAATTAACAAGCAGCCCGGACAGAATGTTTGAAAACGTTCTACTCCTCAGACATCGAATAAGGTTTAGCCTCCTTGGCAAGCCCTCTCTTCTTGTTTGGAGAAGCAGACATTTCAAATTCAAGTATTCCCCCTGCCAAGAGATCGGCATGGGTAATATACATTTTATCGTAAACTTTTCCGTTGAGCTTTGCCTGTCGAACATAGCGGTTGCGATCGTTCACTTTCGGCGCTTTTATCTCAAAAGTGTTTCCATTAGGCAGATTCATACGGATGTATGGAAGATAAGGTGCTCCCAACACGTATTGATCGGTACCCGGACAAACGGAATAGAATCCCATTGCCGTAAACAGATACCAGGCAGACATCTGCCCGCAATCGTCATTGCCCCCCAGACCGTCAATATCATTTTTGTACATCCGGTTCATCACCTCACGCACCCAATATTGTGTTTTCCAGGGCTGGGAAGTCCATGCATACAAATAGGGAATATGATGACTGGGTTCGTTGCCATGCACGTACCCTCCTACCAAACTCACCTCGGCGATATCTTCATTCTTTTCATAATATTTCCGGGGAAGTGCCATAGAGAAGAGTGTGTCCAGCCGGTTGACAAATTTCTTTTCACCACCCATCAGCCCGATCAATCCGGTTACATCATGCGGCACATGGAAAGAGAAATTCCATGAGTTTCCTTCAATAAAACCTTCACCGTAGGTCTGCATAGCATCAAACTCTTTCTTAAATTCACCGTTGCTATAGCGAGGGCGGGCAAAACCGACAGAAGCATCAAAAACATTCCGATAATTATCCGCCCTTTTCTTATAAATATCGGCTAACCGTTTATCTCCCGCCAACAAAGCCACCCGGTAAATGGTCCAGTCGTCATAAGCATATTCCAACGTAGTAGATGCAGCCGTTCCACTCTGATCAAAAGGCACATATCCCAATCGTTTATACGATTCAATGCCTTCATAATAAGACACATTTGCCGTATGATCCATCGCCGGCAAAGCCTCCCGGACGGATATTCCGGCACCTTTGACAATCGCGTCAGCCAAAGCAGATACAGCATGATAACCGCTCATACACCAGCCTTCATTCCCCATCAGACTCCATACCGGCAACATGCCATGCACACTCTGCTGCTGATGCCGAATCATAGACTGCACCATGTCTCTATTCTGCCGGGGTTTAAGCAAATTCAAAAAAGGATGTTCTGCACGGTACGTATCCCATAAGGAGAAAATAGTATAATTGGTAAATCCTTCGGCTGTATGGATATTATGATCGAGCCCGCGATAACTACCGTCTACATCCATATAGACAGACGGATTAATCATCGTATGATACAGTGAAGTATAAAACATGGCAAGCTGGTCAGGGGTTCCTTTGGCCTCAAGCACATCCAATTCACGATTCCATGCCGAATGTGTCTCGGCTGCCAGCCGGCTGAAAGTCTTTCCGCCGGCCTCAGCCTGCAAATTTTTTAAAGCCCCTTCTGTGCTCACTGCCGAAAGAGCGACTTTAATTATCAGTTCCGGATTCTGCCGGGTATCGAAGTTGAAATAAGCCACCAGTTTTCGTCCGGTCATTTCCGGGAAATTCCGGTCGGTATTGAACCGTCGCCAGAATCCTTTATACAAAGCCTTCTCTTTATCTGTATATCCATAGTCTTTGATGGGTTGAGACAAGGATATGGCAAAATAAGTATAGTTGGTGCGGGCCCACCCGTTCGTGATACGATACCCCGTCAGCAATGTATCATTTTCTACGCGTATATTAGCCCACAACGTTTTCCCGTCATAATTATAGATGCCGTGTACCAGGTCAAGAATAATGCGTCCGTCGGCACCGTCCGGAAAAGTATATTTATGTATCCCTACCCGTTGGGTAGCTGTCAACTGTGCTTTTATACCGTAATCTGTAAGCTCCACTTCATAATAGCCCGGACGAGCCACTTCAGTTTCATGGCTGAAACGGGAACGGTATCCTTCGTCTGGGGTGTCCGCCCTTCCGGGATTCAGTTTCAATTCACCTGTAGCAGGCATAATCAAGATATCCCCCAGATCAGAATGTCCCGTACCACTCAAGTGGGTATGACTGAATCCTACTATTGTTTGATCGCGATGCTGGTACCCGGCACAATATTCATATGCATTTTTTTGATAAACTCCATCCACATTGTGAGGAATTGTATCCGTATCAGGGCTCAACTGTACAAGTCCGAACGGAGCGCAGGCCCCGGGAAAGGTGTGCCCCATACCATTGGTTCCGATAATGGGATTGACAAGTGCGCATACATCCGGTACCGCCGGCTGTTGAGCCGTCACTGTCGTAAATGCCGGGATGAATGCCAGCAAGGAAAGTGCTTTTTTCTTCATAATCATATTATTGTGATGTGTTGTTGATATGCAAAGATAGCCTTTTTCAACAATTCCGTTCCACTTCATTCCCACATTTTGCCATTTCACCTGCCAATCTTTCCACCTCGCAATTTTTCATCAACAACAAAAGTTTCAGCGATCTACCTTTGTACCGATATTCAAACACTTAAGGATTATGTTTAAAGCTATCGTACGTTTTTCTATAAAGAAGAAACTATTCGTAGGACTCACTACCCTCTTTCTTCTTATCGGAGGCATTTATGCGATGATGACCTTGCCAATTGATGCCGTACCGGATATCACCAACAATCAGGTACAAATCGTAACTGTCTCGCCGACACTTGCCCCACAGGAAGTAGAGCAACTGATCACAATGCCCATCGAAATTGCCATGAGCAATATCATGAATGTGGAAGATATCCGTTCGGTAAGTCGCTTCGGACTATCGGTAGTGACAGTTGTATTTAAAGAGAGTGTACCGACCTTGGATGCCCGGCAACTGATTAACGAACAGATACAATCCGTAGCAGGAGAAATTCCATCGGAATTGGGTATGCCAGAAATGATGCCCATCACTACCGGATTGGGAGAAATCTACCAATATATCCTAAAGGTAGAATCCGGTTACGAAAACAAATATGATGCGATGGAACTCCGCACAATTCAGGATTGGATGGTGAAACGCCAATTATCCGGCATACCGGGTATTGTGGAAATTAATAGTTTTGGCGGATACCTGAAACAATATGAAGTAGCCGTTGATCCGGATGCGCTCTTTTCGCTGAATATTACCATCGGTGAGGTGTTCGAAGCTTTAAGCAAAAACAATCAGAACACCGGAGGAAGCTATATTGAGAAGGCTCGAAATGCTTATTATATCCGTTCAGAGGGAATGATCAGCCGCACTAAAGACATCGAGCAGATTGTTGTTGCCAACCGCAACGGCATTCCTGTGCACATTAGTGATGTAGGTACTGTCCGCTTTGGAGCTCCAAAGCGGTTTGGCGCAATGACCAAAGACGGAAATGGTGAATGTGTAGGAGGCATTGCGATGATGTTGAAAGGAGCCAACGCCAACGTTGTGACACAAGAGTTGGAAAAAAGGGTAGAAAAAATACAGAAACTATTACCCGAAGGGGTAAGTATAGAGCCTTATCTGAATCGTTCGGAACTTGTCAACCGAAATATCTCCACCGTCATACACAACCTGATAGAAGGTGCAATTATCGTATTCGTAGTACTTATCATTTTCCTGGGTAACGTACGTGCAGGGCTCATCGTAGCCTCAGTTATCCCACTGGCCATGCTGTTTGCATTTATCCTTATGCGTATTTTCGGTGTGACAGCCAACCTGATGAGTCTCGGTGCCATCGACTTCGGTATTGTGGTAGACGGTTCTATTGTAATAGTAGAAGGTATATTAGCTCACCTCTACGGCAATAAACTAAAAGGCCGCACTTTATCAAAAACAGAAATGGATGAAGAAGTGGAGAAGGGTGCTTCGGGGGTAGTACGTTCGGCTACATTTGCCGTTTTCATCATCCTGATCGTATTCTTCCCCATCCTGACTCTGAACGGAATTGAAGGAAAATATTTCACTCCAATGGCAAAGACACTGGTATTCTGCATTATCGGAGCCCTATTACTCTCTCTGACTTATGTACCGATGATGGCTTCCCTCTTCCTGAAACACACCATTGTGGTAAAACCTACGTTTGCCGACCGTTTCTTTAAAAAACTTAATGTCATATACCAACGTTGCCTATGCTTCTGCCTGCGTTTCAAATGGCAGACAGTCACTATAGCTTTCGCTGCTTTAATAGGTTCTTTCTTACTCTTCGGACGTTTGGGAGCAGAATTTATCCCTACTTTGGACGAAGGCGATTTTGCCATGCAAATGACATTACCGGCCGGAAGTTCACTCTCTGAAAGTATTGAAGTATCCAACCAGGCCGAAAAGGTTTTGATGGATCAATTTCCGGAAATCAAACATGTAGTTGCCAAAATCGGAACTGCCGAGGTTCCTACCGATCCAATGGCTGTGGAAGATGCCGATGTGATGATTGTAATGAAACCCTTCAAGGAATGGACCTCTGCTTCGAGCAGGGCAGAAATGGTAGAAAAGATGAAAGAAGCCCTCCTGCCTTTAGAGAACCGTGCAGAATTCAACTTCTCTCAACCCATTCAGTTGCGTTTTAACGAGCTGATGACCGGAGCTAAGGCTGACATAGCGGTCAAGCTATACGGCGAAGACACTCACGAACTTTATGCAAAAGCGAAAGAGGCTGCAAAGTTTGTCGAACAGATTCCGGGCGCTGCCGATGTCATTGTCGAGCAAACCATGGGATTACCCCAACTGGTAGTAAAATACAACCGGGGGAAAATAGCCCGTTATGGCATTAACATCGAGGAATTAAACACAATGATCCGTACAGCTTATGCCGGCGAAGTAAGCGGAGTAGTATTTGAAAACGAAAGAAGATTCGATTTGGTAGTACGCCTCGATCAAGAGAAAGTGGCAGACCTGAACCTCGACAAACTCTTTATCCGTACTTCAGAAGGAGTACAGATTCCTGTCAGCGAAGTGGCAAGTATTGACCTGGTAAGCGGTCCGCTCCAAATTAACCGGGATGCCACTAAACGCCGCATCGTGATCGGAGTCAATGTGCGCGATGCCGACATTCAACAGGTAGTATCAGAAATCCAACAAACATTGGACAAAAACATCCGGTTGAAACCGGGATATTATTTTGAATACGGGGGGCAGTTTGAAAATCTGCAGAACGCCATCCGTACACTGACTATCGTAATACCGGTAGCCCTGATGTTGATCCTGTTGATTTTATTCTTCGCTTTCAAGAATGTAACCTATACACTGGTGGTATTCTCTACAGTGCCATTATCATTAATAGGTGGTATCCTGGCTCTTTGGCTACGCGGACTCCCGTTCAGTATTTCGGCAGGAGTAGGATTCATCGCATTGTTTGGGGTATCTGTGCTCAATGGAATTCTGATGATTAACCACTTCAACGACTTAAGAAAACAAAATAAATATGCCATGACCACTAATCAGATTATAAAAAAAGGAACACCACACCTGCTACGTCCGGTATTCCTAACCGGGCTGGTAGCTTCATTGGGTTTCGTACCGATGGCCATTGCCACATCCGCCGGAGCTGAAGTACAACGCCCACTGGCAACTGTTGTAATCGGAGGCTTGATTCTATCAACCATATTGACCCTGATTATCCTTCCGGTTTTTTATAAAATAGTAAATGCGACAAGTGCCGGTTGGAAACAACCTAAGAGACGGTTGCATCTGTTCATCCTGCTACCGGCACTTCTGCTGAGTGCCACCGTCACAGCACAAGCGCCACAAACCGTCAGCCTGGAACAAGCAATAAAAATAGCCAGACAGAACCATCCAAGGCTTAAGACAGCCACAACCGCCATCCGGCAGGCACAGGCCACAAGAGGCGAGATTGTAGAAGCCTCCCCTACCACATTCAGTTACTCCTGGGGACAACTGAACGGCGAAAACAAGAAAGATAAAGAAATGGTTCTCGAACAAAACCTGGGTTCACTATTGACACCGTTCTACAAGAATACTCTTGTCAACCGTCAAGTACAAACCGGCACTTACTACCGCCAAATGGTAGAAAAAGAAGTAACGGCAGAAGTAAAACGTGCATGGGCTTATTATCAGTATGCTTCAGCAATATGTTCACTTTATCGCGACCAAGATCGCATGGCTGCTGAATTAAAGCGCATCAGCGAACTGAGATACGAACAAGGAGAAATCACCCTGTTGGAAAAAAACATGATGGCTACATCGGCTGCGGACCTGCACAACCGACTCTTTCAGGCACAAGAAGAAGAAAAAATGGCTCTTACCCGTTTTCAATGGAGTTGCTACGCAGATGCGCCCATCATACCGGAAAACACGAGCATGCAGCTCTTCCCGACAAATATTCAGCCAGGAAGCGTATCCGAAGCCCATCTCGGATTTTTCAACAGCCAGATTTCCGAAACACGGGCAGCACTGAACGTAGAGCGCAGTCGTTTCTTTCCGGAACTCAGCATAGGATATAGCCGCCAAAATATTCTGCCCCTGAAAAATCTGAATGCATGGATGGTGGGGGTATCATTTCCTATCTACTTCTTACCACAAAAGAGCCGGATCAGACAAGCAAAACTTGCCGCTTCTGCCGCACAAATACAAGCAGAAGCCAATATTCGCGAATTGAACAATAAAGTTACTGAACTGAGTGCCACCTTACGCCGTCACGAAGAGAGTCTCCGGTTTTATACTTCGTCTGCACTCAAAGAAGCAGACGAATTAATCAAGGTGGCTAATCTACAATTGCGACACAGCGAAACGAGCATCGCGGAATTTATCCAATCGGTCAGTGCCGCACGTGAAATACGCAAAGGTTATATCGAAACGGTATATCAATATAACATCGCCTCACTGGAGTATGAACTTTATCAATAACCTGTTGAAACATAAATAATATGAAAAGAATATTTTATCCCATTCTCTTGTTGGCTCTTATAGCATGCAAAGAGACAAAACAAACTTCCGAAACAGCAACAACAGCTCCTTCCATCGCTAAGGTACAAACAGATACTACTGCTACGCAAGTGGATGGAATTACATCAGCCACCTCAAAACCCAATCAAGTATCTTTCAACGGAACTATCGTACTATCTCCCCAACGCCAGGCCACCGTAGCCCTTACCATGGGAGGAGTAGTAAGAAACACTTCACTTTTACCGGGACAACAGGTGCAGAAAGGTACCCTGCTGGCAACCCTTGAGAATCCGGACTTCATCATGTTGCAACAGACCTACCTTGACAGTCATGCCCAAACAGAGTATTTGCAAGCGGAATATGAACGCCAAAAGTCACTCTCAGCCGAACAGGCCGCTTCGCAAAAAAAGTTTCAACAAAGCAAAGCAGACTACTTATCAATGAAAAGCAAACTGGAAGCTACAGCTGCACAACTTTCCTTATTAGGTATTACCCCTGAAGAATTATTGAAAAGTGGTATACAGCCTCTGTTGCAGGTGAAAGCTCCTATAAGCGGCTATATCAGTGATGTAACCATGAATATAGGCAAATACATTCAACCCGGAGAAGCGCTTTGTGAGGTCATTGACAAATCATCTCCCCTACTCTGCCTGACAACTTATGAAAAAGACCTGGCAGATATGAAGGTAGGCAGCCCCGTCCAATTCCGGGTAAACGGCATGGGCAAAACAGTATTTAAAGCTACCTTGGTCTCAATCGGGCAGAAAGTAGATGAAACGAGTCGTTCACTCGAAGTATACGCCCGGATTGACAGCACCGCTCCACAGTTCCGTCCCGGCATGTATGTAACAGCAAGAATACAGAAATAATCCGGTAGATTATCTTATCTTTGTTCCCATGAAAAGAATCAGAGCTCTATATAACGATAAATACCTTCTGTCCACGGTTATCATTTCAATGGCTGTGGCGGTACTTATCCACTTCCCCGAATCCGTCTCCCTCTTTGACGGGTTTGAGAGCCATACCCTTTTCCCGGGCATGAAATTTGCAGATGTAGCCAACGAGATTATCTTCACTTTCCTCTCACTATTGGCCCTGTTCGCTGTCAACACAAGATTGTTTCATTTCAATCAGACCTCGATGAAAATCACGTGGCAAAAGATTGTTCTCTCTTTTGTACTGACCTGGATATTGAGTAACCTATTGGGACAATGTTTTGTCTATCTGCACAAAACATTCGATATTCCCGCAATCGATGCCATGGTACACCACTACCTGCACCCATTACGCGATTTTATCATGTCATGCCTTGTCACCAGCAGTTGTTACATCATCTACCTGATCCGCCGTCAACAACAAGTAATCATTGAGAATGAACAATTGCAGGCAGAGAACATACGCAACCAGTTCGAAGTATTGAAAAACCAGCTGAATCCACATATGCTATTCAATTCGCTCAACACGCTGCGTTCACTCGTCCGTGAAAATCAGGACCGGGCACAAGATTACATTCAAGAATTGTCACGCGTATTACGCTATACATTGCAAGGCAACGAATCTCAATCTGTCACCTTACGTGAAGAAATGGATTTTGTATCGGCCTACATCTTTCTTTTAAAAATGCGCTTTGAAGATAATCTGCAATTCGAAATTGACATAGAATGTAACCTTGAAGACTATTTTCTACCACCTATGTCGATACAGATGTTAATTGAAAACGCTGTAAAACACAATGAAATCAGTAACCGTCGTCCGCTCACCATCACAATCGTCACCAATCCGGAGGGCAGCCTCTCTGTAAGTAACCCTATCCAACCTAAACTGACAGCAGCCACCGGTACCGGCATCGGACTGGCTAACCTCGACAAACGTTACCATCTCTTGTTCCGGCAGGAAATACAAATCACAGAAGATAGTAACTTTACCGTTCGTATACCCCTCATCCGGAAATACCCATGAAAACAATTATCATTGAAGACGAAAAAGCAGCAATACGGAATCTGACTTCACTCCTCACCGAAGTCTGTCCGCAAATAGAAATGGTGACGGAACTCGACAGCATTGCCGGCACCATCGAATGGTTTGCCAGCCACCCTATGCCTGAATTGATATTTATGGATATCCATCTGGCGGACGGTTCGGCATTTGAGATATTCGAACACATCCACATCACATGTCCCATTATTTTCACGACTGCCTACGACGAATATGCTTTACGGGCCTTCAAAGTCAACAGTATCGATTATCTGCTGAAACCCATCGGACGAAAAGATGTAGAACAGGCACTGGAAAAGTTATCTCTCTTCAGTTCCAACACATCCGGACCCGCTGGCCTGGAAACAGACGAACTGTTGAAACTGATACGTTCATTAAAAAAACAAGAAAGCTATAAAACCCATTTCCTGATTCCAGTGAAAGGGGATAAACTACTCCCGGTTTCGGTCGATATGATCATGTTGTTCTATATCAAAGACTGCCAGGTGAAAGCTGTCCTGACAGATAATACGGAATACTCCTTTCCACAGACTCTTGATGAGTTGACGGAATGTCTGGATCCGGCACTCTTTTTCCGCGCAAACCGACAATACCTGCTTTCACGAGAAGCTATCAAAGATATAGACCTCTGGTTCAACAGCCGCCTCTCCATCAATCTACGTCATCCGGTTGCGGGGGAAAAGATTCTGGTGAGCAAGGCACGTGTAGCCGAGTTTAAAGAGTGGTTCTGTGTTAAATAATTAAGGAATAAAAAACAAATATTAATGCAAGCTTGCAGGATACCCCTGCAAGCCGTATCTTTGTAACCCTAATTCTAAATACTCAAATATGGCTTTCACCAACAACGTAATGATTGTACGCCACAAGTTGCTGGCAAAACTGGTAAATCTCTGGAAAGAGAACAAACTGACTAATGAAATTGACAGACTTCCCATTGAACTGAGCCCACGCCGTTCACGCCCGCTCGGACGCTGCTGCATCCACAAAGAGCGTGCAGTGTACAAATACAAGCTGTTCCCGTTGTTGGGCTTCGACATGACAGATGAAACAGATGAACTCACTCCGCTTTCAGAGTATGCCCGTCACGCCCTGGAGCGTAAAAACGAACAAAAAGAAAACATACTCTGTGTCATCGACGAGGCGTGTTCATCCTGTGTACAGGTCAATTACGAGATAACCAACCTCTGTCGTGGTTGTGTGGCTCGCAGTTGCTACATGAACTGTCCTAAAGACGCTATCCGCTTCCGGAAAAACGGACAGGCAAAGATCGACCATGACGCCTGTATCAGTTGTGGAAAATGCCATCAAAGTTGCCCGTACCACGCTATCGTATTCATTCCGGTACCCTGCGAAGAAGCCTGCCCTGTGAAAGCCATCAGCAAAGACGAAAACGGTATCGAACACATTGACGAAAACAAATGCATCTACTGTGGCAAATGCCTCAACGCTTGTCCTTTCGGGGCTATCTTCGAAATCTCACAAGCCTTTGATGTGCTCGAAGGTATCCGCCGCGGTGAAAAAATGGTTGCGATTCCCGCTCCTTCCATTCTCGGACAATTCAACACATCGATCGAGGCAGTATACGGTGCACTCCGCCAAATGGGATTTGCCGATGTGGTCGAAGTGGCTCAAGGAGCCATGGATACCGTAAGCCACGAAGCTGCCGAACTGAAAGAAAAGCTGAAAGAGGGACAACCATTCATGACAACCTCTTGCTGCCCATCCTACATCGAACTGGTAAACAAGCATATACCGGGAATGAAGCCTTATGTTTCTTCTACCGGATCACCGATGTATTATGCCGCCCGTATCGCCAAAGAACGCCATCCGGACGCAAAAATCGTATTCATCGGCCCATGCGTAGCCAAACGTAAAGAAGCCCGTCGCGACGAATGTGTAGACTATATACTCACTTTTGAGGAAATGGCTTCCATCTTCGAAGGATTGGATATCCAGCTTGAACAGACACAACCGTTCTCTGTACTCTACACTTCAGTGCGCGAAGCACACGGCTTCGCACAAGCCGGAGGCGTGATGGGAGCGATTCAGGCATATCTGGGCGAAGAGGCAAAGAGATTCTCTGCCATCCAGGTTTCAGACCTGAATAAGAAAAACATAGGTTTACTGCGTGCTGCTGCCAAAACAGGCAAAGCGCAAGGACAATTCATCGAAGTCATGGCTTGCGAAGGCGGATGTATCAGTGGCCCCAGCGCCCATAATGACGCTGTCGGCGGACGCCGGCAGTTGAACCAGGAACTGATAAAACGCCGCGAATCATATGAAGAGACTCATAGATAAATTAAAAGAGGAACACACCCTCACCAACGAAGAGTTTGCACACCTGCTATCGCATTATGATGACGAAACTCTGGCATACATCAACCTGCAGGCACGCGAAGTGGCAAACGCACACTTTGGAAAAGGGGTCTACATACGCGGACTCATTGAAATAAGTAATCACTGCCGGAACAATTGCAAATACTGTGGTATCCGGAAAGATAATTGGCAAGCCGACCGATACCGCCTCAGCAAAGAAATGATTCTGGATTGCTGCGAACACGGCTACAAGCTCGGCTTTCGCTCATTCGTTCTTCAGGGAGGAGAAGATCCGAAACGATCTGATTACGACATGGAGGAGATCATCGCGGAAATCCGCCGGTGCTATCCGGAGTGTGCCATTACATTATCCATCGGCGAGAAACCATCGAAAGCCTACGAACGCTATTTCATGAAAGGAGCCAACCGCTACCTGTTACGTCACGAAACAATCGACAGGGGACATTACTATTGTCTGCACCCTTACGAAATGTCCAACGAGAGGCGTATCAAATGCCTCCACGAGCTGAAACGAATCGGTTATCAGACAGGAACAGGTATCATGGTGGGCAGCCCTCTTCAAACTGTAGAATACTTGATAGAAGATATCCGCTTTATTGAAAGTTTTCATCCGGAAATGATTGGCATCGGCCCCTTCATTCCCCATCAGCGAACTCCATTTTGTGACGAAAATCCGGGCAGCGTGGAACTGACCCTGTTACTGCTTTCCATCTTCAGGCTGATGCACCCCCAGGCGCTGATCCCTTCGACAACGGCATTGGCAAGCTTGGCACCGGATGGAAGAGTACGTGGCATCCTTGCCGGAGCCAATGTGGTCATGCCCAATCTGTCACCCATTATTGTGAGAAATAAATATGACCTGTACGACCAGAAAGTAGCTTTCGGTGCCGAAGCTGCCGAAGGACTTGCCCTGCTGGAAAAGCAACTGGCAGATGTCGGATACCACATCGACTACAGCAGGGGAGACTATAACGACTAATCAATAAACGATATGTATAAAGTAGATTCACCTGATGCCACCGACTTCATCGACCATCAGGAAATAATTGAAACTCTGGAGTATGCCCGTGCGCACCGAAATGACCGGAAACTGATTCGGGAACTGATAGAGAAAGCCCGCACTTGCAAAGGACTCACCCACCGGGAAGCTGCCATATTGCTGGAATGTGTTGAAGAGGACCTGACTGAAGAAATATTTCGTCTTGCCAAAGAAATCAAACAAAAATTCTACGGCAACCGCATCGTAATGTTTGCTCCGCTTTACCTATCCAATTATTGTGTCAACGGTTGTGTATATTGTCCGTATCATCTCAAAAACAAAACTATCGCCCGCAAAAAACTGACTCAGGAAGAAATACGCCGGGAAGTGATTGCCCTGCAAGATATGGGACACAAACGTCTGGCACTTGAAGCCGGCGAAGACCCGGTGCGTAACTCCATCGACTACATATTGGAATCTATCCGCACCATCTACAGCATTCATCATAAAAACGGAGCTATCCGCCGGGTGAACGTAAATATCGCCGCCACAACAGTGGAAAATTACCGCAAACTGAAGGAGGCGGGTATCGGCACCTATATCCTCTTTCAGGAGACATATCATAAAGAGAACTATGAACAGTTGCACCCCACAGGCCCCAAAAGCAACTATGCCTACCACACCGAAGCCATGGACCGTGCCATGCAAGGGGGAATTGACGATGTGGGAATGGGAGTCCTGTTCGGACTGAATACATATCGTTACGATTTTGTAGGCCTGCTGATGCACGCCGAACATCTGGAAGCTGTCTATGGTGTGGGACCACATACCATCAGCGTTCCACGTATCTGTTCGGCAGACGACATCGATGCCGGAGACTTCGAGAATGCTATTTCCGATGAAATCTTCCGGAAAATAGTAGCGGTCATTCGCATCAGCGTCCCCTATACCGGCATGATCATCTCTACACGCGAATCACAAAAAACCCGTGAAAAAGTACTCGATCTGGGCATTTCACAGATAAGCGGAGGCTCACGGACCAGCGTAGGTGGATATGCCGAAACGGAAACTCCGGAGGAAAATTCTGCGCAGTTCGATGTCAGCGATACCCGTACACTGGACGAAGTAGTTAACTGGCTTCTGAAACTCGGATATATTCCCAGTTTCTGTACAGCCTGCTATCGTGCGGGACGTACAGGTGACCGGTTTATGTCACTTGTCAAATCGGGGCAAATAGCCAATTGCTGTTCACCCAATGCGCTGATGACCTTACAGGAGTATCTGGAAGATTATGCTTCGGAAGAAACGAAAGTCCGCGGAGCGGCCATGATAAAACAAGAAATGCAACACATCCCCAATCCCAAAATCCGGGAAAGGGCCTTGGAAAACCTGAAGCAAATAGCAGCGGGAGAAAGGGATTTCAGATTTTGAAAACAACTCCGCTCTCCAACCGCCTGCATATTGCCCTGTTTGGTAAGCGAAACAGTGGCAAGTCGTCATTGATCAATGCACTGACCAATCAAAATGCTGCTTTGGTATCGAATATCGCCGGTACCACTACCGACCCTGTATACCAACCGATGGAGATACACGGCATCGGCCCGTGTGTATTCATCGACACGGCCGGATTCGATGACAACGGTGAACTGGGGTCCCTGCGTATCGAACGGACTGTGCAAGCAGTGGACAAAACCGACATTGCACTGATGGTTTGTTGTGATACGGAGTTATCCGAAGAGAAGCGATGGATAGAACTGCTGAAAGAAAAAGGCATCCCCTATCTACTGATACTGAACAAAGCCGATCTGTCAGAAAACCCGGAAGAAACAGCCAACGAACTGGAACGGCAGACAGGAGAACGTCCTCTGATTGTCAGCGCCAAAGAGAAAACAGGCATGGACTCTATCTGCAGGTCCATCCTCCAAAAACTACCGGAACTGGGCGGACAGCCGGATATTGTGGGCGATCTGGTTAACAAAGGCGATGTAGTTCTACTCGTCATGCCACAAGATATTCAAGCTCCCAAAGGACGGCTCATCCTGCCACAGGTACAGACGCTACGCGAATTGCTCGACAAGAAGTGCATCACCCTGAGTTGCACTACCGACCAGTTAGACAGTGCCCTGAATGTTTTGTCAGCCCCTCCTGCACTGATCATCACCGATTCACAAATCTTTAGGACCGTATACGAGAAAAAGCCGCCACAAAGCCGGCTGACCTCCTTTTCGGTATTATTCGCCCGGTACAAGGGAGACATTGACTACTATACCGAAGGAGCGTATATCATAGACCAGCTGACGGAAAACTCCCGTGTCCTGATAGCCGAAGCCTGTACCCATGCTCCCCTGTCCGAAGACATCGGCAGAGTGAAACTTCCGCGAATGTTGCGCAAACGGATCGGAGAGCAACTGCATATCGATATTGTTTCCGGAAATGATTTCCCTAAGGACTTGAATTGCTACGACCTGATTATCCATTGTGGAGCATGTATGTTCAACCGCAAACACGTTCTGAACCGGATAGCCAAAGCTAAAACGCAAGGTGTCCCGATGACTAACTATGGGGTAGTTATCGCATATATCAATGGTATTTTAGAACAGATAGATAAATAGGCTATCCCCAATACCCTAATAGTATTAGCTCAGAAAAAAGGTTATTGCAATGTTACAGATGCAAAAGTGCAATCAAACCATAACCTGAAACAACAGGGAATTTATCCAAGGAGTCCGATATATTAAGAATATTATTTTATCTTATATATGATAAAAATCGGGTTTTCATTCGTGTTTCTCTTTTGCAATTCTTGTGGTATAGTAATTTTTGTATGTTCTTCAAACGTCTCTATCTCGTAAGGTGTCACAACCTGCACCAGATTATTTCCTAAAGAACGCCCCCATACCGGAAACTGGTTATACCCCTTACTACCTACCATGCCTAACTGCATATTGATATCAGCTAAGTTGGAAGCACTTGTCTCAGGAATATCACACTGTTCCACAACTGTTTCTCCACTGTGTTTATCCACCGAAGCCACATAATACTTCTTATTCAACATCATGCGCAAATAAAAACGACGAGGTGTCTCAAAAATATCGCTTACAAAAATATCGCCATCAGCAGGAAACCTTTTAATATCTCGAATATTGAGTCCACGAATAACCTCTTCATCCGAATTGCCTAATCCGGCCACTAAAACAGGCTGTATGGTGTCTGCCGACAAACGAAAAACAGTATCGTTACTGGCTGTTTTAAACAAGACTGAAGACTGCTTTCCACCTGAAGGTGAACCCATTACTCCAAATGTAAAGCCTGAATCTTCTCGAGGCACCAACGGCAAATAGAAATCATTCTTGGTGATTATCGCCTCGCCATCCTCTTGAAATATACCAATACCAAAACTGCCACCCTGGAAAGGCATAAGAGGCATGGCGATGGCGCCAATGCGCTTACTACCGAGGTGATGAGCATAGATGATGGGAGAATTTATAGGTAGGTCTTCCACAAACGTGCCTTCCAATGTATATACGCCAACCTTATTGCCGATGACGTAGAAACGGTTATCAGTCTCATCAGCCTGTATAAAACCTATCATACCATTAAAGTCATCGGGACCTTGACCTTGGCGAAGAAATGTACGCAAGAAGTGTCCTTGGCGATCGAACAGTACAATACGAGCTTCCTTGCCCACCAATACATAAATATATTTGCTTGTGATGGCAAAATCGACTACACCGTCTATCAATGAAGCATTGTCACTGGTCATTTCTAAAGGGATATATTCGACTGACTCTATCTCATCAGCAATAGACAAAGTTGCCGGCGAACGAAGTGCTTCACGAACGGAAGCGGTTAATAGACCCGTTTGGTTGACTTGATTTAAATTACAAGATGCCAAAACAAATACGCTAATGGCAACCATGAAAAAAGATTTTGTGTTCATCATGTTTTAAAGTTATGTTTTGGTCAAAGATACAAAACATTTATTATGTTACCATTTTTCCCCCGAATATTTTTCTATGAACCGAAAAGATATGTTCAAGAAAACATCTCTGTAATTTTGAAATCAGACAGCATAGAGTAATAAATTGTGAATGTTATAATTGGATCTTATAACATTCACAATCTATCTACCTAATCTTCAGTGGAAATTCCTGTTTCAGTATTGAAACTCTTCCCCTTTGACATACACCCGATACTCCTTTATCATACCAGGGTATCCTTTTTCCGCACGGGGCAGATAGCGGAAACCGGTTACAGTATAGTCACCTCCCAAATCAATAACCAACTGATGCGGATAAGCATCACGGGCAACAGTCATCCAATAAGTAGATTCCTGAAGATCGAACACTTTATCTCCCGTACAGTTGCCACTACGCGTCTCTTCGCTATTGGCATAACGTATCCGCCACTTTTCACGCGAAATCGGTTTGCCGTCTGCTCCCAACACATCGAGTTCGGCAATGGCTGCGACCTTCTTTCCGTCTTGGGCCGAAAGAGCTTCGAGGCAGAAGAAGCGTCCGGTATACTGACGATCCAAACGGATCTCCTGCCATCCGTTACCCGGAGTAAACGTACCTGTAGCAACAGGAATTTCCTGCTTCAGATTCAGTTGTTCACCTTTCTTTCGATGGGTAGAAGCACCTTCATTACGCAACCAATCCAGTATGGGTTTCTTCAGACCGCGAACAGAGGCTTTCTCAGGTCCCTTCAGATCGAGGACAATTATTTCATTTTCTCCCTCTTTCAGCCAACAACCGGGCATAAAAAGTGTTTGTTGCGGACCGATCTCCCAAAAACGTCCGATAGCAATACCATTGACCCATACCATACCTTTACCCCAGGTACTCATATCAAGGAACGTATCGCCGGCTTTATCCAAATGGAAAGTGGCCTTATAATAAGCAGGCATTGTCTGGGCCGTTCCACTTTTATATTTTTTGTCTTGCACAAATGAGTAATCGACCGGGAAATTGTAAGCTGTCCAGTTCTTCAACTCCGTGGTTTGCTTATCACAGACAAGTTCTACTTTCTCAGTGATACCTTTACGGTCATGGATGGATTCATCGAAGTTGACACGCCCCATAGCTTCTACCAGAATATCGATGCAGGTCCCTTTCTTCAAAGCCGGCAGCTGCAAAGTGAATTCACCACGACGGCGATCGAGGCGAGCCAATAGTTTACCATCCGCAAAAACCTGTGCCCAATCGTGTACTTCTGTAATCTTCATCGTCGTACCGGCATCTACAGGCTGCTGTAAAACAGTCCGATACAAAATAGTTCCCCATCCCTGATCGAAAGCTTCCATCGGCTGTATATCCGTGCTCTGTTTCGCTTCCGGCAGATTGGCAAAGAGGGGAGCCACCCGCGTAAACTTCACCTCGGGTATCTCTATGACCGGAAAAGCTACGGGAACAGCCGGTAACTGTTCACCTGCAGGCAAATAGTTTTCCAGCAGATCACGCAGTTGGAAATATTTATCTGTAGCCCATCCCGGTTCACTGATTGGAGCGTCATAATCATACGAACTGCACATAGCAGAATAAGCAGGGTTGTTGGCACCTCCCCAATGGCCGAAAGTAGTACCCCCATGTGCCATATAAAGACTGAAAGAGATATTGCGGTCGAGCATATCCTTTATGCCCTGTACCATACTCTTGGCGGGACGAGTCTCGTGTTTGCGCCCCCAATGATCAAACCACCCACTCCAAAACTCGCTGCACATCAACGGTGTGTCCGGACGAGCCTCCTTAAGACGTTTGAATTGTTGCTCAATGTTGGCTCCCGTACCAAAGTTGATAGTCCAAAGCAGATCGTCCAGACCATTCCGGTCGAAAGTACTGCTCCAATCACATTGGAAAAGGGGAACCTCAGTAAACCCGGCACTTTTCACGATGTCACGAATCGCCGAGACATAAGGTTTATCAACAGCATAGGCACCGTATTCATTTTCTACCTGTACCA
Organism: Bacteroides sp. NGMCC 1.200775; assembly: GCF_040798045.1. Lineage (NCBI taxonomy): Bacteria > Pseudomonadati > Bacteroidota > Bacteroidia > Bacteroidales > Bacteroidaceae > Bacteroides > Bacteroides sp. NGMCC 1.200775. The sequence continues at coordinate 81,852 of NZ_JASCQK010000003.1, read as the reverse complement.
TAATGATATTCCCTCCCCGGGTAATTTGCAAAGGTGCGAGCTGCTTGCCAACTTCCTTCATAAAAATAGCTGTACGCTCCATGAAGTAAGGATCGAGTGTACGGAGAACGATATCTTTCTTCTTCAATAGCCACCAGGGAAGTCCGCCCATTTCCCATTCGGCGCAGACATAAGGACCTGGACGGACAATAACGTACATTCCGTGCTTCTGTGCCAAACGGCAGAAAGCTGCTATATCATTTTGTCCGGTAAAGTCAAATTTACCCTCAGTCTGCTCGTGAATGTTCCAAAACACATAAAGACAAATGGTATTCATGCCCAATGCCTTACACATCTCGATGCGATGTTCCCAGTAAGGTGCCGGAATACGGGTATAATGCAACTCGGCAGCCTTTACGGTGAAAGGCTTGCCATTTAAAAGAAAGGTATTCTTCCCGATCGTAAAGTTCTGCGCCGCGACAGGCAACGAAAAAATCAGTACGAGAAGTAAAATCAGTTTTTTCATGTTATTATTGTATTGTTCTTGGGTTTTATTGAATTATTATTATTTAAGCCTCATCTTTATTTTTCCGAAGCAAGGCAGCGCTTCAAGGGTTTTGCAAAAATTCCCCCATGCTATTTCGGGATAATCCCAGCAATTGTTGACATACAGGATCAGTTGGTCATCCGGTTGTTTATTGATCCGGCATGCCACCGAAGCATCTGTAGACAAAACCGAAAGCTGATGGATAGAAGGGGAAGCTGTCGAAAGAGTATAATAATAGATGTTTTCTTTCATCCCCTTAGCGGTTTGAGTCAACGGGTAGCGGCAATTGGCTCCTGCATCTGCCCAATAATAATAGTTGTGTGTATCGTCTCCCCAAGGTTGAAGGGGTTCTTTACCGTAAGCAGCCTGCTTCGAAATGTATAAAGCAGTCTTTCCTTCATTTCCAGCAAAAGCTTTTTCCGGATAATAGTTCCAATACCCTTTACGTTTCCAGTCCAACTGCTGTATGGCATCTGCCAGATGGAAAGACAAACCTGTTTCACGCAGAAATCCGTTGGGAGCTCCATCTGTCAGGTAATCCACCTCCAACTGTCCATCGGGAGTTATTTTTATCGAAAAATCAACAGTTACCTCCTTATAATTTCCGGCAAGGTCGATATATACATCTCCGTTTGTTTCCTGCCGGTAACTGAATGCACTTTTCTTCCAGTCCTCTTCCAAAATCATAAACCGCGTAGCTGCTTTGCGTACTTCCGCTCCTGTCAAATGATTCAGGTTAATATACAAGTTCAGGAAAGGTCCTTTTTCTATCAGTACCCGGTCGCCGGCTTTGGCTTGTGTAATCAACCCTGTCTCTTTACTGAACGGTATTTCAAAACCTTCCCCACGAATGATCACCCAATCACCGGTTTCTTCCACCGATAGCTTATTTCCGTCAAGCACAGGTGGAAAAACAATCTTCTCCGTTCCGAGTATCGGACGGTAAGTGTCGATCAGGCTTCCATCGGCCGTCCAAAATTCAATCAACAGATGCTCACCTTCTTCCCACCGGTCAGCGGGGATCACTATGCTCCCTTTCTGATGGGGCGGAATGGCCGGAAGTGCAAAATTCTTCTTCACCCCCCGATAAGTATAACTCATCTGAAGTTCGTTCAGGCTCGTATGATCAAAGCGATTATAAACCGGAAGCACCAAACGCTGTCCGGAAGTGAAGTTACGAATATCATCAACTAACAGACGCACCGGCGAATACGCTTTCTTCGTAGCCCAAAATTCCGGTTTCTGACGTCTCCATACATCTACGATTCCCCACTCACCATAACCTACACAATTACCTTGATAGCCTTCGGGCTTGGCTGTGTGGGCAAACTCTTTCCAGAACGAAATACCGGCCTTGGGCACAGGCAAAGCAAAAGTTTCATCTACATATCCCCAAATAGCTCCTCCCAATCCTCCAGGCGCATCAAACAGTCCACTCCACATCATGTCAAGTGATTTTCCCCAGAACTCACGGATATTCGGGTCAGTCTGCAAAGTAGAATAAGTATAACAGGCCGGATGTGCCCATTCGTCAAAAAGAGCAGGAATCCCATGTCCCTGAAAGTGGCGGGTATTCATTCCCCATTGCGAAAGGTTACCGTTCACATCCTGATAGTGCATACTGAGTATATCATAAATTTTCTCCTTTGTGTCTACCGATCCCGGATAACTGAAAATAACGGGACGAGTCGTGTCTGTTGCCTTCACCCAGTCCCAACAAAGCTGAAAGTTAGTACCATACACACTCTCATTACCGATACTCCAAAACAAAATAGACGGATGAGAGCGGAAACTCTTCACCATCTCCTGACACTGTCCCAGATAACGGTCAGTATATTCGGGATTGCTTTGCGTTTTACCGGGAGCATAATTTTTCTGCCGATAAGTATCTACAAAACAGACAGCAGTCTCACTCTCGACATACACCCCATAACGGTCACAGTATTCCAGGAATCTTTCAGAAGGAGGATAGTGCGACGTACGTACAAAGTTCATGTTCGCTTCTTTGAACAGAAGTACATCAAGGCTGTCCAATTCAGCGGTAGTGGTTCGTCCCAGAGTGGGATGAATATCATGCCGGCAGGCTCCGCGCAATTTCACAGGCTGTCCGTTCACCAACATACGATTACCTGCTATTTTAACTTCACGAAATCCCACTTTACGGATAAAACGGCTGATTTCTTTCCGATCCTGCAGAAGTACAACAGTCAGGGTATATAAATTCGGATGTTCAGCATCCCACTTCAACGGACTTGAAACAGGCAGTGACCAGACCTGTTCTTCTGCTCCTGCCTTCAACGGAAAACAATCCTGAGGAAGTTGTACAGGTTTTCCGTCAGGAGCTGTCAGCTGCAACCGGACCTCAGCAGGTTCATTTCCGGCAGATGTACAGGCAAAACGAAGGACAGCATCTCGGTACAATGAGTCCAAATGAGTCTCTACACTAATATCGTAAAGATGGGTAACAGGTAACGTGAACAAAGTCACATCCCGAAGAATCCCTCCAACAGGGTGATGTGCATATCCCGAAGCATAAGAGATTTCATCCAGCCGGTCGGTCACTTCCAACTGTATTTCATTTTTCTTCCCTGGACGGGCCTGTGCTGTTATATCGGTTTCCCAACGAGTAAAGCCACCGTGATGTTCGCGCACCAACTGCCCATTGACACTTAATTTGGCATGGCTGTAAACTCCGTCAAAACGGAGAATAATACGTTTTCCGGCATAATCGGCAGGAATAGTAAACGATTTCCGGTAGAAAAAAGGCTTGTCGTGTTCTATGGCATATCCTTGCATAGCTGCCTCACCGGGAACTTTAATTGTAGTCCATTTGCTTTGGGGTGAATATTTAAATTGCCAGATTCCATTTAGCAGTATTACAGGCTGTCGAACTCCTTCCTGTTCCACAGGGATAGTATAAGCAGGATACGAAGAAGAGGTAAAAGGTGCAGCAGTAGCCGACATAGCAGAAAACAAGAAAAATAGACCGACCACTACAGTAAACAAAGAAAGTCTCAATTTCATGATATACGATATAAGAAGGTTAATTAAAGGTACAAAGGAACAAGAAATATCATTCGCAAAAAATAGACTTTATTTCTTAAAAGATGGACAATCTTATGATTTTTAAAAGATTATTCCATTATAATTCATAAAAAAGGCTGCATCGTTGTCAATGCAGCCCTTCGATTATTTTTTAGAATCTTTACTTAGCCAATTCATTGATTACATCCATAATCTTCTGTCCTATTTCCTCAGCAGCCTCCATAGTCGATGCTTCACTGTATACACGGATAATGGCTTCGGTATTACTCTTACGCAAGTGTACCCACTTGTCTGCAAAGTCAATCTTCACACCGTCGATATCATTGATTTCTTCGTTCTTATAGATTTCCTTTACCTTAGCAAGGATAGCATCTACATCTATTTCCGGAGTCAGATCTACACGATTCTTAGCAATAAAATAAGGAGGATAAGTTGCACGCAACTCGCTCACCTTCTTGCCTTCGTGAGCCAAATGGCTAAGGAATAATGCGATACCTACCAAAGCGTCACGTCCGTAATGGCTGGCAGGATAAATCACTCCACCATTACCTTCACCTCCGATCACCGCATTGGTTGCCTTCATCTTGGTCACTACATTCACTTCACCTACTGCAGAAGCATTGTACTCCATACCATATTTACGGGTCACATCGCGCAAAGCACGTGTAGAGCTCAAATTAGATACCGTATTACCCGGAGTATGTTTCAGTACATAGTCGGCCACTGTGACCAATGTATATTCTTCACCATACATCACACCGTTCTCGCAGATCATGGCCAGACGGTCTACGTCAGGGTCAACAACAAATGCGACATCTGCTTTTCCCCCCTTCATAAGGTTCATGATATCACCCAGATTCTTTTCCAGAGGTTCGGGATTGTGGGCAAAATTACCGGTCGGTTCGCAATAGAGTTTTTCTACGTGTTTCACTCCCAGACGTTCCAACAGTTCAGGCAGAATAATACCCCCTACGGAGTTTACGCAATCGATGGCTACAGTGAAGTTAGCTTTCTTGATAGCTTCTACATCTACCAGGTCAAGCGCCAATACACTGTCGATATGTTTTTTGTTATAAGTAAGATCTTTGCGATAAGAACCCAGATGATCAACATCTGCATAATCGAATTCTTCAGCCGCAGCAATGCGAAGCACTTCTTGTCCTTCGGCTGCATTCAAAAATTCTCCGTGTTCGTTCAGTAATTTCAGTGCATTCCACTGCTTGGGGTTGTGTGATGCAGTCAGGATGATCCCTCCGCAAGCCCCTTCCATTGTCACAGCTAATTCTGTTGTCGGGGTAGAAGCAAGGTCGATATCAACCACGTCCCAGCCCATACCCATCAAGGTACCGACTACAACGTTCTTCACCATCTCACCCGAGATGCGGGCATCGCGGCCCACTACTATCTTGTTACTGTTCGATTTGCATGTCTTGCGAATCAAAGTGGCATAAGCCGACGTGAATTTTACAATGTCAAGCGGATTCAGTCCCTCGCCTGCGCCTCCGCCAATGGTTCCACGGATACCAGAGATAGATTTGATTAGAGTCATAGGTTGTTGTTTTAGAAAATTGGTTATTTAGTAGTTTTAGTTCAATGCTTTCTGGAATTTACGAATATCGTAGAAATAGGGGTTTACATATTGGTTTGCACTCTGATGTCCCATCTTTGAAGGTACAATCATTCTCACATGGGCATAGTTGGTAACATATTTCAAAGCAAGCAGCCATCCGGGAGGAACGTCTGTCGTACCATATTTGGCATACATCGAACCTTCTGTGAATACACCGGCCACCGAAGTTCCATTATCTACGTAACGGAATACATCCGGATAAGTATAGTAGTTCGGATAGTTTTCAAAACCGGGAAGCACCACATTGAAGCAAGTAGTATCATTGGCCTTAATATCATGCTCCACGAAGCGTACGGCTACAATATTATTATTTTTGATAGAATCGTTCTCCGGTTTATCGGTAACAATACCTTTATCCACAATCTGCATATAGACTCCGTTTGAGAAAGCTACATATTCATTCTTGGTCGTATCCGTCTTATATCCGTTTGCTTCAAAGTCACTCTCAGAAATAGTACGGATATCGTGCTTTTTAATAAAAGCGTTTACCGCATCTTTCTCTTCATCCAGCATTTCTGCATAAGTCTTCGAATTGTCGCAAGCCTGGAACATATATCCGAAGGCTAACAAGGAAAAAAATAACAATAGAAGTTTTTTCATTTCTGTATCTTATGTATATTCCGTACAAATGTATTTTAAATTAGTCGAATCTTTAGATTTAAAAGCAGAAAGTTCAAGTCTTTTAACCTTTGACTTTCAACTTTTAACGGAAGAGCAAGGAGCCATGGGCTATAAGTCAAAAGTAACAAGAAGTTATACACTTGTCATTCCTTATTCATAAATTGTAACCGACAACCCGCAGCCTCATTGTTTCAGAAGCGGCTTATATTTCTCCAATGCCTGTTCAAACACTTTCACAGCCTCTTCCATCGTACCGTAAAACTCTCCGCCTGACGCATTGAGATGCCCACCACCATTGAAAAACTCGGCAGCTAACTGGTTGCAAGGAAACTTACCTACGGAACGAAGTGAAATCTTAATCATTTTCTTTTCCGTATCCTCACGGAGGAAACAAGAGAAACAGACATTCTTAATCGAAAGCGGGATGTTTACAAACCCTTCGCTATCGCCTTTGATATAATCAAATTTTCCCTGTTCATCTTTGGTCAGCGATATAAGCGCAGAATTGTAATCTTTATACACCCGCATATTCGATAATACATATCCCATCAAACGCAAACGGCTTTCGGAATAAGTATTGTAGACTTTCCGGTAGATATCATCTTTATCGATTCCTTTTGAAAGCAGTTCGCTGATAATGAAATAAATCTCACGATTATTAGAGTTATAAGTGAATCCTCCGGTATCTGTCATCATACCGGTATAAATACATTCAGCCCCCTCTTTGGAAATGTCACTGAAATATCCCATCCGGCAAATCAGGCGAAACACCAATTCGGAAGTAGAAGAAATTTCAGGATGTGAAACAGTGATCCGACAAAAGTCTTCGGGATGAAGATGATGATCTATCATTATTTTACGTCCCGGTGAGGAAGCTACTATATCAGCCATCTCGTCAATGCGCTTCAATGCATTAAAATCAAGACAGCAGATAACGTCTGCTTCCATAATCAACTTATCGGCAAACTCTTTATAACGGTCATACAGCAAAATATCCTTGCTACCCGGCATCCATCTCAGGAAATCGGGGAAAGCATTAGGGACAATTACATTTACAATTTTATCTTGAGAATCCAGAAAATGATACAATCCCAACGATGAGCCAATGGCATCTCCGTCAGGCGACACATGGGATACGATTACTATTTTGTCGGCCCGTTCAAACCATTTAGTAAAATGATCAATATGGGTTTGAGCAATTACTTTAGTCAGCATAACTTGTTTGTATAAATATGAGTTGGCAAAAATACGATAAATCTTTGTACTTAGAGCAAAAACCTCACAGAACCTTCGTCGGAAAGGGAGATAAAATGCAATCCCAACCGACGGCATTCTTCACTGAACACTCCCTTATAATAAGCGGACAGGGAAGAATCCAGAATAACCTCCCGGCAATGAAACAGTTGGGCCAATGACTCCAATCGTCCTGTATAGCCCTTACACAAATACAAATAATCTATGTTTAACGGTTCAGCGACAGTTTTGTTCCGCCAACGGTTATCACTGACCATACAAATACGTTTATTACCGAACAGAAGCAGGTGGTCCTGCATCCAGAAGCCGGAAGAGCGATAGTCTTTTGTTATGGGTATCGGGGTATTCAGGTGTAACCGATTCCAATAGCCGGTTACCGCACGCGAAAGCCGTCTTTCATCCGGAATGCTATCTGCATAGGCAAGCCAGGATTTACCTTGAGACTCAATGCAATGTACAACCGGACATCCCCGGACATTATAGAAAACAATGCTCTGCACCGGTCGGTCAGCCATCCTCCATGCCCAATGAAGACTACCTGTAACCAACAGGCAAACACCTACAAGGTACAAACTTTTCGCACTACGAACCATCATATGACGCATACAGGCCAACAAAGCCAGATAAAAGGCAAGAACTTCCGCCGGATAAATCCAAACATTATCGATAGATGCCAACGGTAGATGCTCTACCCAACGAACCGCAGCATTCAGTAAATCGATAAGAAACTTCACCGCCACAGCACACCAGGTATAAAGCTGAGAAAAAGGGCTGACCACCAGCAGAATAACCGCTGAATACATAATCACCGACACAAGTGGAATTACCAACAGATTAGTCAATAAGAAATGGGTGGAAAATCTGGAAAAATACAACAATACCAAAGGGGCTGTACCTATCTGCGCAGCAAGCGAAACACACATTAATGCCCAGACTTTTTTTAATACTCCATTACCAATCGGAAGCAACCTGAACAACCGGGGATATATCAGTAGAATGGCAGTAACAGCCGAAAAAGAGAGTTGAAATCCAACATCAAACAGCCAGAAAGGATGAACCGCCAACATAATAAATGCAGTCAGCGCAAGCGTATTAAGTGAAATACCCGTACGCCCGGATAAGACCGACAAAGCCAACAATGAAAACATAATAACCGAACGAACCACAGAAGGGGACAGCCCTGTAATGAAAGCAAATCCCCACAATGCAGTAATTATCACTATCGCACGAAACAGCCTCACCCCCCAAACATTCCCCGGCAACCACTTCAGAAGTAAAAGAAGCAGCATATATAAAAATCCGATATGAAGTCCGGAAAGTGCCAGTACATGACTGGCCCCTGACACGGAATAAGTCTCCCTAATATCTTCACCTAATTCCTCTTTGTAGCCAACAGTAAGCGCGGCAAGTACGGCAAACTCATCCGGTTCGAACTTCAAAGCACGATATTTATCCAGAATCCGGTCCCGGCAGTCCAATGCAATCTGCCGAAAGGAACGGGACATCCTGTGTCCGATTATCTGCCATTTTCCCTCTGCAACAAAAGCAACTCCTCCAATCCCTCTGTAACGTAAATAACGGGCATAATCAAATTCATCGGGATTACCATTATTGGAAGGTGGAGATACGCGCGCCATCAATACTAACTCGTCCCCATTATGTAAACTTCCGGCGAGTGAATCTTTCGAAATGTAAAGCAATACTTTCCGATTCACCGGTACGACTCCCACTGAGTCTTGTTTTTCTGTCAGAAATGCCGGACAGAGAAAAGTATGTTCCTTCTCGTCGGGCCGATCAGTCAGGATAGCCCGATAAACGCATTCTTGTTTTTGGAAAGCATATACAGTTTGTTGTAAAACCTGATTCATGCCGCCGGTTCCGGCCCCAAAAACAAGTAGATAGGCAACACTGCCGAATATCCACCGAAACGAATAGCGACGTGAAAAATAGACTGCCAGCAGCAGAAAAAATAATCCGGCAGAAACTCCCACCAACACGGTATCCGGAACATACACCTCCTTGAAAAACAAATAATTACCAACAAGAAAGCCTGCTATCAGAGGTAATAGCAGGCGTAAAAATGGATATCGATGTAAATACCGGAAGCTCACAAGCCGGCCTTACAGCCCTTTCATGGCATGAATCGTCTCTTCCGGATTCTCAGCAGCAAAAATGGCATTTCCTGCTACCAACGCATCCGCCCCGGCAGCCACCAGACGGGCACCTGTTTCCAGATTCACTCCACCATCTACCTCGATCAGCGCTTTCGATCCGGTACGCTCAATCAGTTCACGAAGTTCACGTACTTTCTCTACCGAGTGCTCAATAAACTTTTGTCCTCCGAAACCGGGATTCACACTCATGATCAACACCATGTATACATCCCGGATAATGTCCAGCAACAAAGCTACCGGAGTGGCCGGATTTATGGTAACAGCAGGCTGCATACCGGCCTCACGGATTTGTTGCACCACCCGATGAAGGTGTGGACATGCTTCGTAATGTACATTCATAATATGCGCCCCCAATGCCTTTACTTCAGGAATAAACTTCTCAGGATTGACTATCATTAAATGTACATCCAACGGTTTCTGAGTCAACTTAGCAACATACTTCAGCACCGGAAAGCCAAAGGATATATTCGGAACAAATACTCCGTCCATAATGTCAATGTGCACCCAGTCGGCTTCACTACGGTTAATCATCTCAAGATCCTTTGCCAGATATGCAAAATCTGCCGAAAGGATAGAAGGGGATATAATAGGTTTCATATTCATCAATATTTTAATAATAGCACAAAATTAACAAAAAAACATCAGAGCTCCCTCTTCTATAACAGTTTATTTGGCAGAAATTCTTTCCTTCTATTCCAATTCCACAATTGCAAGTGACAGACTCTGCTTTCCAGTACGTTGCCTTTACACTATCAAAGCATAAGATAGAGAGCCTCACCGCCAATTATTCCGCCTTCATCCTAAATGCCTCAGTCAGATGAAACCCACGCAAAAGTTCATCTGTCTTCAGCCTCTTTTTACCCGGTAACTGTAAAGAAAGGATATTTACAAACCCATCCGACACGGCTACTTTCAGGAAGTGCTTTCCATCTGTAATAATGCTCCCCGGAGTCAGTGCATGTACTTTCTCTTCTTTCTCACTCTCAAAGATTTTCACTACAACCGCTTCACCTTCCGGATTAAGTAATTCACTCCACGCAGCAGGATAAGGAGAAAGCCCGCGGATAAAATCATAAACCCGTTTCACCGGTTGATTCCAATTAATCCTACAGGTTTCTTTGAAGATTTTCGGAGCCGGACGAAGCTCGCCGACCACTGCCATTTCTTCCTGGGGAATTGCCTTTACATTTCCCTCCAGAATAGCATCTACCGTTTCTATCACCAGCCGTCCGCCCAACTGCATCAATTTGTCATGCACCACTTCCACATTGTCCGTATCAGCAATAGGAACGCGCACCTGCTGGATCACCTCACCTGTATCGATTTCATGTTTCAGGAAAAAAGTAGTAATCCCCGTCTCCGTATCTCCATTGATAACCGCCCAATTGATAGGAGCTGCCCCACGGTACTGCGGAAGCAAAGAAGCATGAAGATTGAAAGTTCCAAAACAAGGCATGTTCCATACCACTTCCGGCAACATCCGAAAAGCCACAACAATCTGCAGATCGGCCTTCCATTCGCGAAGTGCCTGAACAAATTCTGCATCTTTCAGTTTCTCCGGCTGTAATAAAGGCAACTGATGATCCAGCGCATATTGCTTTACCGGAGAATATTGGATTTTGTGTCCACGACCGGCAGGTTTATCAGGCATTGTAATCACCCCGACTACATTATAGCCGCCTTCCACCAGACAGCGCAGGGCCTCCACTGCAAAATCAGGAGTCCCCATATATACGATTCTTAAATCTTCTTTTTTCATATTTAAAAAGCTATGAGTTATAAGTTTCCGGAAATTGTAACCCGTCAATCTTCCGAGAAATGCACCAATACCTGGCGATACGAATTAAATATTTTAGATTTTGAAACAAATCCCAGATACTTTCCTTCTTCGTTGACTACCGGCAAGTTCCACGCTTTTGTATCGTCAAACGTCTGCATCACCTGTTCCATACTGTCGGTATCATACAAACGGGCAGGAACGGAAGTCATCAATTTACTAACGGTAAAACGATGATAAAGTTCCTGACGGAACATGATGTTCCGGATATCATCCAGCAGCACGACGCCTAATAGAATTCCATCCTTGTCTGTCACAGGAAACATATTACGATGGGAGGTCGAAATAGCCTTTACCAATTCACCCAAATCCATTTCTGGACGTACACAGACAAAGTCTGTTTCGACTACATTTTCCACTTTCATCAATGTCAGTACAGCCTTATCCTTATGATGGGTCAGCAACTGTCCTTTCTTGGCCAGACGCATGGAATAAATACTGTGGGGTTCGAACACAATGATTGTCAGATAAGAACTGACCGAAACAATCATCAAAGGCAGAAAAAGGTCATATCCACCGGTCAGTTCAGCAATCAGAAACACACCGGTCAACGGGGCATGCATGACCCCACTCATGACTCCTGCCATTCCCATTAGAGCAAAGTTCTTTTCCGGTAAAGTGGAAGTAAAATCAAAATCATTGCTAAAGTGGGAGAAAACAAAACCGGCAATACATCCCAAATACAACGAAGGAGCAAAAATACCACCGCATCCGCCTCCACCGTTAGTCGCACTCGATGCAAATACCTTCAACAGGATAATCAATACCAGATAAACCAACAGCAGATTGCCATATCCATAGAACAAGGAGTTATTCAATACCGTATCCCAATCGGCATTACTCGTACCGTTCAGCAATAATTCAATCGTATCGTAACCTTCACCGTAAAGAGGCGGAAAAAGAAAGATGAGTACACTCAACATCACACCACCCAATGCCAACTTCTTATACGGATTGGACAGTTTACCAAATACCCCTTCTACAGAACTCATGGCACGTGTGAAATAGAGTGATACCAATCCGCAAAAGATACCTAAGAGAATCACATAAGGAATACGTTCCAACTCAAAAGGCTGATCCAAATGAAATTTAAACATAGCCTCTTGCCCGGTTGTAATATACGAAACAGTAGCAGCCGTAACAGCCGAGATTAACAACGGCAACAAGGATGACATGGTAAGATCAATCATCAATACTTCCAAAGTGAATACCAATCCCGCTATCGGCGCTTTGAAAATACCTCCAATGGCACCGGCAGCACCACATCCCACCAGCAACATCAACGTACGGTGTTCCATCTTGAACATACTTCCCAGATTCGATCCGATAGCCGATCCGGTAAGTACAATAGGGGCCTCGGCTCCTACCGATCCGCCGAAGCCGATGGTAATGGCACTGGCAATGGTCGACGACCAGATATTATGGCGTTTGATACGTCCTTGACGACGTGAAATTGCATAAAGGATCTTCGTAACCCCATGACTGATATCATCCTTTACGATATTGCGCACAAACCATCCGGCAAGGAAAATACCGACTACCGGATAGACCAGATAAAGGTAGTTGGCCTCTGTCGTATTAAAATTATCTGTGAGAAAGTTCTGTATCGTATGAATGAAGAACTTCAGGATCAATGCAGCAATAGCTGTAAAAATACCTACCAGAAAACTTAAAATGAGAATAAACTGCTTTTCTTTAATCTTATTCTCGCGCCAAATAATAAAGCGCTGTAATAAACTTATCTTTTCTTTTTCCATTATTCGCGAATAATCTTAATCACTCCACCTTTATCCAGTTTAATGATACTCGATGGTTTAGGACGACTCATATCATCCTGCCGGAAATTGACAATGTAGTCTACCGACGATTTTATTTCTTCGCTGATTTCATTGAAATTGGCAGCTCCCGGCTGTCCACTGATATTGGCAGATGTCGAAACAATAGCCTTACGAAACTGCTGGCACAAACGACGGGAGAATGCTTCGTTCGTCACCCGGATGCCTACGCTACCGTCTTCGGCAAGCAGATTTGAAGCTAAATTACGAGCACCGGAATAAATGATAGTCAATGGTTTATCGGCAACTTCCATCAAATCCCAAGCAATCGAAGGGACATCCTGCACATAAAATTCGACCTTCACCGGCGAATCCACCAATACCAACATCGCCTTGCTGTCAGCACGTTGTTTTATCTCATACACCCGGCGCACAGCGTCTTCATTGGTAGCATCGCAGCCAATTCCCCAAACCGTATCGGTGGGATAGAGAATCACCCCGCCTTCGCTCATCACTTGACAAGCTTTTTTAATGTCTTCTATCATTTCTTGATCTATTTCTTGTGAGAATAACGTGCAAAAATACTAATTTTGCCCAATAATAACAAAGGTTAAGAGAAAACAAATGGAAGAAATCGAATTTCATCACAGTTTACCTATACAACTACGATTCAATGACGTAGACAAGTTCGGACACGTCAACAACACCGTCTATTTTTCATTCTACGACCTCGGCAAAACAGAATACTTTGCCTCGGTTTGTCCGGGTGTTGACTGGGAAAAAGATGGTATTGTAGTAGTACACATTGAAGCCGACTTTCTGGCACAGATTTTTTCATCCGACCACATTGCCGTTCAAACTGCCGTCTGTGAGATCGGAACCAAAAGTTTTCATCTGATGCAACGGGTTATCGATACCGAAACAATGGAAGTGAAATGTATTTGTCGCTCGGTCATGGTGACATTCGACTTGGAGAAACATCAATCCAAGCCACTGACCGAAGAGTGGATAGAGGCAATTTGCCGATTTGAAGGAAGAGACTTGAGAAAGAAAAAATAAATAATCCTCCGTAGATGCCTTTTTCTACGGAGGATTTTATTTTCTCCTTAATATAAGAATTCCTTATTCACGTTCCCCGACACACTCGCATCAAACCACGAAAGGTTCGATTGATCAAGCACCCATTTTTCATAATTAGGATATGCCTGTATGACATTAATTCTCTCCTTCGGATACTTCCATGCCGGTGAGGAGGCTTCTTTACGTGGGAAATCAAGTGCCCAGGGATAGCGGTTGTCCATGCGATAGTAAACTCCGGACTCAGGATCCGAGCGATCATTTTCTGTTTTGAAAAGTGAAACATCCGCATGCTTTGTCGGTTTATAATCTACCAGATGAATCTCTTTTTGACGGCTGTTGACAAAGATAAACGGATTAAATTTTTGAGTCTGCAGATTGCTGACAGGAGTTTTCAACCGAACGGTTATTTCAGCGGGAGTCCCGGAAATTCCGGTTGCCGTCCCTTCCGTATTCACATATCCCTCAGTAGTCCCCAAAGCTACATTTACATCGTTCCACACAATAAAAGTGGCCCATTCATTCCCTTCCTCAATAATAGCACCTTCCAGTTTTGACCGATCAATAATGTCCTCAGAAAGCGGAAGTTCAATCCCGACCCCAATATGCGTCCACGGGGCTGCCCCCTTCGCAATTGGTGTGAAAGTCAATTTCACGGCAGTAATAGAATTACCATCTCCTTTCTCCAGCTCATAAGCATAATTCATCACAAAATCATTGAAATCATAATCTCCCATCTTAGGCCACTGGTCTTCAAAAGCAAGTGTTCCATAAACAGCCTCCGAAGGAGCGAATTCATCAATTACCGGAATATCTTCTTCCGGTTTAACGGCAGATACCGGTGATGCGGTAAGCTTTATCAGCACGTCATTGAAATCATAATCAGCCTTCGCATCGCCATAAGGACGGATATCAAACCCCATAATGCAGCAGTTGTAATCGGACATGCTACGGATCACGGCATTTGTTTTTTTAGTTGTATTCAAAGTTGGAGTAGAATAATAGAATCCGTTTACATTCGCATTAGGAAATGTCTGATTCTGGAATTTATAGGCGCTCTTCGAGTTTACACCGCCAGTAGCAATATTCGTCATGTTTAACCCGTCACGTGCCACGGCAAAACCGATACGTGTACCCTTCGGAAATATTGTATCATACTTGTTTCCGTCCCAATATAATAATTGCACTTTCAGTCCCGATGGACATTTTTCCTGATGGGTGTTCGGCAACAGCAAGGTCATACGATGTCCCTGTATATCTTCGCGTTTATTGAGTTCCCCTTCTTTATAACTATAGTAAGTCAAAACATTGTAAACAGTCCTATTATTTACATAGAATCCCCCATCACCAACATACGTAGCCCACACTTCTGCTCCCAGTTCGTCAGTAACCACCAGATCCGAACTCTTATTCAGATCCACATCCTGTACATTCTTCTGTTCCGGATACCAACTATTCACCCGGTTTAAAAATTTAGGTGACAATTCTTCTTTTGAAACAAGCGGCGAAGCATTTAAAAGCGGGATGCCGTCTTTCCCAACTTCTGCATCCGCATATGGACTATACAGTTCATAAAGATTGCTTAGCTTCTGGCTGACAGGAATCTCCAACTCTGCCCCGCTCCGGGCAACAGCCATGCGAGTAGAAGCATTGGTACTGACTTGAAAGGGTACGGCAGACAAGACACACGTCATTCCCGGTTGCACATCAACCTCCTGCACACCGGGAAAACCGGCAGTCAATGAAGTTATATATACCTTATCGACATTTACCGGAACAGATATAATAGCATAAATGCATCCATCCACATCTGTATAACCAACATAAAGAGGCTTAATGACAATAGTCCCATCCTCCTCATAAGGTTGTTGGGGATAAATCCCTATCAAGATGCCTTCAGCCACCTTCTCATCCGCAGAGGTAGCCATCACACCGATCTGCTTATCGGTTCTCAAAGAGAATTTAAATGATAAATCCAGTTCTTCCGTATCATCAGGATTCTTACCCGACGGTTCATACAAATCTTTTTCTTTTACACATGAGGTGCAAAAAAGTACTATCAGCGGTGCATACTTCAGCAATGATACATTATTTCCCATAAGACTCTGTTTGTTCGTTTGTGCGAGGTCACCATATATCAGTAATCTCAGTAATCCATTCCACTGTACAAAAATATCAAAAAAAACAGAAACTTACAAAATTTGATCATTTTAATGTAGATTTCATTCTCCTTTATCCTATAATATCATTCACACCACTATATAGGCCCTATTATTAATGCTCTTTTACATTCCCGGTTCTACAGGTAATATAATAAAATGCCGGCATCCATTCTTCCAAACGGACACCGGCATTTATCATTCCAACCGAAGCTGTCAGCCACCTATCAAAGCAATCCCTGCCCTCCGATCACCCCGGCAATAGCACTTGCTACAGCAATAATCACTTTCAAAATAACGTTCCAATTATTTTTCTTCATCTTTTTCATCCTATTAAAAATGCAACTACGCAGTCGGATCATCTACTATGTCTCCATCACCACCTCCGGAACCATTATTGCCCGAAGCACCGATCCCACTCGCCTTCTGAAACTCAACTCCCTGAAACAAAGCCCGGGTAGTACCGATAGCCGCAGGACGAGTATATTCAGGAGTAAAATGACAAAGAAGGGCTGCCACCTGATTCGGATTCACCTCTTCCTCTTTGTCCACTCCCCTTCCCCGTGTACGCGCTTTCATCGTAAAAGTACCCAATCCGTCCAGGCGTACCGTCTTACTGTCCAGCAGTGCACTACGCATCGCTGTCATCAAGTTCCGAACCACATTATGCACATCACCCGGAGTCAACGACGACTTTTCCGCAATCATTTCAGCCAATTGCTGAGTAGATACCACCTTGCCTACCTTCACCAAGTTCAAGTGCCATTTCTTATCACCGGACTTAGTTGCCATAGTCGATTTTACTGCTTTATAAAATAATGCCATATTCCTAATCTCCTTTTTTTAATGTTATTACCACTGATTTTATTCACATTGCGTTGATCAACATTGCAAAGGTGAACATTTGCAGGAAGATGACAAAGGAAAATGAGGCGTCCGGATCAAGTTATACAGAACAAGTTATAATCATCACATTATCAGAGTTATTACTTAATTCTTTCTCATACATCTACTTCACATACTCTGCTATGGTTCGATTATTCATATTATATCCGTTTAACGGAATGTCCCCAGATTTATACCCGATATAGTATAAATCTGGGGACGAAACAAAAATCTACACCCGAAAACCGGGTATATCTCTTTTCTACTTCGTAAATCTCCGATAAGCCTCTTCTAATTTTTTATCGTACTGATTCTGAGCATATCCGGAACCATTATATCTTTTGGCAAAACCGGTCCAGTCTTTCCGCTCCAGATTGGGCCGTAACCCAGCAAGTTTAATGAACCTCGCAAATGCCTCCAGTTGCTTATCTTCTCCGGTACACATATCTTTCACCATTTCATTTACACAGCCATACCCGCACATCACATAGTTAAAGCCCATCACCTGAAACATTCCCCATGGAGTTCACGCCAAAAGATGTGTCCTTCGAATAAGATCATCGGTCACCCCAGAGCCACAAAGCCCCCACGACCACCGGTTTCAACTGTCTGTACGGCTTTTATCACTGCCACTTCAACGCCAAGCCAATCTGCCACACGTTGAAAATCATTCTCTGTTAAGTTTTCCAGGAGTAATTAATTTGATTTATGTAAATAGAAGAATCTCTTCATAAATAGGAAGTATAATAGCCCCAACACCAAGATGCTCCCTAATAAATACTCATATCCATACTCCCGCAATGCCAAATATCCTGCTACAACCCCAGCTTGCACCGACATATAGGTCAATGCCACTGCCACGTGTGGTATCTTCAGTTCATTGGCCATGATCTGATACAAATGTTTCCGGTGAGGCAAACCAATATTTTCATGTAGTAACAGGCGGTGTACGATCGTCAACACACTATCCACCCCGTACACAACAAGCAATACAAGCCAGCTGAAATCCTTAGTTTGAAGAATCAAACTCCCGATCAGGAACAGGACCACAAAAGCTATACTGACCGAACCCACATCACCGGCGAAGCATTTCGCTCTCTTACGGAAATTAAAGAAGTCAAACACCAACACAGAACAAATCATCGTATAAATAAAACTCTGTTCTGTGAAGGAGATCACTTCCGCATTCACATATGCCAAAGAAACCAGGATAACCAATGAATACCCGCCGGTAATGCCGTTAATGCCATCCATAAAGTTATAGGCATTGATAATCCCCGTACAGACGATCAGAGCGATAAGCAACGTCCACCAAGGCAGGCTGAACAATCCCCATTGATAGAACAACAGGGCCATTGCCGTAAAATGGAAGACTAAACGCAAACCCTGCGAAGTAGAACGGATATCATCTACAAAACTGATAAAAGTGATCAAGGTCAAAGCCAGTATAAACCAAGGGTATTCAAACTGATTCGTCAGGAAAAAAGTCAATGCACCCAAATAGAAAATGATTCCTCCACCTCTCAGAGTAATACGGGTATGCGAACTCCGTTCATTCGGCTTGTCGATAATATTACATTTATCAGCAATACGAAAATAAAAAAGTTCTGCCAGAAATAGCAGAACTAATATAAGAATATAATACATGTAAGTTAACCGTTTTTATAAATCAGATAAAACCAAAATTGAACACAAAGAAAAGCTACGAGAATAATTACAATAAGTATTCCCAAAATCCAGCAAATAATAGTCATAATTCAATTTACTCTATCCGAAAACTCTCTAACACATTCACAGGTTTCCATCCAAGCTCCCGTACTGCCTTTTCATTACTAAAAGTCAAAGAGTTCGTAATCTTACGGAGCTTCAAAGAATTAATCGGAGCTTTTTCTCCCAAACAATCACCAACAACTGCCATACCTTTAGCAAAATAATAAGGAATAGACAAAGGCAATTTTTTATTTAACTGATTACATATAATCTCTTCCAACTCACGAAAACTAGGTTGATAAGTATCGCAAACATTATATATCCCTCCTTTTTCTACTAATAAAGGAACAAGATTGGCAATATCCTGCACCATCAAAACACTCTTCCGGGCTTTTCCTCCCGCAATACTCAGATACTTGCCACTCTTAATACCATGGATCATTGTCCCTAAATTTCCCGGAGGATTAGGCCCGGCAATTAAAGAAGGACGAAGTATACTCAATTTTACATTGTGCATACTACACCACCCTTCGAGATATTTCTCAGCTTTGATCTTACTTAAAGCATAAGGGCTAGTTCCATTCAACGAATATTCTTCGGTAATATTCTCACCAAAATCACAGCCATAAACAGCAACAGTACTAATGAAAATGAAGGCCTTAGGCGTACAAAAATTTTCCAAAGCCGTACACAAATTCTTTGTACCTTGCAGGTTGATATCAAAGAAGGTTTGTTTTTCTACCTCCGTTTTAGGTATTGAATGGGCTTTTCCTGCAGCATGTAAAACAACATCATATGGCATATTTAGTGTCGGGATTTCTTGCGCTATATCCACTTTGTAATTATCCTGCAGAGCAAGTCCCATAGTATCTATCTTATATTTTTCTTTTAGCAAAAAACAAATATTTCTCCCTAGAAAACCAGAAGCACCCGTAAAAAGAAGATTCATTTTAAATATTTAAAAAGAGATTTATTCAAATCTGACAATGAGTAATACAAACTTAACCAGATTGTTTTTTTCTGTTCCACTCTATAAATATGCCAAATCCATTTTATAACTCTCAATTTATTTGAAGAGACAGAACCTTTGCGTATTCTATACAACGCCAAACAAATATTTGTATTTATAGCAATAAAACCTTCTTTGAGAATATCTAACCAAAGATTGTAGTCCTCATGTCCAATAAACTTAAAATAACGTTTCCCTATTTTTTGCGTATCATAAACCACAGTTAAACATCCTAACTCATTTCCACACAATAAAGATTTATAATGATGATAGGGATCTGATTTAACGATTCTTCCCGTACGATTTCCTTCTTCAGATATTTTCTCATAATCAGAATAGACAATTGCAACATTATCATTAATAAATAAAGGAAGTTGAGTAGACAATTTATTAGGAAGCCAAATATCATCGCTATCTAAAAATGCTATAAAACGTCCTTTTGCAGCTTGTATCCCGACGTTACGAGGAAGAGTTGGTCCCCCAGAAGGATGCTCTGTTTTCAAATAATAAATTCGAGAATCCGTATCCATAAATTCCATTATAATTTTCACAGAATCATCATTTGAACAGTCATCAATTATCAACAACTCCCAGTTAACATAGCTCTGTGCTATGACAGATCGGATCGTTTCTCGTATAGTAGCCGCAGAATTATAACAGGGAGTAATAATAGAAACAAGTTCATTCATTATTCAACAATATTAAACAAAAACACAAGACAGACAAAACTTTACTAAAAAAAAGCTGTATTACGTGACAGTTTTATGGCCCCTTTAATGGACCCTGGAATTCTAGAAGCAAAAAGTAAGAAATTATACGAGAAAGGAGAAGACAAATAAATAGATACATATGCTTTTATTAGCATAAAAGTATCCCAACACAATTGTCCTCGTTTAAGAGGTCTTCTTGAAGCAGAGCCAGCTCTCTCTCTCACATAATAAGTAGTATCTTCTTTCGTAAAACGAAATCCTCCAATCAAATCCGATATTTCGGTCATAAAAAGCGCATCCTCTCCATTTTTAAATCGTGGATTAAACCTTCTATTTCCAATAATATCTCGATGTATCAATTTAGCGACAGGAAATGCTAATATAGCTCGATTTCTAAACAAAGAATACTGACACTCTCTTTGTTGAATAATTCGGCAAGCAAAAAAATTATCCTCCTTCTCTTCTATCGTTTTTCTAAATGTATGCACATTACTAACTCCAACTATATTCCGAGAAGATATTTTACACAATTCTTCAAGGTAATCAGAAGAGACAATATCATCATCATCAACGAAACCAATATATTGCCCTTTTGCAGCATCAATGCCAAGATTCCTCGCATTAGATACGCCTGCTTGATCAGTTTTTATCAACCTACAATACAAGCCAGCTGGTTTATAAGCAAATATATCTAATATCATATCCGTGTACTGTGTGTCAATATCACCATTCAATACAACTATCACTTCATATAAATAGTGAAACATCGTTTGGTTAAATAACGAAAAAAGACACTCCTCAAAATAAGTTTTTTGAGGTTTAAATGTGGGAACAATAATAGATAAAAGCATTGTCATTAGATTATAGATGCTCAGTAATCTAATTCTAAATCAACCACGACCTATAAGGCAGATAAACATCCTTCCCTATATTTATATATCTAAAGAAAAAATAGATTACCATCAAATTCAATATAAAAAGCACCATCATTCTATTCTTAACAGAAAAGAACAGAAACAATTGCGAAATAATAAAAATTGTCGACAGTTGAAATATGAGTACAGTCCTCTGCTGAAATACATACGTTTGGAAAAAGGCATAATAACAAATAATACTCAATACAAACAGATTAAAAACCAGATTAAATGAGATGTTTTTTTGCTCCAATTTTTCCCGAAGCCTCAAACACATTAAAAGTAATATAAATTTTTCAGCAACTGCTATATTTATCTTACCAGTCATACCGCCCCACACGTCTGATTCTGTATAGCTTGTTAAACTGCTCTGTATAAAAGGAGGAAAAAAACTAAGAATAGCTCCCATCCAGTCAAAGAAAGACAATAGTACAGAAATAAATACAACTGTACAAAAAAAAATGTTACTATATCTTCTGTTAATAACAAAATACAGAGGAAGAACTATTAATAAACTCGAATGAAAAAGAGAGGATAATATATTGATTAATAAATACTTTATTATTTTTTTATCTTCTATATATTTTAAAGAATAAAAGAAGATAGATATAGCTATTCCTTGTCTGACAAACATCATATTAAACTGCATATACCCATAACGCATATAAAGTAATACAGCTAAAAAAGGAAGTAGTGTATACCTTTTTTGAAATACAAAAAATAAGGAAATAACAACTATTGACGATAATAAAAAGACTTCATTTATACTCCCACCAAAAGATTTAATTACACTATTAAATAAAATGTAACCAGGTTCCATTCTGAACAAAAGAAACATACCGTTATCATTCCATAAATCGCTTACTAGTGGAATTTTATCAAACACCTTTGTATATTCGCCCCAATCATCACCTGTTTCAAATCGTGTTCCAACAAATAATATTAGAATAAAGGAAAGAAAAAATAATAATATTTTCTTTTTAAAAACATTTAAATTAGAAAAATCAAAAACACTGAAAAACACAACTAATAATATAATGAAAGCGTAAGGTATCATTTCTTTATCTGAATCTTATAATACAAGAATTTAAAAAGATACATAATAAAATAGAAACCTCTGCTCTCTGAGTACCATCTCGACAAACTCAACCCTCTTTTATTCACTAAGAAAGCAATATATTTATAATTGCTAGCCCCTCTATAATGAGACAATATTTTTGTAAGGTGAGCATTTATTTCTGATGGTCTTATTGTTAAAGCTTGATTTCTAAATCTATTATTATCCGAAATGATGAAATGCAAATACAACTCTTTTTCCGTATAATCTATCCCTTTATTTCTAAAAATATCTTTATAAATTGACTTGTGAACATCAAAACGCGACTGAAAATTTTTATTTGCTTGTCTAGTGACACTTGATTCTAATATTCTATATTTCAATAATACTTCCCTAATATTAGAAATCTTAGTATATTTAACTGCCTGACACCAAATAGCATAGTCCTCTGCATGCAAATATCGGTCATCATAACGTAACTTATATTTATCTACAATAGATTTACGGATAATAACGGATGGATGAGCTAAACAAGTAGAAAATAATAGAAAAGCTTCATTCACATTGACATTACTTGGGAATCTTTGTACTTTCCGCTTTATTGTATCACCAAAGATCTCAATATAAGAGCCACAAACCCCAACTTCAGGCTCTCTCTCCATAAACTCGACTTGTTTTTCAATTCTATTTGGCAAACTGATGTCATCAGCGTCCATTCTAACGATATATTTACCAATAGATTCCAGTAATCCCCTATTTAATGAATAAACAAGACCCTTATTTTCTTGATTATTTAGGACTTTAATTCTTTCATCATCATATAATTCCAATATCTCCGAAAAATTATCCGAGGAGCCATCATTTATTATAATGAATTCAAAATTCTTATAACTTTGACTAAGTATACTATTGATAGCGTCTTTTAAAAACTCCCCTCCATTATATACCGACATTACAACTGAGACAAAAGGATTACTATTCATACACAAATCCAATCAGAAGGAATAATATCACTTACTTGTACTCTGTCATCATTAATCCACTTCCCAGGGGCAATAACAATCCTCTCGGGATTTGTGTTAAGCCAAGCTCCCCACCAACTAAAAGAACTGTTTGCTATTATATTATGTTTGCAATAAGTCATTAAACACATATCCCAATACGATTCTTCTTTGTTATTCCAATCTATAATATGGCAATTAGGTATTTTTAGATGATCCTTACACCACACAGTATCATCTGAGAAAACAAAAAATTTTGGTTCTGAGACTTTGCTTTGAATTATATTTATGGCTTTATTATAATAAGCAGAAGTACAAATATTAGAATAAGCAGGATTATTAACATAGTCTCCTAATCGAACATGAAGGCTCACTGAATTTGAATTTTGCATTTGCTTCTTTATGAACTCATTCTTATCGCTTAAAACTTTAGAAAAATGAAACTGTCCACGAATAGCCGCTTCTATATTCGTAAAATATTTATAGCTTTGCCAATATCCTATATAATATTTATCACACGATAATGATATAGCATTCTCATCAAAACACAAATATGGCTCTACATATTCTGTTTTTTTTCGTTTCAATAGTTTACGCAACACCCTTATCCATATTTCACTTCCCTGGTAAGACAATTTTATTCTTTCTCGGATGGACGCCTTTAGATATTCAACATGAAAAACTTTATCAAGTTCAAATCCATTGTGCGTATAAGTACCAAACGAAGAAGTGTCTAATTTTACATTAACATACTTTTCCTTTAATGCTAAATAAAATGCGAACTGAAACATTTGGTTGCCTAATCCACCAATTATTTGTACTATTTTCATACGTTTTTTTTAAATATAGCTGATCTATTCAATATTCTCTTCCCTCAGCTTTTCAATAACCTTATTGGCTTCATCTACATCCAGATTCCACCAACTCGTTTTTTCGATATTTAAAATGCAGGAAGAATCGAAACGGTACCTTAATATACGTGCAGGAACTCCTACAACAATAGCATAGGGTGGTACATCTTTCGTCACTACTGCACCAGCACCAATTATTGCACCACGTCCCACCTTTAATCCTCTCAAAATAATAGCACCTGTCCCAATCCAGACATCATCTTCTATAACTATTGGAAGTTGAGTTAATACGCTTTTATCTTTATAGAAAAACACATTTGTAGATATATCATTCGTCAAATGCTCTCCATGGCCTATATTTACATTATTAGCAATGGAGACATAATTCCCTATGGTACTCCATGAAATAATACAATTGTACCCAACATAACTATTAAATCCAATAGTAGTATTTCCATTAATAATTGTTCCAGGCATTACTTTCACTTTCTTTTTAAACCACATCCACCTTTTTAAGTATTCCTTTAATAACATAGTATATTCTATAATAATTTAATTTCCATATATTAGCTTTGCCTCTTTTACAAAATTCTTTTTGCAAAACAATTGCCATACTCTCACAAAAGAAGGAAGAAGTAAACAAGTCTTTCTTAGAGCTTTGCAAATACCTATTTATATTATCAATATATTTTACATAATCCTGATAAGTCATAGAAGATAAAAAATTATCCAGTTCACATATATTATTAAATTTTGGGTAGTCAATATAACATTCTTTTGGAATATAGTTTAACACATTGTTTGCCCCCCAATAAACAGGTACTACCCCAGAGATAAAGCAATCAAATATTTTTTCCGTAATATAACCATTAACATTACACATATTTTCTAAGCATAAAGCAAACTTAAAATTTCTATAAACATCACTCTTCCTTAAACATTCTCCTTTAAATGTTCTCATGCCTTTTGACCACCCTCTTCCATATAATTCAAAAGTATCTCCGCAACCTTGTTCATAAAATCGAATAACTTTCAAGCGCTCTGAATATAATTCACTTTTATGGGAAGAAAACTTATTCCCTGAAATATTCACTAACAATTTCTTCTTATTAAACTCCTCTATTGTACATACGCTAATCAGTTTGTCAAAAAAGTACGGATAATTGATTTTAAAATATTTTATATTATCTACAATATCATCGTTCCACGTCATTATTGCGTCAAAAAACGATTCTATCTTTTTTAGGTTCTTCTTAGAATGCCTTTCATCCACCACTTCTGGTTCCCAAGCAAAATAAACTAACTTCTTAACCCCGTTTTTAATACATCGGAGCAAAAGTTTATAATCAAGATAGAAAAATAGTACACAGTCAACATCCTGTAAATCACTGTATTTATCAATAGTATTGATATCATAAGTATCCTTTAACTTTTCCTTTATTTCAAAATAAGGAGTTATCAAATTATCCGCATTTAAATTGCAGTCCGTTATGTCAAACAACTTATTGTTTAGTAATCCATCATAAAATGGAACAATACCAATTTTCATCACTATTTTAATTCTATTTTTGAAGAACAAATATCATTACCTTCATACAAATAATTAGATGAGCCAAAAGAGTTTTTACTTTTTTCTCAACTTAAACCTTACATTTGCTCTATATAAAACAAGCAAAACCTAATTTATACACTTCTTAATATTTGGCAATATCTTCGGCATAATTTCCTTTATTAATATTAATGGAATACATACCATATAATTTAATCGTATTTTCTATCCAGTTATCACAGTATGGTGCATCATTTGGTAACTTATCTTTCAAATAAGAAACACAACTATTATTATTAAAAACTATATTAGCTTTTTCTCTTACTCTCTTTGACCATTCAACGTCCTCTCCTTCACCCCATCTTAATTTTTCGTCAAGCAGATTGCGAATAAAAAAGTCTTTCTTCACTACGAAATAGGTACCACTAATATATTGATATTTTTTACACTGAATCTTATATGGCAATAGAGCCGGCCCTAAGTTAGGATAATCATAGACTAACCAATCCCTGGTTCTATTCCCATTTTTCAATTTGATTCTATTCATACAGATGTCATAATCTTGGCCAAACTCATCAAAACCTACTTTCCAACCTCTATTTAGAGATACATAATCATGCATTATTACTAGTTTATTATAAATAGCAACTTTAGCACCTATGTTTTTTTTAATTGTTATCCAACCGGCCAAAAATGGAAAGCTATAATATGGTATATACCTAATTTTATTATTTAATTGAGGGTAATCTCTATTTTGACCAATAACAATAATCTCATAGCGATCCTCACCAAATTCGTCTAAAATACTTTTAATAGAAGAATTTAACAATTTTTTATTCTTCCCATCTGTTATAATTATGAATGACCATCCTTCATGATATAAATCATTTTCCATACCAGAGTTTATATTACATCGGCGTTCGATATAGTCTAAGAAATACCTTACAAAAACAGTATGTTGAATAATGTTCTTTAAAAAACTACTTAGTATTTTCATCGATGATTATTTAAATTATTTATAATGACATTTTTACTTCTATTAAAATAAAACAGCATACGTTGAAACTCCTCTGTTTTCCGGTATATAATATAATTCATCACGCTAATCACAGAAATACAAACAAATAATTTAGCAATAAAAGAAATTATACCATTCCCCAAAAAAGAACAAATTACAAATGTTATAAAATAGCCAATAAACAAAACAATAATTCTCAACAACTGCCTTTTTATATATCCGGTAGATATATTACCAAAATATTCTTCTTTCAGAACTTTATAACGACCAATCCAAAACCCCAACATAGCTATAATAGTTCCAATATATACCCCAGCTATACCATAGCTATTAACTAACATAATCGATACAAATAAGCTTAACAACGCACCTCCCAAATTGTAAAATCTATCAATTTCAAATCTGCCAAAAACCTCCCTATAACACGAAACAAAATGAGAGGCAAAACCAATATACAATTTCATAGATATCAATATTACAACGAAAAGGGACAATACGTATTTCTCGCCTATCCAAATGGATATAAAAGGATTTATTAAATTTGCAAAACAAATAGAAACAGTTGATCCAATAATAAAAGAAAGTAATTCAAACATTCTGAACAGTTTAAATCCTTCCGCTTTATCTTCAGAATACACATAGTTTCCTATGCTGCCTTGCAAAGGTGAAAATATCTTTGAGAACGCAGCGGCAATAGCTTCTGATATCAATGTATAATTTGCTAACATTGCGACAGACTTTACCCCTAACGATGAAGATAAAACCAAACTATTAGTACTGCCAAAAATTGTACCAGCTATTTTAGACATATATACATTCTTCATATCCATGAAAAAATTTCTCTCCCTAAAATCAGGAATACTAACCTTGACTTCTTTTGAGTATGGATATTTCGTATAAGACATTCTAGCTATAATGATATTGGCAACAAATACAGAAATAGTCTGAATAATCAAATATGCGATATAGCTTTGAGTAGCAATAATTACAATAAACCAACTCAAATATTTAAAATAATTAGTTATTGTATCAATTTTAGTACATACATACTCACATTGATCAACTTTAAATAAAAGCCTTCTATAAGAGAAGCAATAAGAACCAACCATAGCTATTCCTCTAATAAGATATATTACTATAATATAGTTCCAATCAAACCCTTTGGACTTAATTAAAATGGGCAACAATGGGATTAAAAAGATGCTAATTATCCCCATAGCAACAGCTATGAATAGATACATCTTTTTGTACATTGACATTAAAACAGATACTTCCCTTCTATTATTCTCCGAAAAAGCTTTATACAGTAAATATGATATTAGCGACCCTGTCCCTACATCTACCAGTGCCATCAGAGAAAACATATTCTCAAACACACTGTCAAGCCCCAAATATTCAATATCTATATATTTTAAAAATACTTTTCGCAATATTAAGGACAAAATAAACAAAGAACCGTATGAAAAGACAGAGTAAAATATATTCTTTAAAGCTTTATTTGTCCTCATCTCAATTTATCACTGATAATCACAGGCAGTATTTATCATCATTTGCTCCAGGTAATTTCACAACTACATTCTGTGTACCATTTTCTAGACACTCAAAATCAGTCGCCTCATTGGGCTCCATAACTACTATATCTCCTTTGGAGTATTCTATTCCGTTCATCTTCACCTTACCACTGACGATAACAGTTATTTCCGTAGCAATTTTATGATAATGCTTCTCTTCATAGTCACCTTTGTTATAAGACTTAACTGCTACTTCAACATCGTTCGTTCTTAAAAGAGTTGGTTCAAAATTTCCTATAAACCAACCTTTTATCATATCCTCAAGTTTCGCTGTTTTCATTTATTTCTCTGCACTAAATCAATATATACATTTAAGTCTGTTGGAGTGCCGATTCCATGCATTTGATTTATGTTTATATTAAATATTCCGAATTTAAGTCCCTCTTGTATTCCAAAATTGTAAACCGGCGCAACATAGAATTCATTTTTTACACGTTCATTACGTATAATCATATCAATTGCATTTTTTACAAAAAAACCTCCTTTCGCAAAATAGTAGATACCGACAGTTGCAAATTCCGAAATAACAACTTTCTCTCTTATCTCAGTTATTAAACCTTCACCATCTATTTTGGCATAAGACCATTTTGTATCATGATCTTTAAAACACAACACTGAACCATCTAAATTTCGATTCTCACTATCATTGATAAATTCAGCAATGTTCATATCCACTATCTGATCCGAATTAGCAATTAATAACGGAGTATTATTATCAATAAGTTTATGAGCATGAAGCACTGTACAGGCTGCTCCTTCCGTCAAATTATCTATTAACACAAATTCGACATTGTATTTTGATTTTATCCAGTTCACAGTTTCTTGTTCATTCTCAAAATGCTCTTTACGAGTTAAAAGAATAAACCTAGCATCAGGCATATTCAAGTTATCCAAAACATGACAAATCATAGGCCTACCTAATACATCAATGAATGGCTTTGGCTTTTTATAACCGGCTTGTGCGAAGCGACTACCCGCTCCGGCCATAGGAATCACAATATTAATCATCTTTATTTCTTGTTTATATAGTTTTCATACATTTGAGTCGTCGCAAACGATATATATTCCTTTTTATCAATTTTATATACACCTACTTTTTTTTGTCTCAATATCAATTCATTAAAAGTAGAGCTTATATAATAACTACCATTTAGCTGAACATCTTTTTTTAGAACCGAAAAGCATGATTCCACTAAATCCAAGCCCCTTTTATAATAATAAATTCCAGCTGTTGCAACATTAGAAATAGGACGTTTTTCACTTGTTTGCACCACCAAGCCTTGCTCGTCCAAACAAACATAGCTCCATCTGGGATGAACGGACTCAAAAGTAACTATGCCGCCGTCTAAGTTTCTTTCTCTAAAATCAGCAATAATATCATTTATATCGTACTTCACCAATTGATCCCCATTAATCAGCAATACCTCATCTTCATTATTTATTGAATCAATAGCAAACAAAGTGGTACATACAGCTCCTTTTGTGGAACCAGAAATACAAACGACATCCGCAAATGGTGCTAAAATCTTCAATGAACTTCCTAAGAAGAACTGATCATTATCTTCCTTACGAATAATAAAAGTGATTTTACAGTCTATCTTTTTAAGAGACTCCACAATGTTCTGTACAAGAGGTTTATTATCTAGTTCTAAAAAATATTTAGGATAAGTATAGCCTTTCTCTTTGAAGTCATTACTGTCTCCAGCCATCAATGCAATTACGTTCATATATTATTCTCTATTTCATTTATACGATTAATTATATTCGAGTAGGTGACGTCATTGATTGTCTCTACTTTGAGAAGATTAGCTCCACTGGCTAAAGCTGCTTTAACCCCATTCTGATTGTCTTCCACTACCAGACATTCTTCAGGAGACAAACCCAGCCTGTTTATTGCCGTAATATAAATTTCCGGATCAGGTTTGGATTTTTTTACATCTTGATTAGATAAAGAGAAATCTAAATATTGATTCAAATCTGCTTTCTCCATCATCATATCTATGGTAACCCGTACCGAATTCGAGGCCAGTGCCAAACGAAAACCTTCCGATTTTAAGCGTGATAAAGCATATTGATGAACAAAAAGAGGCTTACATTTCATATATACGTACTCCATCGTATATATTTGCTTCATATCATTGATCAATTGATGTAAGCTTTTCGGAAGCCCCCTCTCTACCGTCATCATTTCGAGTTTTTTCGCTGTCGGCAAACCATCAAATGTAACCAAATGGTCATATCTAGATATTTCAAATCCAAAAAGCCTTAAAGCCTTATTCAAAGCCTCATAATGCCATTCTTTGGCATCAATAAGAACCCCATCCATGTCAAATATAACAGCCTTAATTTTATCCATTTTTACATTATTTATTTATTAAAAAAAAAGTCAGCTTCCATAGGAAAATCTGTACATAACATCAAGTTAGCATGATTGAAACTTGCATACTTGTTCCAAACTTCTTTATATGGACGTCTGTGCAATTCTGGTGAGACAATACATACTTTTTTACCACTTTTAAGATGCTCTTCCAAATTACCCCAGCTAATCCACTCACTTTTAAAACAATCCATCCAAACATAAGAGGATTGACTGTAAAAAGGAAATTCTTTTTCATATTCTGAGTGCCGGGTAGCTATATTCATATTATCAAGAATATAATCTATTGTATCAGGTATAGACATATCAAATAAAAAATATTTCTTTATCTGATATGTATTTAGCATGTCCTTTAATAACTCTTGCAGGCCATCTGCTTTTATATTCAAAGCTAGGGTGCTTTCCGTACCACTATCACGATACAATCTGAAAATTTCCTCAGCAGTAGGCTCATTACCCAACGGCATATTATGAGATATTACAATTGTACCGTTATTATCTCTATAATCTGTTTCAAAGCCATAACCATTATCAATAGCACGCTTGATTGCAGTTAAGGTATTCTTCTCAGACTCTTTATTCCAGAATCCTCTATGAGCTATTATTTCCATTTTCTTTCAATAAATTAGTTCAAAATACATAAGTTATAAATCACACAATTACACCTAAAACATGTAGAACACAATCTACAATAGATTATTACAATAAATTAATCAACTATATCCACATATGGATACGGATTTTCCTCCAAACGCCTTAAATGCTCCACCATCTCAAACTCTTCCCTCGTCAATTCCCGCTCCTTCCAACCGTCTATTATTGCGTGTGCCTCCGCTGCCAGCTCTTCGTCAAAGACCTCGGCGTAACAGGCTACCAACAAACGGCATTTCAAAAGCGAGACGGGAAGTGTATCCAAGATATCCCAACTACGATTGAGAACCGACTGGATTTTATCTTCCTTATCACCGTGATTATAAATGGTAGCATTATAGCCGGTCAACAAAGCAATACAAAGAGAAGCTTCCTCTTCGAGGGTACGTCCATGTGAACCGAAAAGATGCTCACAACGATGATACACATCCGTATTTAACTGACGGAAACGGTCGGAGTAGATGGGTTCGCCATCCAGACCTAAATGGAGAAGTTCGTGCGAAACAGCGCACAAAGAATCGATTTCTGATTGCAAAGACAACATGGTGATTTATTTACGTATTGGAATATGCACCACAGAGGGCACAGAGTTCACTGAGTTTTTAATTCTTTATTAGTTCGATTAAAGAGGGATGAATGAAAGCAGTGGCAACTGCCATAACCCCCTGGATGGAAACCACCACACGGCGGTCACCTTTAATACGGACAAACTCACCCTCGACACCCTCAAAGATGCCACCGGTGACACGGACACGGTCTCCCTTCTTCATGGAAACGGTGGAAGGATCCAGATAAACAACCTGTTCATCGTAATTACC
This sequence comes from Bacteroides sp. NGMCC 1.200775, assembly GCF_040798045.1. Classification (NCBI taxonomy): domain Bacteria; kingdom Pseudomonadati; phylum Bacteroidota; class Bacteroidia; order Bacteroidales; family Bacteroidaceae; genus Bacteroides; species Bacteroides sp. NGMCC 1.200775. Next base: position 49,633 of record NZ_JASCQK010000003.1, on the reverse strand, counting down.
GGCAACAGCAATAAAACTACGCATCTGGACTTCAGGAATGGTAATGGGCTGACGGGTCTCACGGTCCATGATATAACGAATGGGAAGAGAAGCGCCGACAGTGGATTTCATTTCGTCAACCTCACTGCGGGTGGCATAAACAAAAACCAGGTTGTGAACAACAGGAACCAGTTTGCGGATCTTACGCTCACCACGGAATACGTATTCGTAGCGCATGGGAAGAAAATTCTTCACTCCACGGGAGTCCAGGTATTCCTTAAAGGCAAGCTCACGGCTATAGGTGATACGAAGGGCGTACCAGGATTTATCAATACTCTTGTTCACGAAAGGATATGATTGGGGGACACCGGGGTAGTGAAATACCTTCCGGTCAAGTTTGCTAATTCTGTTATTTGCCTTGCAGCGTATATCATTTCATCAGGTACTCCCCTATCGCAGGAGAGACGGTTTGAAAAGGGATTCAGAGCAAAAAAGACCATCTTCACAAAGAAGCAGGGAATTTTTGATCTTAGATTTTGTAAACAAGCGTATTATGAAGCAGAAATGTTTCAATAGACGTTCGTTTAAAAACACATGATTTTTGTATATAAATCAGAAGAGGGCAGAAAACAAAATCAGACAGATAATAAGCCGTTTTTTATTAATTCATAAACACCTATTGCTTAGTATATTAAGACAACGATCAAAAGAGCAAAATCATTTTTTTTATTAAACATTTTGTAGTTCTAAAAATACCCTCTATCTTTGCGTTCAATTAAACGAACGTCTATTGAAACACTTATCTTTTTATCCAATACGACATTGTATATCAAATAATTAAATTATAGAAGAGTATTCATTTCCCCTTTAATTTCACATTTACTTGTTCACTGACAGATTCCTTTCTACCTTTGCAACATATTAACTTCATTTAAATATTAACTAAATAAATCATCCAATGAAGAAAGAAAAGGTATTATCTCAAGTCATGAACAAAAGTGTAAAAAAACGCCAATAAGAAAACACAATCAACTATAACAGAAACAGTTATAGAAACAAGAGGAAGAAAAAAGGGAGTACCGATACAAGGGATTATCTCCAACAATGAAGGGATCATAAAAGCGTTGATAAGATCCTATATCATAGATGCAAAGCTACAAAACATCAATACATGTCAGGCTTCACTAACACGCTACATTTATGAAAAAGAACTCTTCGGAAAGCTCAGAGGTGGAGTATTCAAACCACTGGATTATAGCACAATCAAGACTTATATAAATAGCCTGTGGAAAGAGGTAGAAAAGGAAAATACGAAACCGAAGATCAACCGCCGAAATACGTACAATGAATTTTATTGAACCGGAGTACGTCCGGACCCACTTATCTTTGAGGCAACAATCTATTTATTAACCTTTTAAATCATAGGAATATGAAAAAGAGAAAAAGACACGCCTCACAAAGCGAATCACTGAGACTGAAATGGAAAAGACGCATCATCTTCGAAAAAGGATACACAGAGTCCTGTGCAGAATGGATGGCGGAACGATTGGAAGCGTTATTAGATCATATGCTATACGGGCATGCGACGGTGGCTTACCGAAAACAGGACGGAAGTTTCCGGATGGTAAAGGCAACACTGATCCACTACGAGACGGAGTTCCGCAAAAAGTACGATCCGATGGCTGTGGAAGGTGCCGTAGTCTACTGGAATGTGGACGAACAGCGATGGACAACATTCCAGGTGGAGAACTTTATGGAATGGAGACCGACAGTATAGATCGGACACCACAGATTACACGGATTTTCACAGATGAATTATTTCTATTTTGAGGAATCAAATGAAAACATCTTTGGGAATCCGGGGTAATTCGGTATAAAAGTATTACGGATAAAAAAACAACTAATCTAAAAAAACAATGGCAATAGCATACGACGGAATCAACTATTTCCCGGTAGGCGTAAACTTCATGGAAGAGAACGCAATGGAAGTGATAGAGGCAAAATACGGAATAAAGGGGGCGGCAATCGTACTGAAGCTGCTTTGTAAAATATACAAGGAGGGATACTTCATCCGTTGGGATGAAGAACAGTGCCTGATCTTTGCCAACAAGACGGGAAGGGAAGTGCAGGTAGCTGAGGTACAGGGGATCATCGAAATTCTCTTCATCAAAGGAATATTGGACAGAAACAGTTATCTGGAAAACGGAATACTGACTTCGGCAAACATACAGAAGGTATGGATGGAGGCGACAAAGCGAAGAAAAAGGGATCTGAAAGCATTGCCCTATCTGCTGGTGAAAGACTTGACTCAGCAGGAAGATGAAGCGCCGGAAGGTGAAAATGTAACCGTTAATCCGGGAAATGTAGTACATGATGTAGCCGTTAACGCAAAAAATGCATGCAATTCCGGACAAAGTAAAGTAAAAGAAAATAAAGCAGAGGAAAATAAAGAATTTCCCCCCTCAGCTCCCCCCAAGGGGAAGGAGGAAGAAAGGAAGGAGGATTCTGCTTCTCTCCCGATACCGGGATACGCTTTCAATACGATGACGCACAATTATCCGGGACTGACGGACACACTAAAAAGATTGGGAATAAACGAAGTGAGCGAAGTAAACGCCATTCTCAGGCTGTCGGACTATGGAAGAAAGGGAACAACGGTGTGGCGGCTGATTGCCAACACTTGCTGGAGTGACATTGGGGCGAAAGGAAGGTATCTGATTGCGGCACTGAATAAGGCAAAAAGGAAATAAACGGATAGTGCAAGATCTCCGTTTATAGTTGATAAAAAAGCAAGTATATCGGTTATAGCCCGCAAAGACCTTCAGTAAGGCTAAGAAGTGAAGATCGAACTTAACAAACTGAAAAACAAGATATTCAAAGTACAAAATATCTGTCAGTAAAAGCTTTGTTTTAACACAGAGTTAAAGTTCGTTTTTCGTCTGCAAATAACAAATTCTTTAAATGCAAAAGACTTGTTATTTGCAGACAAGAACAAAACCATCGGAAAATGGCATTAACAATGTTAACGGGCAAAAGGCATAAGATATCCTCTATCACTGTACATAGTTATATTGTTATTTATCTTTTTCGACAGACACAATCCGCCAGATGATCATTAATAAATCCGGAGGCCTGCAAGTGGGCGTAACAAATCGTAGTTCCGAAGAATTTAAATCCCCGTTTTTTCATATCCTTACTCATAGCATCAGATTCGGGAGATGATACCGGAATCTCACTTAATGACTGAAAACTGTTGACTATTGGTTTTCTGTCGGGAAAGAATGACAGTGTATAGTTATAAAAACTACCGAACTCTTTTTGTATAGCGAGAAATAACCTTGCATTTGTGATTGTCGATTTGATCTTCAGACGATTTTTCACAATGCCATCAAAGTGCATCAACCGTTCAACATCTTCATCGGTCATTTGTGCCACCGACTCAGCATCGAAATTGCAAAAGGCTTTGCGATACCCCTCACGTTTCTTAAGGATGGTTATCCAACTCAAGCCAGCCTGAGCACTCTCCAATACAAGAAACTCAAACAGCGTCTTGTCATCGGTCACCAATTTTCCCCACTCTTGATCATGGTACTTCACATACAGTTCGTCACTCCCGCACCAACCGCAACGTCCGTTTATTATATCTTGCATAATCATAACACTTAATAGTACGATACAAACTTACAGAAATCTCTGGAATAAACGAACCATATTTGTGATATTTACAAATTGAAAAATGGCTGACAGCTCAAAAGAGGCATCACTTGTCAGACAAGCAGGTGCAAATGGCACGGGGATTCGGACTCAACCGAATAAACTTTTAACGGAGCATTTGAGATATAGAGGTAACGATTTAGCAGCCATGCAATTTTCAGCGATTTACGGTGCTATACTGTCAAATAACTCTTTGCATTTACAAAGGTATAACAATTATTCGGAAAATAATGCCTACTATCGAAAAAACGGCATCCTATCTTTGTAAATAGTCCATTAAAAAGGATGCAGTCTCACAAATTATAGCGACCTTTGTGATTGAAACTCAATGCATCAATTACAATGGCAAAAATTACCGTTCAAAATACAGATATTAGCGTTGTCAAGTACAATGAAGAAGACTACATCAGCCTTACAGACATGGCAAGAAGCCAACTGCAAGAGCATATTATCTTCCGTTGGCTTAGCCTTAAAAGCACTATCGAGTATCTTGGCGAATGGGAAATGTTGTATAATCCCGATTTTAATTGTACCGAATTCGGTACAATTAAAAATGCGGCAGGAAGCAATAATTTTGTACTTTCGGTGAAAACGTGGATAGAACGGACTAGTGCAATCGGGATTCACTCTAAGGCTGGTCGCTACGGCGGTACATATGCACATCGGGATATAGCATATCATTTTGGTATGTGGATTTCTCCTAAATTCCAATTACTTCTTGTTAAGGAGTATCAGCGGCTAAAGACAGAAGAACAAAGGCTGCTCGGTTGGTCAGCGAAACGTGAATTGTCGAAAATCAACTACCGCATACATACTGATGCCATAAAGCAAAACCTTATTCCAATGGAAGTCACACCGATACAAGCAAGCATTATTTATGCCAATGAAGCCGACGTGCTGAACGTGGCAATGTTTGGTATGACAGCAAAACAATGGAGAGAAGCGAATCCCGAGCTGAAAGGAAATATCCGTGATTATGCTACTATCAATGAACTTATCTGTTTGTCGAATATGGAGAATCTAAATGCTGTGTTTATCGAACAGAATATGACACAAAGGGAACGTCTTGTTAAGCTAAACCAAATAGCTATCCATCAAATGAGCATATTGGAAAATGGTAATAATCGGAATCGTAAGCTGTTGAAATAAAGAATTATGAAAGACAATCGGACAACTGCTCCAACGCATTGTTGCCCCAGCCGATTTGTATTTGGCTTTCGGACAATTCCTGCATCACTTCTCTTTTCCAAGGCGTATGAATGCCCGGACATCTCGCCCATATCGGTATAAAAGCCTCGAAGTCCCGGTAATATCTTTCTAAAATGTGCGCAAATAGTATTTTGTATCTCGGACAATGGCAATTATTTTTTTCAGTATATACCCCTCACTTCCGGTTTTTTTCGTACTTTTACAGCTTGTTGGAAAGTTATGCACTTCCGGCATCTGAGAACAGATAAAAAGAAAAAACAATATATAAAATGAATCACAAATGGAATTATCGACCCATTACACAAGAACAGGCAGAGACAAGCCGGGCACTGGCTCAGGAACTGGGTATTAGCCCGGTCCTGGGACAACTTTTGGTGCAAAGGGGAATTACAAAGGCACAGGATGCCAAGAAATTCTTCCGTCCACAATTGCCCGATTTGCATGATCCATTCCTGATGAAGGATATGGACATAGCAGTGGAACGCCTGAACATGGCAATGGGAAAGAAAGAGCGCATTCTGATTTATGGAGATTACGATGTGGACGGCACCACCGCTGTGGCACTGGTCTACAAGTTCATTCAACAGTTCTACTCGAACCTTGACTATTACATCCCCGACCGTTACAACGAAGGATACGGAATTTCCAAAAAAGGAGTTGACTATGCCGCAGAGACAGGAGTGGGACTTATCATTGTGCTGGACTGCGGAATTAAAGCAGTGGAGGAGATTACGTATGCCAAAGAGAAGGGAATTGACTTCATCATCTGCGACCATCATGTACCGGACGATGTATTGCCGCCGGCCGTTGCCATTCTGAATGCCAAACGACTGGATAATACATACCCATACACCCATCTTTCGGGATGTGGCGTGGGGTTCAAATTCATGCAGGCTTTTGCCATCAGTAACGGCATCGAGTTTCATCATCTGATTCCGTTGCTCGACCTGACCGCTGTAAGCATTGCATCGGATATTGTACCGATCATGGGCGAAAACCGTATCTTAGCCTATCATGGACTGAAACAGCTGAACAGCAATCCGAGCGTAGGGCTGAAAGCGATTATCGATGTATGCGGATTATCGGAGAAAGAAATTACGGTGAGCGACATTGTATTCAAAATAGGTCCGCGTATCAACGCTTCCGGACGTATACAGAACGGGAAAGAAGCGGTAGACCTGTTGATTGAGAAGGATTTCTCGGCAGCACTTGAGAAAGCCGGACAAATCAACCAATACAATGAAACCCGGAAGGATCTGGATAAAAGCATGACGGAAGAGGCCAATAAGATTGTAGCCGAGCTGGAAGGATTAGTGGATCGCCGTTCCATAGTGCTTTACAATGAAGACTGGCATAAAGGAGTGATCGGAATCGTAGCCTCACGGTTGACAGAAATTTACTATCGTCCGGCAGTGGTATTGACGCGGACAGATGACATGGCGACAGGTTCGGCACGTTCGGTATCCGGCTTCGATGTTTACAAAGCTATCGAGCATTGCCGCGACTTGCTCGAAAACTTCGGAGGGCATACCTATGCTGCCGGACTCTCGATGAAAGTGGAAAACGTACAGGCATTCACCGAACGATTCGAAAGTTTCGTGTCGGAACACATACTGCCTGAACAGACCAGTGCAGTGATCGACATCGATGCCGAAATAGACTTTAAAGACATCACTCCGAAGTTCTTCAATGAATTGAAACGATTCAACCCGTTCGGTCCCGATAATCAGAAACCGGTGTTCTGCACGCACCACGTGTACGATTATGGAACAAGCAAAGTGGTCGGACGCGATCAGGAACATATCAAGCTGGAACTGGTAGATAACAAATCGAACAACGTGATGAACGGAATCGCTTTCGGACAAAGTTCGCACGTAAGATACATCAAAACCAAACGCTCATTTGATATCTGCTACACCATTGAGGAGAACACCCACAAACGAGGGGAAGTACAGTTGCAGATTGAAGATATCATGCCGATAGAGTGACTTACCAAGAGATTTTAAAACAATACTGGGGTTATGATTCCTTCCGCGATTTGCAGGAGGACATCATAACCAGCATTGGCAATGGCAAAGACACACTGGGACTGATGCCCACCGGAGGCGGAAAGTCAATCACCTTTCAGGTTCCTGCCCTTGCCAAAGAGGGATTGTGCATTGTCATCACTCCACTGATCGCCTTAATGAAAGATCAGGTGCAGAACCTGAAAAAACGCGGAATCAAAGCGGTAGCCATCTATTCCGGAATGACACGGCAAGAGATTGTAGTGGCATTAGAGAACTGTATCTTTGGAGACTATAAGTTTCTCTATATCTCTCCCGAACGGCTGGATACGGAAATTTTCCGGGCCAAACTCCGGTCAATGAAAATCAGCATGATCACCGTGGACGAAAGCCATTGCATCTCGCAATGGGGATATGACTTTCGTCCGGCCTACCTGAAAATAGCAGATATCAGAGAACTGGTGCCGGATGCTCCGGTGCTAGCACTGACCGCTACCGCCACCCCCGAAGTGGTGAAAGACATACAGGAACGTCTCCACTTCCGCCGGGAAAATGTATTCCGTATGAGTTTCGAACGGAAAAACCTGGCATACATTGTCCGCTCCACCGATAATAAAAACGGAGAATTGCTTCACATCCTGAACCGGATACAGGGCAGTGCAATCGTATACGTACGCAGTCGGCGGAAAACCAAAGAAACGACCGAGCTGCTGGTAAATGAAGGAATCACTGCCGACTTTTATCATGCAGGGTTAGACAATGCAACCAAAGATCTCCGCCAGAAACGATGGCAAAACGGTGAGAGCCGGGTAATGGTAGCCACCAATGCGTTTGGTATGGGTATTGACAAACCGGATGTACGCATCGTGATCCATCTGGACCTCCCCGACTCCCCCGAAGCTTATTTCCAGGAAGCCGGACGGGCAGGGCGTGACGGTCAGAAAGCATACGCAGTCATACTCTACGCAAAATCGGATAAAACGACACTCAACAAACGTATTACGGATACCTTTCCGGATAAGGATTATATAAAAGATGTGTACGAACATCTGCAATACCACTATCAAATGGCGATGGGCGACGGACTGGGATGCATGTATGACTTCAGCCTGGAAGAATTCTGCCGTAAATTCAAATATTTCCCCGTACCTGCCGACAGTGCTCTGAAGATACTCACACAGGCCGGATACCTGGAATATACCGACGAACAGGACAATGCCTCACGAATCATCTTCACGATCCGCCGGGATGAATTGTATAAACTCCGTGAGATGGGGGAAGCCGCAGAGAAACTGATACAAATGATTCTGCGATCTTACACGGGTGTCTTTACAGACTATGCCTACATCAGCGAGCAGACTCTGGCGGTACGTACGGGACTGACCCGGCAGCAGATTTACGACTTGCTGGTGATGCTGAGCAAGCGCCGTATCGTCGACTACATTCCGCATAAAAAGACACCTTACATTATATATACGCGCGAACGGGTAGATTTGCATTATCTGCAGATTCCCCGGGCGGTATACGAAGAAAGGAAAGAGCGCTACGAGAAACGCATTCATGCCATGGTGGAGTATGTTACTTCAGAGAATGTCTGCCGCAGCCGGATGTTGCTCCGCTACTTCGGAGAGAAGAACGAACACAACTGCGGACAATGTGATGTCTGCCTCAGCCACCGCACACAACCGGACGTGCCACAAAGCAGCTTCGACGAATTAAAGGAACAAATAACGACCCTGCTGAAAGAACACCCGATGACTCCGGCAGAGATAGCTTCGCACATAAATACAGATAAAGAACAGTTGGGCGAAGTGGTACGGTTTATGCTGGACGAGGGCTTGCTAAGTTCAGAGAACGGGTTGCTCACCGAAAAAACTTCCTGAAAAGCAGTAAGGGTATGTGATGAAATTACTACATTTGCAACCAAACTAAAAAAACATCGATCATGCCAAACTTCTTTAAATCTTTTTTCTCAGGTAAAACAGAAAACCCTGAGGAGGAAAAACAGAAAAACGCCAAAAAGAACTTTGAGATATTTAAATATGACGGCCTGCGTGCTCAACGTATGGGACGCCCGGACTATGCCATTAAATGCTTCAACGAAGCACTGGCCATCGAAGAGGATTTCGAAACACTGAACTATCTGAGCCAGATTTACATGCAGACCGGAGAGTTCGTGAAAGCACATGAACTGCTGGAACGTATGATTGCATTGGAACCGGAACTGACGAGCACGTACCTGACGCTGGCCAACCTGTGCTTCATGCAAGAAAATTATCAGGAAATGGCCGATGCTGCCCAGAAGGCCATCGCATTGGAAGAGGGTAACGCAATGGCACACTACCTGTTAGGTAAAGCCAATCATGGATTGGATAACGGAATAATGACCATTGCCCATCTGACAAAGGCCATTGTGCTGAAAGATGATTTCACGGAAGCCCGGCTGCTTCGTGCCGAAGCACTGTACAAAATGCAGCAATTCGCAGAGGCTATGGAAGATATTGAAGCCATACTTGCGCAGAATCCGGACGAAGAAGCTGCCCTCCTGTTACGTGGCAAAATAAAAGAAGCCACCGGAAAGCAGGAAGAAGCCGAAAACGATTACCTCAGTGTGACGGAAATGAACCCTTTCAACGAACAGGCCTATCTATATCTGGGACAATTGTTCATTACACAGAAGAAACTGTCTGCGGCTATCGAACTGTTCGATGAAGCAATAGACCTGAATCCGAACTTTGCTGCGGCCTACCACGAAAGAGGACGTGCCAAACTGCTGAACGGTGACAAAGAAGGCTCAGTAGAAGATATGAAGAAATCGCTGGAACTGAACCCGAAAGAAGGGGAGAACCTGAACGGACAGTTCAATAATCAGCAGGCAGAGACTACTCCAAACGTATTGGGATTGTAAACTAACCGTTCTGATACAGTCATTTCCCGGACCGGAATCTTACTCCCTGTCCGGGAAACGATTATGTATCATTCCATATTATCCGTGTGTGGACGAAGAAAGCACAACTGCATACCCAAAGCCAGCAATACAATACCTCCCAGAATAGCAAATCCCAATCCCAGATTGCCACCGTCCGTCCATTTTCCAAACAAGCTTGTTACAGCTGCTCCGGCAAAAACTCCGGTCATATTCATTATACCATAGGCTGTTGCCCGATATTTGGCCGAAACAAACTGGCACAAAATAGGCATATTATTGGCATCGAACATACCGAAACCGACACCAAACAGAAATCCCGCACCTACTATACTGATGAAACCATTGCCTAAGCCCAATAAAAGAAGCGCAGGTATGGTCAACCCTAACCCGATTGCGCCTGTATAGATACGTCCGCGTATGTCTTTGCATACCCAACGGTCTGACAATAACCCTCCCAGAATAACTCCGATAAAAGAAGAGACAGCAATCGTTATAGTGGATATAGGACCTGCCTCAGCCATAGGGATATCAAGATTCTCAGCGTACAGGGTAGGCAACCAATTCTTCGTAGCCCATCCGGGAAGACTGGGAGCTGCAAAATAGAACAGAATAATCCAAAAAGCAATATTACCGAATAAAAGAGTCACTCCTTTAAACAACGGAATCTTTTTTGATTTATCTGTATGCATGGCCCGAATGACCCTGGCATGCTCTTCATTCTCACGAAGGAATATAATCAAGACCAATGCATAGACAATGCCTACAATACCGAACCAATGGAATGTAGTATGCCACGAATAGGCCGCAGCTACCGTAGCGCCAAACCCGCCAATGGCCTGACCGGCATACAATCCCGTCATATGGATACCGACTGCCAGCGAACGTGATTTCTCCTGATGCCAATCGGCTATCAAAGAGAGGCCCGCAGGAATGTATAATGCCTCACTGACTCCCATCAATGCGCGCAACCAGTAGATTTGATTAAATGTATCGGCATACCCCATGCCATAAGTGACTGCCGACCAGACAAAAAGACTCCCGACAATCAACCATTTACGACTGACGCGATCGGCAATAATTCCTGCCATCGGACTCATAAGACCGTAAATCCAAAGGAAAACTGCCATTAGCCGCCCAAAATTGGTAGCCGACTGCAATTCTATAATATCTATCTGCATCGCATCTTTCATGGTTGACAGCATCTGACGATCCATATAATTTAATAATGCCACAAACCATAAAAGTCCGACAACGATCCAAGGATATATTTTTCTATCTTTCATACCAACTATCTCTCTTTATATGATTTACCTTTATCAATGAGCTCTTTCAACTGTATTTGTTGGAAAACCATCTGTGCCTGGCTACTTTCATAAAAGACACCAATCGTAGAATCATTGACCGAGGTTATACAGGAATAGCCAAAACTTCCCAACTCATCCAACATGATTTTCCGGCCTGAATCCCAGGTACTTCCATCATCCAGGCTGCACTTTAACGTCATATGGTCTCTACTGTCATAAGACTCCGGATTGCAGAATAAAAGAAGAGTCTTTTGTCTGCCGTTTTCCTGATAAGTATGTCGATGAATGCTTGCCATACAAGTAGGCTCTATCAATGCTTTTCGGGAAGTGGGATGTTCCGTCCATGTGCTTCCCAGATCGGCGGTGACACAAATACGGCGCCCATTGACCTTTTTATTACCGTGATTACGGTTATCACGCATATTCAACATGACGCTGCCATCCTGTAATTCGACTGCCATACACTCCGTAGTGTTGTGATAAGCCGGCTTAGCGGCTATCCATGTTTTTCCCCCATCCTTGCTATACGTAATATTAGAGAATGGTATTCCATCTTTATCACGGCCTTGTGTGGGAAATATTAATGTACCGTCTTTCAAAGTAATGCCATGCCCCGGTGCCGGAGCATACAGCCACCATTCCGGTTTCTTGGTTTGTGCTGTTATATTTACAGGGTCACTCCAAGTCAGTCCGTCATCCACGCTTTTCGTAATCAAGAACTGACAGGTCTCTTTAACCCCGAGCCCGGGCTGAGAACCTTTCGCATGCCATTGGTGTATCCAACGGGTACTGTCCTGCGTCATTCCTTCCACCCATTTACCCGATCGGGGATCTAAGACTCCATACATCCAGAGTCCCGCCACATAAATAGTACCGTTCTTTTCATCGGTCAGGATACAAGCATCACTGATTCCATTATATTTCTCTGGCAATCCACCCCACTTTTTGCGGTCGAGCACTATCTGCATCGGCTGCCAGCTCATTCCACCATCCAGGCTTCGCATCATCGCAATATCGATATCACCTTGCAAGTCACGCGAACTATCGTAACGGGCATCAAATATGGCCATCAAAGTTCCTTTCAGGGAAGTAGTAATGCCGGGAATACGCGAAGTATGAACTCCGTCTTCCCCTCTTTGCCGTACAGCAACCCCGGTACGGAGTGCGACAATCGGACGAACGGAAGTTACAGAAGCCTTACCACAAGTCGTTGTCACATGATCACAACTGACCGTCACACGATGGGTTAAGTCAACTTTATCTTTCAATTTAACAGTTACCCACAGTATGGTAGTATCTGATTTCAATTCCAACGGAGTGTCTAAAACCGTTTTTAAAGCGGGAGCAACTGAGTCGACACACTTTTCCCAGTCAGAAAGCCCCCTCTTTCCGGCAACTCTATATAAACTCAAATGAGTTAAATCGGTCAACAAAGTAGTACCTTTCAGGGATAATCCGATCTCCTTTACAAAACATGGTCCCGGACAGCTCTTTATCAACTTTAATTGCAAAACCGGATTAATCTCCTTTTTTGTCAAGACCGGTACTATGGGCTGTCGAACAATAACTTTCACCCGCTCGGCACGTAACGGAGTACTGAGTAAAAAACAACTAAATAAAAACAATATCGAAATATAACGCATATTGGTAAAATTGGGGATAAAAGTTAATATAGCATTTTATCAGTTTCTTCAAGTTTGAAGCGTACGCCGACAATGGAGTGTTGTTCGGGGCCCGGCCGCATCTTAACATAAGTGATGGCGACAATAGTCCCATCCGGTAGGATTTCGAGACCAGGATATCCACAATCCGAACCGGCATAACTATGTAAAAGCTTTATTTTATATTGTCCGGAAGTTCCCTCAAGCAAATCTTTATAATTACCGACCCAGGCTACAAAATGCCCTTTCGTCGGACTGTTGGGAGCCATATCCCGAAAGACGGCAATCATACGACCGTCAGGAGTAAACTTTATTACATGCCTGTCTCCGGTCAGGCCCCAGGGAGTTTCTTGCAAAGGAGACCAGGTGGTTCCCTCATCATCAGAAAACATCATCAGAGAATTGCCTACCCGGTTATTTTCACGCGCTACACAGACAAGCCGTTTGCCATCGGGAGCACGGAAGACACAGGGTTCACAGGGTGAACGCCCCTCCATCTCGCCTACTTTCACCGACTCGCTCCAGGTCAATCCTCCGTCATGTGAGACAGATTGCCACAAAGTCAACGGAGGACGGTCCCGATCATTCAGTCCACGGTGATACAACCCGAGATAATCGCCATTCTTCAATTTTACAATGCTTGAAAACGCCATCACACAAGGTTTATTCAAACTACGGACCGGACTCCAGCTCTTCCCTCCGTCTTCACTATAAGTCATAGGCATGTCCGGCCAGGCACTAAACACAAAGACACGTTCTTTCCCCTGCTTATCCGTCAGTTTGTAAATACTGGGACAATTGCTCATCGTCTGCCAGTCAGCAGGGGTTTTACCATTTTTCCAAGTCAGCCCGGCATCCTTACTTTCGGCTATGAAAGACGCTTTACCTCCATGCCCGTAAGACCAGGTACAAAGAATAGTCTTATGATCATCCATCATTACAGTAGTAGGATGTCCGTTATATAAATCCGGTCTGCCCGGAGCTATTGTCACCTGCCGTTCACGCTGCCCCGATATGTCGATCCAAGGCAGATTGGGATGGACATTTTGTCCGATTGAAGGAACAGCACAAAACAATAGAAACAGTTTCAAGATTGTGTTCTTCATAAACTTATGCTTTAAATTATTATACTTCCATATCAAAAGAACTGTGTAAAAGTATATAACAGCTACTCCACACAGTTCCTTCTTTTTATATTCTATCTCTCTACATTACTTTCGTACCCATCTGTCTGCACCAGTTTGTCATTTAAGACCATATCATTATAATTGATTGGGAAATACAATGGATAACCGGGCTTGTCATTCAAATTGGGCACCTCCTTATAAATGTCAATGGTCCCGCCACAATGGAAACGCACCAAATCAAACCATCGTTTTTGCTCTATAAAAAGCTCTCTTAAACGTTCGTCACAGATTTCTTTCTCTACAGCAATCTTATCTTTCGGGCCATCATAGGGCTCCAGGCCCGCCCGGTCACGAACCTCATTCAAATCGACAAGAGACTCAGATATCTTATTGAGTGCAGCATTGGCCTCAGCACGCAACAGAAGAAGATCTCCCCAACGATAAGCTATCAAGTCATCGTCAAAATAACGATCGTCGGAATAGGCCTTCCCCCTGAATTTGTTTGTCTGGGTTAAAATCAGGTTACCATCTTTATCCACCAAATCAATCATGGCGACTTTATAGCGCCTATCGCCCGGATACTTAAGATACAACTCTCTGGCCTTGTCACTTGGGGCATAGACATGGCGGCTCTGATTAGGTGAAGTTGCCGCATCGGCCAAGTTGACAGCCATCGATAAATTATCGGTTCTCGATGTAGTGTTGGTTGCAATAGAAAGATTTCCAGTTTCATAACGTTCAAAATAAAAAGAGAAAATGATCTCATTATTCTTTTTATTATCATTGGCAAATACCTTTGCATAATCCGGTAGCAAAGACACTCCACTCCCGCCTACCTGATCGATTGCCTTGATCGCTTCTTCCATATCCGCATTTCCACCATTCAGGACCTTTGCCTTCCACATTAAAACATCGGCTTTCAAAGCATAGGCAGCCGGCTTTGAAGCTAAATTCTTATTGATATATCCATCCTCCGGAAATAACAGGACAGCCTGTTCTATATCTTCAAGGATCAACTTCATGACGTCTTCTTTGGGAGAGCGAGGTTTTAGTTCAACGTTGTCCGAAAGCACAGGATCAGTAATGATGGGAGCATCTCCCCAAATGCGTACTATAAGAAAATAAGTATATGCTCTTAAGAAATGGCACTCAGCTTTTATACGATTCTTCTCAGTCTCATTAGTAAACTTCAGACTTTCAATTTTATTGAAAAGAAGATTGGCGTGATGAATGATATTATAAGCCGAGCGATAAGAAGGAGCATTGCTCTCAAGCAATGTGTGAGCCCATGCCACACTTGTAGGGCCGATTTCACCGGCTTTAAAAGCATCTCCTCGATCTTCACCGTAATAAGAAGTATTATTCAGGTCACGCACCTTATTGTAAATGCCCGTAAGATAAGCTTTGGCATCTCCCGGAGTTTTCCAGAACGACTGTGAAGTGATGGTAGAAACCGGATCAACCTCCAACAAGCTACAACTGCAAATCCATGTGCAGCAGAGAATACAGATCAATATTTTTGTTGCTTTCATAGTGAAAATCATTTTAAAAAGTTAGTCTTACACCAAAGTTAAATTGAATCGGGAGGAAGTATTCACCGGTCTCTTGTCCATCGTACTGTTCAGGATTTAATCCGTCAAAGGCTGTAATGTATCCGATATTTGTCACACCGGCATTCAAAGAAACCCCTTTCACCTTCATTTTAGAACATACGGAACGCGGTAGTTCATAACCTAACGAAACCTCACGGAAGCACAAATAATCTCCCTTTGAATAATAAGCCGTATTGTCGGCATTTCCATTTGAATTCATCCCGGCATAAGCTATTGTACGCATGTGATTGCGATATCCGTTATCCCAGTCCGAAGCAACATCGTAACGCGGATACTTGGCTGTTGCAGCATCACCAGTCTGCCACCAGATGTTTCCATTCGTAACGTCAGTAGTCGTTATAATAGCATTGCGTGCATTGGCATTGGCACGGCATCTCCATATATTGGCAATGGAATGTCCTAAAGCAAAATCGACAACCAAACGAAGAGAAAAATTCTTGTAAGACAAATTATTAATCAAGGCTCCCTTCTTATCCGGATTGGCCCAGCCAATAAAAGTAATATCCTTATCATCGATAACTCCATTATTGTCAAGGTCGGCCCAGATAGCATCTCCGGCAACCTTTTTCTTATTCATCTTAGAACCGGAAACCTTGGTGTCGACCGGAGCTTTTGCAGCTTCTTCATCTGTATCGTATACCCCCAGATACTTATATCCCCAACGTCCACCTATCCTCTCGCCTTCGGCCAGGCCGCCGGTCTCAACATAAGTACCGGATTTAGCATCCCATACAAGTCCGCCCTGTACCCGATTTTTGTCTCTCCCATTATAAGGAAGCTTTTTCATATACGTCCTGTTCATACTGAAAGTACCCGTAACATCCCAACTCACGGGGGAAGTTGTTGAAAGAGGATGTGCTGTCAGCGATAACTCAAAACCTTTGTTCTGTACAGTCCCCAAATTGGCCTTTATAGAACTAAAACCTGTCTGTGCCGGAAGAGCTTTGTCATACAAACGATCGGAAGTCAATTTATTATATCCGGTTACCGACAGTTCAAGACGATTATCAAAGAAACCGGCATCAAAACCATAATCCACATTAGAGGTTGTTTCCCATACCAAACTGTTATTGGCAAGTACACTATTCAGTACCCCCGGATTTCCGGCATAAATATATGAAGCATATTCGCCTTGTGTATTAGAATACGACAACTTATTATTTCCGGTCTGTCCCCAGCTCGCCCGCAACTTCATCCGGCTGACAACGGTTTTGGGAAACCAGTCTTCATAATGCATATTCCATCCTCCGGATACGGCCGGAAACAATGCGAATTTATGATCTTCGGCAAATTGGGAGGCTCCGTCATAGCGTGCTGAAACCGTCAGCAAATAGCGGCGCTTATAGTCATAATTGACACGGGCAAAGAAACCTACCAGTACTTCTTTATCCAAAGAGGAAGTGGTACGCTGTAAATCGGGCTTGGTAGGCGCCAACGTAGGTACATAATCCGTAGGGGCTTCCGAGCCTGTTCCCTTCAATTTATAGGTATCGTCCTGGGTATAGTTCATACCTATCATTGCATTAAAAGTGTGCTTATCACTGAATACTTTATCATAGGTAAACACCGCGTCTGCCATGATTTGCTTATACTGATCGTGTTTCTCGAGTGTTTTACGACCTTTATTAAACTCGTTATACTTCTCAAAAAAACGATAGATATTTTCCTGCATATAATAGGAGGCTGACGGTTTAAAATGCAATCCCTTCAGAATCTCCCAATCCAATCCTAACTGAATCGTGTTTCGATAAGCTTTGTCCGAAATATCCTGATAATATAATTCGTGCAGTCTATTCCGAGGTGAGCCTCCGGCTTCACCAATACCGGGAGTTCCATCGTCATAATACAGACGGAAGGTCGTAGGATAGCGAGAAGAACGGTCCATTGTGCTTGTGCCCGAGTTCTCCGGATCAGTCGCTTTATTCGAGATTGTGGAGTGTTTCAATCCGACGGTTAATTTTAAATTACTGCGAAGATTGTAATTTCCATTGGCAGTAAGGCTGAAACGATCGTACCCCGTACCCAGAACAATACCTTCTGAATTAATATACCCCAGACTCACATAATAATTACCTTTGTCATTTCCACCGGAAGCACTCAGATCGTAGTTGTGTGTCAATGCAGTCTGAAACAATACATCTTTTTGATAGTGATTGTCTTTAAATATCAACTGTTTTCCCGAATAAGGATCGGTCATCGTTTCATATCCTTGTCTGTTCAGCAAATCGTCGACATAAGACTGCCCCATATTGGAAATCAAATCATCTAAATATTCGGTAGTGAAACGAGAATAGCCATATCCTTCCAAGGCTCCATTTTTATAATTGATATTACCTGTTGAATAAGGATATGCGCCGCCTTCCAGGCGTCCGCTGACATTCGCGTCATTGATTCCGCGGGAACCGGCTAAGCGGGAAGCATACAGATAGTCGCGTGCACCAGAAAACGGATAATGCTGCCGAATCTGCTCAACTCCCAAACGGTAGGAAGCGGAAATAGTGGCTTTACCATCTTTTGAAGAACCTTGCTTGGTAGTAATAAGAATGATACCATTGGCAGCCTTAGCACCATAAATTGCAGCGGAAGCGGCATCTTTCAATACTTCCATAGACTCAATATCTTCCTGATTGAGTCCATTCATATTGCTACGGACAACCCCATCAATGACAAAAAGAGGAGAGTCGTTAGCCGGATCGGTTGACCCGCCACGGATCAGCACTACCGGCTGTGCACCAGGCTGTCCGGTAGTCTGTCGAATATCCAGTCCAGCGACCTTTCCCTGTAGATTGTTCAAAGGAGATGCAGAGACAGAAGACATTAACTCCGCTTTCTTCACAGATACAACTCCTGAAGTAACAGTTGCCTTAGATTGAGTTCCATAACCGATGGCTACGACCTCGTCAAGTAGAACCGACTCATCTTCCAAAGTAATTTCATAAAATGTATTATTGGTTACTTTCAGATCCTTGGTTTTCATTCCAACAAAGGAGATTTGTAACAAAGATTTACGTGGGACCTTTAATTTAAATTTTCCATCGACATCGGTAGTTGTACCTATTTGTGTGTTCTTTACAATAACTGTAGCACCTATGACCGGTTCTCCGGATGTGTCCTTAACAACACCACTAATCTCAAAATTGCCACTTTGTTGAGCATGAACGGGTGCTAATGTCCCAATAAATGTCAATAAAACAACAATGAGACACTTAATTCGAGTAATTTTTCTCATCTTTGTATGCTTTTAATATAAAATTTAAGGCGTAGAGCGAAGGGGGTATATTCCGTCCAAAGTCTATTTCCCCTTCCCTACTTTTATTTTTTAATTCAAGAAACCTATTTTTTCAAGATCTCTTTTGAGCGAAGAATATTCATCATCGCCAAACGGTGTGATGGGCAGACGGCACCGGCCGCAATCAACACCTATTAAATTCATTATTGCTTTTCCTCCACGTACACCTCCTCCATATTTAATTATTATTTTTACTATTTCAATCGACTTCTGCTGCATCCGGCGAGCAGTACAGATATCACCTTTCTTGAACGCATCAAAAAGATTCTGATATACAACAGGTAAATAATTGTAGGTACTACCAACACCGGCAACGGCTCCTAAAGCCAATCCGGCAATCAGAATTTCATCGTATCCATGCAGCACTTCGAATTCTCCATTATTGAGTTCCAAGCATTCACCCATCTCCATCAGGTTATTGTGTGTGAATTTCGTTCCAACCAGATTAGGCATCGTTTTTTTTCCCTCTATAAGAAAAGAGCGAACCGAAAGAGATACTCCCGTCATAGACGGCATATTATAATAATAGAAAGGAAGATCGGGAGCACTTTGAGCAATTGGAGTAAAAAAGTCCACCAGATCCTTTACCGAAGAGGGTTTAAAAAAACAGGGAGCCATAGCGGCAAAAGCATCAGCTTCCACCTCTTGTGCATGCCGAGCCAGCTCCATAGCTTCCAATTGACAGTTACTACCCACATGCGCAATCACCTTAAAGCGTTTCCGGGCAGACTTTATCCACTGAGCAAGAATAACTTTACGCTCATCCGTAGTCAGTGAATGAGATTCTCCTGTGGTTCCACAAATAAATACACCTGCCATTCCTGATTCAGCCATCAGGTCGGCGTATTTGTCTATAACAGAAAGATTGATATCTCCCCGCGCATCCATAGGAGTAAAAGTGGCGGCAACCATTCCTTCCAAACGTTGATAATGTTTCATTTTATTATTTAATTAGATATTAATTAAGAATAAGGAATCTCTGATTGGAAACCCATTTCTCTGCGTCGATAACAAAGGTATAAAATGGCTGCGCAGCTATAATAAATTGTTATTTACCCGGTTACCCGCAATAAAAGAACGGCCATCCTCCAGATATTTCCCAAGGGAATGCTAAAATTCTGTTTGACTTTTTGCAATCCCCCGATTATTCGTTAACGATTCTACGTTTCATAAAAATCTTATATACGGCAAAATGTTTCTCAAGCGCCTTTCTGTAACCGGGCTCATCATGTTTCTCCAAAAAGTCGAGAAGGTCAGCGTGAGTTACCAATTCTCCCCGCTCTTTTATCTCTATATTAATAGGCTCGAGCAACTCTTTGAATTTATCTTTCACAAAAACCATTACGGGATGAATAATCTCCTGAAACTCACGGATAGTGGCATTGCCGGTTATTTCATAAAGTTTAGCATGAAAAGTAAATTCACTGATAGGGGCATATTCATTATTCTCAAAAGCGATACCCAATCGGACAATCTCTTTCAGTTCAATAATATCTTCCGGAGTTATATTCTGAAAGAGATCACTGCAAATTCCCAACTCTAAAGCAATTCTAAAACCTAAAAGATCAAACAGAGAATGTTCACTTAGAATACGCGGATCGACAACTCGCTTCATACCTCCAAGAATAGAGGGCTCAGTCAGAATCATGCCTCGTCTGGTACGTGTTTCTATCATCCCTACCATTTTCAATCGGCTGAGAGCCTCCCTCAGCACACTACGCGCCACACCCAAAGCGGCGGCCAGTTCCATCTCATTGGGAATGGCATCTCCTGCCCGCAGATCTTTAGTTCTAAAATAAGTAAGTAGGTTATCTTCGACCTGATCGACCAAAGTTATCGCCTGACCATGTAGTTTTAATGTATCCATAGTATAACAATTCAGTTTAGTTAAAATAAGATTAATCTTATTTGTCTGACAAATAAAAGAAGTTTTTCGCAGAAAAACTAACATCTTAAGAACTGAAACGCTCCATTTAGTAAATATTAACACAACTAAGCCTCTATACCATATTATATAGAAAAAGAAAAAGATAAGAGATGAAGAAGTTACAAACAGATAACATTTACAGATATAAAAGCACAAATTGGGAATATAAATATATAAATCACAAAAAAAAGTCCGTTTTTTATTTGTGTTTAAGATAAAAGCATTAATTTTGCCTCAGATTTAAAACAAAAAGAAAAATAGATCTGATGAACGTATTCACTTTTACATATTACTTCTTTTTTTACTTTTACTTTAGCCAGAAAGTAGAGCGGGAGTTTGTATGTATCAAGTGACAGGGTGCTTAAGAACTGAGATTAAGAGAAACTAATAATATGAATCCCGCTCCGACATGGACGCGGGATTTTTTTATACCATATACTCAATTAGGAATGAAAAGAATAGCAATTCAAGGGACACTGGGCTCGTATCACGATATAGCCGCACACAAGTACTTCGAAGGGGAAGAAATAGAGTTAATCTGTTGCGCCAACTTTGAAGATGTGTTTGCTGCCATCCGGAAAGATAGTCAGACAATCGGGATGCTGGCCATTGAAAACACGATTGCAGGAAGCCTGCTGCACAACAACGAACTGTTGCGCCAAAGCGGCACGCAGATTATCGGCGAATACAAATTACGCATTTCGCACAGCTTCGTTTGCCTGCCCGAAGAGGACTGGAATGACATCACCGAAGTGAACTCACACCCGATCGCCCTGATGCAATGCCGGGAATTCCTGAACCAACACCCGCGTATCAAAGTGGTAGAAGCTGAAGATACGGCCTTGAGTGCTGAAATCATCAAACGGGAAAACCTGAAAGGACATGCCGCCATCTGCTCACATGCCGCCGCCGAACGGTACGGAATGAAAGTACTACAAGAAGGCATAGAAACAAACAAACATAATTTCACCCGTTTTCTGGTAGTGGCAGATCCATGGCAGGTGGACGAGATACGAAAACAAAACACCGTTCTCAACAAAGCAAACATCGTTTTCACTCTCCCCCACTCCGAAGGAAGCCTCTCACAGGTTCTGTCTATCTTATCTTTTTACAACATCAACTTAACAAAAATACAATCGCTCCCTATCATCGGACGGGAATGGGAATACCAGTTCTACGTAGATGTGGCTTTCAACGATTATCTGAGATACAAACAATCGATTACAGCAATCACTCCATTGACGAAAGAACTTAAAATATTAGGCGAATATGCAGAAGGAAAATCAAACGTATAAGGTAGCGCCGGCCGACAGACTGGGCGGTGTAAGCGAATACTACTTTTCGAAGAAACTGAAAGAAGTGGCACGGATGAACGCAGAAGGTAAAGACGTAATCAGCCTGGGAATCGGAAGCCCGGACATGCCCCCTTCGGAGCAAACCATCGAAACGCTGTGTAACAATGCTCACGACCCGAACGGACACGGTTATCAACCGTATGTGGGCATACCGGAACTTCGCAAGGGTTTTGCCGACTGGTATAAACGCTGGTATGGAGTGGAACTGAATCCGGCAACAGAAATTCAGCCGCTGATCGGATCGAAAGAGGGAATCTTGCACGTGACACTCGCTTTTGTCAATCCGGGAGAACAGGTACTGGTACCCAATCCGGGATATCCCACCTACACTTCGTTAAGCAAAATACTGGGTGCCGAGGTGGTGAACTATAACCTCAAAGAAGAGGACGGATGGATGCCGGACTTCGATGAACTGGAAAAGATGGATCTAAGCCGCGTGAAACTGATGTGGACCAACTATCCGAATATGCCGACCGGTGCCAATGCCACACCGGAACTTTACGAACGCCTGGTGGAGTTTGCCCTCCGCAAGAATATCGTGATTGTGAACGACAATCCGTACAGCTTTATCCTGAACGATAAGCCGATCAGTATCCTGAGTGTGCCGGGCGCCAAAGAATGCTGTATCGAATTCAACTCCATGAGTAAAAGTCACAATATGCCGGGATGGCGTATCGGTATGTTAGCTTCGAACGCAGAGTGTGTACAATGGATTCTGAAGGTGAAAAGCAATATCGACAGCGGAATGTTCCGTGCCATGCAACTGGCAGCTACCAAAGCACTCGAAGCGGATGCAGAATGGTACGAAGGCAACAATGTCAACTACCGGAACCGCCGCCACCTGGCCGGAGAGATTATGAAAACGTTAGGATGTACGTACGACGAAAAGCAGGTGGGCATGTTTCTCTGGGGAAAAATCCCCGCAAGTTGCGCCGATGTAGAAGAACTGACAGAGAAAGTGCTGCAGGAGGCACGCGTCTTCATCACTCCGGGATTTATTTTCGGAAGCAACGGAGCGAGATACATCCGCATCTCTCTCTGCTGCAAAGACGCCAAGTTAGCAGAAGCGCTGGAAAGAATCAAATCAATAATGAAATAACAACTAAACGAATTAGATCGATATGGAACTCGAATCAATCTTATTGCCGGGCGTGGAAGATAAACGCCCGATGGTGATAGCCGGCCCTTGCAGTGCCGAAACAGAAGAGCAAGTAATGTCAACCGCCACACAACTGGCAGCCAAAGGAGTAAAAATCTTCCGTGCGGGAATCTGGAAACCGCGCACCAAACCAGGAGGTTTCGAAGGTATCGGCGTAGAAGGCCTCGCCTGGCTGAAAGAGGTGAAAAAAGAAACCGGCATGTACGTATCTACCGAAGTGGCTACAGCCAAGCACGTATACGAATGCCTGAAAGCGGGTATCGACGTACTCTGGGTAGGAGCACGTACCACTGCCAATCCTTTTGCCGTACAGGAAATAGCCGATGCACTGAAAGGTGTAGACATCCCTGTGCTGGTGAAGAACCCGGTAAATCCGGATCTGGAATTATGGATCGGTGCTCTGGAACGTATCAACAATGCCGGACTGAAACGTCTGGGAGCCATTCATCGCGGCTTCAGCAGCTACGACAAGAAGCTGTACCGCAACCTGCCGCAATGGCACATTCCTATCGAGTTGCGCCGCCGCATCCCCGAACTGCCTATCTTCTGCGACCCGAGCCACATCGGCGGAAAGCGCGAACTGGTAGCTCCTCTCTGCCAGCAGGCTATGGACCTGAACTTCGACGGACTGATAGTGGAAAGTCACTGTAACCCGGACTGTGCATGGAGCGACGCTTCACAACAAGTAACTCCGGACGTACTGGACTACATCCTCAACCTGCTCGTCATCCGTAAAGAGACACAAACAACGGAGAACCTGAACGTACTGCGTAAACAGATTGACGAATGCGATGATAACATCATACAGGAATTGGCAAAACGTATGCGCGTAGCACGCGAAATCGGTACTTACAAAAAAGAACACGATATCACAGTACTTCAGACCGGACGTTATAACGAGATTCTTGAGAAACGCGGTGCCCAGGGCGAACAGTGCGGCATGAGTGCAGAGTTTGTGAAAGTGATCTTCGAAGCCATCCACGAAGAATCGGTTCGTCAACAGATGGAAATTATCAATAAATAGCAAATCATTCATATTATGCGAATTCTAATTTTGGGAGCCGGCAAGATGGGCTCCTTCTTTACTGACATACTAAGTTTCCAGCACGAGACGGCCGTGTTCGACGTCAACCCGCATCAGCTTCGGTTCGTGTACAACACGTATCGCTTCACAACATTGGAGGAGATCAAGGAGTTCGAACCGGAACTGGTGATCAATGCTGCCACAGTGAAGTATACGCTGGACGCTTTCCGCAAAATTCTGCCTGTTTTGCCCAAAGACTGTATCCTGAGTGATATCGCTTCGGTGAAAACCGGACTGAAGAAGTTCTACGAAGAAAGCGGATTCCGTTATGTCTCCACTCACCCGATGTTTGGCCCTACTTTTGCCAGTCTGAGCAATCTGAGCAGCGAAAGTGCCATCATCATCAGTGAGAGCGATCATTTGGGGAAAGTATTCTTTAAAGACTTATACAATAGCCTGAACCTGAATATTTTTGAGTATACCTTCGACGAGCATGATGAAACAGTGGCTTACTCCTTGTCCATCCCGTTTGTTTCGACGTTTGTTTTCGCAGCTGTCATGAAACACCAAGAGGCACCGGGAACCACATTCAAGAAGCACATGGCTATTGCAAAAGGGCTTTTGAGCGAAGATGATTACTTATTGCAGGAAATCCTGTTCAATCCGCGCACGCCGTCACAGGTAGAGAACATCCGCACAGAGCTGAAACAGTTGCTTGAAATTATCACAAGCAAAGATGCGGAAGGAATGAAAAAGTATCTGACGAAGATACGGGAAAAGATTAAATAAGAATCTTTATCATAAGTATGAGGGGGTGTCATCATTCACCACAGACACCCCTCTCCTTTCTTTTATTATTTGCGGGATGAGCAAAATGTCAAAATGATAATAAGAAACGCTCAGTTTTCATTCTTTAGTCCCGAGGGAAAGGCAAGAAGGAAAAAACGGCTCTAATTCATTTTTCCTCCGATCCGATTGATCGCATTTATCGATATAAGAAGCATATTGAGCAGAAAAGAACTCTCCCTGTATCATATTATCCACTCAGAAGCGACAAGAGTACCTTTCTGGTAGAAAAGGAAGTTCCGGGACGGGCAAGCAACCAGAGAGAAAAACAGGGAAAATCCGGATCTTAAACGGAACAATATATGTAATTATGAAAAACATATAGAGATATTTGAAAAAGAAGTAATCATTTTCGGAAAATGTAACCGTCTTTCGGTGGAAATACAACCGTCTTTTTCGAAAAACAAAGGCTCTTTTTACCCCGGACAAAGGCTCTGCCCACTCAAAAGCCCGGCTCTCCAACCGAAAAAGCCCGCCGATTTCCTTTTTCTTCCTCCCGTTGGATCAAAAACAATCGGGCATCCGCCAGACAAAAGCCTTATTGGCTGACTTTTTAATGCAAAACAATCCGTATTTGCGACATAAAGCAAATATCCGATAAATCGGCACGGCCTGCCGAATCCACTGAAAAGCCATTTGATTATCCAAGAAATATCACGTACATTTGCATCCGCAAGGAGATAAAACAATGATAGACCAGGCAACCATAGACCGTATACTCGATGCCGCACAAATCGTAGAAGTGGTTTCGGATTTCGTCACGCTGCGCAAACGCGGTGTGAACTACGTGGGACTTTGCCCTTTCCATAACGAGAAAACACCCTCGTTCAGCGTGTCTCCCTCAAAGGGACTTTGCAAATGCTTCAGTTGCGGTAAGGGCGGTAACGCGGTGCACTTTATCATGGAGCACGAACAGATGTCCTACCCCGAAGCACTCCGCTATCTGGCCAAGAAATATAATATAGAAATCAAGGAACGGGAGCTGACCAATGAAGAGAAAGAGGTGCAGAGCAACCGAGAAAGTATGTTCATTGTCAACAACTTCGCCCGCGACTATTTCCAGAACATCCTGAAAAACCACGTAGACGGACGCAGCATCGGACTGGCTTACTTCCGCCAGCGAGGCTTCCGTGATGATATTATCGACAAATTCCAACTGGGGTTCAGCACCGAAGGGCGTGACGCTCTGGCACAGGAGGCGATGCGCAAAGGCTTCAAAAAAGAGTTTCTCGTAAAGACGGGGCTTTGCTATGAGACGGACGACCATAAACTGCGTGACCGCTTCTGGGGACGTGTCATGTTCCCGGTCCACACGCTTTCGGGCAAAGTGGTTGCGTTCGGCGGGCGTGTGCTCAGTACGGAAAACAAGAAACTCGCCAAGTATGTCAACTCTCCGGAGTCGGAAATTTATCATAAAAGCAACGAACTTTACGGCATCTACTTTGCCAAACAGGCCATCGTAAAGCAGGACCGCTGCTTCCTTGTGGAAGGATATACGGACGTGATCTCGATGCACCAGTCGGGGGTGGAAAACGTAGTGGCCTCTTCCGGTACGTCCCTGACACCGGGACAGATCCGGCTGATTCACCGTTTCACCAACAATATCACCGTGCTCTATGACGGCGACATGGCGGGAATCAAAGCGTCGATCCGAGGCATAGACATGTTGCTCGAAGAGGGAATGAACATCAAAGTATGCCTCTTGCCCGACGGCGACGACCCGGACTCTTTTGCAAGGAAACACAACGCCACGGAGTTCCAGAACTTTATACAGGAACACGAAACGGACTTTATACGTTTCAAGGCACAACTCCTGATGGAGGATGCGGGCAAAGATCCGATGAAACGGGCGGAACTGATAAACGACATCGTACGCAGCATCGCGGTCATTCCGGAAGCCATCGTCAGGGATGTTTATATCAAAGAGTGCGGACAGTTATTGCGGATAGAAGACAAACTGTTGGTTTCGGAAGTGGCCAAGCGCCGTGAACTTCAGGCCGAGAAAGGGAATAAACCGGCCGTCGCCAACCATGCTCCGGTACCGGAAGCAGGCGAGATACCTCCTCCATTTCCGCCGGAAGAGGCAGAAATCGATACCTACCAGTCGTTTATCCCCCAGGAGGGCAAAGAGGGACAGGAGTTCTACAAATACGAACGCCTTATCATCCAGATGATCATCCGCTACGGAGAAAGGGTGATGTGCAACATGACGGATGAAGAGGGGAACGAAGTACCGGTCACAGTGGTGGAGTATGTCATCAACGACCTGAAAGAAGACGAACTGGCGTTCCATAACCCGCTGCACCGCCGTATCCTCTCGGAAGCCGCCGAACATATCCGCGAACAGGAGTTCGCCTCCGAACGTTTCTTTGTGGCGCACCCCGATCCGGCTATCAGCACAATAGCCACCGAACTGGCAAGCGACCGGTATCAACTGAGTAAATATCACTCGAAAACACAAAAGCTGGTAACGGACGAAGAGCGTTTGTACGAAATGGTTCCGATGCTGATGATCAACTTCAAGAATGCCATCGTGGCAGAAGAACTGAAGCACATCATGTATGCGCTGCAAGATCCTGCGATAGCCAATGACAACGCTCAATGTGACGCCGTCATGCAACGGTATAAGGAGATGAAGGAAATACAGAACCTGATGGCCAAACGCCTGGGCGACCGGGTGGTGTTGCGCTGACCACATCCGGTTATGCACCGCCATCGTTTTCTTAAAGAAGCGGATACACATACAGTTTGTAACGAACTAAAAAGAGGGTGCGTCGAAAAAATGTGAGTCTCGACACACCCTCTTGATGTATCAGTAAACCTTCACTTGTCAGAAGTAGACAAAGGGCTTCAGTTCATTTCCTTGCTTATCTACCGGATAAAGAGCTCCTTCCTTTACCAACTGGTCAGACATTTTCCGGATCATCTCTTTACACTTATCGGGATACGCAGAAGAGAGTTCGTTCCTTTCTTCAGGATCATCCTTCAGATTGTAAAGCAGAGCCTTCGGTTGTTGCGGGGTCTCGGGAAGATAATAATAAATCAGTTTCCAGTCCCCCATACGATATGTCGTAAAGTAGTTGCCACGGTGAGCATGCGGAAAGTGCATCAAGAAAGACTCGGGACGCCTCCGGTTTACTTTACCGCTTAATTGCTTTTTGAGGTCGAATCCATCTATCGCATAGCCCTGAGGAGCTTTACATCCGGCCACGGCCAGCACTGTCGGATAAATATCCATTATTGTCCCCAACTGTGTCTGCATACCTCCCGCTTCAATCGGTAAACGCTTCTGCACTTTACTCTCTTTCTCAGGCTTTGCCCAGCCCGCAATAAAAGGAACACGCATACCTCCTTCGAACTCCGTACCTTTTTTCCCTCTCAACGGAGCAGAAGAGCCATATCCGCGTTCATCTCCCAGAGGGGCGTCGCCACCATTATCTCCTAAAAAGAAGATCAAGGTATTTTCGGCAATTCCCAACTTCTCAAGTTGGTCCATAATATCCCCCAAGGATTTATCCATGCCTTCTATTAAAGTAGCAAACGCCCTTGCCTGTTCGCTCTTATCCGGATCGGTATACCGTGACAAAAAGCGTTTATCTGCCTGAAAAGGCGCATGGACCGCATAATGAGCCATATTCAGATAAAAAGGACGCTTTTCTTCTACCGCCTTGGTTATCTCCCGGTTCGCTTCTATCGTCAAAGCTTCACTTAGAAAGATGTCCGTCCCATGATACTTTTCCAGGTCGGGAACCGCCCTGGCCTTTTCCCCCTTGATATGCCCATATCCCCATTCGCCATAATAGCTGCCGGGATGTCCTATGCCGGAACCGGCGATATTTACATCAAAACCAAGATGCAGCGGATTCTCTCCTTCGCTACCCATACAACCAAAATGTGCCTTTCCGACATGGATGGTCTTATACCCGGCCTGCTGCAAAACTTTCGGCATAGTGGGCATATCTTCCCTGAGACCTTTCCAGTTCCATTCGGGCGGCCCGAAAGGAGTCCGGTTATTGCTTTCGGCATTAATCCAGTTGGTGACACCGTGCCTTGTCGCATTTTGTCCGGTCATAATTGAAGCTCTGGAGGGGGAACTTACACTTTGCGCATAAAAAGTAGAAAAACAAATACCTTGTTTAGCCAGTCTTTCCATATTCGGAGTATGATACCAGTCATTCAGGGGATGGCGCGTCGGCTGACCATTTTCATCTGTCAGAAAGGGGACGGAAGTATCCATCAGTCCCATATCATCAACCAGAAAAACAATAATATTCGGACGCTCCTGAGCCACTCCGCAAACGGAATATGCCAAGCCGCCTAACACACAAAATTCTTTAAAAGCTCGATTTGTTTTCATTACATACTTTTTTATTTATGGAATATATCCTCGATATCAGTCATCCGGCCTCACCACCCGGGGTTCTGCACCAATGCCGGATTCAATGATACCTCACGAAGCGGCAATGGGAAGAGATAGTGTTTCGAAACATCAAATGTACGGCTTTCTGCTTTCTGTACCAACAAAAATCCGTTCTTATCCAAAGTTACGTCTTTTCCCGGTATAGTTGTCGGATAGAGCGCCGAGTCAAACTTCGCACCCAAGATGGCTACCGGTAATTCCGATTCGGCTGTTTTCCAGCGGATAATGTCATCGTAACGGAACGATTCGGCAGCCAGTTCCACCCTGCGTTCCCGGCGGATTTCTTCGCGCATGCTCAAACCGTGCTGTTCTACAAAAGCATTAGTCAAGGCAGGCAATTGGTCGGGATGACCTTCGAAACGGGCACGGAGCCGGTTGACGGAAAGGTTCAGGTCGGCATCCGAGATCTTATCTTCCAGTTCAAAACAGGCCTCAGCATAGATAAGCAACACTTCGGCATAACGAATCAGTATTTCATCAATCCGCGACTTCATATTCGAGTAAGATTCTTCGTCACCATACTTCTTGAACATGTATCCGGTACGTGTCTGGCTCGAAAGGTTGGGCACAAACGGTTTTCCCAGGAACGGATCTCCCGGTTTCCAGAGAGTAAGTGCCATACGCGGGTCGCGGTTCTCAAACTCCTTACCGGCAGGCAGATATTCTACTTTATAAGCAGACTTCTCCACAGGAAGCCCGTCTTTACAGAGAAATGCATCGGCCAGCACTTTGGTAGGGGTGTGAGAGGGATCGGCTATCGTAGCGCGGATACGGGAATTGTATGTATCGGCCTCAGCAGAATAACGATATGAAAGAATGTGCTCGTCTGAGTCTTCTCCGGGCAGCAGGAACAGATCGCGGTAATCTTTATACAAAGAATATTCTTTCGTGTCAATCAGCCGCTTACTGGCTTCTTTGGCCATCTGAAGATATTTCTTATACTCTCCGTCACCGTGGAACTTATTTCTCGTGCCGCAATAGAGCGCCACACGGGCAAGCATTGCCTGGGCGGCTCCCTTGGTCAGTCGTCCCACGTCGGTAGACAATTTGCTTTTCAGCGGAATGTGGGTCTCCGCAAATTCAAGGTCTTCGATGATACCTGCAATCACTTGTTCTTTAGGAGTGCGGGGGCCCATCAATTCTTCCGAGTCCATATCGAGCGTGCTCAGTACATAGGGAACATCGCCAAAACGCTTCACTAAATTAAAATAGAAATAGGCTCTGAAGAACCGGGCTTCACCGGCATAACGGTTCTTGACGGCATCCGAGACTTCGGCATTCTGATAATTCTCCAGAAAATTATTGGCATTCCGGATTTGCTTATACGCCGCAGTCCAGATAGCATCTGTATTGCCCGGACTCTGAGTTCCCGAACTGACTTGATTGCTCACGTTAGCAAAACCGTCCGCACTCTGGTTATCTAATGTATACGAACGATTCATATTCTGATAAAACACATTGGTGGCCAGTCTCAAATCGCTTTCCGACTTCCAGAAGCTAGCAGGTGAAAGATTGGTTTTAGGTTCCCGATCCAGGAAATCGCTACAGCCACACAATACGATTGCAGTCAGCAACCAAAGATATATAGTTTTCATCTTCATAATTCAAGAATTAAAATGTCACGTTTAGTCCAAATGAAAAGTTTCTCATGATAGGATATACATATCCGTCTACATTAGACAGCTCCGGATCGAAGTTATCGTTCAGTTTGCTATACTCACAAAGGTTATCGCCGCTAAAATAGACTCTCAAGCGCTGGATGCCCCATGATTTGGTCAGTTTCGGGTCTATCGTATATCCCAGTTGCAGATTTTTCAGACGTACGTAAGCCGCATTCTGCAACCAGTGGTCGGAAATCTGATAGTTATGATTGGCCCCGGCATAATAGCGCGGAAAGGCTGCATTCGGATTCTCCGGAGTCCAATAATCATTGTGCATCTTATAGGAGAAGTTATTCCAGGTAGCATAATAGGGATTCATCACCTCACTCGACAAATAGAAATTTCTTTTGCCTACGCCCTGGAACAGTATTCCCAGGTCGAACCCTTTCCATGCCGCAGTCAGATTCAATCCAAAGGTATACCGCGGAGTGGTGGTCCCCAGATATTCCAGATCGTTAGGAGCTGAAATCTTACCATCTCCGTCTTTATCAACATACTTAATATCACCTACACCGGTAATAGATTTATTATAAGCAGCCGAATTCTTAACTTCCTCTTCAGACGTGAAATATCCGTCGGTGCGGTATCCGAAGATTGACCCCAGAGAATATCCCTGAACTTTCTGATTGACACCGGCCACAAATCCGTTATACTCCACTCCGTAATCGACGAGCTTATCTTTCTGATCGGATAAGTTGAAACGGGCACTATAGGAAAAGTCTTTAATCCGGTCTTGCCAGCCTACGGTCACTTCCCAGCCCTTCACTTCAAGTTCTCCATAATTGCCGGTAGGCACATCAACTCCAATCACACTCGGAACCTCGACATTGACCAGCATGTCCTTGTTCCGTTTGATGAAATATTCTCCGGTCACTGTCAGACGGTTTCTGAGAAACGCCATGTCTACCGCAAAATTATTCATTTCTACCGTTTCCCAGGTTCTTGTTTCCGATGGCAGTTTGGAAATGACGGCCCACTGTCCGAGTTCCGACTTAAACGGATAGTACCCCTTAATATTATAACTGGCAATATGGTCATACATTCCTAACCCGTTCTGGTTTCCCAACTGTCCCCAGGAAACACGCAACTTCAGGTTATCGAAAATGCGCTGATTCTTCATGAACTTCTCTTCCGTAATTCGCCAGCCGACCGAAGCGGAAGGAAATACACCCCATCTGTGCTTTTTTGAAAAACGTGAAGAAGCGTCCGCACGGAAGTTGGCCTCAACCAGATATTTGGAAGCAAACGCATAATTCATACGCATGAATCCTGAAACCAATGCCCATTCATTTTCATCGGCACCATTCGACCATCCGTCCGTATCACCCAGATTAAGCGCAGGCAGTTCATTTCCTATGATATCGGTACGTTTTCCCTGAAGATCTTCATACAGATTCTCTTCTGCCGACCATCCTCCAAGAACATTAATATCGTGTTTTCCAAATACACCTTTGTATTCGGCAATCAGTTGCCCGGTCAGATATTGTCGATGGGAATTGTTCTGCGTTACAGAGTTCGGGCTTTTCTGTCCAAAAGCAGTCGAGATTAAACCTTCCACACCATATTTTCCATAAGCTCTACGCCATTCCTTTTTTTGTCCGTCAAGAATATTCGCACCTCCGACGGCCCGTAGAGAAAGACCTTTCACCGGTTTATACTCTAAAGTAAATACTCCTTCAATCCGTTGATTACGGGTACGCCCTTCACCGCCTTCTTTCAAGGCCTGAATCGGATTCAACTGCATTCGGTGGCGGGAATAATTTCCATTCGGATCATAAATAGGCATATTGGGACCGGCCTGTATAAAAGTGATATAAGGAATTGACCACGAACCTTCGGCAGCATGATAGAGGTTTACTCCCCGTGAATAGCTGATACGGCTATCAAACGACAGCTTGTTCTTTATCAATTCAACACTGATATTTGAGCGGAGATTAATACGGTCATAATTGTCAGGACCATATTCAGAAAACATTCCATTCTGATCAAGCCAGCCGATGGAAAAGAGATACTTCAAACGATCAGATGCTTTCGAAATAGTTAAGTTATGGGTCTGCTGAAAACTATGATCCATCATCAGACCAATCCAGTCCACATCCGAAGTATATATCCACTCTTTACCGTTAGGAATAGCAATGGTATTGGGATCTTTAATAGCATCAATTGCTTTCTGTGAAAAAGGAGCAGCCAATCCGGCATTGGCAAATGCAACGTTGGATAATAATGCATGGTCCAATCCCGTATTGCTTTCAGGTAAACGCGTAGGAGAATTAAAAGAAAAATTACCGGTATACTCTACCTTCACCTTCTCCGAAGCCCCCTTCTTAGTAGTCACCAATACCACTCCCTCGGCAGCACGTGCACCATAAATAGCAGCAGAAGCGGCATCTTTCAATATTGAAATGGTTTCAATATCCTGTGGATTTACCACATTAATATCTCCCGGCATACCGTCGATAATCACTAAAGCACCGGCGCTATTGATGGAAGTGTTTCCACGTATCTTGAAAGAGGCAAACTCTCCGGGCTTTCCGGTACCCGAACTGACTGTCAGCCCCGATACTGTTCCCTGAAGTGCATCCGTGGCACTACGGATGGGACGGTTTTCAATGACATCCGACTCGATGGTCTCAACAGCACCTGTCAGGTTTACTTTCTTCTGCGTACCGTAACCCACGACAACAACTTCGTCCAGCAACTCGGCATCTTCTTTCATCTTTATCTTCAGAGTCTTGCCGGGAATCACTTTGACTTCTTGTTTGGCATATCCGATATACGAGATGACAAGTATGGCTCCCGGAGATACATCCAACGAAAAGCCGCCGTTGAGATCTGTTATAATTCCGTTGGTAGTGCCCTTCTCAAGTATACTGGCACCTATGATGGGCTCACCCGCCATGTCGGTAATCTTCCCTTTCACCGGAATTTTGTCTTCCTGCTGTACGATTATCGTATTCCGGGGGCTGTGCTTGTCGGACAAAATGATGTGTGTTCCTTCCATCTCGTACAAGACTTGATTTCCAAGCAACTGATTCAGGACCTCCGATACGGGTTTCTCTGAAACATGGATTGATGCGTGTCTTTTCACATCGACAGCATTCGAGTACATAAACAGGTAATCTGTCTGACGTTCTATCTCATTCAGTATTTCCTCTAAAGGGACATTCGTTTTTTTAATGGACACTCTTGCATTCTGAGAATTGACAGTACCTGCCATGGCACCGAATACACAAAAGAAAAGTAAGAATGTAGTGACTCTCATAGTTTTAAATAATGGTTTGATTGACGAATTTTTAGGTACATAAAAATCCGTGCAACGAGTATTTTTCATATCTTTGCTTTATAAATTCATTTAATATTTTTCTTTTTCAGGTAAAAGAAGAATGTTTCTCCTTTAGGCTGGTAGGTATTGCAGTACTTACCGGCCTTTTGTTTCAATCAGATTTAAGCGGTATTCTTCATAGGCAGTATTCTTATTAAAGGTTCAACAATTTATTTAATGGTAAATGTATTCTTCTCATCATCCCGGACGTACTTAAAGTTCACGTCCCTCTGCAAAACACGTAATGCATATTCTATTCCGTCGGACAAGCGGAACTTGACAGTAAGTACCGGATTGTCTACTTTGGCGGCATCAAATCCTATCCCGACACCATAATACTTTTCAAACTCTCGCAGTATTTCAGTAAACCGTTTACTCTTAAAACAAATCAGTCCTTCACGCCAACGGTAAGTATCAAAATCAGTGATTTTTTCGACAGTCATTTTGCCCCCTTTAAGTACGGCTTTGTACGAAGGACGCAGCGTTAACTGGGAATTGCCTGCTTTCACACGGACACTTCCCTCTATCAAGGCTGTCTCAAACTCCTTGGTACCCGAATAGGCTTCTACATAAAACCGGGTGCCGAGTACTTCAATCTGTTCTTTTTCGGAAGTATGTACCACAAAGGGTTTCTTTGCATCATGCGTTACCTCAAAATAGGCTTCGCCGTCTATCTCTACGTCACGTCTTTTATCTGCAAAGTTTTGCGGATACTCAATTCGGGTATTGGAGTTAAGCCAGACACGGCTGCCGTCGGGAAGAGTGATGTTCGCCATCTGTCCCTTCAAAGTGCTGACCACACTTCTCGATTCTGTTTCGGAGGGTCGGTTAAGCCAAAAATACGTTGTCCCCAAGGCAATCAGCAGAACAACCGCCACCTTCAGGCATTCAAAACCGATTCTACGGATCATCCGTCGTCGCCCGGCCTGCTTTTGGACAGAAACGGCCCGCTCCTTCAGAATAATCGTATCGAAGAATTTCCTCTCCCGAAGATATTCCTTCCAGTTTTCTTCGGAAGCTTCAATATACTGGCGGATCTTCTTTTCTTCTTCAGGGCCGGCATCCCCGTTAAAGTAGCGATATAATATTTCTTTTTCTATTTTCATAGGTCTGTTTTTATCTGCATTCATCTTAATAACACGCAAACAGATTGCCTCCCTAGTAAAAAAGTTCTTTTTTTTATGGGCAGTACCTTCTTCGGATACCCGGAATACATTTTTCTGAATGGTTTTTAAGTGAGGAAGTCATATAAGAAAGGGAACAAGACCAGATAGTCCTTCAGAGCTACACGAAGCTCTTTAGTGGCTTTGGAGATATGAAATTCAACGCCTTTTACAGTCATTCCCATTATCTCGGCTATTTCTTTGTGGGATTTATTTTCGTAACGGCTCAGAACAAAAATCCGGGCGGTATTGGCGGACAGACGGGAAATCACATGATCGATAATGTTCTGCACCTCTCCGGCAAATAAAGCACTGGGTTCACAGGCATCCAAAGTGGCGATACGATTGGACAACTCCCATTCTGAATGAGAACTGACGCGATCGGACACTTCATTGACCAATTGTAAATGGCGGAGATGATTAAGGCACTTATTCTTTACGACCGTAAGGACATAGGCAGAAGGATTGATCTCAGAAGAGATCTTAAGACGGTTTTCCCAATAGGACATTAAAGCCTCCATAACGATATCTTCGGCTACGATCTCGTCACGCGTATAAGTCCATGCAAACCGGATAAACCGTTGCTGATTTTCGGAAAAGAACTTGTTGAACCGGATTAAGTCACTGGAATTGGAGGGCATACGCTAAAATAAAAGTTAATTCATTTAGCACAAAAATAAAAAACAAAAGCTATATAAACAAACTTAAATACTAATAAATTCAGCGCGATTGCCCCTATATACCAATAATATACTACACCAGACTTATCTCTGACGAATCAGATTCATAAACTCTTCGCGGGTTTTAGCCTGGTTGAAAGCACCTGTAAAATCGGAAGTAGTAGTTACAGAATTTTGTTTCTCAACACCACGCATCTGCATACACATGTGTTTGGCTTCAACGACAACCATCACTCCCAATGGATTGAGGGTTTCCTGGATGCACTCTTTAATCTGGAGCGTCATGCGCTCCTGCACTTGCAACCGGTGAGAGAAAATATCTACCACCCGGGCTATCTTGCTAAGTCCGGTGATATAACCGTTAGGAATATAAGCCACATGCGCTTTGCCGTAGAAAGGCAGCATATGATGTTCGCAAAGAGAGAAGAAATCGATATCTTTCACAATCACCATCTGGCTGTATTCTTCCTGAAACTTAGCCGAACGAAGCACTTCATGCGGATCCATGTGATAACCTTTGGTCAGAGTCAACATAGCTTTAGCAACACGTTCGGGGGTCTTCAGTAAACCTTCCCGTTCGGCATCCTCACCTAAAAGAGTGATAATACTGCGATAATGCTTCTTTAAATCCTCCAAAGCCGGAGAATTGATTTCTTCTTTTTCTAACATAATTACAGGGGGATATTGATTTGATCTTTAACAATAGAGACTTCCTTAAACACACCGGTTGCTTTCAGCTTGCGCATCATGGCATCAGCTTCTTCGATACTACGAAAATCGCCTACCCTGCACAACCAGCGGGGAGGATTGAAAGAGGTATAAACGGAAAGTTCCGGAAAATACTCCTTAACCCGGGAGCCTACGTTATGCGCCTCGTTCTTGGCCTGGCGAGTATTGTTGCCGGCATAAGTCTGTATCCGGTATCCGGAAGACTTGAGTATCTTCTGTTCACCGGTACTGGGAGGAACACTACCCAATAAAGCTGCAATGCGTGGATCTTGATGAATGGTCACTTTCCCTTGCCCCGGCACGTTACGTTCCAGACTCTTCACAATATCGCTTTGAGCCTGTACACCTGCCGCAAGAACCAATAGTAAAAACAGTAAGCTCAATTTCTTCATAAGCTTGTCAATTGAGGAATGGAGAACTGAAAATTGAGAATGGATTGATTGGTATAACCAACATTCCCAACTTCCAGTTCTTAATCTTTTAATTAGTTGAATGCATCAATGATACCTTTGAAATCGGCAACCTTCAAAGCAGCACCACCGATCAAGCCACCGTCAACATCCGGGTTGGCAAACAGTTCTTTTGCATTAGAAGGTTTACAGCTACCACCGTAAAGGATAGAAGTGTTGTCGGCAATTTCTTTTCCATATTTTCCGGCTACAGCAGAACGGATAAATGCATGGATTTCCTGTGCCTGGTCAGGGGTAGCAGTTTTACCTGTACCGATAGCCCAAAC
Organism: Bacteroides sp. NGMCC 1.200775; assembly: GCF_040798045.1. Classification (NCBI taxonomy): domain Bacteria; kingdom Pseudomonadati; phylum Bacteroidota; class Bacteroidia; order Bacteroidales; family Bacteroidaceae; genus Bacteroides; species Bacteroides sp. NGMCC 1.200775. The sequence goes on along the minus strand of NZ_JASCQK010000003.1, from coordinate 11,780 downwards.
CGGTTCGTAAGCCAAAACGATCTTAGCAAAGTCTTCTGCAGAAAGATCGAATACAGATTCTAACTGAGCAGCAACCACTTCGTTCTGTTTGTTAGCTTCGCGTTCTTCCAGAACTTCACCGATACAGAAAATAGGAGTCAAACCGTTAGCCAAAGCCAATTTCACTTTGTCTTTCAGGATTTCAACTGTTTCACCGTAGTAAGCACGACGTTCTGAGTGACCCAGGATGACATATTTAGCACCTGTAGAAGCAACCATAGCGGCTGAAACTTCACCTGTGTAAGCACCTGATTCTTTATCAGCGCAGTTTTCAGCACCAACACCAATCTTGGCAGCATCTACAAGAGGAGTTACAGAAGCAAGGTGGATAAACGGAGTACAGATGATAACATCACAGTTAGGCTTTTCGTTAGCCAATGCTTCATTCAGTTCTTTTGCAAGAGCAATACCCTCCTGGAGGGTTTTGTTCATTTTCCAGTTTCCTGCAACAATGTTTTTTCTCATTTTGTTTTTTATTAAAAGGGTTAATAAATTTACGATTCAATTATTCATTCTTCTGCGTTTCAGAAGAGACTTGTGAATTTCCGGCAGCTTTGTCTGCAGCCTTTTTACGTTTCTTTTCAAGACGCTTCACAACCAGAATATCAACTCCCAAAACCATCAATAAAGGGATAGCAAACCAAAGGAGTACATAACCGATCGTATGCACATCGCTCTCTTGTTTCTGTTTTCCCAGTTCAAGGTTTTCCAGTTTGTCAGTCAGGGCATATTCATCAGGCAATTCACTATCACTCCATTTATTTAAAATGGTACCTTCTTTAATCAGCATCAGTCCCGGATTGGAACGTATCATCGTTTTCAACGTAATATCATCCATCAGGCAGAACGGATATTCCGCTCCGGTTTTATCTTTCCATTGTTCTATCTGATAATCCAGCGAAGAGGTCAGGCAGTAAAAGCCATAACCATGCTCTACCGCATAATCATAAATCTCATTTATCAGATCGATGTTACTGTCATCTGCCTCTTCAATCCGATGGGCTACCAATAAGAATGTATAGTTTTTATCTGCCAGTACTTTATCTGTAATATCTTCACCTGTTTCAAGATTAGTCATTGAGAAATCATGGATAGAAGGCTCATAACCTTTCTCTTTCACAACGGTCCGCGCTTCAATGAATTTCCAGGTACTATCGGGATAATTTTCCAACGAGAACTCTTTCTTTTCACCATTCTTCTCCAACACGAAAACACTCTCGTAAACCGTCGGCTTTGCCCCTGCCGGAATACTCATGTTTTCCGGAATATTCTTCCCTATCTTATAAGGACGAAAATCCAGTATCGGCAAGTTGCCCAGACAATAGAACGAAAGCGCAAACACAAACAGGAAAGTATATAGAGATACGAGCCATTCCATCTTAGCACTGATAAAACGGATCATCTGATGCTTCCACCGGAAAACGGAAATTGCTGCAATCAGCAGAATAACATTCTTCCAAAATGTTTGCCAGTTTGTCAATACCCAGGCGTCACCGAAACAACCACAATCGGATACCGGATTAGCCAATGCCAAATACAGAGTAAGAGGAGTCATACAGATCATCAGCAACAAAGCCAACCAGGTAGCGGTTGTTTTCCGGATACCCAAAAACAGAAACACACCTACCGAGAACTCGACAGCTGACAAAACAATACCCGCCAACAAAGGGAAAAAGGCCGGAAACCACGTTCCCATCCCGAAAGCATCCAGATAATCTTGTATCTTATATTCCGATCCCAACGGATCGACTGCTTTCGCGAATCCTGAAAAGATGAACACCCCTGCCAGCACGAAGCGGCACAGATTGGTCCATACTTTCTGAATAATATGTAGCTCCTTATCCTTCAAATTCTATCTTAATCAATCCGAAAACAGAATAGTTAATCATATCCATGTAATTGGCGTCAATGCCTTCTGATACCAATGTCTGACCGGCAAGGCTCTCTATCTGCTTGGTACGATAAATCTTCATCAGTATCAAATCAGTATACGAGCTAACGCGCATACTGCGCCATGCCTCATCATAATCATGATTCTTGGCAAGCATCAATTCCAATGTTTCCTTTGCATGCTTATCGTACAAAGCCAATGCTTCATCTACTGTTATATCAGCCGACTCTGCATATCCGAGTTCCAATTGTATCAACCCGATAATACCATAGTTGACAATAGCAATAAACTCGGAACGGATTCCTTCGTCGACAAGAGTCACCCCTTTTACTTCAATACTACGAATACGATTGGCTTTGATAAATATCTGATCTGTTACAGAAGCAGGACGCAGAATACGCCATGCAGGACCGTAATCATGCAGTTTCTTAGAGAATAGGTCACGGCATAATGCTATGACATGTTCAAATTGTTGCCTGGTATCTTTCATTTCCTTACAAATAGTGTGCAAAGGTAACAATAATTAAAGAAAAATGAAAAGAGGGCACTCTAAATAATATTAAAGTGCCCTCTTCCGTCTATGTAGTATAACTATTATGAACAGCGCAATACTTGACCCGGACGAAGTGTTGTCTTCGTGGTAATACGATTCAACTTGCAAAGTGTGCTGACTGAAACACCGCGCAGTTTAGCGATTCTGGACAAACTGTCGCCTTTCTTAACCTTGTAATATCTGATTTCGCCGTCCGATGCTATATTAGTATCATGTGAACCGGCTTTGTTACGTTCGTAACCTCTTGTTTTTCTGAATGTATATGTATCGGCAACGATATCCTGTTTCGGGAAGTCGAACATTAATGCAGGATTGATGGCAATACCCAGGAAACGGGTCTCAAAATGTAAGTGAGATCCCGTTGAACGTCCGGTATTTCCTCCCAAGGCAATGGGTTCACCGGCTTTTACCAATTGGTTCTCTTCTACAAGCTGTTTGGATAAGTGACCGTATACGGTTTCCAGTCCATTGTCGTGACGAATAACGACATATTTACCATAACCTCTACGTTCATACTTCACAATACGTACCTTTCCGTCGAAAGCAGCTACAATAGTATCTCCAATGTTCACTTTGATGTCAAGTCCATTATGCATTCTTCTCCAGCGTGGTCCGAAGGGAGAAGTGATACGGGTACTGGGAGTAGGCATGTGGAAGCCCGTGAGATCGATTGTATAAGAATCGGGAATTATAGCATCCTTTCCGTAAGCATGTACGTACTGGTTGTTCCAATTAGGATACAGACTCAGTGCAGGATATTCAGACTGTTCTGCGCGAATCTGTTTCTGCAATGCTAATGAATCTACACTTTTTAATTTTCTGTCAATCGGTGCCTGACGGGCAATCAAATCCTGAGAAAAAGAGTTCAGGCTGATCATAGCCGCAGCGGCAATCATTACTGTTTTAATGCAATTGAAATTCATTCGTCTTGTTTAATTCAATTCAATCAATATTCGTCATTTGCATACAGGTAGTCAAAAGTAGCCTGTTTGTAATCGAATATTTCTTCCGGTTTAAAGAATCTGTTTAATTCGACAACTGCGGTTTCCGGCGAATCAGAGGTATGAACAATGTTCTCTTGAAAGCTCATACTATAATCTCCGCGAATGGTCCCCGGGGCTGCCAGACGTCCGTTAGTTGGTCCTGCCAATGCACGAACGGCTTGAATAGCATCCACACCTTCAAAACAACAAACGATAACGGGAGCCGTCATCATAGAATCTTTCACTCGCTGAAAGAATGGTTTCGAACTAAGGTGTGAATAATGCTCACTTAACACTTCATCTGTCAACTGCATCATTTTCATTCCTGCCAAACGCAATCCTTTACGCTCAAAACGACGAGTAATCTCGCCAACCAGTCCTCGCTGAAGAGTACAAGGTTTCAGAATGACCAATGTTTTTTCCATCATAACGTACAGTTTCAAAAGGTTAAAGTGCTCATTTATTTTAAAATTCCTCCAAAGATAGCATTTCTAAGCGAAACGGCAGGTATCCTCTTAACTATTTTTTATAAGGATAAATAGCAGAATTAAAGAAATATTTCTCTAAACCTCCATAAACAGAGGAAATAAAGAGAAATATGTTATGCAACATGTTTATGTAAAAAAGCTACATGTTTAACCGTTTTTCAGCTAATGGCAGCCCAGTTAACATTCGTCTTGCGCAATGCTTTCAGCTGCCGCCATAGAATTTCATTCTCCGGCAACACGCCACCCGGATCGGCATCCGTTATTTCTTCTGCGATATTACGCACGTATTGCAAGAGTTGACCGTCACGGGCAATATCCGCAATCTTTAAGTCGAAAGCAATACCACTTTGCTGTGTACCTTCCAGGTCACCTGGTCCCCGGAGTTTAAGATCGGCTTCAGCTATTTCAAATCCGTCATTGGTGCGTACCATTATTTCCAGACGTTTCCGGGTCTCTTCAGTCAGCTTATAGGTAGTGACCAGAATGCAATATGATTGGTCGGCTCCACGCCCTACCCGGCCACGCAACTGATGTAACTGTGAAAGTCCGAAGCGTTCGGCATTTTCGATAATCATCACCGAAGCGTTAGGCACATTCACTCCTACTTCAATCACTGTAGTAGCTACCATAATCTGCGCTTCACCCGAAATAAAAAGTTGCATCTGCGCATCTTTCTCGGCAGGTTTCATTTTGCCATGCACTTTACAAACCTTACAGTCGGGAAACTCCTCACAAATATGCAAATACCCTTCTTCAAGATTTTTCAAATCAATCTTTTCACTCTCCTTAATCAAGGGATATACAATATAAATCTGGCGCCCTTCTTCAATTTGTTTACGTACCGAACGATATAAACTTTCTCTCCGGTTATCAAACTGGTGAATAGTAGAGATCGGCTTACGTCCGGGAGGCAATTCATCTATGACAGAGACATCCAAATCACCATAAAGTGTCATTGCCAGCGTACGTGGAATCGGAGTAGCAGTCATAACCAATACATGGGGCGGCTGAATACTCTTGCTCCACAGTCTGGCACGCTGTGCCACACCAAAGCGGTGTTGTTCGTCAATTACGGCCAATCCTAAAGAAGCAAAATTTACAGTATCTTCAATAACGGCGTGGGTACCGATCAATATATGTACATCTCCGGTCAGGAGTCCCGCAAGGATAGCTTCCCGTTTCTTTCCTTTCACCGAACCTGTCAGGAGTTCCACCCGCACATCCATTCCAAACAACAACTCTTTGATTGTATCGTAATGTTGGTTAGCCAAAATCTCAGTAGGCGCCATCATACAAGCCTGAAAACCATTATCAAGGGCAATCAGCATACTCATCAAGGCCACCAGTGTTTTCCCACTTCCCACATCCCCCTGCAACAGGCGATTCATTTGCTTTCCGCAACCGACGTCCTGCCGGATTTCTCTCAAAACCCGCTTTTGAGCCCCGGTCAGTTCGAAAGGAAGATTCTTAGAATAAAATGTATTGAAGATTTTACCGACTGTTTCGAAAACATAACCGCGGTATTTACGTTGCCGGTCTTTGGCATATCTCAGAATATTGAGCTGTACATAAAAGAGCTCTTCGAACTTAAGACGATATTCCGCCTTCCTCAACAGCTCCGGATTAGAAGGAAAATGAATATTCCGTAAAGCTTCCGTCAAAGGCATCAGATGATGGTCGGCAATCAGTTTAGGTGAAAGTGTCTCGGGCAAAGGCTCCTGAATCTGTCCGATAATGGTTGCCATCATCTTTTCAATGGCATGGGAGTTGAGAAAGCTACGTTTCATCTTCTCCGTTGTATTATAATAAGGTTGGAGTCCCATTGATGACAATTTCAAATCAGCGGGATTATCTATATCGGGATGGGCTACGTTAATTCTTCCGTTAAACACGGTCGGCTTACCAAAGATAATATATTCTTCGTGAAGTTTATACTTACCTGTGACATACTTTATACCCTGAAACCACACGAGGTCAACGACTCCTGTGCCATCCGAGAAATGTGCTAATAATCTTCTCTGGCGCCCTTCACCAAAAGTTTCAAAGCCAAGTATCTTTCCCTTCAACTGTATATACGGCATATTACCATCTATTTCATGAATGTAATAGATGCGACTCCGGTCTACATATTTATAAGGAAAATAATAGAGCAGATCATGCAATGAATAAATCTCCAACTCTTTATTCAGAACCGCAGCTTTTTGCGGACCAACACCGGATAAGTACTTTATGTCTCGTGTAGCTAAATCGAACATTACAACAAGGCTGAAGCTACTTTCAAATCAAATGGAGTAGTTATTTTTATATTTTCACGGTTTCCCTCCACCAGATGGACAGGAACTCCCATAGCCTCTACCACGGAGGCATCATCAGTAAAAAAGGGAGTAAACTCTTGTTCATAAGCTCTTCTCAGTAAATCGGCATCGAATACCTGGGGAGTTTGAACCAGTTTATAATCATTACGGTTTACAGTCTCACTGCCTGATCCTGTGAGATGGCGCACGGTTTCTACAACATCGATGACAGGAATTACGGCTTTTCGCACAGCAGCTTCCCGGAAACAACGGGCAATCACTTCCTGCGATACGAAAGGACGAACACCGTCATGCACCCCCACCATACCACCGATACCGTTTATCAAAGCCAATCCGTTTTTAACCGAGTGGAAACGGGTTTCACCTCCATCGGCAATTTCATGCCTGATGTTAAATCCATGCGTTTCACACAGTTCCCGCCAAAACCCCTGCTGTTCCCGGGGCAATACGAGAATAAGCTGCATTCTCTTATCGAATCGATGAAAAGCTTCCAACGTATGCATCAATACAGGCTTTCCGCCAATGGGAAGAAACTGTTTGGGAAGTTCACTTCCCATGCGGAGTCCCTTCCCCCCGGCTACAATCAAAGCAGTCCGATACATAGGCTTAACGTCTTACGCACATGGCCTCTACCAGCTCGTTTACTTTTTCCTTGCCTAACAATGTATCTACAATAGTCAATGCAAATTCCATCGCAGCACCCGGTCCTATACCGGTAATGATGTTACCATCTCTGACAACCGGCTCGTTAGTACACTCCGCACCTTCCAGGTACTGTTCGAAGCTGGGATAACAGGTTACTCTGCGACCTCTCAGAAGTCCCAGTTTTCCAAGTACCATCGGGGCGGCACAAATAGCGGCAATAGGCTTGTTTTTCTCCGCAAAGCTAAGAATTAACTTACGCAACCCTTCATGTTTGTCCAAAGTGGCAGCACCCGGCATTCCTCCCGGCAAAAACAGCAACTCAGCATCAAAGAAATCACAATTCTCAAAATTCTTATCGCAAAGCACAGATACATCATGCGCTCCGACTACAATCTCGTCTGGCGTAACAGATACAATTTCTACATCTAAACCAGCGCGTCTCAATGTATCAATTGTAGTAAGCGCTTCAATTTCTTCAAATCCGTCTGCGAAAAATGCATAAACTGTTCCCATAATCTATATCATTTAGATGTTATAAACTCAAAGCCCACCTTTCTAAAAACACGGTACTTTAAGCATTAATTATTTCAAATTAAAATAATAAGTAATCGTTCCTGTCTGGTTGTTCACTCCGTTTACGGCATTAAAACGTGCTTTTTTAGCCGCATCTTCAGCAGCTTTACGCAAAGTCGAATTTACCGTGTTAGTCAATCGGTTGATACTGGTAGCAATCACATGACCAGCTGGATTCACGGTAATAGAAACAACTACTCGCCCCTCTTCCTGAACGTTGTATACGGGACGGGGCAAACCTCCCTCTCCTATAGAACGTCCGCCAAGATTAAATGTTCCATATCCCCCGACTCCGGACTTTGCTCCGGTCGACGAATTGCCATCTTTACTTCCTTCTACTCCTTCACCCGAAGTAGCACTACCTTTGCTTCCCCCCATCTGCGAGCCTTTACCAAAGGCACCGGCTACTCGTTTACTGGCAGCTTCTGCAGCGGCCTTGCGCTCACGCTCTGCCCTTTCTTCAGCAAGTTTTTTAGCTTCGGCAGCCTTTTCTTCGGCTGTTTTTTCAGGCTTCTTCTCTACTTTCGGCTTCTCCTTCTTAGGCTCGGCCTTGGGTTTTATAGCAACCGTTTCTTCTTCGGTCTGCGTAATCATTTCCTGTTCGGCTTCCACTTCGGGTACGGGTTGCGGAGCCGGCACTTCTTCAGGCATTACTTCCACGTCCACCATAGTGGAGGGATCATAATTTCCATAAGCCGCATCCACATCTCCCATCATCACCGGTACACCGCCGGCTTCTTCGTCCGGACGTGGAACAGCAAAACTTACCAGAATCAAAAGAGCAATAATAGCCACATGCACCAACAATGCACCCAACGCCCCTATATATTCACTCTTTCTTTTTATGTTCATTTCTTCCTTGTTTCCGGCGGGCGGGTAGCCAGCACCATTTTAAAATGATTCTCATTCGCGATATTCAGCACCTTAACGATCTCACGGTAAGGTACAGTTTCATCCGCATAGAGAGCAACATACATCTCAGGTTCTTTATCCGCACAGCTTTGCAGGAATGGAGTCAATTCCTCCAAGCCTAAAGCATGCTCTTTTTCATTACCGAACGCTGCATAATAGTTCAGGTCCTTATCAATGATAACTCTTGTCAACGGTTTAGCCGAAGTTTGCTGTTTGCCTTGTGGCAATAACACTTTAATCGCATTGGGCGACACAACAGTTGAGGTTATCATAAAAAAGATAAGCAACAGGAATATGACGTCCGTCATAGATGCCATACTAAAGTTGGGTGATATTTTTGCTCGACGCTTTAATGCCATAAAATAATTCTTCAATATGCCAATATGTCAATGTGCCAATTGGCTACGCACTCTATTTTATCTCAGCACCTTATTTCTGTGCAGGTTCATTAAGCAGGTCCATAAACTCCATGGTTCTGGACTCCATCTTATTGACCACTCTGTCTACCAGCATCACCAGATAGTTGTAAGCAAACATAGCAATAATACCGACAATCAGACCACCTACGGTAGTAATCATAGCTTCATAAATACCTCCTGAAAGCAGTGTGATATCAATATTACCGCTTCCGGCATTTGCCATTTCATAAAAAGCCCGCACCATACCGGTTACTGTACCCAGGAAACCGAGCATCGGAGCACCACCTGAAATAGTAGCCATCACAGTCAGGCCTTTTTCCAACTTAGCCACCTCAATATTTCCCACATTCTCAATAGCAACCTGTACGTCATTTACCGGACGTCCCAGACGGCTAATCCCTTTTTCGATCATACGGGCGGAAGGGGTATTCATCGTTCGGCAATAATTAATTGCCGACTTAATCTCACCACTATGAATATAGTCTTTGATCTTCTCCATAAACATCGGATCTTCCTTACCGGCTTTTCGGATCACATAGTTACGTTCAAACAGGATGTAGAAACAAACTACAGACAGTACTCCCAAAACAATCATAATCCATCCACCCTTAATAGCCATATCAAGCATATTCATTTCAGCCGGAGCAGATACAGGAGTCAGTACAGGGTTGGCCGATGCAACGGAATCAGCCAGGTTGGTAGCCACTTGGGCTAATAGTAGCATTGCATTCATTAGCGAAGACAGTTTTTATATTCCTGAATGGTACGTTCCAATCCCAGATACAGCGCATCACTTATTAAAGCATGACCGATAGAGACCTCGTCCAGCCAGGGTATGTTTTTATAAAAGTAATTCAGATTCAATAAACTCAAGTCGTGACCGGCGTTCAGACCAATTCCCAACCGGCGGGCCACTTTAGCAGCTTCAACAAAAGGAGCAACAGCCGCTGCCGGATCTTTCGGATAAGCAGTAGCATAAGGTTCGGTATATAGCTCTACACGGTCGGCACCTGCTTTTGCCGCATACTCAATCATTTCCGCATCGGCTGCCACAAATACAGATGTACGGATACCTGCCCCGTTAAACTCGTCCAAGACTTCCGTCAGAAAATCAAAATTAGCCTTTGTATCCCATCCTGAATTAGAAGTTATCTGAGAAGGATCGTCCGGCACTAAAGTCACCTGATGAGGTTTCACCTTCAACACCAAATCGATAAACTCCGGAGAAGGATATCCTTCAATATTAAATTCAGTCCGAAGCAACGGACGCAAATCATACACATCCGAACGACGGATATGACGTTCATCCGGACGTGGGTGAACCGTTATGCCGTCAGCACCGAAACTCTCACAATCCAACGCCACCTTAACCACGTTCGGAACATTTCCCCCACGGGCATTCCGAAGGGTAGCCACTTTGTTTATGTTCACACTTAATTTAGTCATAGTTCCATGTCTTAATATAATACGGACCTTTTACCCATATGTTTTGCGCAAAAGTACAAATATTAGTGATAAGATAACAGCAATACCGAAAAAAAATCCCAAATTTGCGACACACTAGAAACTTTTATCAACATGAAATTTGCCATTTTCGGAAATACATACCAAGCCAAGAAGTCTTCACATGCTGCTACTTTGTTCAATTTGCTCGAAAAACATGGAGCAGAAATCTGTGTATGCAGAGAATTTCATCGTTTCCTGAAATCCGACTTAAAACTGAACGTCAAGGCGGATAATTTGTTCGATGAAGACTATTTTGATGCAGACATGGTGATCAGTATCGGCGGAGATGGTACTTTTCTAAAAGCGGCACGACGGGTAGGTAACAAAGGAATCCCTATTTTGGGTATCAATACCGGACGATTAGGATTCTTAGCAGATGTATCCCCGGAAGAAATGGAAGAAACGATTGAAGAAATCTACCAGAACCATTATACAGTTGAAGAACGGAGTGTACTCCAATTGCTTTGTGACGACAAACATTTGCAAGATTCACCTTATGCGCTCAATGAAATAGCCGTATTAAAACGGGACAGTTCATCCATGATCAGTATCCGTACTGCTATTAACGGAGCACACCTCACGACTTACCAGGCTGACGGGCTCATTATCGCCACTCCAACAGGTTCCACTGCATATTCGTTAAGCGTAGGTGGTCCTATCATTGTTCCCCATTCCAAAACCATCGCAATTACTCCGGTTGCTCCACACAGTTTAAACGTAAGGCCTATAGTGATCTGTGATGACTGGGAAATCACTTTAGATGTAGAAAGTCGTAGCCACAATTTCCTGGTTGCAATTGACGGCAGTAGCGAAACCTGTAAGGAAACAACCCGCCTCACAATCCGGAGAGCTGACTATAGCATTAAAGTAGTAAAACGCTTTAATCACATCTTTTTCGACACTCTTCGCACTAAAATGATGTGGGGAGCTGACAGCAGAGTATAATATTTCATTTATCACTAATAACAGGGAGGCTTTTCTCATAGCCTCCTTGACTTTCGCCATTAGGGTTCTGTCCCACACAGCTTCTTTTAACCAGAAACATTCCGAATAAAGCTGATAAAATGATTGACAGGGAATGTTGTTTATCCGGAAGAGTAAAGTTCTTTATTTATAAACGAGTGCATCAGTTCGGTTGTTATCCTCCCTCCTTCTTTTCCTACGTCTATAAACAAGTCATCCCCTCGTGTCTTCTGACCCGAGGGGATGAACTCTCTGAAAACGGCGACTACCTACTCTCCCACTGTTACGCAGTACCATCGGCGTGATCAGGCTTAACTTCTCTGTTCGGAATGGGAAGAGGTGGAACCCTGATGCTATAGTCACCTGAATAAGGTAGACATAATGTACAAAAGTAAACTTAGCCGTCTATCACCCGATAGGAAAGCTAAACGGATATATAAACCATAAAAGACAATAAAAGAAAGTCATCGGGCAATTAGTAACGCTCGGCTGT